>CAZGSU010000077.1:0-77171 GCA_964528615.1 uncultured Acidobacteriaceae bacterium | reverse complement strand
GTGACCAGCACCAAGGCAGTCGTGGTGCGCTGGCTGAAGCGGGAAGGCGATACCGTCAAACCAGGAGACCCGCTTGTCGAATTGGAAACCGAGAAAGTCAGCTACGAACTGGAGTCCCCGGAAGCCGGAGTTTTGCTGCAGATAGTTGCGCACGAAACTGCCGAAGTGCCGGTGGGTGATCCGCTCTGCCAGATTGGCGCACTGAAGGACGCACCCACACAATCGCGGAAAAAAGGAGTCAGCCATGCCAAAGCCCGCAAACCGAAAACCGGCAAAGTCACAAAATAAAAAGCTCGGAAAAGACCCCCTCATCTGGATCTACACCCAAATGGTGCGAATCCGGGAGTTCGAAGAGGCGGTCAAGAGGACTTTCATCGAGCACCCGGGGGTGATCCGCGGGCATTCGCATCTCGGGGACGGCGCCGAAGCCAGCATCGTGGGGGCGCTGTCCACGCGTAACCCGGAAGATCTGGTGATGCCAAGTTATCGTTGCCACGGCTATCCAATAGTTCTGGGTTCGCCGATGCGCAACATGATGGCCGAAGTCTACGGCCGCAAAGACGGCCTGTGCCACGGCTTTGGCGGCTCCATGCACCTCGCCGATCCCGCGCATCATTTTCCCGGCACGTCGGGAATCATCGGCCAGAGCATTGCCCACGCCACCGGCGCCGCGCTCACCGCGCAGGTGAAAAAGACCGGCCAGATCGTCTATTGCTTTTTCGGCGACGGCGCTTCAAAACAGGGAGCCTTTTTTGAGTCGGTGAACATGGCGGCCATCTGGAAGTTGCCCGTGGTGTACGTTCTCGAGAACAATCAGTATCAGGCCTACACCCACTTCAGCCTGGAAGACGCCAACGCCATTGCCGGCGATCCGCTTTCCAAGAAAGCCGAGGCTTTCAGCATTCCCGGCGTCACGGTCGATGGCACCGATCCGGTTGCGGTGCATAACGCGGTCGCCAAGGCGGCGGAGCGCGCGCGTGCGGGGCAGGGCCCGAGCCTCATCGAATCGAAATTCTACCGGCTTAGCGCCCACGGCAATGTCATCACCGTGCCTCCACTGCCGACTCAGTTCCCCGACCACGAGGCGATCTCGGTCTATGGCAACAAAAAAGAATTCGCCAAGTGGAAGGCGAAGGATCCGGTGGTTCAATTCCGTGCCAGGTTGCTGCAAGAGAAAGTGCTGACTTCGGCCGACGCGACGCGCATCGATGCCGCAGCCCGCGCCGAAGTCGACGACGCGGTGCAGTTCGGTCTGGCCAGCCCTTTGCCGGTGCCCGAAGAAGCAGTCAATTTCGTCTACGCATAGGAGGAGATATGGCGCGCGAAATGATGTACGTTGACGCGATCTCAGCAGCCATTGCAGAGGAAATGCAACGCGACTCGAGTGTAGTGATGTATGGCCAGAATATGGCCATGACCGAGCGCGACCCCATGCTCAAGAAATTCGGCAAGGACCGTGTCCGCATCGCGCCCATCTCCGAAACCGCCGAGATAGGAATCGGCATCGGCGCTGCGATGACTGGCTTGCGACCGATCGTCGAACTATGGATGAGTGAATTCATGCTGGTCGCGTTCGATCAGGTGATCAACGAAGCTCCACGCCTGCGCTACATGTCGGGCGGCCAGGTCAAGGTGCCGGTCGTCTTCAAGGCAGGCTTTGGTTTTGCGGCCGGCTGGGCCGGGCAGCACTCGAATTGCATTTATCACGCGCTGATGGGGATTCCGGGGCTGAGAGTGGTGATTCCGTCGACGCCTGCCGATGCCAAGGGTCTTATGGCGGCGTCCATTCGTGACGATAATCCCGTGGTCTATCTCCATCACTACATGCTGACTCTCGACAAGGGTGAAGTGCCTGACGGCGAATACGTCATTCCTTTCGGAGTTGCGGACATCAAGCGCCCGGGCACCGACGTCACGATTGTTGCAACCGCTTGGATGGTCAAGAAGTCGCTGGCTGCCGCCGAACGCCTGGCCGAAGAAGGCATCAGTGCGGAAGTGATCGATCCGCGTACGTTGGCCCCGCTCGACGTCAAGACAATCCTCGCCTCGGTTAAGAAGACGGGCCGACTGGTACTGGTTGACCAGGCGCCGCGTCATTCGTCCGTAGCCGTGGTCATCGCCGGTGAAGTTGCCGAGCACGGCTTCGAGTACCTTCGCGCACCAGTGAAGATGGTGACTGCCCTCGACACGCCAGTCCCCTATAGCGAGCCCCTGGAAAATTTCATCCTGCCTAACGAGGAGAAGATCGTGCAGGCGGTCAAGTTGCTACTGGCCCATGACGCGGTAGCCGCCTGATCGAGGGCATGACTTCCCGAAGCACTGAACCGTCGGACGGCCGACCACGAGACTTCACCATGAGCCCTGATCTACTCGCCTCCTACTGGACCATTTCAGCCGGCATTCCCCATACCGACCGCGAGTACAGCCCATTCGATTTCAAAGATCGGGTAGAGTCTGCCGCCAGAGCTGGTTTCAAAGGATTCGGCATCTGGCATGCGGACCTGGAACATACTCTGAAACGCCGCAGCCTCGAAGAAATGAAGCTCATTCTGGACGACAATGGGATGCAACACGTTGAACTCGAATTCCTTACCGATTGGTTCCTGGAGGGCGAAAGAAAAGATGGCGAAAGAACGAAGCAATCCGAGTCGCGCAAGAACACGTTGCTGACGGCGGCCGAGGCGCTACGAGCGCGCCACGTAAAAGTTGGAGACTTCTTCCGCGAAAAAACTCCCATGCCTCGCCTGATCGAAGCCTTCTCTACATTGTGCGCGGAAGCCGCTGAACATGGCACCAGCATCGGCTTCGAACTCATGCCTTTCGCCATGCTGGACAATCTGGAGGATTCACTCGCCATGGTCGAAGGCGCCGGCGCAAGTAATGGAGGCATTGTCCTGGATCTCTGGCATATCGTGAAGCTGAAGATCCCTTACGACGAAGTCGGCCGTATCCCATTGCAGTGGTTGGTAAGCGTGGAACTGAACGACGGCACACTCGAAGCTCCCTGGAGCCTTCACGAAGACACCATCAACCATCGCAGACTGTGCGGCGAAGGAGAATTCGACGTCAGGGGTTTCATTGAGTGTGTGCGAAAGACGGGTTATCAGGGCCCCTGGGGGATCGAAGTTCTTTCCCAAGAGCTGCGAACAAAATCTCTCGACGAACTTACACAGCGGTCCTTCCGAACCACTGCGGCACAATTTTGTCAGCCCTAGTGATTTCACACCGCCGTGCCCGCTCTCCCGCAGTCCATCGTTGCATCAGGCGAGGTCTCGGGGGTGTGTGTCAGGTTTTGCCGCCACTTTTGCGATCGCTGTACACTACCCCGTGTGCCGATTGACTTTGGCTGGCCGGCTTCCTAACATGGCCTACCGAGGCTTGGGGCTCCTCAGCAAAGTTCGAGGACGGGTGATTCACCACTTCATCCGAAGCACTTGGTTGACTGCTCCTGGCACCGTTGTCTGTGAGGCCACACCTGCTTGCGCCTCTTCGTCGTCCTATGCCATTAAAGATGCAGACCGACATTTCGGGCGACGTGGTCATTCTGTACTGCGCCGGACGCCTTGTGTTTGGCGACGAGACTGCCGCCTTCCGCGAAAGAGTAAGAAACATCCTCCTGGGGACACGACAGATTGTCGTGAACCTCGGCCGAATCGAATACATCGATAGCGGTGGATTGGGCACGCTGGTAGCGGTGCTGGCGTCAACCCGGAGCCGGCACGGTGAGATCAAGCTAGTTCGTCCTAACCGGCGGGTGACTGAATTGCTTCAAAGGACAAGACTGAACACAGTCTTCAAGTCATACGAGAGTGACGAAGACGCAGTTGCGGCCTTCCGCACGAGTACCTAACCCGTCCGCTGGCCTTGACAGACCGAGGCCGATAACTGGCTCTTACCGCGGCTACTATGCCGGCCGCGGCAGAATCACTCTTACTCTGCAACCGCGTTCGTCGGGACGATTCGCAAGTTCGAGGGAGCCGCCGTGCGCTTCCGCGATTTGACGGGAAAGAACCAGACCGATCCCGCTGCCGGATGGTTTTGTCGTATAGAACGGAACAAACACGTTGCTCGGATTCAGCAGGCCAGGACCGTTATCGTCAATGGTCAAGTCCACATTCTTATCGAGCAGCTTCCAGCTGATGATAACGCGCGGCAGGAACCCGTTGGTGGGAGTGAAATCGGCTTCATTCGGGTCTTTTGCGGAAGGTGAGCCTTCCAGCACAGCCTCCGCAGCGTTGCGCACGAGATTGATCAGCATCTGCTCGAGTTGATCCGGATCTGCCATCACGGTTACTTCGGGCCCAGGAATCACTGTGACTTTGATGCGGGTTTCCAACCCAGCCACGCGCGTCACCAGCGGCGAAAGGGTGGATTTCTTAAGGACCGGCGGCGGCATCTGCGCCAGTTGCCGATAAGCTTGCAGGAAGCGGTTAAGCGACGCGGCGCGAGACTCGATAATGCCGAGTCCGCGCTCAAAATCCTCGCGCTCACTCGCAGGTAGCGTACTTCCGGAGAGCCGCGCGTGCAGGCTTCCGGCGATCGACTTGATGGGCGCCAGCGAGTTGTTCAATTCGTGACCCATCACACGAATCAGGCTTTGCCAGGCCCGCCGCTCCTCCTCCCGCAAAGCCCGGCTCACGTCGGAGAGCACGACCAGAGTGTGCGGCACTCCACGCTGCCGGAACGAGCTTCGCCGCACAAACCAGCGAGCATCGCTGTTGAAGTGCAAGGGGACGATTGATGCATTCTCCGCGGACAGACATGCTTTCAGTCCCAGCTCGGCCGCCGTCCTGCCAAGCAGTCTGGGAGAAGCCTGTTGAAGCAGTCTTTGCCCGGCCGAGTTGACCAGCCGCAAAGCCTCGCCCGGGTCGAATGCAAAGAGGGGAGTATCCACTTCTTCGACGACCCGCTGCAAGAGCGCAGTCGCTTCAATCGCTCCGATGCGATGTTCTGCCAGCAGGTCGGCCAGCATGTTGACTTCGAGAGAGAGCTCCCCGAGGGCATCGTCGGGAACCGCCATCCGGGCGCGAAAGGAATAGTCCTCTTCCCGCAGTGCGCCGACCACATTGGCCAAGGTTTGCAGCGGACGAATAATCTGATCGTGAATGGCGGCAATGATAAGTGCGCAGACCAGCAGCTCGGCGAAGAGAAGGGCCAGCTTCGATTCGAGAGTCCAGTCCTGAAGCCAGATCAAGATACCACTGACTACCAATCCAGGGACCGCCAGCCAAAGCGATGAACGAATAATGCGGCGCTCAAAAGGTGCCCGATGCGATTTCCTGCGCCCGGACCCTTTCGCATCGGCCGGGCTAGAGTCCATATTTTTCCATTCGGCGATACAGTGCGCCGCGGCTCAGGCCAAGCGCTTCGGCGGCCTGGCTTACATTGCCGTGAAAGCGCTGCAGGGCCTTCCGGATCAGGATCGTCTCCACCGATTCGAGGCTGAGTTCCTCCAGGTTTTGCGCTTGTGGCTTCTGCAGACTTAATCCAAGGTCGGCGGGCTGGATTTGTTCGCTGCGGCACATGAGGACAGATCGCTCCAGTGTGTGCTCCAACTCGCGAACGTTGCCGGGCCAGGAATACTGCATTAATGACTGCAGGGCTGAGGGATCGAACCCTCGAATTGCACGACGATAGCGGGAGGCGTAGTGCGACAGGAAGTGCAAAGCGAGAACCGGAATGTCCTCGCGGCGTTCACGCAAGGGTGGCAGGTGGATTTCAACTGTATTCAGGCGAAACAGCAGATCTTCGCGAAACTGGCCGGCCTGGCAAGCAGCCTGAAGATCTGAATTGGTGGCGGAGATGAGCCGCACGTCAATTCGTTTGGAGCGCGACGACCCCACACGCTCGATTTCTCCCGACTCCAGCACGCGCAGCAACTTGGGCTGCTGGCGCAGGGGCACGTTGCCGATCTCGTCCAGAAAAATCGTGCCCCCGTCAGCCCATTCGAAGCGGCCGATGCGGTCCGTCCGGGCGTCCGTGAAGGCGCCTTTCACGTGGCCGAACAGTTCACTTTCAAAAACACCTTCAGCTAAGCCGCCGGTATTCACCGCGACCAGCTGACGCGAAGCCCGCGGCGATAAAACATGGATCGTCCGAGCCACTATTTCTTTACCAGTCCCATGCTCGCCGGTAATCAAGACGTTCGCATCTGATGGAGCGAAGCGAGTAATGGCTTCCAACACCGGGATCATTGACGGCGCCGTGGCAATGAACTCAGGCCGGCCCGGTACACTCAACAGCTGGTTTTCGGCGGCCAGCCGTTCCGCGCGCTGCAAGGCGCAATGAAGTTCGACCTGGGTTCGCAGAATGGAGAGCAGCCGCTCGTTCTCCCACGGTTTCTGGATAAAGTCCCGCGCTCCCCGGCGCATGGCTTCAACCGCCAAATCCACGTTCCCCCAGGCCGTCATCACGATCACGGGGAGCGTGCTGTCCATCGCAACAATTTCTGAAAGCAGACCCAGGCCTTCCTGTCCGGATGTAGTATCGCGGGTGTAGTTCAGGTCGGCCAGCACAGCGTCGTAGGAAGAACTCGCGAGAGCGTCGCGGGCGAGTTCCGGAGAACGAACGACGTCAACTCTGTATCCCTGAGGTTTCAGCAGGAGCTCAATGGCCTCGAGAATATGTTGCTGGTCGTCCGCCGCTAGAATGCGGGGAGCTTTGGATGCGCTTTGCGCCAACCCGGCGGAAAGCTCAGTCTCCCCCGTTTTGGTTGAGCTGGGCATGGGCTAAGGGCTCTGACTGGCGATGGTGCCGTTTTCTGCGTCCTGCACCCGGATTCCATTATGTTCCAAAGTGCTGCCAGTTGCACGATCGAGTTCGACTTTTGCCTTTTCGTAGGTAGTCATGGCGGTGACCATGTCCAGTTCGGCGATGGAGAGGTCGCGCTGGGCGGTCATGGTCTGAAAAGTCGACCCCGCGCCCAGCGACTGCTCCTTTTGCATGATCTCGAACGTGCGTTGCGCCAGGTCTCGCGCCTTTCGGGCCGCCCCAACCCGGGCCCCGGTCTGTTCCAAAGCATATTGCGCGTTCCGCACCTCGATGCGAATCTGCTTTCTCAATTGCTCGCGGCGAAGCTCCGCCTGCCGGTATTCCAGTTCGGAGCGGTACTGATCGGCCTTAGCCACCCGATTTCGCAACGGGATATTCAGACTGAGCCCGATGTAGTAATCAGGAGAGGAATTATTGAAAGCATTCGCCAGAGCTCCAGAGTAGTCTATGGGCACGTTCGAAGAATTCGGGGTCGGCAGGTTGTAGATGGGATTCAACGGCCCCGCCAGTCCTGATCCTCCGTAGAACCCAACCAGCGCCAGCGACGGTAACAACGCGTTGCGCGCCGCTCTTCCACTGATCTGCCGGTTCGCCAGGTCAACATCAGATTCCGCTAGTTCAGGACGGTCTCGCAATCCCTGGGCGATGAGGTCCTGCACTGCTTCAGCCGGCGGCGTTTCGACAGTGTCGAGGCGGTCCGTAGGAATAACCGGTACGGCTTCAAGGACAGGATCATCAAGGCTCTTGGTCAATGCGTTCTTGATGAGCAGCTCCTGAAGTTGCAGGCTGGTGCGCGCCACAGTCAGGTCCTGATCGCGCTTTGACACTTCAGCTTCCGCGCGCATCACGTCCATAGCGGGAATGCTCTGCAGTTCAAGTTGCTTCTTCGCATTGTCGAGGGACTGCTGGGCAAACGCCAGAGATTGCTCGTTGACCCGCGCCTGCTCATAGGCGTTCACCAGGTCCCAGTAAATGTTCTTGATCTGGGTGATGGTCGCGATCACCTGATCCTTGAATGCAATGTCGGAGATCTTCTTATTGTTCTTCGCGATTGTCAGATAGCGCAGATTGGGCGCGAAGCCGAATCCCGCCAGCAACTGCTGTTGGAAAGAGAGGCGGAACATCGAATTGAGTACCGGGGACAAATTGAAGAACGGGCTGTTCGTGGTCTGGCGGCTGTTGTTGAATTCGACGTTAAGAGTGGTTCCGGTCGGGAAGGACTGCGAGTAGGTGACGCTCGCCTGTCCGGTGTTCGACTGCAGCGACGGCACACCGTAGATTTGTTGATTGGCCAGAGGGGTAGTCTGGTGCTCAGCGCCAACCGAGCCGGTGATTAAGGGATCGTAGGAGGCGACCGGAGTGCCCGTGCCCAAAGTAGACTGCACCAATCCGGATGCGCCTGCGCCGGCTCCGCCTGCGCCGCCGGTTGTGCCACCTGCTCCAGCTCCGGGAGCTCCAGTGCCGAAGCCGCCAACCCCGCCGCCCGGAGTTCCCTGCACCACGCCGGCATTCACGCCGCGGAAGATTCCGCCAGCTTGAGTTCGCAGTATATCCGTGTTGGCGATCGGCAGATTGTAGCGCGCGATGGCCAAGTCGAGATTGTTTTCCAGCGCCAGCCGTATCGAATCCCTGAGCGATAAATACAGTTTGCCGTCACGGATCAATTGTCCCAGCAGTGGAGAATTGGTGAGGTCCGGCTGAGGCACCTGATCAGCTGAATAGGCGCTGAGCGGATTGTGCGATGTGGGCATGTCAAAGCGAACGGTTGCGGTCTGCCCGGAAGCCGTTGCGGTCAATGCGATGAGAAGCCACGACACACCGCGCATAAGAAAATTCGGCCGGCGAGCGGTCTCCTTCATTGCTTCACCGCCTCATAGGGCTTTAGATCTGGATTGGCCGTGTCGCCGACCATCCAGCCGTCACGCAGTTGGATGGTGCGAGTGCCATAGGACGCATTGACCTCTGAGTGGGTGACCTGAACAATCGTTGTGCCCTGCTGGTTCAGTTCACGAAACAATTCCATGATTTCCTTTGCCTGAGAGGAGTGCAGGTTTCCCGTGGGCTCGTCGGCCAACAGCAACGCGGGCTTGTGGATCACTGCGCGAGCAACTCCTACGAGCTGCTGTTGTCCGCCGGAAAGCTGGCTGGGAAACAAGTCCTTCTTGGCGACGATCTGAAACCGGTCCAGCGTGTCGGCCACCAGGCTCTGGCGCCGGTTGCTCGGAACATCCTTATAAGACAGTGGCAAATCGATGTTTTCGCGGACGGTCAGATCGTCGAGCAAGTGATAGCTCTGGAACACCATGCCGATCTGGCTTTTGGCCAGCTCACCACGCTGTTTGCGTTTCATTTCGTGGACAGCCTGCTCGCGAAACCAATACTCGCCCTGCCATTGATCGTCGAGCAACGCAAGGACATTCAACAGGGAGGACTTCCCTGCTCCGGATGGCCCCATGATGGTAATGAACTCGCCCTGTTGGATCTCCAGATTGATACGGCGTAAGACCCAGGTTTGTCCGGCTGCAGTTTTATAGAAACGTTCGATATTTTTTAGTTGAATCATTTTTTTTGTTCCGAACCAGAAATTTGGTTCCTCACTCGTACCGCAGCGCGATTATGGGATCTACTCTCGTGGCCCGGCGCGCCGGAATGTAGCAGGCCGCCAAGGCCACCAGTACGATCAGTGCCGCAACGCTCAGGAATGTCACTGGGTCAGTCGCGGTCACGCCGAATAACTGGCTGGACATGAGCCGCGTCAGGCCGAGAGCGGCCGCAATTCCGATGCCCGTGCCGATAAGCGCGAGCCTGGTACCCTGGCCAAGGATCATGCGCAAGATATCGCTGCGTTGCGCCCCCAGAGCCATGCGGACGCCAATCTCACGCATGCGCCGCCTCACCGAATACGCCAGCACGCTGTAGATCCCGATTGCTGCCAGCAACAGGGCCAGGCCGGAAAAGGCCGACAGCAGCAGCATGTTGAAGCGTTGCTGGGAAAGTGAGTTGGCGACAAGCTCGTCCATGGTGATGACATCCAAGGCGGGTTGCGCGCGATCCACCTCATGGACTGCACCCGACACGGCGGAAACTAGGGTGTTCGGCGGAGGGGATGTCCTCACCACCAAGGACATATACGGCGTCGGCTGCTGCGCCAGTGGCGCGTACAACGTGGCAACCGGATCCAATACGTCCAGGCCGTCTCCCTTAACATCGCCCACCACTCCGACCACCTCTCGCGATTTTTCAGGAGAGAACGACATCGTCAGACGCTTGCCAATCGGATTCTCACCCAGCCAGAAACGTTTGGCCATCGACTGGCTGATCACAATTACAGACGGCCGGTCGGCAGTATCCGCAATACTCAGTGCACGCCCTTGCAAAAGGGGGATTCGCATGGTTTCACAAAAACCAGGTTCCACCACCCGAACCGCGACTTCTGGCTGCTCCGACATCGCCAGTGCGGGTTGTCCGTCGACGGCAATTGGCTGAGTCGAGCCTCCGTTTCCCAGGGGCAAAGAGTCAATCGCACCCGCCGACACCACCCCGGGCAAGCTGCGCACACGCTGCAAGAGCCGGTCGTAGAACGCGATCTGTTGCGCAGGTTTGTCGTACTTAGTTGAGGACAGAGCGAATGTCATGGTGAGGACGTTATGAGGATCCAGACCTGGATCGACGTTTCGCAATCGCGACAGGGTCCGAATCATCAGCCCTGCGCCGATCAGCAGCACGAGTGACAACGCAACTTCGGAAATCACCAGTACGCTGCGTGTCCGGTTGCCGCCGGAATCGGCGTCAGTCCGGCCCAGACCCTGCTTCAGTGAATCGTTCAGATTCGTTTTGCTGGCGCGTACCGCCGGCAACAAGCCCGCCACGACACCGGTCAACACCGAGACCGCAAGAGTGAATGTCAGTACCCAGCCATCCACGGTGATGTCCGTAGTGCGCGGCAGACTTTGAGCCAAGAAGGCGACGATCAGTTTCACTCCGAAGTGTGCAAAGGCAAGTCCCAGCGCGCCTCCCGTCAGTGCAAGCAGCAATGTTTCCGAAAGTATCTGCTGCGCCATCCGGGCCGAACTCGCGCCCAGGGCGGTCCGAATCGCAACCTCCTTCTGCCGTGCGAGTGTTTTGACTAACACCAGATTGGCTACATTGGCACACGCGACCAGCAGAACAAACCCCACCGCTCCGAGCAATACCATCAAGGCCGGTCGGACATCTCCCACCAGTTGATCCCGCAGCGGGACAACCGTCGCTCCCCACCCTTTGTCGTCGCCGGGATATTCCTGCTCGAGGCGCGCGGAAATAGTGTTCATCTCAGCCTGGGATTGCTGCACATCGGCTCCCGGCTTCAGGCGGGCAATGACCTGGTAATTGTGGTTACCGCGAATCGCGCGCTCGGCATCGGTCCACGCCAGCGGAGTCCATAACTGGGGCTGCGACTTGGGATCGGAAGACGTAGGAAAGACTGATTTCGAAGGAATGACGCCCACCACGGTATAGCGCAGGTTATCGAGCGAGATGGTGCCGCCCACGATCTTGGGATCTGAGGCAAAGTGCGTCTGCCAGAACCCCTCACTGAGGACGGCGACCCGCCCGCGCCCATTCTGATTCTCCTCGGGCAAGAACACACGGCCCAAACTAGGCTGGATCCTGAGTACGCGGAAGAAATCCGGCGACACTCCAATCGCGCTCACTGACTCCGGTTCGCCCGAGCCAGTCATGCTGTAGGTCCGGTATCCGTAGATCGCCGTGTTCTCAAACAAGCGGTTCTGTCTTTCCCAGTCCAGATAGTTCGCGGGAGAAACCGAGAAACGGGTCATCCCCGGAAAACTCTTGGGCGGCGGAACGTGCCACACCTGCACCAGACGTCCCGAATCCTGGAATGGCAGCGGCCGGAGCAATATCGCATTCACTACACTGAAGATGGCGGTATTCGCCCCAATGCCAAGCCCCAGCACCACCACCGCCACCATCGTGAAACCTGGAGCCTTCCGCAACGTCCGGAAGCCGAAGCGAAGATCATGAAGAAGAGTTTCCATAACTTCCTACTCGTATCTCAGCGCCACCATAGGATCCACCGCGGTCGCCCGGCGGGCTGGGATGTAGCACGCGAGCAAGACCACGGCCGACAGCAGGACCGCAACGGACAAGTAAGTCGCCGGGTCAGCAGCGCTGACCCCCATCAGCAACCTGCCCATCGCGCGAGTCAGGATCAACGCGACAACTACGCCCACCGTGACGCCTGCAATCACCAGCCGCAACCCCTGGCGCGAAACCAGCTTGATGATGTCGCCCCGCTCTGCTCCGAGCGCGATGCGGATTCCAATTTCCTGGGTGCGGCGCGTCACTGAAAACGCGACCATCCCGTAGACGCCCACAACGGCAAGGACCAGGCCAAGGACTCCCATGGTTGCAGCCAGCGCCGCCGCCAGGCGAAAAATGAACATCCCGGCAAGCCCATGCACGGTTTGATCCATGGTGTGGATATCGATCGCGGGCAGGTCGGGAGCCAGTTTGTTGATCTCCTGCTGCACGTTCTGAATCAGCAGCTCTGGCGGAATCGAAGATCGAAGCTGGAGCGCGGCAAACGCAGACGGATTCTGCGCGAAGGGAACATAAAAATACGGAGAGGAATCCGGCGAAAGAAAAAAGTACTGGCCGTCATGAGCGACACCAACCACTTCGATGAACGGGCCGCCGGCGCTTTTCAGGCTGAAGCGTTTGCCGAGAGGATCCTGGTTCGGCCAAAAGCGATTTGCCATGGCCTGGTTCACGATCGCTACCCGAGGCGCTTTCTCATCATCGGAGTCCTTGAAATCGCGGCCTTGCAGCAAGGGGACGCGCATCGTGCGAAGGTATCCGGGGTCAATGCTGTTGGAAGAGACTTTCGGGGGCTGTTCTCCGACAACGACGGCGTGGCCTTCAACATAGAGAGGATCCGAATGTCCAGGAAACGACATGGGCACCGAGAAGGCGACGCTGGCGGATTGCACTCCGGGCATCGCACGCACGTGCTCTACCAACTCTCGATAGAGATCTATGCTGCGGGCATCGCTGTAACCAATCTGTCGCGGGTCAAGCATGACATTGAGGACGTGATCGGGATCGAAACCCAGATACATGCGCTCTGCGTGGCCCAGGCTGCGCACGAACAGTCCAGCGACCACCAGCAACATCAGGGAACATGCGACTTGCACGACAACCAGCACACTGCGGACGCGATGTTTCTCCGGGCCGCCGGAAGCGCCGCGTGCACCATCGCGCAAGGTTGTGAGTATGTCAGTTCGGCCGGCGCGGAAAGCGGGCCAGAGGCCGGCAATCACTCCGGTCAGGACTGCGGCCCCCAGCGTGTAGGCAAAGACCCGCCAGTCGAAGCTGCAATCCATGGTGTAGCCTAAATTGGATGAGGTGGTGACAATCGAATGAAGAAGGGAACCAGTGGCTGCGATGGCCCACTTTCCCAGCGACGCGCCCGCGGCCCCACCCAGCAGGGCAAGAAGAAGGCTCTCCGTGAGAACCTGCCGTATCAGCCGGACGCGGCCTGCGCCCAGGGCGGCACGAATGCCCATCTCACGCTGCCGCGCGGTGGCGCGGGCGAGAAGAATATTGGCCACGTTGATGCAAGCCAGAACGAGAACCATCCCCGCCAGCCCGAGGAACAAAGCTGCGACTATGGGAACGAAGCTGGAGACAAACGGGGCCGGCCGCGACATCCGCTCGGGGATGAGCCGGATTGTGAATTTGTCGTCCGTCGAAGCGTATTCCGCTGCCAGGCGTTTGGCAATCACCTCAACCGAGGCTTGTGCAGAGTGCCGGCTGATGCCCCGTTTCAGCCGGCCGAGCACGAACAATTCCCGATGCCCCCGGTTGGACCAGAAGTCATTTGAGTTTTCGCTTTGCGCCAGGAAACTCAGCGGCAGATAGCCATCCATCTCGAAGGCGAAGAAGGTGCCATGAAACTCTTTCGGTGCGACCCCAATGACCGTGGCCGGTTTGCCATTGATGAGGACCTGCCGGCCGACGACTCCCCGGTCCTCACCAAACGTTTTTCGCCAGTAGGAGTAACCCAGAATTACTTGAAGTGCGTCCGATGGCTTCTCGCCCTCAGCCGGCAGGAACATCCGGCCGAGCAGCGGCTTCACTCCGAGGGTGGAAAAATAATTGCCGGTTACCGCGCTGTAGGCGAATTCACTGGGGTTGCCATTGGTACTAAGCCCTGCAATCCCCGTGGCGTACGCGAACACGCCTGAAAATACGTCTGCCTCCTTGCGCACATCGGTGAGGTCGAGAAAGGAGAACTTTGAGCCATCCCCCTGCGGCGCGGCCAGAATGGTGATCTGATCCGGCACGGGCACCGGCAGGGGACGAAAAAGCCACCCGTTCAGAACGCTGAATATACCGGTGTTGACGCCGATGCCCAGCGCAAGCGTGATGGCCACAACAACTGTAACGGCAGGCGTTTTTAACAGTTGACGAATTGCATAGCGCACGTCTTGAAGGCATCCATTCATTCCGCTTCCCCCATCACTCGTAGCGCAACGCCACCATGGGATCGACTTTCGCCGCGCGGCGTGCCGGAATGTAGCTCGCAAGCAGTGCCACAACAATAAGCACCAAAGCGACCACCGCAAAAGTCAGCGGATCACTCGCGCTCAGCCCGAACAGCAGCGATTGCAGGGTGCGAGCGAGGATTAGAGCTCCGGCCATTCCAATCGCCACGCCAATCAGAGCAGTTACGATTCCCTGCCCCAGTACCAGGCGCAGGATGTTGCCGGGAGACGCCCCTAACGCCGTCCGCACTCCAAACTCCCCGGTCCGCTGAGTGACCGCATAGGCCATCACTCCGTAAAGCCCCGCTATGGCTAACAGCATGGCCGTACACGCGAACACACCGACCAGCGTCAGGTTGAAGCGCCTTGCCTTGAGAGAATTGGACACCACCTGGTTAAACGTACCGAAACTCGGCGGGAGATCGGGATCGAGGCTGTGCACAATTTTTCGGGCGGAGGAGATTATGGAGGTCGGGTCGGCATCGCTGCGCACGACCGCAGTGAAGTGATATGTCGCCTGTGGACGCTGGCGGTAGTTCACATAAATGGTCGGACTCGGAGGCGTTTCCACGCTGTCCTCACGCACGTCGCCGACCACGCCGACGATGGTGAACGGGCGCAAATCACCGTCCATGTTGCCGAATTCGATGTTGTGGCCCAACGGATTCTGTTCCGGCCACTTTTCGCGGGCCAACGACTGGTTGATGATAGCCACATGCGGCGCGTCCATGGAGTCCCGATCATCGAACAGACGTCCTTGAAGCAGCGGGATTCCAAGAGCGCGAAAGTAGCCGTCACTTGCCGGGCTGTAGTTTGCGTATCCGGTACGCGCCGCGTTGTGGGACCACGCCTCCAGCTGCTCGATGGCGTGCGGCGGCTGGTCGCCAGGCGCCAATAAGACGTAGGTCCCATTCGACAGCATGTCAGTCAACGGCAAGTGTCCAGTGCCCCCGACTTCCTGCACTCCGGGTATGGCGCGCATTTGCGCAAGCAACTGATCGAGGAACTGGATGCGCTGCGTCTTGTCCGCGTCTTTGGCAGCAAAAGAAAGGGCGAGATCGACGGTTATGATGTGCTCGGTATGAAAGCCCGGGTTGGTGGCGAGAACGTTCAACAAACTGCGCCCCAACAGACCCGCACCGGTGAGCAGCACCAACGTGATCGCCAGTTGCCCGGCGATGATGGCGCGGCCCAGACGATGGCTGCGCGGCGCGCCGGCCTGCGACCGTCCACGCTCCGCCAAAGCTGGTTGTGAATTCCCCGATGTAGCTCGCAGCGCACTGAAGACTCCCAATCCAACCGCCACTAGCGAAGAAACTCCAAAAGCAAACAACAACACCGGGAAGCTGACGGAAACCTGTTCTACCATCGGCAGTTCGGGCGGAGCCAGCCGCGCCAGCGCAACCACTCCCCAGCGTGCCGCCAGCACGCCTGCGGCGCCTCCCGCCAGAGAAAGCAGTAAGGCTTCCGTGAGAAACTGCCGCACCAGTCGGCCTCGGGTCGCGCCGACTGCGGCACGAATCGCCAACTCTCTTTGCCGTGCGGCGGCTTGTGCCAGCAGCAGATTCGCCACGTTGGCGCAGGCAATCAGCAAGAGGAAGGTGACGGCTCCCAGCAGAATCATTAACGCGGGACGCACGTCACTGGTCATGGCATCCTGCAGACCAGCCACAGCGACGTCAGTCATGTCGACATCTTGTCCGTACTGCTGGTGGATCTGACGGGCAATCGATGCCAGCTCGGCCCGGGCTTGATCCGGAGCAACCCCGTCGCGCAGTCGCCCTAACACCCGCCAGTTATGGGCACTGCGGCTCGGCAGGCGCTGGTTGAGCTCTCGCGGCATCCAGATGGTGGAGTCATCCGGAAAGCGGAAGCCGGGTGGCAGCACGCCGATGACCGATACTGCCCGGTTCTCAATGTTCAGCTTGACCGCAGAAAGGTCAGTGACACTTCCAAGATATTGTTGCCAGTATGCGTAACTCACCAGGGCAGTGGGCGCTGCCCCGAAGTGTTGCTCATCTGAAGCAAAGCTGCGCCCCAATACGGGCCGCACGCGCATGATTGGGAAAAAGTCCTTCGAAACTGTGGCTACCTTGGTGCGCGTCGGTTCGGAACCGCCGGAAACCGATTCGGATACCGCTCTATACTCGGCCATCCCCTGCAGGAAGTGGTTCTGCGAACGGATGTCTTCAAAATTCGGGTCGGTAAAATTGATCTGCCGCCCCCGTGCAGTCACCTCCCAAAGGCGAATGATCTGATCGGGATTTTCATAGGGCAGCGGCCGCAGCAGCACTTCGTATACCACGCTGAAAATTACGGTGGTGGCGCCGATCCCCAGGGTCAGCGTGATGAACGCCACTAGCGTGAAGACCGGATTTTTGCGCAGCACGCGGAACGCAAAAGGCAAATCCTGGAGCAGCATTTCCATCTCTCCCTTCACTCGTAACGCAACGCCACCATGGGATCGACCTTCGACGCGCGTCGCGCCGGAATGTAACTGGCCGCGACTGCCACACCGCCCAGCACGAGCACCGCTGCGACGAACGTCACCGGATCGGTCGGACGCGTGCCATACAGCAGTCCAGCCATCAGGTGGCTCAAGGCCAAAGCTCCGGCCAATCCCACAGCGACTCCGGCCAGCGCCTGGAATATTCCCTGGAAAACCACCAGCTTCAGGACGTCTCGGGATTGCGCGCCCAGTGCCATTCGGATGCCGATCTCGTGGGTCCGCCGCGAGACGGAATAGCTCATGACGCCATAAATACCTACCCCCGCCAGCACCAGCGCTACCACGGCAAACGCGCCCAGCAAAACCATGTAAAAGCGGGACTGGCCATTGGCTTCGGCGACCACCTGGTTCATGGTCTGGATCTCAGAGATGGGAATGTTTTTGTCGAGCGAGCGAATCGCTTCCCGGATGTCCGGCGCCAGGGCTGCGGGGTCTCGACTTGCTCGCACGACCAGCGTGAGGTAGGCAAACGGTGGCGACGGAGTATCGAGATATGCGCGGTTCTGCAGGTACGGCAGGAATACTTCCTCCTCGGGCGGGCTGACCCAGTTGCTGCGTGCGGTGTTCTTGGCTACACCCACCACGGTGAGCCATGAAGGATTTTTCGCCGGATCGTCAAATGTGATTCGCTTGCCGATTGCGTCTTCGCCGGGCCAGTAGCGGCGGGCAAGATATTCGTTGATGACAATCACTCCGGGCGAGCGCAAATTGTCGGCATCGGTGACGTCACGGCCCCGCAGGATCGGGATGCGCATGGTCTGAAAGTAGCCCGGAAAAACCACGCGGTAGGTGGCTACGAGATCTTCTCCCGGACGCTCGGGCGGACGCCCCTCGATGTGAAACGAAAAACCCCATTCATCGCCCGCGAGCGGCAGATGGTTGATGCCGCTGGCGGATTCAACTCCCGGCACAGCGCTTACCTTCTGCAGCACCTCGCGGTAAAAGTTACCGGTATGGCCGGCCGCCGCCTGTTCCGTGCCTGCGACGCCCACCACCATGGACAGCACGCCCTGCGGATCAAAGCCCGGATCGACATGCTGCAACGCGAGAAATGTGCGGACCATGAGGCCCGCTCCGGCCAGCAGCACCACCGCCAGGGCAAATTCGGAACCTATAAGAAGTCCGCGCAGACGATTGCGGTGCAGTCCCTCGCTCGATCCGCGTTCTCCCTCTTTGAGGACGTCACTGAGGTTGACCGCAGTCGCTTTCCAGGCCGGAGCTATGCCGAAAGCCAGACCGGTCAGTAAGGAGATGCCCAATGCAAACAGCAGCACATAGCCATCCACATCGACGGTTTCCACTCTGGCTATGCCATCCGGACTGAGGGCATGCAGAACGCGAACGCCCCATACGGCAAGCAGCAACCCAGCGCAGCCACCCATGAATGCCAGGGCCACGCTTTCGGTAAGAAACTGGCGGAACATGTCCCAGCGTCCGGCTCCGAGAGCAGTGCGCAGCGCAATCTCTTCTCGCCGTGCGGCCGCGCGCACCAGCAACATGTGACTGACGTTGGCGCAGGCAATCAGCAGCACGAAGCCCACTGCTCCCAGAAGCACAAGCAGGGCGGGACGAATGTTTCCCACCACTTTCTCGCGAAGCGAAACAACTTGCATGTCCTGATTCGTGTCGGGGAACTCGCGCTCCAGGCGACTGGTAATGCCGGACATCTCGGCCTGGGCCTGCTCCAGCGTGACTCCAGGCTTCAGCCGGGCAAACACGCGGAGTGAACTACCATCGCGATCTGTGACCCGCGAACCGAGGGCCAGCGGCGCCCAGAGTTGTGCCTTTGTCGCCCAAAAGGGAGCGAACTTGAAATCGCGCGGCATCACTCCTACGACGGAGTACGTTTCACCGCTGAGTTTCACAGAGCGGCCAACGACGCCAGGGTCGCCGGCATAGCGGCTCTGCCAGAGCGGGTAGCTCAGCACCACTTCATGTTCTTTGCCGGCCTCTTCCTCTTCCGGCAGGAACACGCGCCCCAACAAGGGCTGGACTCCCAACATTGGAAAGATGTCAGGAGTAATGTGCAAGGCCCACAATTTCTCGGGATTGTCTGTGCCGGTCAGGTTCGGGGTCCAATACTCTGCCGCCCCCATGTGCGAGAAGGATCGACTCTGGCTTCGCCAGTCGATGAAGTTCGCCGGAGCCACCGGGTTGCGGCCCTTGTTGAGAATTACCACTAGCCTGCTGTCATCCTTATAAGGAAGCGGTCGCAACAGTACGGCATTAACTACGCTGAAGATGGCCGTGTTCGCCCCGATCCCTAGCGCAAGGGTGAGCACGGCTACGGCGGTAAACCCAGGGCTCTTTCGTAGGGTGCGGATTGTGTAGCGAAGATTCTGAAACAAAGTTTCCATGTTTGCTTACTCGTAGCGCAGCGCCACCATAGGATCGACTTTGGCCGCGCGGCGCGCAGGTATGTAGCTGGCCGCGAGCGTGACAGATGCGAGTATTGCCGCGACTCCGATAAATGTCCCCGGATCGGTTGTGCTTAGGCCGTAGAGCAACCTGGACATTACGCGGGACAACGCTAACGCACTACAAAGTCCGATGGCCACACCGATAAGGGCAAGCACAAAACCTTGCTTAACGAATAACAAAGTGATGTCTTCAGGTCTCGCCCCCAGTGCTTTGCGAATGCCGACCTCATGCGTGCGCTGCACAACCGAATAAGACATCACTCCGTAGACTCCGACTGCGGCGAGAACCAGAGCGAGGGCGCCGAAGAGAGACAGCAACTCCATGGTGAAAAGTGCTTCGGAAATTGAGCTGGCGATGACATGCTCCATGGTCTGAATTTTGTAGATCGGCAAATCACCGTCCATCATCCCGATCTCTCGCCGGATTGCGTTTGCCATGTCCGGTGGCGCGGAGTCAGTTCGCACCACCAGGGTCATCGAGCGAAGATCCGCCCACAAGCCAAATGGCTGATCACTGTGCGGGAAGTACATTTCTGGATTCGTTGGTCTATTTGGGCCGTGGTTCTTGATATCCGCGACGACCCCCACCACCGTAAGCCAGGGCGTATCCGCTCTGAGCCTGATTCGTTTGCCTATCACGTCTTCGCCCGGCCAGAAGTCGCGCGCCATAGTGTGATTGATGACTACAGCGGCGGGTCGCTCACTGTCCAATTTCGTGAGACCCCTCCCTTGCATGATCGCGATACTCATGGCGCTGAAATAATCGGGGCTGATGATGTGGTAATCGGCGATAGCGCTTGCGGAATCCAACGCACGACCCTCAGCCTGAAAAGAAGCGGTCGCATTTTCTTCCGTCATCGGGAGATAATTAACAAACGCCGCGGACTTTACTCCCGGCAGTAACTCAACTCGATCGATAAGTTGCTGGTAGAAGCTGGTCACCTGCCGCCCCTGAGCATATTGAGATTGCGGAAGGGAAAGTTGCATGGTGAGAATGTCTTTGGGATTGAAGCCGAGCCTCACATCCAGCAACCGCACAAAACTTCCGATCATGAGTCCCGCTCCAGCCAGCAACACCAAGGAGAAAGCAATTTCTGAAATCACTAATCCACCCCGCGTGCGGCGATCTGCCTTACTCTCCTTCCCGCCTCGACCTCCCTCTTTGAGCGAGTCATTCAAGTCGGACTTTGACGCCCGCAAAGCAGGAGCCAATCCAAAAACTGTTCCGCTGAGGACCGAAGCCACCAAAGTAAAAAGCAGCACTCGTCCATCAATAGTGACTTCCTGCATTCGAGGAAGGTCGAACTGGCTTGCAGTTAGCACCCTTACTCCCCACTGCGCCAGCAACACACCGATTGCTCCTCCCCCCAGCGAAATCACTAGGCTCTCGGTGAGCAGTTGGTGAATCAGGCGAAGGCGCGAGGCTCCCAATGCCATCCTGGTCGCGATTTCTTTCTTGCGCCCGGCCGCACGAGCCAATAGTAAGTTGGCAACGTTAACGCAGCAGATGAGCAGCATGAATCCAACTCCGCCCATCAATACCAGCAGTGCCGGACGAAAGTTACCGACCATCTGCTCTTGCAAAGAAACCAGGCCCGCAGTAAATCCCACCGCTTCCTTGTAGTAGCTGGGATATGTCAGCTTGATCTGGTCCGCAAGCGATTGCATCTCGGCACTGGCGTGTCGCAGAGTAACTCCCGGCGCGAGGTGCCCAACTACTCCCAGATAGTGAAGTCCGACATTCTTGCTCGCCGGATCGAGCGCCAATGGCGCCCAGACATCCACTTCCTCGGATGGAAAATTGAAGCCTGGCCGCATCACTCCAATGACTGTCTTACTCGCATTATCTAGCGTGATGGATTTTCCAAGAATGCCGGGATCCCCTCCGAAATGCCCCTGCCAAAGCCGGTGACTTAGAACCACAACCTGGTTGGGGCCACGCTGGTCCTCCTCCGTTGAAAAAACTCGTCCCAGAATAGTTTCCGCACTCATCGCAGATAACGCATCAGCCGAAGCCCACGTTACAGTGATCCGCTCCGGATCTCCTGCTTTTGTGAGATTGAGCGCGGCCGTCACGAACGCACCCATGTGGTCAAAACTGCGGCTCTTCTTGTATTCGAGGAACTCCGGCTCCGAAACCGGGAGTTCGCTGAGTCCGCGAGACGGCAACGCGCCCCATATTCTGTAAATCCGCGCAGAGTCTTTATAAGGGAGTGCGCGCAGGATTACGGAATCCACTAACGTAAAGATGGCCGTGTTCGCCCCAATCCCCAGAGCGAGGGTGAGCACGGCGACGGCCGTGAATGCTGGATTCTTGCGCAACTGGCGCAGGGCATACCGCGCGTCCTGGATCAGCCCACTCATGAATGCACGTCGGCCATCAGTTTTTTCAGTTCTTCTTCGGCGACAACTTTGCCGTCGAACAGATGCACTTCGCGCTCGGCGTGCTTGGCGAAGCGCGGATCGTGCGTGACCATGCAAATCGTCGCGCCTTCACGGTGCAGGTTCTGGAGCAACTCCATCACTGCTTCGCCGTTGCGGGAATCCAGATTTCCGGTGGGCTCATCGGCAAGCAGGATGGAAGGTTTTCCTCCCAGGGCGCGGGCCACCGCCACGCGCTGCTGCTGGCCACCGGAGAGTTGCGAAGGATAGTGACGTATCCGGTGAGCCATGCCCACGCGCTCCAGAGCTTCCATGACGCGCTTCTTGCGCTCCGGGGCGGGCATCTTCTGCCTGTAGGTCAGAGGCAGTTCGACATTTTCATAGACCGTGAGATCGCCAATCAGATTGAAACTCTGGAAGATAAAGCCGATCTCCTGATTGCGAATGCGCGATCGTTCCGCAAAGCCCAGGTTCTCCACCGGTTGGCTGTTCAGTTGATAATGTCCGTTGGTCGGCGTATCAAGCAGCCCGATGATCGAAAGCAGGGTTGACTTGCCGCAGCCCGATGGACCCGACATGGCGACGTACTCTCCCTTGCGAATCGCGAGGTGCACTCCGGAGAGGGCGTGAGTTTCCACTTCGTCGGTATAGAAAACCTTGGTGAGATCTTCAATCTGAATCAGTGCTTGTCCAGCTTCAGTCATGGCGTCTGCCTCAATCGGTTGTCTTTTCTTTCAGTCCAGCGTGTTTCGCTCGCGCGTGTCTCAATCAAGCCTGATGCGATCGGTGTTATCCGAGCGCGACATGTCGGAAAGAATCACGGTGTCGCCTTCATGCAGCCCTTCAATAATCTGAATCGAATTTACCGACGCGCGCCCTACCTTTACCGGAACGCGAACCGCGCCGTTCCCGGCCGCATCCAGTTTGAACAGGCTGATTGTGCTGTTTTCCTGTCCAAAGGCGGGACGGCCGACGTAGAGCACGTTCTCCAGCCTTTCCAGATCGATGGTTCCGTCCACACTCAAGTCGGGCCGGGCACCCTTGGGAAGTTCACCGGTAAGTTGCACGTCAACTGTGACCGTCCCGTTCTGCACCGCCGGATCGACTCGCATCACGGTTCCCGGGACGGTGCCGTTGTGGGTATCGACCATTGACGGTAGACCAATCTGAATGTCTCGCGCCTGGGTTTCGGCAATCTTTAACTCTGCTATCAGATGATTTGGCTGGACGACCTTGGCCAGCATCGCCCCCGGCAAGACGTGCTGCCCCACCTGCAATGGCAAGTCGACCAGAACGCCGTCGATGCCGGCACGCACCTTAAGCGCGTCCAACTGTTTCTGCTTCAGCTCAGCCAACGCCCGCATCTGGTCTACTTTGGCCTGCTGTTCCGCCATCTGCGATTCAATCGCTTTCTGATTGATCGACAGCCGTTCATCTTCAATGTTGTTTCGTGTGGTGAGTTCGTCGGCCTTGCCCTTCGACGCCTTGTATGCAAGACCTGAAATCACACCGAGGTCGTATAGCGCTTTGTCAGTCTCGGACTGGAGCTTGGCCTGGCTGTAGTCGGCAGTGACGGTGGCGGCGCCGGCTTTCTGGTTCATGAGATCGCTCTGCAACTTGACGCGCAGGCTCTGATACTCGGCTTCCGCAGCCTTCAACTGAAGTCTGGCGTCGAGCGCCGCCTGCTCAACCTGCGGATTGCTCATCTCCAGCAGAGTGCTGTCGGCTTTCACCTGGGAGCCAGGCAACATGCGGATTCGGACGACCGTGGCTTCCGTTTCGGCTGGTATTTGACGGGTGAACTCCTGGCTGGGAATCAGGGACCCAAGACCCCTGACCTGGCGCAGCATGGGGCCGCGCTTGACGGTGTCAGTCCAGACCGTGCTCCGTTCCACTTCCGGTGCCGCCGGCTTAAGGCGAGCAACGCCGACTGTGACCACTCCCAGAAGTGCAACGCCGATGACCAGGCCCACGATCTGACGGCGTCTCTTCTGTCGCTTGATATCTGGGCGAGCGATGTCCATCAACGTTTCTTCTCGCAACTGTCGAGCCGTTTGGAATGACGCTGTAAGTCGCTGCGATGACAGTGAGATACGACTGACATCAGGGCTTGTGAACGGCTTTGCTTTGTCCGCAATCGAAATCGAGTGTCCATTTGCGAACACTGCGCTAGAGCTATCAGGGATCGGGTTTTTCTCTGCGTACTCTGGGTGCTTTTCTCGGCGTCCTCTGCGGTTAAAAGCTTTTGACCGCAAAGGTCGCAGAGAAAATCACGCGAGCACGCAGAGAAACAATCTCTCACTCTGTCCGCAGCGCTCGGATTGGCTCCAGAGTCGCTGCCTTGCGAGCCGGGAGCAGCGTGGCCAGCAGCGCGGCCAGGGTCAGCACCAGCGTTGTGACCAGCAAAATATCCGGAGCGTAAGGCTTCACTCCAAAAAGTTGGGTGCTCATCGCGTACCCCGCAAGAATGGTTGCCGGAATGCCGATGGCCAATCCGATTCCAATCTGCACAAGCGCTCCCTTCAGCACCAGCTTCAGGACATTCATCCGGTCGGCACCCAGAGCCATGCGGATGCCGATTTCGCTGGTGCGCCGTTCTACCGAATATGCGGTGACACCATAAAGCCCGACCGAGGCCAGCACCAGTGCCAGCAGTCCAAACAGAGACGTCAGCTTTGCAAGCATGGTGTTCTGGGCAAAGTTCCCGTCCACCTGTGCAGTGAAGCTCATGAAATCGATCACCGCCAGGTCAGGATTCACCTGGGCAAGAGCGCGCCGGACCTGCGCTTCCAGTCCGGGCACACTGCCCTGGGTCAGCAGCACCGCCGCGTTCAAATAGTGGGTGCGCTCTTCAAAGGCTTTGAAGCGCGCGTCGTCGTATGCAACACGCTGTGTTTCAGGCAGAAAGAACATCGGTGGAATTTCGGTAGTGGGCTCGCGGTATTGCGTATTTTCGGTGACCCCGACGATTTCGAACTGCCCTGCGTATTTTTGATCCAGATCTCCGAAGTGTTTCCCGATCGGGTCTGCATCTTTGAAGAATTTCTTCGCAAATTTTTCGTTAACCACGGCTACGTTTCGGGTTGCGGCCGTATCCTGTTCGGTAAACGCACGGCCCTTTACGATCCTGGAACCGACGCCGTCGAAGTAGCCGTCACTGGCCCTCACCCACGATGCCTGATTCTGGTTCGTTCCCGCCGGAGGTGGAGCCTGTCCCTCGATGTAGACGGTCTCACCCCAGTTATCCCCCTCCATTGGGGTATAGAGCGCAAAACTCACGCGGCTTACGCCTGGAATTGCCGCGAGGTTGTCATGGAGCTGGCGATAGAATGCGGGGAGCTGCTCCGGCTTGTATCCGGCCATCGACGGATCGATATGCAGGATGTAGCGGTTCGCAACCTCGAACCCGAAACTCTGGTGCTGCATGTTACGCAGGCTCCTGGCCAGCAATCCCGCCGCGCACAGCAGCACCAGCGACAAGGCCGCCTGGGTCACGACCAGGGATTTTTGCGTCCAGCCAGCCGCTTGTGACGTCGAACGGTGGGACCCGCGCAAGGCATCAGCCGGATCGGCGTGCGCCGTCATCCACGCCGGTGCAACTCCAAACAGGACCCCCGTCAGCAGACAGACGACGAAGGTGAAACCCAGTACCGGCAGGGAAGGCATGGCACTGATCGCCACATGGTTGTCTCGAAATGCGAGTTGCAGGATGAGCCGCGTGCAGGCGAACGCAAACCCCACGCCGACGATTCCGCCGAGCAGTGCGAGAACCGTACTTTCGGTCAGCACCTGGGCCATCTGCCGCGACCGGGAAGCACCCAGAGCCGTTCGCACGGAAGTGTGCTGGCGGCGGCTCGCGGCCCGAACCAGCATCAAATTCGCCACATTGGCACACGCTATCAGGAGCACGAAGCCGGAAACCCACATCAGCAGGTGCAAGCCCGACTGATACTCATCGCGCATCATCTGCACTCCTGCGCCACCGGGGGAGAGATGCAGAGTCTGTTTCGGCACCAGCTCCCGTTCGTCAGGCTGCAACTTGCTGCTGGAGCCCAACAGCCACTGTTTGAGTTCTACCTGCATCTGGGCCTCAATCGTTTTCGGATCCGCGGCCGGCGCGATCCGGCCGATGAGGTCAAGCCAGTCCGACTCCGGAAATTGCATCAGATTGGACGGGCCATCGATCAGCGCTTCGGCATTGAGCGGCAACCAGAAAGCCGCCAGACTCTCCGCCCGATCGCCATAGAATTTCGGCGGCGCAACCCCAATCACCGTAAAAGGCAACCCGTTGAACGTGAAACTGGCCCCGATCACCGACGGATCCTGCCCGTATTTCTGTTGCCAGGTCGCGTAACTCATCACTACGACCGGCTCTGCTCCTTTTCGATCATCCTCCGCGGCCAACATCCGCCCGGCATAAGCCTTGATCCCGAACATCGAGAAGTAGTTTCCCGAAACGTACTGCCCCCGCAATGACTCGGCGGGCTGGTTGCTCCCGCCACGCCGAACCCCCATCAGGCTGCGACCGGCCTGGAAGGCCGCCAGTTCCGTGAAGCCGCGCGTCCCGTCGCGGAACGTTTTGTACTTGTCGTAGGAAAAAAGCGACCAGTTCTCCTGTAGTCCACCGTTGACACAGCAATTCTCGATGTTCCCGACCCGATAGAGTTCGCTGGGCTTGGCTACCGGCAACGACTTCAACAACACGGCGTGCACCAGCGTGAAGATTGCAGTAGTGGCACCAATCCCCAGAGCAAGCGTCAACACGGCGGTGGCCGTGAAACCGGGAGCATGAGCAAATTGCCGCATCGCGTAATGGACATCGTCTATGAATTGCATAGCGCCTCTGGTCGTCTATACGGAGAGGTCTGATTCATTGTTCCCATTGAGCGTAGTTTGCCCTTTTCTTTCGGGCTGTGGGAGTTGGACGCTCGCCTTGGACTGTCGTGAGCAACCTCGACTAGCCCAGGACGGCAACCCTGGTCCGGCTGAGACGGCGAGCTTGCCCAGCCCGGCTTCAGTTCGGTGGGTTTGCAGGTTTGCTCACAATTGCCCGGGACAGCCGTCGATACTTGCGTTGGCGGCGGCCGACCGCCACTGCACGGCGAGGGGTTTCTCGAGTCAATTCATCGCGGCAATCGGACTAAGAGTGGACGCCATGGAAACCTTGCTCCGCGACTTGCGCCACGAGTTCCGCATGTTGCGGAAGGCACCCGGCTTCACCGCTGTGGCGGTGATTACGGTGGCGATTGGGATTGGGGTGAACACGGCGATATTCAGTGTCGCGAACTCCGTCCTGTTCAGTCCTCTGCCCTTCCATCAACCGGGCCAGATCGTGCGGCTGCAGGAATATCACCAGCGTGCAATGAATGTTACCGGAGCGACATTTCGCGATGTGCGCGAGCGCAATCATGTGTTCTCCCGCGTGGCGGCGTACCGGATTTTTACACAGAACTTGAGCGACGCCCGGCAAGCAGCGCCCCCGGAGCAGATTGACACCGCATTTGTTTCGCAGGACTTCCTGCCGCTGTTGGCGGCAACGCCGTTGCTCGGTGCGGGATTTACCCCAGATCAATTTCGGAAGAATGCTGGAGGAGTAGTGATCCTCGGCTACGGACTCTGGCAGCATCATTTCGGATCGGACCGCGAAATCGTGGGCAAAATGATCACGCTTCACGGGGAGCCTCATCTGGTTGCCGGCGTAATGCCGATGGGGTTCTCGTTTCCGGAATCGGTGCAGGCGTGGGCTCCGCTCAGTGATGACCAGGCGTTCCCGCAGAACCGCCGCGCACATTTGTTTACCACCCTGGCGCGGGTGAAAGCCGGCATTTCAATGGAGGCAGTGCACACTGACCTCCAGGCAATTTCAGAGCAAATACAACGCGAGAATCACAACGTCGATCCAGGGTTCACTTTCCATGCCGAGCGCCTGCAGGACAACCTGGTTTCGAGTGTGCGCCCTACTCTGCTGATTTTGATGAGTGCGGTTGGGTTTGTGCTCCTGATTGCATGTGCGAATGTCGCGAGCCTTCTGCTTTCGCGGGCAGCCGTGCGGCAGAAAGAGATTGCCATACGCTCAGCCTTGGGCGCGAACTGGTTTCGTCTGGCCCGGCAACTGTTGACGGGAAGCGTATTGCTTGGGCTTCTCGGTGGCACGGCTGGTTGTCTTCTTGGGCTGTGGTCTGTGAAGGCTTTATATGCCACGTATCCCGGTGCCATCCCGCGTCTGACCTCTCCAGCGATTAACCTGCAAGTTCTGCTGTTCGCATTCGCGGTCTCAGTCCTGGCATCGATCTTGTCGGGAAGCATTCCCGTCGCGCAATCTTCAAGATTGAATTTGCAGGTGCAGGTTGCGGACAGCAGCCGCGGCACCGGGTCGGTACGCCATCAACGCGTTCGGTCATTCCTGGTGGTTACGGAAGTGGCACTCGCGATGATGTTGCTGGCCGCTGCCGGCCTGCTGGTCCGAAGCTTCGTTCTGTTGCAACGGGTTGACCCCGGATTCGACAGTTCGCATCTGGCGGTAGTGCGCCTCACACTGCCCGACTCCCGCTATCCTGAGCTCCCAGAGCGGACACGGTTTGTGAATGCCGTTCTGGAAAAGATTCATGCGCTGCCTGGAGTTCAATCGGTTGCAGCCGCCGGGACTCTGCCGTTTGATTCGGCGCCCGACACCGACCTTGAGCTCGAGGGTCACGTTTACGAGCCCGGAAACGAACCGGACGCGGAGATTCTGACGGTCAGTCCCGAGTACTTCGGCACCATGGGAATTCGCCTGCTTGTGGGAAGAACATTTACTGCACAGGACATTCCGGGGCGTCCGATCACTTTGGTGATCAATCAAACCATGGCGCAACGTTTCTGGCCCGGGGAGAGTGCGCTGGGGAAACGGGTAGTAATGAAAGACTGGGGACCACCCCTGCCCGGAGAAATCGTAGGTGTCGTTTCCGACGTCAAGCAAGATTCGCTGGAAACGGAAACTAAGCCTGCCATTTACTACAGTTTCGCGCAATTCTCGCAAGGGACGCTGACCACATACCTCATAGCGCGGACCACTCCGGAACCGCTTCGCCTCGCGCCCGCCATTCGGGACCAGGTTTGGTCGGTTGATCGCGATCAGCCCGTAAGCGTGCTGCCCATGGACCAAATCATCTCCGGGTCGCTCGAGCGCCGCCGCTTCGTACTAACCTTGTTGGGTACGTTCGCCGGACTTGCTCTGCTGCTGGCGGTGGTGGGCATTTACGGCGCGATTGCGTATGCGGTAGGCCAGCAGACGCGTGAATTCGGCATCCGGATGGCATTAGGCGCACAGAGGTATCACCTTCTGATCATGGTGCTGCGCCAGACTCTTCTGAAACTTACGGTCGGCCTAGCCATCGGAGTTGGAGGAGCGCTGGTTGTGACTCGATTGATGGGAAGCTTGCTATTTGGAATCAGGGCCACCGATCCGCTGACATTTTCGCTGGCTGCGGCGACCCTGCTGGTGGCGGCTCTGATCGCCAGCTTCATTCCGGCGCGATGGGCGGCTACAGTGGATCCCATATCGGCTTTGCGCAACGAATAGATCAACGACTCTGAGAGCCATTCAGACGTGAACCGCAAGAACAGGGCAGGATCCCAGCTGAATGACCCTATAGGTCGTCGAACCAAACACCGCAAGATTCAGGGCGCCACGGCCACGTACCGCCATAACCACTATGTCGATTTGCGCCTCCGAGGCGAACTGGATGATCTGCTGGTAGGGATGTCCCGTGCGCACAACAATGTTGATCCCGCGCATATCGGGCTTCTCCGGTGGAATCATATTTTCCAGTTGTTCGATCACCGTGGCTGTCGCTTCATCAATGCCGCAACCGCCCGGGATCTGCTCCAGCACGTGCACCAGGGTCAGCTCGGCGTTGTACTCTGCGGTCAGGGAGATCGCATAACTCAAAGCCCGCTGCGAATTCTCAGAGAAATCCGTACAGAAAAGAATTCGGTTCAGGTGGACGGGATCAGACTGCTTGCGCGAACTGAGAAAATCGGGTGACGGATTGTGCACTGCCAGCACCGGACATGAGGCCTTGCGCAGGACGCGCTCTGTGACCGAACCGACCATCACCCGGTCAAATCCGCGCCGGCCGTGAGTCCCCATGACGATCAGATTCACTTTGTGCTCCTCGGCAAGCGCGAGGATGCAGTCTGCCGCGATTCCCTGCCGCACAACCCGCTCCAACTGAGCTTCATTGGCTGCCCGGCTCTTCGCAAACTTCTGGAGTTCCTCCTCGCTGTTCTGGAGAAGCCGCCCGCGAAACTCCTCATAATATTGCGCCGCGGCAAAGTCAATCTCAGGATGTCGCCATAGCTCGACCACATGCTGCAGCAAAAGCCTGGCCCGATAATGCTGGGCCAGTGATAGGGCATAGCGAAACGCTATGTCCGAGAACTCTGAGAAGTCCGTGGGACAGAGGATGCATCTGATATCCGGCATCCCTCCTCCTTGTAGGATTCGATCAGGTTAAGGTTGAAAACTTCACTGCCGGCCGTCGAAGCTTCTGTAAATGCGAACCAGCTACAAACTCATACGACTGGGCCGGAGCGACACCGGGCGGGCCATCGCAATTCAATTCAGGTCCCGATGTACCACTCTAATGCATGAAGGCAATTACCTGGTATGCCTTGGCCACATTGGACCCCACGCTCTGAGGAAAGTCGGGATCAAACTTGTTGGCATACCTGGTGATGAGCAGCTGCGACACTCGTTTCTCTGCCTGTTCCTCAGTGGCGCCTTCGGCGTAGGCCTGCGCCGTCTGACTCAGGAGTTCGCCGAAGTACTGCTTCCACAGTTCGAACTTCTGTTTGCCCTTCATGACGTCCCCATGACCGCCGATGACTTGATCAAAGTCCAGCTTCTCAGCAGCGTCCAGGGTAGTAATCCAGTCATAGGGATAGCTGTCGCCCATGTAGGGTGTCCAGCCGTGCAACGCGTCGCCGGTGACCAGCACCTTCTCTTTGGGGAGATAAACGAAGACATCGCCGTCGGTATGCGCCTTTCCCAGCCAGAGGATCTCAACAATTCTCGATTTGCGGTGCAGGATCAGGCTGCGGTCGAAGGTCATCGTGGGCAGGGTCACCTGCATACTCTTTAGTTCCGCAAGATAGTCTTCGGCTTGGGCAATATTCCTTTTGATTTCGTCTTTCTGTTTCGGGTCGCTGGCCTTTTCCAGATCGGCCTTCAGTTTTTCGATATCCTGGGGCATGGTGACGATTTCGTGCTTCACCCGCGGGATTCCCCGCTGTTCAATGCTGGCGCGGGTCGCCTCCGACGAGATGATCTCAACCCCCGCCGGCCAGGAACTGGGATAGGCCTGGTTGCCCTGGTAGTGGTCCCAATGAAAGTGCGTGTTGACGACGTATTTCACGGACTTGTCGGTCATCTTCTTGATCTGTTCGATCAGGCCGCGCGCCGCCGAAGGCTTGGAGTGGGTATCGACCACGAGGATACTGTCGTCAAGAAAAATAATGGCGGCGTTGCAGTTTACCTTGTAGGCGGGCTTGGCGATGGCAGCGTAAACTCCCTCCGCAACCGGCTTGATTTCGAACAGGTCATCAGCCAGGCAGGTAACCGAAAACGCCAGAAAAACCGCGAACCATGCTGCGAACCCGGGAAAGGGTCTCATCGAATTCTCCTCTTAAGGAGCTGATTTTCGGTCAGCGCAGCCTACTACACCGGTTTAGCCGCCGTAAAGTGTTGGTCATCGCGGGCGGCTCCTCGATTGTTCGAACCATAAAACGCACGCCACGGCACTATGCGACCAGAGACGAATCACCTAAAATCGGCTCGCGGTTCTTGATGCGCCTGCGTGGACAACCATTGCTGACCGCGTTGGGTTCGGTGCTGGTTTGCGTGCTGGGTTGCCTGCCAGGCTCAGTGCTCTATTCGCGGGGTCAGAGCGGGTTCGAAACGAATAAGGAGGTGGGGGCAATGACAACGCCGGCGCAATGTGTTTCGCAGCCTTCCGAGGTTGTCGCCTCCTACGTGGCCCGCGAGATCCAGCTCGGAGCCGCGAGTCCCGCGCCAGAGTGGCAGAGTGCAAGTCCGATCGTTTTTTGTTCTGACTGGCAGGGAAAGAATCCTGACGACGAACGCCAAACCCAGGTTCGCTTCTTGTGGTCTCCGCAGACCCTCTATTTGAGATTCGAGTGCCGCTATCGCACGCTGCACGTATTCGAGAGCTCCGATCCGGACGGACGCCGCGACCACCTGTGGGACCGCGATGTGGTGGAGGCTTTTCTCCAGCCCGACCCCTCGCAAGAGCGCTACTACCGGGAATTCGAAGCGAGCCCCAACGGGATGTGGATTGATCTGGACATTTTCCCGGGAGGACTCGCGGATTTGAAGAGCGGCATGCAGAGATCGGTGACGTTGGATGAAAAGGCACATCGTTGGGCCGTGGAGTTGGCGATTCCGATGAAGGCGCTAACCCGAAACTTTGATCCGAGTGCGATTTGGCGCGCCAACTTCTATCGAGTCGAGGGAAAGAACGAACCGCGAGCCTACTTGGCCTGGCAACCGACGGGTACGCCGGAACCGAATTTTCACGTGCCCGGCGCCTTCGGGAGGCTGCGATTTGCGGCCCCGGTCAAAGGTCGGTAGTTAGAGCCCGTCGCTAGAGCGATACCTGGAGTAAGATCAGTTCTCAGTTCTCGGATTTAATTTCTCAGCCGTGTGAAGGAGTGATTCATGAAGCGACGGGTTGGAGTAGTGGTGATGCTTTTCTCTTGTCTGCTGCTGGCTCAACAGCCGAAGCCTGGATTGCTGGGGGGCGATGACCTGAAGAAATTTGTGCCCGCGGCCTATTTTTTCCGTGGGCAATCGGCTCCGGTACAAGTGCGCAATTCGGCGGGATTCAGCATGCGGGGCGGCAAGCTGGTTCTGGCCGGATTGGTAGATACGTCGGGCTATGCATCTGACGTGCAGGCCAAATATCAGGGATTTCTGATCACGGAAGTGAAGCTAAATATTGAGGGATCGGAACTGGCGCCAGGCCAATACGGTTTTGGGTTTTCACAAGCCGGAAAGTTTCTGGTGATGGACGTGGGGGCCAACGATCTGTTCACCGTCGAAGCCAAGATGGACGACAAACTGGCCCGCCCGGTGCCGCTGAAGATGGTTGAGGATGGCGGAGGGTACCGGCTCTATGCCGGCAAAAAGTGGGTCCTCTTAAAAACTGAGTAGACCGTCTAGTGCGGCAGGGGCTGTAGTGGCCCCAACACCGCCGATACTCCGGCCCGCTTGCGTAGTTCGCCAAGAATAGCCCGGGCTGCATTGTGGTAGGTCTTGCTGGGATCAGAGGGATCAGACCACACCGCGTCGTAAATCACCTGTGTGGCTTCTTTTAAGTCCATGTGCAAAGCGGCTTCCAGCAGGTCCACCCTTCCCTGCAGGCGGATGTAGCATTCTTCACAGACAGCCGCGGGTTCCAATTCGCCGGAATGGTTCTGTTCCAGGCTGCACTTGAAACTTTCCACGTCGATGGGTGGGGCCTGGGACTTGAACTCACGCAAGAAGCGTTCGCGTTCTTCTTCCAGGGCTGCTTCGTCCGGCACGGTGGCGGCGTAAGGCTCGGCCACTTCGCCGAGGGTAGGGCTGGCCGCAACAATGGTGGGCGATACCCGTTCGGCAGTCTTACACACCGGGCACGCCGAAAGATCGGCACCGTAATACGTCTTGCACTTCGCGCACGGCAGACCGTATCCGCTCCGCCGGGGCCCAAGTTGGAGCGAGGCCGGAAGTGTCTCGTATGCGGAACGAGCGCGGAACTCGGGATCCGCCTGGAATGCAGGGGGGGCGACCGACGAGTCTGTGGTCTGTGACTGCGGCATTGAATTCATGGGTTACTCCCGGGCGCGCAAACAGCTTTCGCACCCATGCAAAAATATTCTAGGTCCGGTAGACCGGTTCAACGATGCACGTCAGTGCATGTGAGCCACTGGCCGATAGTGCTGTGCAGTTCGGCGGCCAGAGTGCCCGGTGCAACGAAAATCGCCACGTTCCGAATCGGCCAATTTCCCGTTGCGGGAATGCTTGTTAGCGGACGTTCGACGCCTTCATCAGCTTCAGCAGCTCTTGCTTCCGACTGCGGTACAAATCCTGCGCCGGCTCAAGGCGGGCCGCTGTTTCAAGTTCAGAGAGAGCGTCGTCGTAACGTCCCTGGCTCATCAGACAGGCGGAAAGATAGTAGTGATTGCTGCCTGTAGGTTGCAGGCGCACTGCCTGACGAAACTCGGTTTCCGCAGCCTTGAAATCGTCTCCACTAAATAGTGCCGTGGCCAGGTAGTGATGGGCCAACGGCGAGTCCGGGTCCAGCTGTACGGCAAGCCGCAGCTCGCGTACTGCTTCCGGCTGACGGTGCACCAGGAGAAGCGCTTGCCCCAGGTAACGGTGCTGTTCGGAGCTGGTCGGATCCTGCAAGATCGCCAGCCTCAGTTCTCCGACCGCGGATTCGTAATCCCGCTGTGACATGAGCGCCCGGGCCAGGCAGTCGTGACCGCGTTGCCAACCAGGATCCATACGGAAGAGCTCACGGAACTCGGCGATGGCAGCCGCGTAGTCGCCCTTATCGCAATAGGTGTTGCCGAGATTGTTGCGGACGGAAGACTCGCCGGGCACCAGGCGTTTGGCCTCCAGATACTGGGCGACGGCTCCATCGAAGCTCTTGAGGTCATGCAGCAGCATTCCCAGATTGTTATGGGCCTCCCACAAGTCTGGATTCAACGCAATGGCCTTGCGGTAAGCAGCCGCCGCGGCATCGACATTGCCCTGGTCGCGAAGTGTAATTCCCATGTCGTAATAAACGTCAGCGTTGCCGGGCTGGCGCGCGAGAGACTCCTGGAAGGCGTGAACCGCCGCCGCGTACTGGCCGTTGGCGTACAAACCCAGCCCAAGGAAGCGGTACGCTTCGGCGTTGCTGGGATCGATGCTGAGCGCAGTACGCGCCTCGGCAATGGCGCCGTCAGCATCGTCGGAGCGATAGAGCAGATAGGCCACCCGGCTGTGAACATCGGAAAGACCAGGCATCATCGCTTCTGAATTCTGGTAGGAGTCCGAAGCTTCGTCCCAGTCTTCCTGCTGTTGGTGAACATAGCCCATGGCAAAGTACAGGGCGGAATTGCGGGAGTCGGACGCGATCATCTTCTGCAAAATGGACTGGGCGCCCTGAAATCTCTTCTGCTGAATCAGCTCTGCGGCCTGAACCAGCGGCCGGGGACAACCGGCAGCATCCGGCTTGCCGGAGGCTGGGGCGGGCAGGCTGCGGAGCAACATTGGATCCACTCCCGCCGCCAACAAAGACTTGGAAGTATCCTCGTCCAGGGCGAATGCGGTTCCTCGCAGGTGAGCAAGCCGGTCAAGTCGGTGGCTGGACATTCCCCCGGCGGACCAGGCGACGAACTGAGTACAAGTCAACGGAGAGGAATCGTCCTGCTGGGCCGGAGCAGAGGCCACGAAGAGAGCAACCAGCAGAAAAAACAGGACTTGAAGGCGCACTTGAACTCCTTTTCCGGAACGCCGCCGTGAGGTTTCCGCCGTCAGTTTTCACGTCGATCATCAGGTTGTCTCGAAAGATCGGTGCTCTGATGACTCGCCGCTGCGGAATAAACTGCCCGGCTGGTAGTTGGCAACATAGAACCACGGAGTGAGCGCGGGTAGGTCACGAAGGTAATTGTCCTTCGGCCCGTCTTCACCCGGCCACCGGGCAAGTTGACGTAAATGCCTGCTTTCGATAGTGTTGGGCTTGCTGCTAGTTGTAGGCGGCGGAGGAGTTTTATGCTTGAGGGCTTATTTCAGCCGATGCATCTGTTGGTGATCTTCTTTATCGCTCTGCTAGTGTTCGGCCCGAAGAAATTGCCGGAGCTAGGTAAGGGGATTGGCGAGGGTATCCGCGCCTTGAAGAATGGAATGAAAGAGGGATCCGTGGAAGAGGCAAAAGCCCCAGGCACTCCTGTGGAAACCAAGGCAGCAGACTTTTCTAACCGATCCAGCTAATCTTTGCCCCCTTGGCGCCCAGCCCAGGGCCTCGGTTCGCCTTTGAGCATTGATTTCTGACGCAACCTTCAGCCTGTGACTGTGCCTGCCGACGGGCTGCTGTCTTGCGGCGGGCCTCAAGCCTTAATCCCCGGTGTGCTAGCGCAGTTCGACAGATTTCGGTACGGGACTGAGACTTGACGGGCCGTGTCCGGCAGGGCGGCCAGGCGCCTGCCCATACGTAGATCGTGTCGCCTGCACGCTCAACTCCGTGATCACCTGCGCTCCGTCCAAATTGACCGGGTACGCAATATCACAAGTGGCTGGGGAAATATAAAACCCTCTCAGTCGCTCGTACCGTCTGGTTTCTGTTGGGTATACGTCACCTTTATTTTTCCATACGGAAGGGAAACCGACTCTTTGGGAGTTTGCGTCTGCAGTGGTGCGACTTCATTGCCTCCCGTGACCTGGTTGAAGTCCTGATCTGACAACTCGCTCGTTTTGTTTTCTTTTTCGTCGCTCATGGCTGTTCCTCCTTGGAATTTGTTCTATTGCTACACGAGGGCGGTCTAGAAAAAAAAACAACGCCGGATTACAGGCCGATCCATCGGCGTGTGTAAAACTTGAGCTCCTGTGTCTCCACGCCTTGCCCCGCACGCGATTCCTCAAACTCGCCAGGAATTATTGGGTAGTGGCTAAAATTGTTCTTTGCGCTTGTCCCCAAGCTCTCATATAATCTGCTCTCGTCTTCGCAACCCAGGCGGAGGACTGTAAGAACGAGTGACTCACGCAGTCGGTGGTTCCAGCTGTTGATCCTCTTCTTCTTCTTCAGCAGTTGACGCTCTTACGCTACTCATGAACTGACCCACGATCCCTATCAATTATTTTGGAGGAACGCCGTGTCCAACCGACGAGTTCTGGCCGTAATCTTCGTTTTTCTATTTCCCGGAGGGCTGCTCGCTGATCAGGTTGTGTTGAAAAATGGCGACCGTCTAACCGGAACTATCGAGAAATCCGACGAGAAGACGCTGTTGATCAAGACCGAGTTCGCAGGCGAGGTGACGGTGCAGTGGCCGGCAGTTCAGGAGATCAACTCCAGCGCGCCTTTGCACGTCAGCCTGAGCAACGGGCAGACGGTCGTGGGGACAGTGACCACATCGGATGGCAACCTCGCGGTGGCCACGGCAAACGCGGGCACCGTCAGCGAGTCTAAGGCATCGGTCACCCGGCTCCGCAGCGAAGCAGAGCAGGCGGCGTTTGACAAGTCGCAGCATCCGGGTTTGCTGGAAGGATGGGAGGGCGGGGTAAACGCCGGTTTCGCACTGACCCGCGGCAACAGCCAGACCAAGAACCTGGCGCTGGCCTTCACCGCCGACCGCAAGGGTTGGCACGATAAGCTGAGCCTGTACACCAACAGCGTGTACGCCACTAATGACGCGCCGGGCGCGGTCCCCAGCGCCACCGCCAACGCGGTCCAGGGCGGAGCACGCTACGACCACGATTTCACTCCCCGGTTGTTTGCGTATGTGGGAGCCGATTTCCAGACCGATGCTTTGCAGACACTGGATCTTCGCTCCGTCTTCGGAGGCGGCCTGGGCGTACACGCGATCAAGAATGATCGCACGACGCTGGACCTGCTCGGCGGCGTGAACTACACGCGTGAAAAATACACCTTCCTTCCGAGCCGCAGCTTTGCCGCCGTGTCAGTCGGCGAGGAGTTGACCCACAAACTGGGGATGAACACGTTGCTTACCGAAAAGCTGTACTTCTTCCCCAATCTGAATGAGACCGGCGAGTACCGCGCTACATTCAACTTTGGCACCGTGACCAAGATCAGCAAATGGCTGGGTTGGCAGAACGCGTTTGGAGATATCTATGTGACTAACCCGCCTGTGGGGAGCAAACAGAATGATATTCTCCTGACCACCGGGTTGAATTTCTCGTTCACACACTGAGGATGCGGATGGAGCGGTTGGTTTTCGGGCTGGTCTTGATGGACTACCTCCTGGGCTAGCGGGCCCTTGGGATGGGCTGGCTTTGGGGTGGAGCTGGCCTTCGGGCCTGCAAATAAAAGCTGAGTCTTGTGACGGGCTTCAGCCACTGAGGTGCCTGGTGTTGACGCGGAAGTACCTCAGTGGCTAACGCCATCCGATCAAATTACCTGGAATGCAGGGCCAAGAGCCCTGCTCCACCCGCTGGAGAGCCAACGCTGAAGGGTTACTCCACTCAAGGGCTTTCCCGTCACCATATCGTAAGGCGAGCGCAAAACCCGTCCCGCTACGCGTCTAGGCAACCATATTCCCTCGATGGATGCAGATTTACGAAACTTTACGGTCATTGACCAACTTTTTACCCCTCAAGCAGAGCTGGCAGTGTTCAATGTAAAGATGGGGTTTCCAGTCCATTGGAATATCTTCGGATGACCAGCCGCGCCGAATCCGACCGGGACGTCGAATTGTCTTCACATCCGAGGGCGTTGGTCGTGCTGATCCCGACAATAGCGCTTCTGCTGCTGGTTGCCGTGGGTGCAATTGCGCAGGACGCACCCGCGCAAAGTTACTTGATTTCTGGCGTGGTGAAATCGGGCAATGCCGCCATTCCCGGGGCGACCGTGACCGCAACAAACTCCTCCACGGGAGAAAAAAGCGTGACCTCCACCGACCTGGATGGCACCTATACGCTCCCGGTGAACGCCGCGGGGAAATACCAGGTGCGGGTCGAAATGCCCGCATTTGCGGCCAGCACGCGCGAAGTAGTCCTCGATAACTCCACGGCTCGTGCCGACATTGAACTGGCTCTGCTGTCACGGACCCAGCAGGCCGCGCGCACTGGGCAACGTCCCACTGCGGCTGCTGCCGCGGCCAGAGCGAACCGGGGATTTCAAAGTTTGTCGGTGATGCAAGGCATGGCTGATGCTGCCGCGAGCGGACCAACCGACCAGATCGTGCCTTCCGGAATGCCCATACCGGGTCTTGCTGCCGACTCGGCGACGGAATCAGTATCGATCTCCGGCAATGCATCGGGTGTGGGAATGTTCGGCATGAGCACCGACGAACTAGACCAAAGAATGAGGGAAGGCCGGGAACAGCAGGGAGGGTTCGGTGGAGCCCAGGGTGGAGGCGGAGCGGGTGGGCCCGGCGGGCCAGGCGGCCCAGGCAGCGGTCCGGGTGGCGGCTTTGCAGGCGGTGGCGGGCCTGGCGGAGGATTCGGAGGCTTCGGTGGAGGCGGAGGACGAGGTGGTCCCATGGTTCTCGGCGGCAGGGGCAGATTCGACATCAATCGACCGCATGGCTCGGTCTACTACTCGGCTGGCAATTCCGCGCTGGACGCCGCGCCTTACGCTCTGACCCAGAGTCCGGAAGAAAAGGCCGCCTATATGAAACAACGCTTCGGCGCCTCGGTCGGGGGACCGCTGAATATCCCCGGAATCTACAATCGCGGCAGCAAGACATTCTTCTTCGCGAATTACAACGGCGCGCGCGGTAATTCTCCCTACGATGCTTTTTCCTTTGTGCCCACGATGGCGGAGCGCAGCGGAGATTTTTCCGGAGTGGCGGGAATTCAGCTGGTCAATCCCGGTACCGGACAACCCATTCCGGGCAACAACTTTCAGAATGCCGGTCTGACGATCAATCCGATTGCGCAAGGGCTGCTGCTGTACGTCCCGCTGCCTAACGTGTCGGGAGCCGGCCCCAATACCCAGAATTTTCACTTCGTCACCTCCACGCGCAGCGACAGCGACGACCTGAATATTCGGATTATTCAATCCCTGGGCCGCGCTCCCACCGGCCAGCGAGGTCGGGGGCGGCGTGCTCCGCGAAATAATCTGAATGTCGGGTTCCACTATCATTCGGCGGGTGCGAATGTGACCAATCCGTTCCCCAGCGTGGGAGGCAATACCAGCACTCGCAGCTTTGATGTTCCCGTCGGATACACGCAAACCTTTGGCAAGCTGATCAACAACGCGCGCCTGGATTTCAATCGCTCCCGCATCCGTTCGCAGAATCTCTACGCGTTTAATCAGGACATCACGGGGACGCTTGGCATTAACGGTGTTTCCACGAACCCTTTCGACTGGGGATTGCCCAATCTTTCGTTCACTCATTTCGGCGGTCTCAACGATGTGAACCCGCAACTTCTCCGCAACCAGACCTGGACCTTCACGGACAACATGATCTACAACCACGGAAAGCACACGTGGCGCTGGGGCGGCGATTTTCGGCGGATCCAGATCAATACCGAAACTGACAGCAACGCCCGCGGGACGTTTACTTTTACAGGCGTCAACACCGGTTTCGACTTTGCCGATTTCCTGCTCAGCCTTCCTCAGCTCACTTCGGTGCAGTTCGGCAACAACAACTACCATTTTCGCGGCAACTCGTGGGACCTGTTCGCGCAGGACGAATGGCGGGTGCGAGGCAATCTGACGTTGAACCTGGGCGTGCGCTACGAGTACATTTCGCCGTTTTCCGAGTTGAATGATCGCATCGTAAACCTGGACTTGCCCGTCGGCTTCACATCGCCGCCAGTGCCCGTACAAGTTGGCCAGTCGGGACCCTACAACGGGCAGTTTCCGGTGACTCTGGTCCGTCCCGACCGCAACAATTTTGCCCCGCGCCTCGGACTGGCCTGGAAGCCGCTGCGGAACACTGTGGTCCGCGCCGGCTACGGCATCAACTACAACGCCAGCGCGTATCAGAGCATCGTGCAGAATATGGCGTTCCAGCCGCCGTTTTCGACTACGGCCACCAACACCCAATCGCCGACTACGCCACTCACGTTGGCCAACGGATTTCCTCCGGTACCGCCGGGATCGATCTCGAATAATTTTGGAGTGGATCCCAACTATCGCCTGGGTTACGTGCAGATCTGGAACCTGGACGTTCAGCAACAGATCCGTCCCACGCTGATCCTGAATCTCGACTACACGGGGACCAAGGGAACGCGGCTCGACATTCTGGAAGCGCCCAACCGCACCGCGACCGGAATTCTCTTTCCTGGAGTGCAGCCGTTTTATTGGGAAGATTCAGTTGGCGATTCCACCGCGAATGCGGGTTCGATCCGGGTGCGCAAGCGCCTGCAGGGCGGCTTGTCCATTGGCGGCCGCTACACGTTCTCGAAATCGCTGGATAACGCTTCCACGATCGGAAGCGGCGAACCCCTGGTCGCGCAGGGCGGCGGACGTGGCGGCATTTCGGGCACGACCAACGTGGCGCAGAATGCTTTCGACCTGGCAGCGGAGAGGGGATTGTCCAGCTTCGACCAGCGCCATCTTTTCGCCGCCGACTTTCTCTGGGAGCTTCCCTTCGGCCATGACCGGCGATGGCTGACCGGCAATACCCCGCTGCGCGCCATCCTCGGCGATTGGAACTGGAGCGGCGACTGGACCTTCGCCTCGGGATTGCCCTTCACTCCCAGAATTCTCGGCGATCCTGCCGATGTAAGCCGCGGCACCAACGGTACGATCCGCGCGGACGTAGTACCCGGGCAGATGGTGACCGTCCCGGATCCTTCGATCGCGGAGTGGTTTAACACGGCTGCATTCGTGACCCCGGCGGGGGCATTCGGTGATGCGCGGCGCAACAGTATCGAGGGACCGGGCCAGCGGCTGTTCGACATGTCATTCACCAAGATCGTCCCCATCCGCGAGTCGCGCTTCCTGGAGTTTCGCGCGGCGTTCTCCAATATCTTCAACACCCCCCAGTATGTGGGGATTGACACGGTCGTGAACTCGTCCACATACGGACGGGTGATTTCCGTGGGAGGGATGCGGTCGCTGCTACTGACCGCGCGCTTCCGCTTTTAGTGTTTTGCTTTTTGAACGGTTGGCCTGAACAAAGGAGCAGAAAATGACCTCGACTATCGACCGCCTGCACTGGGCCAAGCGAACCCTCGCCGAGGCTCTGGTCCTGCTCCTGGTCAGTTCCAGCGTGGTCTCGCAGCAGTCATCGAACGATTACACCTTCCGGGCCAAGACTGAATTGGTGCTGGTGAACGTGACCGTACGCGACAGGAACGGCAATCTGGTACGGGACCTCAAGCGTGAAGACTTCACCGTGCTGGAGGACAACAAGCCGCAGCAGGTAATTTCCTTCGATCTGGAAAACACCGATGCGGTGCTGTCAACCGCGGCAACCGAGGCGCCGTTGCTTCGCACCACTCAGCCTCGCAGCACCGATGTACAGCAGGCAATCGCCACACGTCCACTGAAAGACCGCCGGCTGATCGTTTTGTTTTTCGATCTCAGCTCGATGCAGCCCGACGAAATCGATCGTGCGACCACGGCGGCACAGAACTATGTAGACAAGCAGATGGTGGCCGCGGATCTGGTCTCTGTGGTCTCGCTAGGCAGCACGCTTTCAGTGAACCAGGACTTCACCTCCGACCGGGCGCTGCTGAAGAAGGCCCTGCAGGACTTCAATCTGGGCGAGGGCGGAGGCTTCGAGGAAGGCAGCACCGGAACGACCGAAGGCACAGCCGAGACCGGCGGGTCTTTCGAGGTCGACGACACCGAATACAACATCTTTAACACCGACCGGCGTCTGCAGGCATTGCGTTCGATCGCGAACAAGCTAACTCCCATCGAAGAAAAGAAATCGCTGATTTATTTTTCCAGTGGTATGGATCGCACCGGCATCGAGAACCAGTCGCAACTGCGTTCGGCGACCAACGCCGCGGTGAAGGCGAACATGGCCATTTACACCATGGACATCCGCGGCCTGCAAGCCCTGGTTCCGGGCGGCGAAGCGCAGAATGCCAGCCTGCGCGGGACTTCACCGTACTCCGGCAAGTCGGTGGCCAGCGCTTTCGACTCCAACGCCACCACCCAGGAGACGCTGGTCACGCTGGCGGGGGACACTGGCGGAAAAGCATTTCTCGATTCGAACGACTTCAGCCGCGTGTTTACCGGCGTCCAGCAGGACAGTTCGGTTTACTATCTGCTGGGGTATCACAGCAACAATCCGGCCCGCGACGGCCGCTTCCGACGCATCACGGTAAAGATCAACCGGCCCGGCCTCAAATTGGACTTCCGCCGCGGCTACTATGCTCCTGCGGACTTCCAGCATTCCACGCGTGATGATCGCGAACGCCAGCTCGACGAGGAACTCGCGTCCGACCTCTCCACCACCGATCTGCCGGTTTATCTTTCGGCCGCATACTTCCGAATCAGCGAGCGGAAATTTTACGTGCCGGTGTCTTTGGTCGTGCCTGGTTCGCAGATTCCGTTCACCCGAAACAATGATCAGGACAAAGCCACGCTGGACGTTCTTGGAATTGTGACCGACACGGAGAAACGGCCGGTGGGGCAAATCCGGGACACGGTAAAGCTTGCGCTGAATACGAACCAGTTGGTGCAGCGAAAAAACGTGCAATACAACAACGGCTTCGTACTCCCACCCGGCCAGTATCACGTAAAGTTTGTGGTACGCGAGAATCAGAGCGGACGACTGGGCTCATTTGAGACCGACCTAACGGTTCCGGATCTGAAAACGGTTCCGGTCAAGATGAGTTCGATCGTGCTGGCCAGCCAGCTGCAGCAGAATACAAAAAAGAAGAGCGAGAACCCACTGATCCGGGACGGTTCAGAGGTAGTCCCCAGCGTGACTCACGTGTTCTCCGCCGACCAGCATTTATATTTTTACTACGAGGTGTACGATCCCACTCACGCAGCGACGCAAGCGCAGGCTAGCGATCGCAACAATCCCGCCATCCGGCTGCTGACGAACGTCGCTTTCTTTCGCGGAAAGGCCAAAGCCTACGAGACTCCACTGGTGGAAAGCTCGCAACTGAATGCTCCCGACCGCAAGGCTGTAATCTTCCAGCTCGACGTGCCCCTCACCCAGCTTAAACCTGGCTTCTATACCTGCCAGGTCAATGTCATCGACGACGCGGCCGGACAGTTCCGATTCCCACGACTGGCATTATTGGTAAGGCAATAGGCTGTAGCCATTAGTCTTTAGCCGTTAGTCTTTCGTCCTTCACCGCCGCTCGGAGATCTGATCGTCCCAGTGCTTCGCGATGACGGCCGACGACTAATGACCAGCGACTGACGACGGACTTGCGCTATAATTTGAACCTGAGTTGCAATAAGGACTGGACACTATGCCCTTACCTCAAACCGAGATTCCTGGACGTCTCCAGGCAGAATTGATGTCACGAGGACTGCGCATGACCCGCCAGCGGCGCACCATCCTCAGCGTCGTCGAAACCGCCAAACAGCACCTTGATGCCAGCCAATTGCTGCGGCGCGCTCGCCGCCTTGATCCGCAGATCGACCGGGTCACCGTCTATCGCACGCTCGGCCTGTTGAAGCGGCACGGTTTGATCGATGAACTTGACCTGATGCATATGCAGGGCGAGAAGCACTACTATGAGCGCCGTCCCCAACGGGATCACATCCATATGGCATGTCTGCGCTGCGGCAAGATTACTGAATTTGAAAGCGATCTCTTCGATCGCCTGAAGGGACAAATTCAGCGAGATTGCCGGTTTCACATCGTCGTCACCCGGCTGGAAGTCGGTGGTTACTGCGCTCATTGCCGCACCGCCGAACAGCCTAACGAATAAGATATCTTCTCCCGAACGTTTTTTCTCGGCGTTTTACCCTTCCTTTGGCACAGATGATTTCATCGTTGCATCTAGTTGCAACCTGGGTGCAACAAAAAATGTAAGCGACGATTGACCCCGGAAGTGAAAGTCGTTAGAGTCAGTAAAGGAATAGTAGTTGCAACACAGTTGCATCTAAAAACTGCCGAAGCCTATGAAACCAGCCATTCGGCCTTTTCTGTTTCTGTCTGCAGTGCTTCTCGCGGGGGGGGCCCGGGCCCAGGAACGGCCTTACTTCGTTACCTACTCTCATGAGATGGAAGAACCTGGAAACCTCGATATCGAGCTTTTCAATGCAGTAGGAAAACCTCCGGATGGGAACCGCTTTATCGGCAGCAATATCGAATTCGAGTACGGCGCAACTGCCTGGTGGACCACGGAATTCTATCTGGACGGCCAGGTTACGCTGCACGACAGCACGATCTTCACCGGTTACCGCTGGGAAAACCGCTTTCGGCCTTTGTTGCGCGAACACTTGATCAATCCCGTGTTCTACGTGGAATTCGAGAACATCAACGGCGGCGACAAAGCCCTACGCGAAGTCGTCGGACACGACGGTAAGGCCGACTTCCTCGAGGGCAACGCCGAGGCACGGAAGGACAAGGAACGCGAGATCGAACTCAAGCTGATTCTGGGCAGCAACTACCGGGGATGGAATATCAGCGAGAACATCATTGCGGAAAAGAATCTTTCCAACGGGCCCTGGGAATTCGGATATGCATGGGCGGTAAGCCGTCCCTTGAAAATGGCGGCCAGCGCTCGGGACTGTACCCTTTGCGGCGAGAAGTTTCAAGCTGGAATCGAAATGTACGGAGGGCTGGGGGACCACTACAGCTTTGGCACAAACCAGACTTCGCACTATTTTGGACCCACCATTAACTGGGCTGCGCCGAAAGGAATAACATTTTCGTTCTCACCCCAATGGGGATTGAATGACTACAGCATTCCCCATTTGTTTCGTTTTGGGGTTTCGTACGAGATCAACCAATTCTTTGGACGGTTTCACCGGGGGACGCGATGATCAGGAAAGTCATATTCCCGCTGCTGCTGGTAGCGCTTCCCACGGCCGTCCTGTTCGGAGCCGCCGACGGCAGCTGGTTGAAGAGTGTCCCTGCGCGCGATCACGAGAGAGCGAGTCCGTACCAGGACCAGCCCGATGCGATCGCTGCCGGCCGCAGGATCTTTGTCGATCGCTGTTCGCACTGTCATGGCGAAAACGCCGAAGGCACGAAGAAACGTCCGCCGCTAAAGAGCGAGCGCGTGCAGAAACAGGCGACAGAAGGCGATCTGCACTGGTTGCTGGTGAATGGAAATATGAGGAAGGGTATGCCATCGTGGGCCAAGCTACCCGATCAGCAAATATGGCAGGTCATCGCCTACGTGAAGTCGCTTCACGAATAGGGTGTGGGGGGAAGAGCGAACCGCAGCGGCAAAAGGCGGTCTGCTTTCGGCGGGTGATGGCACGAGTCAAGTCGTGCCCTTCCCGAATCTCATGAGACGCCGGTTAAACCGATCACACCGCTGCTGCCGGGCGCAGTTGCGTCAGGCGCTCTGCCAGGAAACTGAGATACTCTTCCATTCCCTCTCCGGTTTTCGCTGAGACGCGAAAAACCCGCATGCCCGGGCGCACGGCCTGAATATTGCCGTACGCGGTATCCCAGTTGAATTCGACTGCCGCCGCGAGGTCGATTTTGGTGACAATAGCAACGTCGGCGCTATTGAAAATCGTGGGATATTTCAAAGGTTTGTCCTCGCCCTCGGTCACTGAAATAAGCACGAGGCGGAGGTCCTCGCCGAGGTCATAGGAAGACGGACACACCAGGTTGCCAACATTCTCAATAAACAGAAAATCCAGTTGTTGCAGATCCTGCCAGTCGCCCAGCGCTTTCTCGACCATGGCGGCTTCGAGATGGCAAAGGGTTCCGGTAGTGATTTGCCTGACCGGAGCCTGGCTTCTGGCCAGCCGCGCGGCGTCATTTTCGGTCGCAAGATCGCCGACCAGGGCGGCCACACGATGGTTCGGGCGCAGCAGGGTTAGGGTTTTCTCGAGAAAGGCAGTCTTGCCCGAGCCGGGGCTGGAAACCAGGCTCACTACCGATACGCCGGCCGCCCGGAACCGATCGCGCAGGGCGCGGGCCACAACGTCATTCTGTTTAAGAACATTCTTGCGAACTTCGACCAAGCGAGGTTCTGGGTTCATCCCTGTATCTCCAGTGCAGTCACTTCAAGTTCCTTGCCTTGCACAACTTCCGATGTTGGCGTCCCACATTCGGAGCAACAAAACCATTGCACCGAGCTGAGAGTTCGCCGGCCCTGGCAATGGGGACAAAAAACGATGACCGGAACCTCTTCGAAGACCAGGCGTGAGCCTTGCAGCGGAGTGTCCGCGCAGGCCATTTCATAAGACGAGAGCAGCGCCTCTTTGACCACGCCGGAAAGAGGTCCAAGTTTCAGGTGCACGGCGTTGATGTGGACACCGCGGCGCTCGGCTTCTTCTTCCGCCAGTTCAACGATGCTCATCGCGATGGAAAGCTCATGCATAGTCTGGCTCCGCGTCCTGTTCCGCCGGAGATTGAACGCTGTCGAACCGGCCGAATGCGGCGAGCGCGGCCTGGCCCAGGCTGAGGCCGCCATCATTCGGTGGGACGGCATGGTTGGTCCAGACTTGCAGCGATCCGCCCTCCAGCATCGGCTTCGAGTCTTCCAACAGCAACTCGTTCTGGAAAACTCCGCCCGAGAGAACGACTGTATCCAGTAAATGTTTTTGGGAGATTGCGATCAGGGCACGGTACAAACCGTGCGCAATTCCCTTCTGGAAAGAACTCGCGATTTCCCTCGCGTCCCGCTCACGAAGTCGGTCTTCGATCACGGCTCGAAGCAGGGGGCGGAAATCCAACTCCCCTGCGACAAACGGAAAGGGATATGGAGTACTGAGAGTTGCAGAGCGAGCCAGTTGTTCGAGCCACATCGCCGCTTGTCCCTCAAAAGTGATTTCCCGGGTGAAGCCCAGCAGTGCGGCAGCCGCGTCAAACAGGCGTCCTATCGAGGTGGTGGCAAACGTTCTCACATCCTTGCGAACCAATTGAACCGCATTCCGATAGCGTGCGGGGAAATTGAATGGGGCTGCGTTGAAATCTGGCACGTGATCCAGTTGAGAGAGAAATCCAGCCGCAGCCTGTACCGGGCATTCCGCAGCAGCATCTCCGCCGGCGAGGGCGGCCGGGCGCAGATGAGACACTCGATCAAAACCTTCCTTGACGCTCCCGACGAAAATCTCGCCACCCCAAATGGTTCCGTCATCACCGTATCCCGTGCCGTCGAAGCTGACGCCGGCAACCCGCTTCGTCCATTCGCCGCGCTCGGCGAGGACCGACGCGATGTGGGCACGATGGTGTTGCACGGAACGCTTTTCCGGAGAGCCCAGCGTTGCAGCATACGCGCTTGAAACATACTGGGGATGCTTGTCGTGAACGATCAGCAGCTCGTCCCAGCGCACTTCATACATGGAAACGAGATCGTGAATGGTCTCGTCGAAGGCGCGGAAGGACTGGTAGTGATCCAGGTCGCCGATGTGCTGACTGACAAAGGCCTGGCCGTCCACAACCAGGGTGACTGCGTTTTTCAAATCGCCGCCCACCGCCAGCAACGGACGATGGATAGGGAGAGTGGTTACCGCGCCAGGAGCGTATCCCCGGGCCCGGCGGAGCACGGCCGCGCCGAAGTTCCCAACTCGCGCAACCGAATCGTCGACCCGGCGGGCGATTGGACGCTGTCCGATCAGGAACGAGTCTGCGATTCCGGACAGTCGTTCGAGCGCATCCTTGTCTTCGTACGCGATCGGTTCGCTGGAACGGTTGGCGCTGGTCATGACCAGCACTTCCGGAGCTCCCGCGGCAAATAAAAGGTGATGCAAAGGAGTGTAGGGCAGCATCACGCCCAGCTCGGTGTTATCCGGCGCGACGCCGCTGAGGACCTCTTTCGCGGGAGCGAGCACGATGGGGCGAGCGATGGAAGTTAGCAGCGATTCGCCTGCAGAAGAAAGATTGACGAGCCTGCGGGCCACATCGAGATCCCTTGCCATCACGGCGAAGGGCTTTTCTTTTCGATACTTGCGATCGCGCAACGCCACCACGGAAGCCGGGTTCCGGGCATCGCACGCCAGGTGATATCCGCCCAGGCCTTTTATAGCGAGAACTTTCCCGGCGGCAAGAAGCCGGGCAGCGGCTCGGATGCTTCCTTCGCTTCCCTGAGCGGTTCGATCATGGGTTTGCAAGTAATAACTCGGCCCACACGCGGGACAGGCTATGGGCTGCGTGTGAAAACGCCGATCCGCGGGATCTGAATATTCTCTGACGCAGCGGTCGTCAAGCAGCCAGTCCTTCATGGTCGTGTTAGGCCGGTCATAAGGCAGGGCCAGCACGACCGTGTAGCGCGGACCGCAGTTGGTGCAATTGATATACGGATACTGATAGCGCGGGTCGGCAGAGTCGAAAAGCTCGGTCAGGCAATCTTCACAAACCGGCAGATCCGGCGAAATGCGAACCGTCGGCAGTTCCCGGCGTTGGCTCGTCCTGATGGTGAACTCGCGCAGGCCCACTAGCGCAGCAGGCTGGACATCAATTTCCGCGATGCTGGCGGCGGGCGGCGACTGGGTTTTCAAATCGCGTACAAAAGCCTCCAGACCAGTCTCCGCACCTTCGAGATGAATTTCAACACCTTCCTCCGCGTTCAGGACCCATCCGTTTAGAGTGTTCGCCCGGGCCAGGCGGTACACGAACGGGCGGAAACCTACTCCCTGCACTACTCCGCGGACTCGGATGGAACACGCGCTGGCCATTTTAGCGACAGATTGGGGATTGCTGATTCGAGTTTTTGGATTTCAGTTGTCAGTTCTCAGTTTTCAGTTTCGCTAATCGTCCACGATGCATCCGCGACCCTGCCAACCTACCTGAACTACTTTGCCGTCTTCGACAAGCATGGGCACGGTGCGCTGGCCTCCTGCTACCTCGCGCATACGGCCGCGGGCGACGGGGTCAGCTTCGACGTCGTACTCGATGAAATCGCTGCGTTTCCACTCCAGCCAGTCGCGCATCTCCGAGGTATGGGGACAGCGCGCAGTTCCGAAGAGTTCAAGCTTGGCCACGGCTCAACGCCTCCCACGATTCGCGCATCACATGGTAAATCGAAGCCTGCACTTCCTGAATGCGGGGAATATAGTCGCAGCGCACTACCAGGGGAAACGCTGCCAGGCCCCTGCGGTGAATCTCGCCACCGTCATAACCAAGAAGAGCCACCGTCAACAGTTCCCGTTTTCGCGCCTCTTCGAGCGCCATAATGATGTTGCGGGACCCGCCGCTGGTCGAAATGGCCACGGCAATATCTTCGGGACGAGCCTGTGCAATAAGCTGGCGCAGAAAGATAGCGTCGGTCCCGATATCGTTGGCGACAGCCGTGATGTTGGCCGGTTCGAGTGCCAGAGAAACTGCGGGAACAGGTTTAAAGCCGACTGGCGGCAGCACGCAGTCGATGGCAAAATCGTTGGCGTCGGTGGCGGAGCCGCCATTACCGAAGATGATGAGCTTGCCTCCGCGCTTCAGGCGCTCATGAATCGCCAGTACCGTGTTGCCAATATGCTCCGATTCCTCTCGCGCTACCTGGGCGCGCAGTCTGGCGTCGTCCTGGACTTTCATCAGGATCGATGCGGCGACCTCGGCGACCAGGTCGGTGGTTCCCTGTTTTTCCCGGCCCAGAAATGGATAGAGAAACTCTGAAGCTCCGACATCGTGGCCTAATTCGCGATGCTCGAAAAAGACGTGCACTGTCTCCCAGAGCGTGTGGTAAAGGATTTCGACTAGCTCCTGGTGCATGAAGGCGTCTTCGATACCGGAGTCCAGACCGTAAGAACCTTCCACTCCCGGCAGAGCGAAGGTCATCGCTTCCCGCAAGTGGGCCTGCTGTAACGTGGCCCAGATTTCAGGATCACCCTCGGGCGGACCGAAGCCCATGACGATGTCTTCAGGGCGGAGTATCGCTTCCATCCAGGGGCGGAAGAGAATGGAGAGGTCCAGGGCAGGAAGCGCGCGCTTGCCAACAATCACGGGATGAACAAATTCTACCGAGACGTGTTGCGCGTCGGTGGCATACGGTCCGCGCCCGAAGGCCAGTAAGCGGCCTCCGCGAAGAAAGCGTTCGGACATTTCGCGGCAGGCTTCAGCGAGGCGCGGGCCCTCGCGCGTAAAGAAATGCTCGAACACCGGATTGCGCTCGAGCAGACGCTGTTCGACCTGACTCGCGAGTTTGCATGTCGTGGGCATAGCTTCGGTGCCTGATTCTCCTAACAAATTCGCGGCAACGGATCGCCGACTAGCATATCTACGATCCGGCTTCCACCATATCGGGTTGTTACCAGCACAGTGCCGGCGGGCTGTTCCCGAACTTCGCCGATGACCTGGGCTTCGCCTCCACCCGGCGTCAGGTTCAATGCGTTGATCGCGGCGTCGGCATACTCGGGCGAGACCACCGCGAGGAACTGACCTTCGTTCGCGATATGGAGCGGATCAAGTCCGAGCAATTCACAGGCACCGCGCACGGTATCGCGCACCGGAATCTGATCTTCAAAAAGAACCATCCCCAGTCCGCAGTCACGGGCCAACTCGTTTAAAGATGTAGCTGCACCGCCACGAGTTGGATCGCGCATCCAGCGAATACCAGGTCCAGCGGCGCGAATCAATGTTTCGACCAGAGGCAGAACGGAGCGGGTGTCGGAACGAAGATCCGCTTCGAGATCGAGTTCACCTCGTGCCAGCAGGATGGTGATGCCGTGATCGCCGATGGGGCCGGACAGGAGAATGCGGTCGCCTACACGCACTGAGCGAGGATCAATGGTCACGCCATGAAGCGGGCGTCCAATGCCCGTAGTAGTAACGTACATCTGATCGGCTTTGCCGTGTTCGACTACTTTTGTGTCACCACCCGCGATGCGGACTCCCGCGTCCCGCGCGGCTTTCGCCATGGCGCGAACTTCAGCTTCCAGAATTGGGGTGGGAAGGCCGGCTTCCAGAACAAAGGTGACGACCAGAGCTTCTGCCCTGGCACCCGAGACCGCGAGGTCATTCACAGTGCCGTTCACGGCCAGTTCGCCAATTGAGCCTCCGGGAAAGCTCAGCGGCTTAACCACAAAACTGTCGGTGGTGATGGCGACTTTCGCGCCGTTTATGTCGACGTGCGCTGCATCCCCCAAAGGACCGGGGGCAGAGCCAAAAAGCAGGGGTGCAAAAAGGCCTTCAACCAGCTTACGGCTGGCTTTACCTCCGGCTCCGTGCGCCATCTCGATCTGGGGATCGCGAAACCGGATGGGAACGGGTTTGGCATCAATGGCCGCCGGAGCGATCGGAGAGCTTAAGCGATCGAGGTCAAGCTGGTTACCATTGCTGCTTTCCGGTGTTCGTAGCTGTGATAAGCGGCGCATGATCCTTCCGATGAGACCATGAGTGCGCCGATAGGATGCTCCGGCGTGCACTCACGGCCAAAAAGTTTACACTGATGCGGCTTCAGCACGCCCTTGAGCACTTCCCCACATTGCGCGGCTTTGGGGTCGGTCACGCGGACGCCGGGAACCTCAAAGCGTTGTTCGGCGTCCCATTCGGCGTACTTCTCGTTGACCCGAAGAGCGGATTGCGAGATAAATCCCAGGCCGCGCCACTCGAAATACGGACGCAGCTGGAAAACCTCGGCCATTGCACGAAGCGCGGCGCGGTTCCCTTCCCAGGGAACCACCCGTTTGTACTGATTCTCAACCTTGCATTCGCCCGCGTTCAACTGGCGCAGCAGCATGACGATGGATTGCAGCATGTCCAGCGGCTCGAAGCCCGAGACCACGATCGGTTTGTGTTCATTCTGAGTGATCCACTCGTATGGACGGCAGCCGATGACAGTCGAGACATGTCCAGGACCGATGAAGGCGTCCAGCCTCATGTCGGGAGAATCGAGAATGGCCCGGATGGCCGGGATAATGGTGACGTGGTTGCAGAACACAGAAAAGTTCCGGATGCCTTCCGCCTTGGCGCGCATCATGGTGAGTGCAGTGGAGGGCGCGGTAGTTTCGAAACCGATGGCGAAAAACATTACATGCTTGTCGGGATTGAGGCGGGCGAGTTTCAAAGCGTCGGAGGGGGAGTACACGATGCGAACATCCGTGCCGCGAGCCTTGTGTTCAAGCGGGCTCCCCTGGGTGCCAGGGACGCGCATCATGTCGCCGAAGGCGGCAAAAATTACGTCCGGTTGCTGCGCGATCGATAAGCCATCGTCAATTCGCCCCATAGGAAGAACGCATACCGGACAGCCGGGGCCGTGGATCAATTCGATGTTTTCCGGAAGAATGTCTTTCAGGCCAAAGCGATAGATGGCGTGGGTATGGCCGCCGCAGACTTCCATCATGCGGTAGTGACGCTTGTTGCCGGCGAGACGGCGAATCTCATCGGCGGCCCGCGAAATCAGTTCGGGTTGGCGGAACTCATCAACGTATCTCATAACGCTCACTTCCTCGCAAGCGGGACGCGGGGGGTCAATTCACGTCGGCTTTAGTCGAGTCCTCCAGTCCGTATCCCTGGACTTCCTGCATTGCTCCGTCGATTTCTCCGAGCATGCGGAGCGTGTTCATCTGGTCGAGAGCATCGTGCTCGCTGATCTTGCTCATGGCAAACCCTACGTGGATGAGGACCCAATCGCCGGGAACCGGCTTGTCATCCTGCAACAGGCCAAGATCAATCTTGCGCCGGACGCCGACGACATCGACGAGAGCCGAGTCCGTATTGCCGGAAGAAATTTCGACGATCTTTCCTGGTATGGCTAGACACATGCGGTACCGTCCTTGGTCTTTGGTCGTTGGTCCTTGGTCGACGACGGGTTGATTGTGCCGTTGGCCAACGACTCCCTTCAAGCCTTTCGCGCGGTGATGTCGAAGGAAAGCTTGAGCTCGTCCTTCAGCTTTATCGTGCCACCGGCCGCAGAAACCGGCTCAATGTAATAATCGCTCTGGCGCACGGAGAACTCTCCGACAGCGCGCAAGATATCAGCTTTCAGCGTCACTCGCGCGGACACCGGTTGATTCCGCGTGGCCCCGTGCAGAGACAATTCTCCGTTCAGAACGACCAAGAATAGCCCCTCACCCGTCTTCTGGATCAACGAAACTCGCGGGCATTCATAAATGATCTCGGGAAATCCGTCGGTCTCCAGGACTTCGTCATGCATTTTACGCTCCATCTCCCGGCGATCCTTATCGCTGATGTCGTCGGTCACATTCAGCGAAGCTGCCTGGATTACGAGCCGCAAAGACGCATCCTCCAGGGCACTGGAACTCCACTGGACCTCACCCTGGAAATCCGCGATCGCAATGGTTGGGCTATGGGCAAACGCCGAAAGCATCCCGGTAGCAAACCCCCGGACAATGAATGTACTCCTCTTGGCGTCAATTAAGTATCGAACCGTTGTGGCCTGCGGCGTTCCCACTGTAGACAAACCGATATTCCCCCCTGACTTTGGTTGCGGACCTGTTGCACAACTGCTACATGGCTCGCAGCTTCAAGTAGCGATCTAGGTCTGGTAAACCCAGACTGGCCAGATCGCCGATTCCCAGCTGTCCCATGTAACGCCTCGCGATCGGATTGGTAAGAATCAAGCCCGCCCCGAATACCATGAGCGCCACACCGCTGAGCATGAATAGAGTGTCCCTGTCGCTGAAGCTCCCGTTACCGTTTTCCATTGCCCGTCTCCTTGTTGTTATGCAGGATGTTTTACAAATTCGCACCAAGCTTGGAACCAGGCCCATCGTCGACATCTTTGTTGCCCAGAACTTTATTGATGACCGACTCGACCAGCTTGACCGCATCATCCACCGCGGCCTCGACGGCCGCGCTCAATCCCATCTGTCCTTCTTCGCCTCCGAGAGTTTCCGGTTCGCAGCCGACCAGCAAAACGTTCTTCAAGCCGATATTCATGGCCCTGGCCATGCGAAGTACGTTCACCGGATTCATCGCATGCCCTTCCACCACGGCTTGGGGAGCTTCCGGATTGTCCAGTGCTTTCAAGTCAGGCTCAATGACATAGAGCGTTCCGGGAGGCTGGCCGTGCGGACAGGCATCCACCAGGATGGTGGTTTCGTAGCCATCCTGCAGAGCGTATGCCAGATCGAAGCCACGAATGCCAAAATCGGATACGCGCACGCGGGCAGGGAGATTCCGGCCAGCCATGCGGCGGACTACTTCGACGCCAAATCCGTCATCGCCAAGGAAAATGTTGCCGATGCCAGCAACCAGGACGCTGGGTTTCTGCACCACGGGAATTTGACGGGCTTCATCTTCGGAAAGGGGCTCGACTTCATCGGCGTCGAAGAAGAAGCGATGTCCCGGCTGACGCAGGAGACCCATGTCACGTCCCGGATCCTGATCGACAACCACGCAGACGTGGCTCTTGCCCTCGTAGTCCTGCTCGATGCCCTCGATGGTGGCAACCTGCCCGGCGAGAGCGATGTCCATCACATCGCCGCCTTTGCGGGGGCGCAAACGGACGCGGCTTCCCGTCCTGACCTCAACTCCGGAAATATCCAGATGATCAAGCGGAGTTTTTTCCTCGAGGAGTTGCCATTCCCACTCGTTCATTGGGTCTCCTCCTTCAGTGGACGCAGTCCGCGCAAAACTCCGTGCAGTTTCATGAACTGCTCCACCGGCATGCTTTCGGTGCGCTCCAGCATGGCGCGGGCACGCTCGTCGGACTGGCTCATTTCCCGCTTTTCGTCGTCAGTTAACGTCATGATTCGCAGGGAGAGGATCTCGTCAATCTCGGTTCCGTCAAACAGATCTCCCGCACTCTCCGGCGCGATCTGGGGATAGTCGTAAAGAATGATAGGCGAGGAGAGCAGAGTGTCGCGTTGTCCTTCTTCGCCGACCAGGACGGGCCAGGTTCCGACGTTCTTGCAATTCGCGGCTACTTCGCTGAGCGCTTCCGGAGGCGCGAGCAGGGAAATAAACCTGCCGTCCTGCACGCCGAGAACCGTGTGTGTGGAGGCGAGTGAACTGAGCAAGGCGTCGTCGCGAGTGGAATCCTTGGTCACTTCAAATGGTGTGGTGTTACGAACCCGCACGCTGACCTTAAAGACTCCATCTCCAACACTCTCGCTCATGATTTCGACGGCACCGCAAAGCTGCTTGCGTTCGCGGACGATTACACCGACGATCAGGCCTCCGCCTTCACGTAAATATTCGAATTGGGTTTCCGCAGGAAAACTGAAGGCGTCGCGAATCAGCTTGTGGCCCAGTCCCTCCACGTTGTAAACCGGCAGACTGACCTCGCGCTCGACCGCTTCCTGCCAGGGTTGGTAAACACGGCCATTCACGGCGAGTCTGTCTACCAGGCGAAACTCCGGTATTTCGCCGGGAAGGACTTCGTTCAATGGCAGGGTCAATTCACCGACGGAGCGTGGCACCAGTTGAAGAAAGCGCACACGAACTTCCAGTCCGGTCATTGAGCTGCCTTCGACCAGGCACTCGGTTTGCATGGTCCAGGCTTCGCTTCCGCTCTGGGCTTCACTATAGGATTGCGGACAGAGCACACCGAAGTTCCAGCGCTGCTGGTTTTTTACAGACGAGGGGCGATAGGGATAGAGCATGTATCCCTCATAAAGCACCGCCTTCGCGATCTGCTCTACCACCCCCAGATTCATCAGATCACCGTCTCTTCAACCGGAATGATGCTCTCCAACACTTCTTCCCATGTCGGGATGCCATGCTTCACTTTGTACTGATACAGCCGATCGAAGGCGTCCTTATGCAGGCAGAGCCAGGCACTGTTGGGATAGTAGGACTCCATCATGTCGCGCCAGGTTTTCACCGGGAGCTTGAATCGGGCTTCCTTGTCCCAGGAAATCGGCGCGACCTGCAATCCGCCTTCCGGGTTGGCATAAAAAACAGTGCCGCTGAACTGCACGCACACCGGAACCTCGCCGGCCGCCAGGCCGTCGAAGTACTTAGTGGCAGCTACGTTGAAATCAAAAGTGCAGGGCACCGGAAGATCGAGCAGCGTGGTTCCCTTGAATGAAGGCACGACCAGGTTGGCATGGGTCCACAAGAGGTTCCGCAAGGTCTGGCCCCAGCGGCTGGCTTCACCAAACAGATCGAGCAAGCGCTCCTGGTCTTCCGGCGTGTATTTGCGGCGGGTCACTTCGAGCTGAATCTGGCAGCGCAGCGCCACCGTGTGTATGGTCTGTTCCGGATTGGCGTCGGTCAGACGAAGTTTGAAAGCCAACATCGGCGTGGCTGCGTTGGCAACGACTTCGACTCCTTCGACCTGGAAACTCAGATCAGGCACGGGATTCCTCTTCTTCCTGCTCCTGTTCCTGAGAGGCTTCCTTGACCTCGGTTGATCGCGCTTTCAAACTGTTGAAGAGCTCGCCCAGTTGCTGCCACACTTCCGTCCCGCCGGAGAGGCCCTTCCAGTGCATGCGAATCAGGCCCACCAGTTTGTAGCATTCGTCGATGGGAAGCATGTAGTATTCGGCGGCGGAGTATCCGCGGGAATAGCCCAAGCGGTTGACCAGCAGGCCTTCCACATCGGACTCCATTTTGTTCAGAATCGGATTGCGTGCCACAATATCGTTCCAGGATTCCAGCGCCAGCAACGATTCGGTGGCGCCCGCGGGGCTGGGATAAAGCGCGATGACCCGGTTCTCCAGACTGCTTCTGAAGAAGAATGCCATGTTGATGGGAACCATCAAACCATTCCACTCGGCGTCACTGAGATTGAAATTGGGAAGAGAACGGACTCGCCGGGGCACACGCTTGAGTTTCACTCCCTGGCCGCTGAACAGAATCGCGCAGGCCTCGCACGTGCAAAGAAGTTTGCGCTGCGCCACCTCGATCAGGTGGGAATGACTTGGCGACAAGCCGATGCTGCACAACTCGCAACGCTCGAGTGGGCGTTCGCGGCGCGCAAACTGGCGCAGCGTTCCGAAGCCGTCCGAGGAGCCTGTAAATTGTCCCGCACTCATGATTTCAAAATTTCCAATAATCTTTATCGTAGCGCCGGCATCTTGCCGGCTGTCGCGAGGGCGTCTCGCCTGGGCTCGACGGGCGAGACGCTCGCCGGACAGCCGCCGGGACGGCGGGGATACGAGAACCGTTCAATCTGCGCCTTGCGGCTCCAGCGTTGCTGGACCGCCGATCAGCTTGTCCAGCGCCACAAATCCGGACGAGGACTTCTCTTCAAAACCCTCGATGACCAGTGATGCCATATCCGGCGCCGCGTCGTACATGGCCCCTTCCAGGGTGGCCTGCAGGGTCTTTGCAGTCGAGCCACAGGTGTGCGAACCGGTTTCAACTCGCAGCCGGATCGCGCCATCGTTCGCACTGAGCAGTTCGACTTCGCAGCCCTGCTTCCGCAACTGCGGACGTATCTTGTCGACCGCCTTCACCACTCGGGTTTCGAGATCTTCGGGATGTAGACCGTAAAGAATCAGAACGCTGCTTACCAGCGGATCGCGGCCCAGCCGGTTAATGATGTTCATTCCTGGCTCTCCGGCCTCCGCGACAATGTCGAGCGCCTTCTCCAGGGCAGCGCCATGCAAATCCATAAGCGACTGCACCAGATCCTTGGTAGCGGCTCGTACTGCGGGATCGGCGATGGATTCAATTTCCTGAACCAGTCCGCCGATGCGCTGCATGTCGTCCCGAAAATCTCTGTCGTCGGCCACAAGGCTCCTTCAGAAAATCCCAAACAGGGGATGCCGCTTTCGCTCACGATGACAGCGCCTCACGGTAACACGCAAAAAAGTAGGAGTGAGAGCGCAGTTTTGAGATGCCAGATCCCTCCTCAGTGAGCGTATCTGGCAATTCCTAGCTACCACCCTCACTCCCTCGTCCACCATGGCGCGAGTTCAGGGTTGAAGACCAAACATCGGGGAATGGTGCGTCTCCAGCACCTTGCCGTTCCCCAGGTACATGTGCACGCCGCAAGGCAAACAAGGATCGAAGCTCCTGACCGCGCGCATGATATCAATTCCCTTGAACCTGTCCGGCCCGTTTTCTTCGAAAATCGGGGTGTTCTGCACCGCGTCCTCGTACGGACCTGGAGTGCCATAGATGTCCCGCGGATTGGCATTCCAGGGGGTCGGAGGATACGGATGGTAGTTGGCGATCTTACCATCTTTGATCACGACGTGGTGCGAGAGCACGCCGCGAACCGCTTCGTGGAAGCCGCAACCAATGGCCTCTTCCGGCACCTTGAATTCGGTCCAGGTTTTGGTGTGACCGGCGTGCAGCTCCGCCAGGGCCTTTTCCATGAAGTGCAGCGCGGCGCAAGCGGCATAGACCTGGAAGTAGGTCCGGGCGCGGTCTCGTTCGATGGCATTGCTCCACTTGGGAACCTTCCATTCGAATTCAACCTCGGGCAGCGACGTGGTCTTGGGCAGGTACATCTTGACGCTGTTGCCGGTGGCTTTGATGTATCCGATGTCCACCAGGCCAGCCAGCGCGGTTGCCCACAGGCGAGCAATCGGGCCGCCTCCGGTGTCCATGGCGAGATGGTCGCCGGTGCGTTTGTCGAACCAGCGCGGCGACATGACCCAGGTGTACTTGCCGTCAAAGTCGCGCTTTTGTGGCCGTGGGATGGTGGTCTGGTTCCAGGGATGGTTCTTGTCCACTGAGTTCCCCAGCGGGTCGGTCTTGACGAAGGTTTGCGAGTTCTTCCAATCGTCGTAATAAGAGCTCCCCAGCAGGATGCGGATGTTCAGGTTAATGTCGACCAGATCCGTGGTCACCAGTTTGCCGTCCACAACAATTCCCGGAGTCACGAACATGGAACGACCCCAGTTGGTCATGTTCTTGTACGTGTAGTCGCAGACGTCGGGATCGTTGAACGACCCCCAGCAGGCCAGGAGAACCCGCCGCCGCCCGACTTCTTCGTAACCGGGCAGGGCATCGTAGAAGAAATCAAACAGGTCGTCGTGCAGCGGAACTACTTTCTTCATGAACTCTACATACTTCATCAGGCGAACCAGATAGTCGGTAAAGAGCTGAATGGTAGGAACCGTCCCAACACCGCCGGGATACAGGGTAGAGGGATGAACGTGGCGTCCTTCCATCAGGCAGAACATCTCGCGCGTCATGCGGCTCATTACCAGAGCTTCGCGATAGAAGGCTCCGGTGAAGGGATTGAGCGCGGTCATGATGTCGGCAATGGTACGGTAGCCGTGCGCGCTGGCATGGGGCGATGGCGTCGATTGCGCTTTCGCCCAGACCTTGGGATTGGTTTCCTTGACCATCTGCTCGCAGAAATCCACGCCGACCAGATTGTCCTGGAAGATATTGTGATCGAACATGTACTCGGCAGCTTCACCGAGGTTGACGATCCACTCCGCAATCGGGGGAGGTTTCACGCCAAACGCCATATTCTGCGCGTACGTGGCGCAGGTGGCATGGTTGTCGCCGCAGATACCGCAGATGCGGCTGGTAATGAAGTGAGCGTCGCGCGGGTCTTTGCCCTTCATGAAGATGCTGTACCCGCGAAAAATGGACGAGGTGCTGTGGCACTCGACCACATGCTTGTTCTCAAAGTCAATCTTGGTAAAGATGCCCAGGCTGCCCACGATCCGGGTGATCGGATCCCAGTTCATTTCCACCAGGTTCCCTTTCTTGCTGGGAACATCCTTTGTCGGTGCGGTAATAGTGCTCATTTGCGATCGCTCCTTTGGATTCTCAGTGCGCCTCTCCGTGAGATGTTCTCAGTAAGAACTTCCTCAGTGGCTTTTATCAGTACGACCGCGGGTGGTACCCGGTGGTCAGTTGCGCGCCTGGATGACGCCACTTTGGCTCTTTGTTGGCGGTACCCTGGGTCAGGGATCGCAGGGCCCGAATCGCCTTCCCGTAGGCGCCGATGGCTGAACTGGAGACTCTGGCACCCGGCGGTTCATCCATAAAGGGCATGAACTTGTCCGGGAAGCCAGGCATGGTGCAGCCGATGCAGATGCCGCCAACGTTGGGGCACCCGCCAATTCCAGCCATCCATCCGCGCTTGGGCACGTTGCAGTTCACTACCGGACCCCAGCATCCCAGCTTCACGATGCATTTCGGGGAGCCGTACACTTCCGCGAAGTCGCCTTGCTCGTAGTAGCCGGCGCGATCGCAGCCTTCGTGCACGGTCTTGCCAAACAGCCAGGTGGGACGCAGTTGATCGTCCAGCGGAATCATGGGTGCCAGTCCCGCTACCTGGTAAAGCAGGTAGAGAACGGTTTCCATGAAATTGTCCGGCTGCACCGGACATCCGGGAACGTTGACGATGGGAAGACCGGCTTTCGACTTCCAGTCCCAGCCCAGGTAATCCGCCAAGCCCATGGCACCCGTGGGATTGCCTTCCATGGCATGGATGCCGCCATAAGTTGCGCAAGTGCCGCAGGCCACTACAGCAAGCGCCTTTGGAGCGAGACGATCGATCCACTCATTGGTGGTGATCGGCTGGCCAGTCTTCGGATCCGTTCCGAGACCCGCCCAGTAGCCTTCCTTCTTGATCTTCTCGTTAGGAATCGAGCCTTCGACCACGAGCACAAAAGGATCGAGCTGTCCCTTTTCTGCCTGGTACCAGAACTTGAGAAAGTCATCTCCGTTTTCGTAGGCCAGCACCGGATTGTGCAGGTGCACCTTGGGAAGTCCAGGAATGGCTCCCAGCAAAACGTCTTCGATACTGGGTTGAGTAGCTGCGGTGACTGAAACCGAGTCTCCGTCACAACCCAGACCGGCTGTGATCCAGAGTATGTGTACTTCAGCGACCGGTGACGGTTTTTGCGTGACCCGACCGTACGGAACTGTTTCCGCTGCCATAGCTGGAGTCTCCTTTCCCTCCTCAAACTTTAGGGAGGGGAGCTGCCGATTTTCTTTTTCGCGAGTTTCTCATTAACGGATGGACGAATGGTTTTAATGCCTTGCCCTGGTAGCAGTTCTCTTTCCTGGCTTCGATCTTCGCTTCAGAATGGGAACCTGAAAGTATGCCGTGCCTCTGGATCAATGACGCCCCCAGAATCAACCTCAGCCACAAGCATCACAAGCGGGAGCACCACTTTTTAGGTTTCGTGGGAAACACTATTTTTTCTATCAGGGATTCCCTGATGCGGGGAAGGAAATGCGGCGGGCGCTAATTTTCTATTCCCGAATCGGAAACGGATGGGAGTGGAATTTCTTTGCGTTCTCTCCTTATTTTCTCAGCAAACAAAGAACTCGCAAAGGCCGCAAAGAAAATCTCATACCGCCTTTTCGTTCATGTTCCACTGGATCGCGTGCTGCATGAGTTCGCGGGCGCTGCGCAGAGACAATTTTTCCTTGATGTGGGCCTGGTAAGATTCGACCGTCTTTATGCTGAGGTGCAACTCTTCGGCAATCTGGCGGGTTCCGTGACCTTCTCCGATGAGACGAAAAACTTCCAGTTCGCGGTCGCTCAGGTCGGCGATGGAAGAGTGTCGCACGCTACCCGATCCGGTGATGTAGTGTTTCAGCATTTTGTTGGCAATGCGGTCGCTCACGTAAATCTCGCCACAAAGAATGCGGCGCAGCGCCACCAGAACTTTTTCCGTCGCTTCCTGTTTCATGATGTAGCCATTGGCGCCGGCCCGCAGCGCACGCTCTGCGTAGATGGACTCATCATGCATGGAGAGAATCAGCACCGGAAGCGTGGGGTAAACGTTTCTTATGTTCTTCAGCAGATCAAGGCCGTCCGGCCCGTTCAGAGAAATATCCACGATGAGGATGTCGGGCTTGGCCGAAGCCACCATGTGCATTGCGCCCATCGCTTCTTCGGCCTCGCCGCAAACCAGAAGATCGGCCTCCTGATTGATCAGCAGGGCCAAACCCTGGCGCACAATCGGATGATCGTCGACTACAAGTATTCTGTTTTTCTTCGGCCCGGCTTGGCTCTGTATTCTGTGAGTGGAATTCATATTTCCTGATCCTCAACCGGAAACAGGCAGGTAACCACTGTCCCCCGAATCTCGCCACGCTGTATCTGCAGCGACGCTCCGATCATTCTGGCCCGATAGCTCATCAGATGAAGTCCCATGCCTGCGGCTTTGCCCCCGACTTCCGGAATACCTGTGCCATCATCCTGAATCACCAGGGCACCCTGACCCTGACTGGCGGCAAGACGTATCACGATCTGCTTGGGAGTGCCATGCTTGATCGCATTATTCACCGCTTCCCGGGCAATATAGTAAAGATGTGTAGCCATGGCGTCATCGTGAATCAGCACCGGAGCATAGCACTGGAAGCGGCAGGAAACTCCGAACAAATCTTCCGCCTCGCCCGCCCAGTGCTGAAGCGCCGACATGAGTCCTTGCGCGTCGGACACAACCGGCAGCAAACCTCGAGCCAGTTCACGCGTTTTATTGATGGCCTCATTGACCAATTGCACGATCTTGGCCGCGTCCGTCGCCTCGGGCAGGTTCTTTTCTACCAGCTTCTGTTCCTGCACCTTGCTCATGAAAGCGATGCCGGTAAGATGCTGGCCCAAGCCGTCGTGTAAGTCCTGTCCAATACGCCTCTGCTCCCGTCCGCTGATCTCGAGTATGGTCTTTTCCAAATGCTTGCGTTCCGTGATATCGCGGATGGCACTCGAAACCAGCACACCCTCCTCAGTCTCCAGCGGGCTCAAGCTGATCTCCACCGGAAATTCGTGGCCATCCTTGTGTAAGCCGTAGAGCTCCGCACCTGCTCCCATGGGCCGGACACGCGGCTCCTCAAAAAAGGCCTTGCGGTGCTGAGGATGTTTGCGGCGCAGCCTGGGTGGTACCAGCAACTCCAGCGCCTGCCCCAATAGTTCGTCCCGCCGATAGCCGAACAATTTTTCCACCTGGGCATTGACCAGAACGATCCTGCCCTCGCGGTTGACCACCACGACCGCGTCCGGCGCAGCTTCCAGCAGTCCGCGGAACTTGGCCTCGGCTCGTTTGCGTTCAGTAATATCAATTCCCGAAGCGACGACGTAATTCGCAGTTTCGCTGGCGCCGGGAAGGAGTGTAGTGGACCATGCGATGATTCTCTGCCGGCCATCTCGACTGACCCACCGGCTCTCATACTCATTGGGATGCTCGTCAGCGCGAGTCTTCTGGAACGACGCCTTGAAATGCTCGACTTCTTCGGGAACCAGAAAGAGGTCCCAGATGCACCGTCCGCGAACTTCCTCGAAGGAATATCCGGTCATCTGTTCGCAGGCCCGGTTGAAGCGAATGATTCGGCCTTCCGGGTCCAGCACCACCACCAAAGCCCCCACGGTGTGAAGGATGGCCGAAACTACGTTGCGTTCTTCCTGCAACGCCTCTTCGGTCCGCTTCAGATCGGTGATGTCGAATCCAACGCCGTGAATGAACCAGGGCTCGCCGTCTTCTTTGCGAATCATCTTGGCTTCGCAGTGGAACCAGATCACCCGGCCATCGCGCGCCACCACGCGATAGGCCGACCGCAAAGGGCTGCCGGTAAGAAACATCTCGGCCGCCTCCGTGCTCCAGCGCTGCTTGTCGTCAGGATGAATGTGGGTATACCAGCGCACCGGATCTTCCAGCCACTCTTCCTGTGAAAAACCAAGCGCCGCTTCGATCTGCGGACTGACATAGGCTTCGCCGATTCCGCGATCGAGGTAGGCCATGAACACCACGGCGGGAATCTGCTCCACCAGGGCGCGATATCGGGCTTCCAGATTAGGTAGCTGAGCATCGTCAGACCAGCCCTGGTCGCGCCGCCCTTCCGGGGGATAGATGACGCGTCTGGCCTTCGCCGGATTGTGGTGGCCGAAGACCCCCGCCAGGCCCTGGAGAATTTCCTCAGCCTGTGATGGATCCAGGTCAGGCTCGGCGACCGCAGAAGGTTGTAATGGGGGGCGGACACTCGCTTCGACTTCGCTCAGGGCAAACTTGTCGAAAGTCTTTGACTTGGAGTCCATCATCAGCTCTCAGTCCTGGCGCGAGAATGACTGTTCCAACCCAAGAACAAATTCAAAGGCGGCGGGCGAGGGCGCCCGCCCCTACAAATTCTTCTACTTCGCACGCGTCGGCTTACGCCAAATGGGCTCCTTGTTCATCGACGACTGCGTGAACCGCCGCAAAGCGTGAATCGCGCGACCGTATGTTTGCACCGCAGCCGAAGACAAAAGCGAGCCCGGTGGCTGATTCATGAAGGGCATGAACTTGTCGGGAAAACCCGGCATGGTGCAGCCGATGCAGATTCCGCCGACGTTAGGACAGCCTCCGATCCCGCCCATCCAGCCGCGTTTTCCCACATTGCACTGCACCACGGGCCCCCAGCATCCCAGCTTCACGATGCACAGCGGCGATCCATAATCCTCGGCGAATTGCGCCTGTTCGTAGAAGCCACCGCGGTCACATCCTTCATGTACGGTATTGCCAAAAAGCCAGGTCGGCCGTAGTGCTTCATCGAGGGGGATCATGGGGGCCCGGCCCGCTACCATGTAGAGCAGGTACAGCAGCGTTTCCATGAAATTATCCGGCTGCACTGGACATCCGGGCACGCAAACAATGGGGACGTTCGTTCGGGATTTCCATTGCCAGCCCAGATAGTCGGGAAGACCCATACAGCCGGTTGGATTGCCTTCCATGGCGTGAATTCCGCCGTACGTCGCGCAAGTCCCCGCCGCCACGATGGCCCACGCTTTGGGCGCCAGGCGGTCGATCCATTCGCAGGTCGTGATCGGCTGGCCGGTCTTCGGATCGGTGCCCAGTGAAGCCCAGTATCCTTCCTCTTTGTTTTGTTCGTTGGGGATGGATCCTTCGACCACCAGGATGTAATTCTCTATTTTGCCCTCGGCAGCCTGGTGGAAAGGCTTCATGAAATCATCGCCATTGGCCAGGGACAAGAAGGGATTGTGCAAATTCACTTTGGGAATCCAGGGGAGGGCACCAAGAACAACATCTTCGATGCTGGGCTGAGTGGCGGCGGTCATGGCAATCGTATCGCCATCGCAGCCCAGACCCGCGGTGATCCAAAGTACCTCGATCTCCGCAATCGATGAGGGTCCGAATTTTTTGTCTTCTAAACCTGGGTCGGCCATGGCAGCAGCTTCATCGATGCCTCGTTTCCCGGACGCATTCTACTCTGTTTTGAGTTTCGGGCCGCCGCTGCGGTTCGATCTGGATACAGTGTTTACCGTATTGACGCGGATGTTTGCCCGCATAGATTGTTATCCGCTTCGACGTGTGCGGCGGTTGAAATCCGAGTTACCCGCGTTTTGCAGGCACATTACTGTCTCCTATAATCATTCAAGGGATGGGGGACGACCACGGACGATCGCTTGAGTCGGGCCCCAAGTTCGCCAGAATTGACCCCGACCCAGTTATTCCAAGATCGGATCGTCTCGAAATGTAAAGTCTTGTAAAAGCGGAAGATAAACCGCAACCAGGACCTACTTTTTCTCGTCAAAAGTGGAGCGCTCCTCTAGGCTAAGAGAGATAATTGCGGTTAGGGCGTTCGCGGGGGAAACGATACAAGTGAGCTTATCCATTGAAAACTGCCGGCAGGGGTCACGCGCCGGCCGCAGCGGTGGTAGGTCGAAAAAGAGCGAACTGAATCGCCGATATGCTTTCGCCATACTTATCGTCGGTCTGCTGACCGCAACTCTGATCGGCTGCAGCGGTGCAAACTCCCGGGCTGCTACGGCACGGGCGTCAACTCAAATCGTGGTGCCGGTCGGCGTCGCAACGGCCCAGCGCCGCGATGTGCCGGTGTACCTCAAGGGCTTGGGCAGCGTCACCGCTTCCAACACAGTCAGCGTGAAGAGCCGCGTGGATGGCCAGCTCGCGCAGGTCAATTTCAAAGAGGGTCAGAACGTAAGTAAGGGAGAACTGCTGGCGATCATCGACCCCCGTCCGTTCCAGGTGGCCCTCGATCAGGCGCAGGCCAATTTATTCCGTGACCAGGCTCAATTGAGAGACGCGCAGTTGAACTATGAGCGGTTCAAAAGCCTGCTCAACGAATCGGGCGCGATGTCCCAGCAGCAGGTCGATACCCAGAAAGCATCCGCGGAGCAGCTGGAAGGTGCGGTCCGCGCTGATCAAGCCGCAATCGACAACGCAAAACTCAACCTGGTTTATTCGCACATCACGTCGCCCATCAGCGGCCGCGTCGGGCTGCGCCTGGTCGATGTCGGCAACATGGTGCATGCTGCCGACACCAACCCGTTGCTGGTGATCACCCAGTTGCAGCCAATCGCGGTCCTGTTCACGCTGCCCGAAGACCAGTTGCAGGTCGTGTCCAAACACATGCGTCAGGGCACGCTCCCGGTCGATGCTTACAGCCGCGACGATCAAACCAAACTGGCCACAGGCACATTACTCACCATCGACAATCAGATTGACCAGACCACTGGCACCGGCCGTCTCAAAGCGATGTTCAGCAACCAGGACAACATGCTCTGGCCCAACCAGTTTGTGAATGTGCGCCTGCTGCTGGAAACGCACAATGGCAGCACGGTAGTGCCGTCTGTTGCCATCCAGAACGGTCCGCAGGGAAGCTATGTCTTCGTAGTCAAGCCGGACAAGACGGTTGAGGTGCATCCGGTTACGGTTTCCTTCACCCAAAATAATGTTGCAAGCATCGCCAGCGGAGTCACGCCTGGAGACATCGTGGTGATCGATGGACAGGATAAGCTTCAAGCCGGTACCAAGGTAGATCCGCATGCGGGCGGAGGAGGAAACCGCAATGCACAATCTGGGTCGGCCTCGTCCGGCCAGGCGGCTGCGCAGCCGTCGGCTACGGGAGCGCCATGAGTCCGTCGCGGCTTTTTATTCTTCGCCCGGTGGCGACAACCCTGCTGATGGTCGGCCTTCTTCTGGTCGGCCTGGTCGCCTACTCTCAGCTCCCGGTTTCCGCGCTTCCCGAAGTTGACTATCCCACCATTCAGGTGGTGACGTTTTATCCCGGCGCTGATCCGGACGTGATCGCATCTTCGGTAACTGCGCCGCTGGAGCGCCAGTTCGGCCAGGTTCCCGGGCTGAGCCAGATGACTTCGACCAGCTCGCTGGGCAGTTCCATCATTACTCTGCAGTTCAATCTCAACGAGAACATCGACGTCGAGGAGCAACAGGTTCAGGCAGCCATCAACGCCGCCACCACATATCTTCCGCGCGATCTTCCGAATCCTCCGATCTACAGCAAGGTGAATCCGGCCGATGCCCCCATCCTTACACTGGCGCTGACTTCGGATACGTTGCCGCTTTCCAAAGTAGAAGATCTTGCCGACACTGCTTTGGCGCAGAAAATTTCCCAGCTTCCCGGTGTGGGTCTGGTTTCAATCAGTGGCGGGCAGAAGCCGGCGGTGCGAATCCGGGCGAATCCCACGGCACTGGCTTCCTATGGAATGAGTCTGGAAGACCTGCGCACCGCGCTCGCCGCGGCCAACGTAAATCAGGCCAAAGGAGTGCTGGACGGCCCGCGTCAGTCTTTTACCATCGGAGCCAACGACCAGCTCAACTCGAGTTCGCAGTACGGCGGCGTGGTGGTGGCCTACAAAGACGGCGCACCGGTTCGGCTCTCGGACGTCGCTACCGCAGTGGACAGCGCCGAAAACATCAAGCAGGCCGCCTGGATGAACCTGACTCCGGCAGTAGTGGTCAACATTCAGCGTCAGCCGGGCAGCAATATCATCAGTGTCGCCGACCGGGTAAAGGTGCTTTTGAAGCAACTGCAGTCGTCGCTGCCGGCCGCGGTCAAAGTCCAGATTCTTACCGACCGCACCGAAACCATTCGCGCCTCAGTGGCTGATGTTCAGTTCGAAATGATGCTCACCATCGGCCTGGTGGTGCTGGTGATTTTCCTTTTCCTGCGGAATCTTTCGGCGACCGTGATTCCGAGCGTCGCTGTCCCCTTGTCGCTAGTGGGAACGTTCGGCGTGATGTACCTGCTGGGTTACAGCCTGAACAACCTTACCCTCATGGCATTGACCATCTCCACCGGATTCGTGGTGGACGACGCCATCGTGATGATCGAGAACATCGATCGTTACCTGGAGGAGGGCGAATCGCCGCTACAGGCTGCATTGAAAGGTTCGGGGCAGATCGGCTTCACCATTGTGTCGCTTACGGTTTCGCTGATCGCGGTACTGATTCCACTGCTGTTCATGGGCGACATCGTCGGACGTTTGTTTCGCGAATTCGCCGTGACCCTGGCCGTCACCATTCTGGTTTCGGCTATCGTCTCTCTGACCTTGACGCCGATGATGTGCGCCAAGCTCTTGAGGCGGCACGATTCTCATCATCAGAGCCGTTTTTACAACTCCACGGAGAATTTCTACAACCGGGTCATCGAATTTTACGGACGAACCCTGAAATTTGTTTTGAAGCACCAGACCATCACACTGCTGGTGACGGCGGGCACCTTGGTTCTCACTCTCTTTTTGTACGTCGTGGTGCCCAAGGGATTTTTCCCGGTGCAGGATACGGGCGTGATTCTTGGTATTTCGGAAGGGCCCCAGAACGTTTCCTTCACCGCCCTGTCACAAAGCCAGCAGGCGCTGGCGGCTGTCATTCTGAAAGATCCAGATGTCGCCAGCCTTTCTTCCTTCATCGGAATCGACGGCACCAACGCGACTCCGAACAGCGGACGCATTCAGATCAACCTGAAGCCGCGTAACGAGCGCAAGTCCACCGCGAGCGAAATTATCCGCAGGCTGCAACCAGAACTCGCCAAGGGGAACGGCATTACCTTATATATGCAGCCGGTGCAAGACTTGACGGTCGAAGACCGAGTAAGCCGCACCCAGTATCAATACTCGGTGGAGGATGCCGACTCTCAGGAATTGTCTGTCTGGGCGCCCAAACTGGTGACCGAACTGCGCAAATTGCCGTCCATGCGCGACGTGGCTACAGATCAGCAAAATGGCGGGTTGAAAGCTGACCTGGTGATCGATCGTGATACCGCGTCCCGGCTTGGCATCCTGCCGCAGGCCATTGACGACACTCTCTACGACGCCTTCGGACAGCGCCAGGTTTCCACTATCTTCACCCAGTTGAATCAGTACCATGTAGTGCTCGAAGTCGATCCGTCGTTTGCGCAGAATCCGGATTCTCTCAAGAACATTTACGTGCATGGAGGCGGAACGACCCAGGTTCCACTCGCGTCTTTCAGCCACCTCGAAACCACCAATACCGCGCTGGCGGTGAATCATCAGGGACAGTTTCCGGTGGTCACGCTGTCCTTCAATCTTGCGCCGGGAGTCTCCCTGGGCGAGGCAACCAAGGCGATCCAGCAGGCAGAACAGGACATTCACCTTCCGCCCAGTATTCACACCAGCTTCCAGGGAACAGCGGCTGCATTCCAGAATTCCCTTTCGTCGGAGCCCTTGCTGATTCTGGCTGCGATCGTCACCGTCTACATCGTGCTGGGAGTGCTCTATGAGAGTTACATCCACCCGGTGACGATTCTTTCGACGCTGCCTTCAGCCGGCGTGGGAGCTATCCTCGCACTGCTTTTGACCGGCAACGATCTTGGAGTGGTGGCTTTGATCGGCATTATTCTTCTAATCGGGATCGTGAAGAAGAACGCCATCATGATGATCGACTTCGCACTCGAAGCCGAGCGCGTGGAACACAAGCCGCCGGAAGAAGCTATCTTTCAGGCTTGCCTGCTGCGTTTTCGTCCCATCATGATGACTACCATGGCGGCACTGCTGGGCGGCCTGCCGCTCGCCCTCGGAACCGGAACAGGGTCCGAGTTGCGTCATCCGCTGGGTATCACCATTGTCGGCGGCCTGCTGGTAAGCCAGCTGCTTACTCTGTACACGACGCCGGTCGTTTACCTATGGTTCGACCGGTTGGCGCACCGTTTCTCGCGCTTCCGGATTGGCAATACCATTGAGGAACCAAGTGGAGCGTCGGCGGACTGAGCGTCTCCGGACTAACCAATGAATATTTCGGCGCCATTCATCAAGCGCCCGATCGGCACATCGCTGCTGGCAGCGGCGCTGCTCATGGCGGGAGCGTTGGCATTTAATTTCCTGCCAGTGGCACCTTTGCCGCAGGTGGAATTCCCGGTCATTTCCGTCGGAGCCAGCCTCCCGGGCGCGAGTCCGGAAACTATGGCTTCGGCGGTGGCGACCCCGCTGGAACGCCAGTTCGGCCGCATCGCCGGCATCAACCAGATGACGTCGACCAGCCAGTTGGGGTCTACCAGCATCGTTCTGCAGTTCGATCTCAATCGCAACATCGATGCCGCCGGACGCGACGTGCAAGCCGCCATCAACGCCGCCCGCAGCCAGCTTCCGGCCAACTTGCCCGGCAATCCGAATTACCGGAAGGTGAATCCCGCGGATGCGCCCATCCTGATTCTGGCTCTGACTTCCGACATTGTTACCTTGCCGCGCATGTACGACGCAGCCGATTCGATTCTGTCGCAGAAACTGGCGCAGGTGGAGGGAGTCGGACAAGTATTCGTAGGCGGTGGCGCCAAGCCGGCAGTCAGGGCCGAAGTAAATCCGACTTTATTAAATAAGCTGGGTGTGGGGTTGGATACGGTGCGCACCGCGCTGAGTTCAGCCAATGCCAATCGCCCCAAGGGCGAAGTCGCAGGTCCACTTAATGCCTGGACCATCGACGCCAATGACCAGATCTTTCTCGCCGACCAGTACCGCCGGCTGATCGTTTCCTACAACAATGGCGCGCCAGTGCGCCTTGGTGACGTGGCCAGTGTGGAGGATTCAGTAGAGGACATCCGCAACGTCGGACTGTCGGGCGGTAAGCCGGCAGTCCTCATCATCGTGTTTCGGCAGCCCGGCGCCAACATCATCGCGACTGTGGATCGGGTGCGCGCGGCGTTGCCCCAGCTCAAATCCTCAATTTCGCCGGCGATCGACGTCAGTGTGGTTCTTGACCGCACCACCACCGTGCGCGCTTCAGTGCAGGACATTGAGTTCACGCTGCTGATCTCAGTCATCCTGGTCATTCTGGTGGTTTTTGCATTTCTTCGCACCTTCCGGGCCACTCTCATCCCCAGCGTTGCGGTTCCGTTGTCCCTGGTAGGAACCTTCGGAGTGATGTATCTATTCGGATACAGCCTGGACAATCTCTCTCTGATGGCCCTGGCCATTTCGACCGGCTTTGTGGTCGATGACGCCATCGTGGTGCTGGAAAACATCACGCGCCACATCGAAGAAGGAGTGCCCCCGGTGCCGGCTGCATTCCAGGGCGCCCGTGAGATCGGTTTTACTGTCCTATCGATGAGCACATCCCTGGTAGCCGTGTTCATTCCAATTCTGATGATGGGAGGTATCGTTGGCCGTCTGTTCCGCGAGTTCGCCGTTACCCTGAGCGTGGCCATTGCGGTATCGCTGCTAGTCTCGCTCAGCGTGACTCCCATGATGTGCGCTAAGTTTCTACACTCGGCAGACCAGGACAAGCACGGCCGCATCTACCGCTTCAGCGAGCGGTTCTTTGACACCATTCTCGGTCTCTATACCCGCGCTCTGAAGGTTGTGCTTCGCCACCAGCCTCTAACCCTTTTAATTACGATCGCCACCGCTGCTCTGAGCGTGTACCTCTACGTCGTCGTTCCCAAGGGCTTTTTCCCGCAGCAGGATACGGGCCGGGTCATGGGATCGGTACAAGCCGCGCAGGATATCTCTTTCACCGCCATGAAGGATAAGATGACGCAGTTCGTAAACATCGTCATGAAAGATCCAGCAGTCCAAACTATTGTGGGCTTCGCCGGCGGCAACACTTCGGCCAACCAGGGCCGCATGTTTATTACCCTGAAACCGCTCGCCGAGCGCAAGATCAGCGCCGATCAGGTGATCGGCCGATTACGCCGCAAACTGGCGGTCGTGCCCGGCGCAACCCTGTACATGCAATCGGCGCAGGACCTCACTATCGGGGGCCGTCAGAGCCAGGCGCAATTTCAGTACACCCTGCAAGGCGAAAATCTGGATGACCTCAATCACTGGGCCCCGCTGTTGCTGCAAAAATTCCGCTCGCTTCCCGAACTGCGTGATGTGAACACCGATCAGCAGGACAAGGGCCTCGAAGCCACGGTGATTATCGATCGTGATACCGCCTCGCGACTGGGCGTCGATGCCACGGACGTCGACAACGCTCTTTATGACGCATTTGGTCAGCGCCAGGTCTCCATCATGTACAAGCCGCTGAACCAATATCACGTGGTCATGGAAGTCGCGCCGGAATTCTCCAAAAGCACCGAGGCGCTGCAGAACATCTATGTACGTGCGGCCAACGGAACCGCCGTCCCGCTCTCTTCATTCGCACATTTCGGTCCGTCGAACACGCCCCTGGCGGTGAGCCACCAGGGCCAGTATCCCGCGGTGACGTTGTCTTTCAACCTCGCCCCCAATGTGTCTCTAGGACAGGCAACGGAAGCCATCAACAACGCGCAACGTTCGATCAACTTTCCCGCCAGTATCGACGCCAGCTTCCAGGGCACCGCTGCGGCCTTCCAGTCGTCGCTCGCCAGCGAGCCTCTGCTGATTCTGGCTGCGCTGGTGACGGTGTACATCGTGCTGGGTGTGCTCTACGAGAGCTACATCCATCCCATCACAATTCTCTCGACCCTTCCCTCCGCCGGAGTAGGAGCCATCCTGGCCCTGCTGCTCACCAAGAGTGAGTTGAACGTGATGGGACTGATCGGCATCATTCTGCTGATTGGCATCGTTAAGAAGAACGCGATCATGATGATCGACTTTGCGTTGGAGACGGAACGGAAGGGCAAGGATTCCGCGGAGTCGATCTATGAAGCCTGCATCCGCCGCTTCCGGCCCATCATGATGACGACCATGGCCGCTCTCCTCGGCGGATTACCCTTGGCTTTAGGGACAGGTACCGGCTCGGAGTTGCGGCGTCCTCTGGGCATAACCATCGTCGGCGGACTGATCATGAGTCAGGCTCTCACTCTTTTCACCACTCCCGTTGTGTATCTCTATCTCGATAGACTGCGCCTGCGGTTCGGAAGCAAGCGCCACGCAACCGATCCGAACCAGTTGCCGCCGCTTTCCCCGCGACCTACCGCGGCAGATTAGTTCGCTACATTCATCCGACGTCGTTATGCAATCTTTGCATCTGTCGGCGAGGAGGTTCAGGTCTGTGCTGCCGCCGGCAAACACCCAGGTCCCTCGACTGCGGTCGGGATGACAAACACTTTTTGAGAAGCAATCCAACCGTGCTCGGGATGACAAACACTTTGGAAATCAGCTTCTCCTCAGTGGCGGTGGCCGTGCCGGTGCGGGTGGCTGTGAAGTTCGCCTGTGGCGTGGACGTGACGATGGGCGTGTATCAGATTCGTGCTCAGAAGCAGCGCGTGATCGTTCAAAATCTCTGCAGGTGTTCCCGTAGCAACAATCCGGCCGCGCTGGAAGATGTGGCATAAGTCGGCGACGTCTTCGATCAGGTCGAGATCGTGGGTTGCCGTCACTACGGTCTTCCGGCCGCCACTGCAACTTACCAGGAAGTCAATCATCTGGCTTTCACTCTTGGGATCCAGCGCGGCGGTGGGCTCATCGAGCAGCAATACTTCAGTGTTCAGAATGAGCACCGACGCCAGGGCGACCCGCTTTTTTTCTCCCGTCGATAGGTGATGAGGCGAGCGATCCTTCAAGTGCGCGATTCCCATTTGCGCAAGCATTTCGGAAACTCGAAGAAGAATTTGATCCCGGGGCCAGCACATCTGCAACGGTCCGAACGCGACTTCGTCGAACACTGTGGGATTGAACAACTGGATGTCGGGATTCTGAAAGACCAGAGCCACGCGGCGCCTGAAGTCGAACTCAACCTCCCTGGTCTGCAACCGATTTTCCGTTAGCAGCTCGCCGCGGAACTCCACACTGCCCTCCTGGGGAAAATAAAGCCCGTCGAGAATGCTGAGCAGAGTCGATTTTCCGGAACCATTCGCTCCCAGGAGAGCGACCCTTTGGCCAGGCATGATGGCGAGGTTCAGACCATCCAAAGCGGTTACTTCCTGATAGCGGTAGGTCACATCGCGCACTTCAAAAATGGGGCCGGTCACGAGTTGTCGTTTCACGCATTCTCCGCAGATATTTCAGCGGCCAAACCAGAAAGCGAACAACGCGATCGAGCCGAAGAGAGCCAGCATCACCCAATCCAGCCAGCCGGTCTGGAACTCATCCAGAACGAAAACTTCTCCGCGAAAACCACGGGAGCGCATGGCCAGGTAAACGTCTCCGCTGAGCTGAAGCGTCTTCGACATCAACACCCCGGCGCTCGCGGTCGCCATTTTCCGAAGTTCGCGGCCGTCCAATTGACCGACCATCCTGCTCTTCCGCGATTCGAACATATCGTGCGCGGTGCGCAGCAGCAGAAAAATGTAGCGGCAGGTCATGCCTAAAATCACCACCAGCACCGCCGGCACCCGAAGCACGCGGAGCGCTTTGAGCATGTTGCTCCAGGGCGTACAGAGAATTAACACGACAGAGAACGTTGCCGCCGTCTCGGCACGCATGATCAGATAGACCGCCGCGCGCAGCCCCGGCACAGTAACGTTCCATCCGAGGAGAGGCAGGGTATAGATCGCGGGCCCGGGTGTGAAGAATAGGGCGGGCACAGAAATGAAACCGGTGAAGGTAAGCACCGCGAGCCATACTCTTTTTGCCAAAGTGCCGAGCGGCACTTTCGACAGCAAGGCAATTGCAACCGCCACAGCAAAGAGCCCGATGACGACGGGCAGCCGCCGGGCGAGAGCAGCGATCACGATCAGAGGCAGGATTGCCAGGATCTTTATCCGCGGGTCGAGCCTCTGCAGCAAACCCTTTTTCTTGGCGATTTCTTCCGCGTCAAAATTATGCTGCAGCGCGTCGACAAATGACGAGAGGCTGCGTTCGATAACTCCACGGGACTTGGCGCTCATGGTGGTCCCTTGGACAGACCGCTTTCTCGCCTGGCGAAAATCCAGCCTGCCAGCAGGAAACAACCCATGATGAGGCCGCCGCCGAACGTAGCCGACATCACGTATCCGAATGCGGGACGGCGCACAAACCCGGGCGCATACTGGGGAAATGGAGCGCTCCACAAGGATGAAAGCCGCTCCAACCCCTGGGGTTGCCGGGCAGGGAGCGCGACATTTCCTGAGACTGCCGCAATCTTCCCGCGCATTTCAGGATTGGAAAAGTCACGCCCACTCCATTCGCCCCAGGCGGAGCCAGCGGCCAAAATGCCGAGCGGCGTCAAAAGCATAAGCAGGGCCAAACGCAGAACGAGTCGCCGGATCAATCCCGGGTTGGTTCCGGAAAGTTGCTGGCTCGCATATTCCTCCGCATTGCCTGAAAAGCTATGCTGCAACAGAGAAGCATCGGTGCGCTGAAGATAAGCCACCACACCGCCGGAAACGAAGAATTCAGCCAGACCCGCGAGAGTAAGATGCCCGATCATCATCGCTGGAATCGCGATGTGCAGCGAGTAAGGCGCATACAAAGGAGCGCCGCCGGCATCCTTGAAAAGCAGTGGCTGAATTCCCAGTTCGCAAGCCGCTAAAAGAGCTGATGCGTTGATGGCAGCGTAACCCGCCAACGCAGCCGCCATCACCCGCTGTGAGGAGGTGAGCACGCTTCTACCCGCCACCAAACGGTAGATCATGTGGGCGACCAGCGAACCCACAATCGCCATGTTGAAACAGTTTGCGCCGAGCGTGGTGATGCCACCGTCGCCGAAAAACAAGGCTTGAATGAGCAGCGCGACCGAGAGACAAAGCATCGAAGCCCACGGTCCCAGCGCGACGGTGGCGGCTCCCACCCCCACTGCATGTCCCGTCGTTCCGCCCGGGAGCGGGATGTTGAACATCATGATGACGAAGCAAAAAGCGCTGGCCACCGCCAAGAGAGGAACTAGCCGGGTGTGGAGCAGCCGTTTGGCCCGGGTGAATGCCGCGTACCAGAAAGGCGCGGCGGCGCCGTAGAGCGCGGCGCAGGTCGAAGGACTGAGATAGCCATCAGGGATGTGCATGTGCTGACAGGCCACATGGGCAGTAAACGAAGCCCTGCAAATCGCCAGAGTAGCACATTTGTGGCCTTCGTGTTACGCGGCCTCGCGGCATCAGACGACACGGCAAGCCAGGTGGCTGGCATTTATGGGGATGGAGATGAAGACGAATTGCGCAAGCTAGCCGTCGGCACTGCCAAGGGATTCGTTCTTCCAACCCTGCGACACAATCCTTTGACTCACAAACTGCTTTCCTTCGCGCACCAGAGCGATCGCTTTGAGAAGCTCTTGTCCAGCATCGATTTTGGCGACATATCCGTGACCGCCCACATTGAGCGCGTCTCTTACCATTTGCAGGGAATCGTGCTGGCTCAGGAAGATGATGCTTGATTTCGGCGAGACACGGCGTATGCGTCTTGCCGCTTCAATGCCGCTGATCCCGGGCAAGCTGATGTCCATAAGGACCAGGTCGGGTCGAAGCTCTTCGGCTTTCTGCACCGCCTGCTCACCGTCGGCGGCCTCACAAACTACATTCAGGATGGGATCACCGGAAAGAAGCGCGCAGACAGCTCGTCTGACCACGGGGTGATCCTCGACAACAAGCACTTGAACTGCAGAGGTCTCAGACATTAGACGGAAAGGGCGCATCCCCACAGGATTCTAACCCACCTGTCTCATCTTATCGATACACAACAATGTGCGGGCAAATACAGGAAAGCTTGTATTGACTCGTGATCGCGTGCAACATTCCTCGGGGTCACATTTGCTTCTCACCTATGTTCACTCAAAGGAACTCCGTCATCCCGAGCGCCGCTCCAAGCCGCGCTCGTGTCGTGAGGGCAAGCCGAGGTATCACAAGCTGCTTGTTGACGGGATGCAAACGCTAGCGGAATCGGCGGATCAACAACGTGTGCCGGTCGGAGCGGTAAAAACCCAGCACATAGATAGTGGCTTTCCCTTTGGTGGAATA
>CAZGSU010000076.1:0-21782 GCA_964528615.1 uncultured Acidobacteriaceae bacterium | reverse complement strand
CGGATTGGGATCGTTGGGAATGAGCTCGATATATTTCTTGAATGCCTGTTCGGCGTTGGGATAGTCCTCTTGCTGGCGATAGGCGTAGCCCAGCATGTTGTAGGCAGGCGAGTAACTCGGGGCCAGCACGGGTGCTTCCTTGAGGTGCTCAACCGCCCCAGCATAATCCTGCTGGCCAAAGTCGTAGGCGCCGAGATTGAAATGCGCCCGCTCATCCTTCGGATACGTTGCAACCAGCTTTTCGAGAAGTTCTTTCTGTTTTACTACTTCACCATTGGCGCCCGCCTGGTTTGCCAGGATGAGAAGCTTCTCTCCATCGGAAGCCTTGTCCGCAAGGCTGACCGCCTTGTTCAAATGCTCGAAGAATTCCTTGGGGGTGGGTGCCGAATTGGCCCGTGCCAGTTCCGCCAATGCGAAGTCGGGATCGAGGGCGATAGCCTTGTCAAAATGCTGGATGGACTCCTGGCCCAGAAGCTTTTCCGAGAGATCGCGGCCTTGCAGATATTCCTTCCTGGCATCCTCTGACTTGGCAGTGATAGGAATCTTGCCATCAGAAGCGGAGGCAGACCCTCCGCTGTTGCCTGTTTTGTTGCAAGCACTCCAGATTGCCAGGCTCAGTACGACCACAGCGGTCAGAACCACGCGGTTGAAATCGTTTCGACGCATCGGTTTGCTCCTTGGGACTTCGATGAGTGCCTCGATGTTGCTAGACGTTATGCATGCAAGTTTGGATAGCAGCGCAGGAGAGTCTTTGTTGAGGCGGACCAAGTCTGCGGCCACATAACACCCAACAAAAGACCTGCTTGTGGCGTTGGTCGTTTGGTCTTAGTGCGTTGATGGAGGCCGGGCTAGCTTAGCTAGTGTGGTCGCGGGCGGCTCGCCCGCGCAAAGCAGACGCAAGAGAAGCGGCTAAGCCGTGGCAAGATAAACGTAGCGCAGAATAAACAGTACAGTGAGAATCCAGACCAGAATATTAATGTCGCGAATTTTTCCCACCGCAATCTTTACCACGGTGTACGAGATCAACCCCAGGCTGAGGCCGGTGGCAATGCTGAAGGTCAGAGGAGTGGCCAGCATGGTGATAAAGGCGGGCACCGCTTCACTGAAATCCGCCCAGTCGACGTGCGCAATGGACTGGGTCATCAAAGCGCCCACCAGAATAAGAGCGGGGGCCGTGGCGTAGCCGGGAATCGCAGTCGCGAGCGGCGAACAGAACATGGCCAGCACAAACAGGGCTGCAACCACCACGTTGCTCAGTCCGGTACGAGCTCCTACTGCGATGCCGGCGACGCTTTCGATGTAACTCGTCACCGTCGATGTACCTGCCAGCGATCCGAAAATGGTTCCCGCCGCATCCGCCAGCAGCGCTCTCCCGACACGAGGTATTTTCCCGTCCTTGATGAACCCGCCCTGCTCACAAACGCCCACAAGGGTGCCCACGTTGTCGAAAAGATCCACGAACAGGAAGGCGAACATAATTTCGAGAAACCCCAGATGGATGGCGCCGCGAAAATCAAGCTGCAGAAAAGTAGACGAAGGATGCGGCATTGAGATGATCGCCGACGGCCATTTTGAGATGCCGCGCAGCATGCCCATCAGGGCTGTCCCGACAATGCCGATCAGGATTGCGCCATTGACCTTTCTCGCCATAAGCACGAGCGTAAGGGCGAGACCGAAACAGGCGGTTTGCACCTCCCGGTCGGCGAAACTGCCAAGACCCACGAAGGTAGCCGCGTTTGCGACCACCAGTTTTGCATTCCGCAGACCAACGAACGCAATGAAGAACCCGATCCCTGTCGCGGTGGAATGCTTCAGGCAATCCGGCATGCCATTGACAATCTGCTCGCGGACTCGCGTGACCGTGAGCAGAAGAAAAACGCACCCCGAAAAGAAAACTACACCCAGTGCCGTGCGCCACGGGACGTGCATGCTCAAGCAAACGTAATAGGTGAAATAAGCGTTGAGCGACATTCCGGGAGCCAGGGCGATGGGATAGTTGGCGTAAAGCCCCATGACCAGGGTCGCGATCGCAGCGGAAAGGCAGGTCGCGAAAACTACGCCTTCGAGCGGCATCCCTGCCTGGGCCAGGATTTGCGGGTTCACGACGACGATGTATGCCATCGTCAGGAAGGTTGTAAGGCCGCCGAGAACCTCCTGCCTGACGGTGGTATGGTTCTCGGTGAGCTTGAAATAGCTGTCGATCAATCGTTTTCCTGGACGCTCAGCAGCCTGGATTCTCAATCTTGCTTAGTAGGCGATCTTGTTGGGCTTTTCTTCCCATGCGCGAAACGCCGCCAGCGCCTCTTCACGCATCATTTGAACCATGGGAATGCCGCGCTGCAGGTGCGCCTGAGCGATTTCGCGATAAATGAACGAGTCGTCAAAGCCGACTTTGGACGCATCCGCGGCGAAGCCGCCGAAATAGACTCGTGAAAGACGCGCCCAGTAAATTGCCCCCAGACACATGGGACAAGGTTCGCAGGAAGTATAGAGTTCGCAATCTTTCAGTTCGAAGCAGCCGACCTTTTGGCAAGCCTGGCGTATGGCAAGCACTTCTGCGTGTGCGGTGGGATCGCTGGTCCGAGTCACCTGATTTACACCTTCAGCAATGATGCTGCCGTCTTTCACGACTACAGCGCCGAAAGGCCCGCCTTGTCCGGAGCGGACATTCTCAATCGCAAGTTGAATGGCACGTGCCATGAAAGCGCTGCTCATAATTCCCGGCCTGCCAGCGCGGCTCAGCCTTGATTCCGTGTGGTCACTGCGCTGGAGCAAGCAAGTATAAGCGGACGCCGGAACTGCGCAAACTTTTTCTCCCCTCGAATTCTCGATGGCGCAGAGTTGAAAAAGTGAAGCTGCCGGGATACGCTTTGGCTCTTCATGTCCAGACTCCCTCGCGTACCCTACGATTGAACCGATGAGTCACCAGGTCTTCATCTCCCGGCGAGTGGTCGCTCCCGAAGGCATCCGACCGGCCGCCGTGTTGGTGGAGGGAGAGCGGATTCAGGCGGTTGTTCCTCTCGGACAAGTTCCTGACGGCCGCGACGTGCACGATTTCGGCGATAGTGCAATTCTTCCCGGACTGGTGGACTCTCACCTTCACATCGATGAGCCCGGACGCACCGAGTGGGAGGGTTTCCATTCCGCAACCCGCGCCGCCGCTGCGGGAGGCTACACGCTGCTGGTGGACATGCCTCTGAACTGCCTCCCGGCGACGACGACGGTCGCTGGACTTGAAGCAAAGCGCGCCGCAGCGCAGGGCAAATGCCGGATAGATTGGGCGGCATGGGGTGGCGTGGTCCATAACAATGAGGCAGACATCGAAGCCCTCGCGGCCGCCGGCGTGCTGGGATTCAAATGCTTTTTGATCAATCCCAGCATCGACGGTTTCACCATGGTTACTGAGGAGGATTTGCGAGCAGCCCTCCCTCACGTTGTGCGGACCGGTTTGCCATTGCTGGTACACGCGGAGCTCGCTGGTCCGGTCGATGCGGCCACAGAACGGCTCGCCCACGCCGATTGGAAAAGTTATGCCACGTACTTGCAATCACGGCCTGACGAAGCGGAGCTCTCAGCCATTCGCATGATGTTGTCACTCTGCCGGGAATATCACTTTCGCCTCCACATCGTTCACCTCTCGACCAACCGGGCGCTGCCGGAACTGCGAGCGGCGCGCCAGGAGGGGCTAGCGTTCAGCGTGGAATCCTGCCCGCACTACCTGCACCTGGCGGCTGAAACGATTGCCGACGGTGCGACGCTGTGCAAGTGTGCACCCCCAATCCGCAGTCGCGAAAATCGCGAAGCGTTGTGGCAGGGTCTGAAAGAAGGAATGATCGATCTGGTGGCGACGGATCATTCTCCTTGTCCGCCCACGATGAAACGGCTTGAGGAAGGTGATTTCAGGACCGCGTGGGGTGGTATTTCAAGCCTTTCTCTTGCGCTTCCACTGATGTGGACTGAGGCCGCGCGGCGGGGCTTCACGCTGGTCGATATCGTGCGTTGGATGGCGGAGGGTCCGGCGCGGCTAGCCGGGTGCCATGATCGCAAGGGTTGCATCGCTGCAGGATACGACGCGGACCTGGTTGTGTTCGATCCGGGCGAAGAGTTTCACGTGGCCGAGGAGCGACTGCACTACCGCCACCCAGTATCCCCTTATCTGGGAGAAACCCTGCGCGGAGTGGTGAAGGCCACTTACCTCCGCGGTCAGCCCGTATTTGCGGAAGGCAGGTTTCCGGGAGAGCCGAGGGGCCGCGAGTGGCGCCGTTAGTCGGGCGGTACCAATCTTGCCCGTTTTCCTTCACAATACTGCCAAGTGATTATTTTGCCCGTCCTCGTCGCGGAGTGGCGGTTGGCATTCTGCGGACCGGGTGGAGCAGCGCTTCAGCGCTGCATTCCAGATACTATTTCTTCATCGCGGCTTTTTAGCCGCTAAGGTAACAACCATCGCATGACCAATGATCGCATCGTCGGCGCGTCGGTTCCCCGCAAGGAGGGACGCGACAAGGTCACTGGACGCGCTCAATACGTCGATGACATGACGTTGCCGCACATGCTCTACGGCGCCACCGTTCGCAGCCAGATTCCCCGCGGGAGAATCAGAAACATTTCTTTCAGCCCGGAAATCCCTTGGAATGAATTCGTGATCGTCTCTGCAAGAGATATCCCCGGGAAAAATGTCATTGCGCTGATCGTTGACGATCAACCCTGCCTGGCGAATGCAGTCGTCAACCATCCCGAGGAGCCGCTCCTCCTGCTGGCCCATCCCGACCGCCACACTCTCCCCAAGGCGGTTGCCGCGATCACAATCGATTACGGTCCTCTTCCCGCCATCTTCTCTATTGAAGAGAGTGAGCGCCCATCCGAAATTATTTGGGGGACGGACAACACTTTCAAGACCTATCTGGTTGAAAAAGGCAACGTCGATGGCATTTGGGAGAAGGCCGACTACATCGTCGAAGGTGAATACCGGACGGGCGCGCAGGAACAGCTTTACATCGAAAACAATGGCATGATCGCGGCTTTCGATCCGCAGCAGGGCATCACGGTGTGGGGCTCGCTGCAGTGCCCCTACTACGTGCATAAGGCTCTGATGGCGCTGTGCAACCTGCCGGCGGACAAAGTTCGCGTCGTGCAAATGGAAACCGGCGGGGCTTTTGGCGGCAAAGAAGAATATCCGTCGATGATTGCAGCCCACGCCGCGTTGCTGGCCATCAAGTCCGGACGGCCCGTAAAGATCGTGTACGACCGCATGGAAGACATGGTCGCCACCACCAAGCGCCACCCTTCGCGAACCCGACATCGCACGGCTGTGACGAAAGACGGAAAGATTCTGGGCGGAGAAGTTGAATTTGTGGTTGACGGCGGGGCCTACACGACGCTGTCTCCAGTGGTGCTTTCGCGCGCCACTATTCATGCTGGCGGCGCCTACTTCTGGCCAAACATTCGGATCCGTGCCAAGGCCGTAGCCACCAATGCCCCGCCCCACGGCGCTTTCCGCGGCTTCGGAGCGCCGCAAAGCCTGTTCGCCCTGGAGCGGCATATGGATCGTATCGCGCGGGTGGTTGGCATTTCTCCGGTCGAGATCCGGCGCCGGAATTTTCTTAAATGCGGGCAGACCACAACCACCGAACAGACCATACGCGAGCCTATTGATCTGGAACAGCTCCTCAATCGCGCTCTCGACCTCTCCGACTATCACGCAAAGAAGGGTCGCTTCGCGAAACAAAATCAGGTTGGCTCGATCCGCAAGGGAATGGGCATTGCCGCTTTTCTGCATGGCGCGGGATTCACCGGATCGGGAGAGCGCTATCTGAGTTCCGTAGTCGGCGTGGAAGGATCCGCCGATGGCAGAGTCCGTGTGCTGGTCTCAAGCACGGAATTTGGCCAGGGAACCAAAACCGTCCTTTGCCAGATCGCGGCTGAGAGTCTAGGGCTTCCCTACGAGGACGCAGGAATTGCCCAGGCGGATACTGACGTTGTCCCAAACAGCGGGCCTACGGTCGCGTCGCGAACCGTCATGGTTGTTGGCAAGCTGGTTCAGTCCGCGGCGCTGGGAATCAGGCAGACATTGACCAGTGCCGGCATGCTGGGCGAGTCGTATTCATCCGAGGAGTTTCGCGCGGCGTGCCGGAGTTATGTTGCAGCACATGGAGAGTTCCGCTCGTGGGCTCGCTACGAAGCGCCGAAGGACGTTTTCTGGGATGACGAAAAGTACCGCGGGGAAGCATACGCGGCGTTTGCCTGGGCAGTCTATATCGCTGAAGTGACAGTCGACTTGACCACCTGCAGCGCGTCCGTAGACGATTTCGTCGCACTTCAGGAGGTTGGAAAGGTTCTGCATCCGGTCCTGGCCCGCGGGCAGATCGCGGGTGGCGTCGCGCAGGGAATCGGTTACACGTTGTATGAGAAAGTGGTCTGGCAAAATGGGCGCATGCACAACGGCCAGATGACGAACTACATTATGCCCACTTCCGCCGACCTGCCCACCATTCGCGTCTTCTTCGAAGAGATGGGAAATGTTCACGGCGCGTTTGGCGCGAAAGGAATTGGCGAACTTCCCATGGACGGCCCCGCCCCGGCGATCGTTAATGCCGTCGAAGACGCACTCAAAGTTCGCTTCGATTCCATTCCCCTGCTTCCTGAAGATATTTTCGAAGCGCTTGCGGCCGAACCGGAGCGCGAGATCGAGCCGCAGTCGGCAAGTGGAGTGCGATGACCGATTCTGTGGAGAAGCGTGCCCCAGCCGAACTTTCCTTCACTGTCAATGGTGAGCGCAAAACCGTGCGCGTCTATCCTATGGAAAGATTGCTGGACACGCTGCGCCAACGCCTCGGATTGACCGGCGCAAAAGAGGGATGCGGGGAAGGCGAGTGCGGTTCGTGCTCGGTGCTGATGAATGGCACCCTGGTCAATAGCTGCCTCATCCCGGTCCTCCAGGCCAGGGACTCAAACATCGTTACCATCGAGGGGCTGGCTGCAGGAACTCAGCTAAGTGCGCTACAGGAGGCTTTCCTCGACTTCGGCGGCGCGCAATGTGGCATCTGCACGCCCGGAATGATTCTCGCCGCCTCTCATCTTCTAACCAGGAAGCCTGAGCCTACGATGGAAGATATCCGCGAAGGTCTGTCGGGAAATCTCTGCCGCTGCACCGGCTACATCCAGATCTTCGAAGCCGTGGCTGAAGCGGCGCGACGCCGGGTTACGACATGAGGTCCGACCCCGCCGACTACCAGCTGGTTGCGCCCGCCAGCTTGCAGGCTGTGGTCTCACTTCTTGCCGAAGAGCCCGGCGCATGGCTGCCCATCGCCGGGGGCACCGACGTGATGGTGCAATACGCAGCCGGAAAACTTTCCGCGCGCAAGCTGGTGAGTATCTGGAACCTTCCTGAGTTGAGGCGAATCGAAGTCTTGTCTGGCGAAATTCGTATCGGCGCGGTCAGCACCTACACCGATCTGCGCGAGCACAAGATCGTGAAACGCGACTTTCCGCTGCTCGTGAGCGCTGCGGGCTGGACCGGTGGCATCGCCAATCAGAACCGGGGCACGCTTGGCGGCAACATCGTAAACGCCTCACCGGCCGCGGATTCCCTGCCTGCCTTGCTCGCGTACGAAGCCGAACTCATCCTGGTTTCGGTTCGAGGGGAGCGGCGAATACCTTATCTCGACTTTCACACCGGCTACAAGAAGACGAAACTGGGCGCCGACGAACTGGTTCAAGCCGTCTGCCTTCCCCGGCGCTTCTCAGGGTATTTTTCGTACACGCGGAAAGTTGGAGCGCGAAACGCGCAGGCCATCTCCAAAGTGTGCATTGCCGCGGTCGGCCGGATGTCCGGTGGCGTGGTGCAGGAAGCCCGCATCGCTCTGGGAAGCGTTGCACCGGTTCCGCTTCGCCTGGCAGAGACCGAAAAAGCCGTGAAAGGAAAACCAGTCGATCCGGCGCTCCTTGCCGTGGCCAGGAAGGCGGCGGCCGCCGAGATCCGCCCTATCGATGACATCCGGTCGACTGTGAGATATCGCTCGGCAGTAGCGGCGAATCTGGTCGCAGAGTTTCTAGAGAAGCTGAGCCTTTCGGGGGCAAAGGCACAAGACCCAAGGCATAAGTGAAGACATGAGTCACGTGCTGGAGCGATGGAATCGCCTTCCAACTGAAGAAGCAGTCACGGACATTCTGCCCTGTTGCGGCTCAAAAGCGTGGGCGAGCAGGATGGCAGGGCGAAGACCTTTCTCCGAGGAAGCGACTCTGCTAGCTGCGTCCGACGAAATCTGGCGTAATCTGGCGGAGGCAGATTGGATGGACGCCTTTCGCAGCCATCCGCGGATTGGCGAATCGCGGACGCCTCAATCTGCGCCAACGCAGTCTGCAACCTGGTCGAAGCAGGAGCAGCAGAGCGTTACAGCCGCCGGGGACGCGGTCAAGATCGCGCTGGCGGGAGCGAACCGCGAATACGAGCGCCGGTTCGGTCACATCTTTATCGTGTGCGCCACCGGAAAATCCGGTCCGGAAATTCTGGAAATTCTGCGGCGCCGGCTGGAGAATGACCAACAAGCAGAACTTCGCGAAGCCGCCGAGCAGCAGCGGCAGATCACTCAGATTCGGCTCAAACGATGGCTGACAGCATGAAGCGGATTTCAACTCACGTTCTCGATCTGTCCCTCGGCAAACCAGCAAGAGACGTGCCGGTGCGCCTGGATCGGCAGGAGGCACCCGGCAAATGGCTCGCCGTGACCTCATCCCGCACCGATCAGGACGGACGCTGCGCGCAGTTGCTTCCCCACGAAACTGGTTTCCCGCCTGGTATCTATCGCTTGACTTTCGAAACCGCAAGCTACTTCGTAGCGCAGAAAATCGACGGATTGTACCCGCTGGTAGAAGTTACGTTTCAGGTACGCGATGGAGAATCCCATTTTCACATTCCGCTGCTCCTCAGCCCGAATGGTTACACCACGTACCGGGGAAGCTGAGTTCATGATCGCCCCGCCGAAAACCGATAAGGAGCGAGCCTGGTGACTTCCTCAGCACGGGAATGGATTCACCTGATCGTGCGCTGGTTCCACGTCTTTGCCGCCATCATGTGGGTCGGCCAGACCTACTATTTCACCTGGCTGGACGGGCAATTCGGAAAGCTTGAGAAGAACGCGGATGGACCGCCTCCCGCATTGTGGATGGTTCACAGCGGCGGCTTTTACACCGTCGAAAAGCAGAAGTCGCTGAGAGTCGCACCTGGCCAGGTTCACTGGTTCCGCTGGGAAGCCGCGATGACCTGGCTGAGCGGAATGGTGCTCATGTTCCTCGTCTACTATTTCAGCGGAGGACTCATCGACACCGACGTGGCGGAGATATCCCAGGGGCGCGGCATTGCAATCGGATTGGGCGTGCTGGTCTTCGGATGGATCATCTACGATCTGGCGGTGCGGTCGGCCCTTGCCAGGTCGGAGACCGCATTTGCGATATTTTCACTCATCATGATCGCCGCAATCTCTTGGGGATTGCTGCACGTATTCAGTGGCCGCGCGGCCTATATCCACGTCGGCGCCATGTTCGGGACGATTATGGCTCTCAATGTGTGGGAACGAATTCTTCCCGCGCAGCGCAGGATGATCGCCGCGGCAGCGGCCGGCGCTACCTTCGACGCATCCCTTGGTGCTCAGGCCAAGTTGCGATCCAGGCACAATACGTTTTTGGCGGTTCCAGTCGTCTTTATCATGCTCAGCAATCATTTTCCGGTAGCCACATACGGCAACACTTATAGTTGGGAAGTTCTGGTTGGCCTCGTCGTCGCCGGCTGGGCGGCAGCGGCGGTCATACGCCGGGCTTGACTCTCACTGGCACATATTCTTCCTCGGTGTTTGAAAGCAGTGCAGACAAACGGTGGCACCACAAATCGCGCAGGAGAAGTCATCGCCAGATGCCAGAAGCTGGCCCGCTTCAGCGAAGTCTTCGGCAGCACGCGCCGGACTTTTCTCTCCACACCCATGCGTGACTGTCACCACGAAATCGCGCGATGGCTGGAACCGCTCGGAACCCAGGTGAGAATTGACGCTGCCGGAAATTTGCGCGCGTTGTATCCTGCGTCGGAATCCAAAGCACCGCGGCTTCTGCTGGGTTCGCATCTCGATACCGTCCCCAACGCGGGAGCCTACGATGGGGTTCTTGGCGTAGTCCTCGGCATCACATTGCTGGAGGCCCTGGAAGGACGAAGGCTGCCTTTCGGGATTGAAGTCGTCGGTTTCTCCGAAGAAGAAGGAGTTCGCTTCGGCGTACCTTTCATTGGCAGCCGCGCGCTGATCGGCACACTTGATGAACAACTCTTGAGCCTCCAGGATAGACAGGGACTTTCCGTGCGTCAGGCCATCGAAGACTTTGGCTTGAACCCCGAAGAGATTCCTCAAGTTGCTCTAAAAGACGACGCCCTGGGTTACGTGGAGTTTCATATTGAGCAAGGGCCGGTCCTGGAGAAACTGGGACGGCCACTGGCGGCTGTCGAAGCCATCGCGGGCCAGAGCAGGTTGGAGTTCACATTCGTCGGACGCGCCAACCACGCTGGTACGACCCCGATGCATCTTCGCCACGATGCCATCGCCGCGGCCGCAGAATGGATCATCGCGGTCGAGCAGCACGCGAACGAAGTTCCAAACCTGGTGGCGACCGTAGGCCGGATCGATGCGAAGCCCGGCGCGACCAATGTCATTGCGGGAGAGGCCCGGCTGACCCTCGATGTGCGTCACCGCTCGGATGAAATTCGAAACCGTGCGGTGGACGATCTCGTTCACCAGGCGGAAAAGATTGCGAAGCGGCGTGGGCTATCCGTGAATCGCAGCACACTGTTGAACCAGCCTGCGGTGGCGATGGATTCGTTCCTGGTCAATAAAATAGAGCAGGCGATCCAGAATTCCGGGTGCAAGCCGCACCGCATGGTAAGCGGAGCCGGACACGATGCCATGATCCTGGCGGAAAGAATTCCCGCCGCCATGATTTTTCTTCGAACTCCCGGCGGAATCAGTCACGATCCCGGCGAATCAGTCGAACTTGAGGTTGTGGCGAAAGCCATCGAATGCGGATTGCAGCTCCTCGATCAGCTCGCTTCCTCGACCCGATTTCAAAAAAGGATGTCCCGTGCATAACCTTGGCCTGACGCGAAGTTCTCAACAACGCAATCACCTGCTGCTGACCGCCGACACATTCGTCCGCACCACTCTGCCGGGCATGAAGGGTTGTTCCGCCATTGTGCATGCGGGGCCCGCGATGGGTGCAAAGTTCACCCAGTACACTGCCGAGTTCGAAGCCGGCGGTGAACTTGGCCGCGCGCCGGCGCAGCGTTTTATTTTTGTTATTGAAGGCGAAGTCAAGCTGAAGGCTGAGGGCAAACAGAAAGAGTTAGGAGCGCGTGGCTACGCCTACTTTCCCACGGGATCGCGGCATCGCGTGGTAGCCACGAAACCAAGCCGGGTCGCGGTGATCGAAAAACCCTACCAGGCGCTGGCCTCAACCCCGCCCCCGCGTGCCATTATCTCCAATGAGGATGCGGTTCCCTCGCATCCTCTCGCCGACGATCCCGGGTTGCAGGTAAAATGCCTGCTTCCCGATGAGATGAATTTTGATTTTGCCGTGAACACCATGGTGTACCAGCCCGGATCGGCGCTCAGCATGGTTGAAATGCACGTGATGGAACACGGCCTCATCATGCTCGAAGGCGGCGGCATCTATCGACTGGGCGATTCGTGGTATCCGGTCACGGCCGGGGATTTTGTCTGGATGGCGCCGTGGTGCCCGCAGTGGTTTGGAGCGCTCGGGAAAGTTCCGGCAAAGTATCTCATCTACAAGGATTGGAACCGCCATCCCCTGGCCGACGTTCAACCATGAAACTCAACAACAATGACGCTGCAGATTGATCGAGATCGCCTGCTGTCTGAGATCGAAGCCCTGGCTGCTATTTCTGATGCAGACCCGCCCGCCGTAACCAGAATTGTTTTTTCCGCGGCAGATCTTAAGGCGCGGGCGTGGCTGAAAGCGCGATGTGACGAAGCCGGCCTTACTGTCCGCCAGGATGCCATCGGAAACACCTTCGCCCGCTGGACTGGTTCAGATCCCGGAGCTCCCGCAGTCGGCACCGGCTCGCACATCGACGCCATTCCCAATGCTGGGAAATATGACGGCGTGGTCGGAGTTCTGGGAGGTCTGGAAGCAATACGAGCATTGCGGCACGGCGGATTTCGTCCCAAGCAAGCGATCGAGCTGCTGGTCTTCACTTCAGAGGAACCGACGCGCTTCGGCATCGGATGCCTCGGCAGCCGCCTGCTCTCCGGAACTCTTTCTCCTGATGCTGCCAAAAAGTTAAAGGACAGCGACGGCGAGTCCACCGAGGAAGTACGTCGCAAGGCGGGAATGTCTGGACAGTTGGAAGAAGTAAAGCTGCCCGGCGGCTATTACAAGGCATTTGTCGAGTTGCACATTGAACAGGGTCCCGTGCTGGAGCGTCAGCAAGTGCCCCTTGGAGTGGTGACGCACATTGCCGCTCCCGCCAGCCTTCGCGTGCTTATCGAGGGCGCTGGCGGACACGCCGGCGGAGTCCTGATGCCGGACCGTCGCGATGCCCTGTGCGCGGCCTCAGAACTGATCCTGGCAATCGAGAATGCGGCGCGAACCAGCGGCGCGATTGACACCGTTGCCACGGTTGGCATTTGCGAGGTTTTCCCGGGCGCAATCAACAGCATTCCCAGCCGGGTTCGTCTCAGCGCTGACATTCGCGATACCGATCTCAGGCGGCGCGATGGCGTGATCCAGTCGATGGAGAACGCCTGCAAATCGATAGCAGCGAGTCGCCAGGTCGCAATTCATACCGAGATGCTGAACGCTGATGCGCCCGCCGAATGCGCGCCCGCGGTCGTCGAGGCACTCTCCCAGGCGTGCAAAAAACATGAACAGAAGTTTCTGACAATGATCAGCCGCGCCTACCACGATTCGCTTTTCATGTCCCGAATCGCGCCCACCGCCATGTTGTTCATCCCCTGCCGCAACGGATACAGTCATCGTCCGGATGAATACGCTTCTCCCGAAGACATTGCTCGGGGAGCGCTGGTGCTGGCCGAAGCTCTGGCGATACTATCCTCGTAAAGCTGAAAGGTGAACTACGGCGACCGCGGAATATGGGATTCGCGATCGGCCCAATGCTCCACGATGTCCCGCACCACCTTGTCGCCGACCACCTCAGCCGCTTCGAGGGCCGGCAGGTACGCCGAGTAATTTCCTGAGACCATTTCTTTCAAACTGTCAGCGGCAGTCGTGCCCGGGGGCTCGCGGTCGTAGTTGCTGACCGTGCGCAGGACTAATACGCGTTGCAGATCGACGCGGCCCGCCTGATTGAGCAAGCTGAGAGCCTGCAGAGTTCCTGAATCCTCCATTCCCGCGATCATGTAGTTGCCCTTGCCGCCTGTGTAATAACGAGTCCAGGTGTTGGCCCATTCGTCCATTTTCGAACCGTGCCAGAACGTGCTCGCAGACATTGTGTCCCCTCGGGTCACAAACGGCGGTTTCAATGCGTCAGGAAAGCCGTTGAAGCGGGCACGAAACCTGCGCAGCGTATCGGAATCCGGGAGCGAGACATCTTGCGTGAGGTGAAGGGCCCAGCCCACGAGTTCAGGATTGAGCGCGTAAACCTCACCGTAACCTTCGCTGGCGACTGGCTGCTCGTAGGGCGTTCCCTTGCGCAGCGGCACATAGCCGGTTGGCCAGGTGTCGGGAATCTGGCGAGCGTCGATCTCAAATGACAAGTCGCCATCGATGACGTGGTCGACCCAAACCGCCGAGCCCAGCGAAACGTCCGCCGGGTCCCCGCCGCCGATTCCTGCAACGATCCAATAGGTTTTCGAGAAATCGAATCGTGGATCCAGGCCAAGGGCCATCACCGACGCCGCGGCCTTGGCGGTTCCGACCCCGGTGACCATGCCCAGGACTCCGTCTTTGTTCAGGCGGACGTGATGATAAGCGGAAGGCAGCGGCAACACCTGGTCCAGATGTTCGCGCTCTACCCAAAGTTGGAATTCACCTGGTGCGTCGCCCGTATCTTCGCCGCGCTCGAACATGGTGACCACGACGACTTTGATTTGGATAGGCGGCGCAACGGTCTGGGAGTAAAGCGAAACAGCACATGAAGCGAAAAGGAGGAACCTCGAAACCAAACGTCGAAAGACGCTGCTCATTGATTTCCTCGGCACGGTGTATGGGGCGGAGACGCAACTACATTCATACTCCATGATTGATGTGCTTGGCATCCCAGAGTTCAAATAGCCGGCATTCAAATATCGGGTCGCTCCTGAGTTGATATATTCACAACTGGCAAATGCCCACGACATACAACAAGACTCCGGCTGAGGTCCTGCGCGCAGACTTTCTCCTGACACTCCGCCTCGCCCTGCCACTCATCATCGCCGAGGTCGGCTGGATGAGCATGGGCATCGTGGATACCATCATGGTCGGACGGCTGCCGGACAGCGCCGTGGCCATCGGGGCCACTGGCCTGGGCCAAAGTCTCTACCACAGCATCGCGATCTTCGGTGGCGGCCTGCTGCTTGGGCTAGATACTTTCGTCGCGCATGCCTACGGTCGCGAGGACCTGAACGACGCCAGGCTGTCGCTGGTAAATGGATTGTTTCTGGCGTTCGCGCTGACGCCGATCCTGATGTTCGCGGTGTCGTTCTGGCCGGCGCTCATGACTCGGTTCGGGATCAGCGTCGAACTAGTGGGACCGATGCGCCCGTTCTTGAGCGCGCTCAATCGGGGGACCCTGCCGCTGCTCGCCTACTTCGCGCTCCGCCGCTACCTTCAGGCGGTCAACGTGGCTAACCCGATCATGTTCGCGTTGATCTCGGCGAACATCGTCAACCTGATCGGAGATTGGGCCCTGATCTACGGACATCTCGGATTTCCCGCCATGGGCATTGCCGGTTCCGGCTGGTCAACCTGCATCGCCCGCATCTACATGGCGGGCGTGATGGTCGTCACTCTGTTGTGCGTAGAAGCGAAACGGGCACTGCCGGGATGGGCTGGCGTACTCCGCCTCGACATGCAAAGAGTGTGGGCGTTGCTGAAGCTGGGAACGCCGGCAGCGTCCCAGATCATTCTCGAAATCGGAGCCTTCTCAGGCGCAACGGCGCTGGTCGCGAGACTTGGGCCAGTACCGCTTTCCGGCCACGAGATCGCGTTGAATTGCGCCGCACTCAGCTTCATGGTTCCCTTGGGAATCAGTTCTGCGGCCGCCGTCCGAGTCGGACAACAATTAGGCAGGAAGGATGCTGCAAGCGCACGTCGGGCGGGATGGTCGGCCATCCTGCTGGGAGCCACCTTCATGACCTGTTCCGGCTTGCTTTTCGTGTCCATTCCCACGGTAATCGCCCGCATGTTCAGCCCGGACCCACTCGTGATTCGCACGGGTGCGAAGCTGTTGCTGGTTGCAGCAGCGTTCCAACTGTTTGACGGCGTGCAAACGGTCGCGACTGGAGCGCTTCGAGGTACCGGCGACACCAAAACTCCCATGCTCGCCAATTTCGTCGCCTACTGGCTGCTCGGACTTCCCGCGGGCTATTTCCTATGCTTCAAGCTGGGATGGGGCGCTTTGGGCATCTGGATCGGACTCTGCGGTGGCTTGATGATCATCGGATCAGCGCTCCTGTTCGCGTGGCACAAGCGACCGCTCCCCGCGTGACCCGTCAAAGAGCGGCGCTTTAGCGCCGCGTCAGCTATTCGGGATCAACCAGCAAAGGGGGAAGCATGAAATCTGTATCACTTGCACCTGCACCAGGGTGATTTGTTGGACTCCCACATTTGCACCGTTTGGTACAGATCATTGACGAAGAGGCGCGGTTGTTTCGCCTTAAATTCAGAGAACCGGAACCTGAAGGACTGTTGCGGTTTGCCATCACGCGAGATCATGACTCGATGCCCCTGGCTGAGATCCAAACCCTCAATCCTGAAGCTCTCCTTGTGCAGCCAAGGGACCGCTTGCTGCTTATCGATTGTCAGCGAAAGATTCCCCGAATGACAAAATAACTCAGGCGTAGCAGCCGTGATTGGGGGTTCAACAGAAACCGGTGCGACACAGACTGACCCACGTTCGAGTTCAGCAGGAATGCGGGAAACAGCAGAAATACGATCGAAAGTGCAATTGCCGCTTGCCTCAATGGTCCCTCTCGCGCTGGGCAGCAGTATCGGGCCGCTATAGATAACAACGTGAATAGGGGTCGGTCAACCTCTGGCCGCAAAATCCCGAGCCTGAGTTTTACCCTTCGCCACCAAAGACTCCCGTACTTTCGCGTACCCGGGTTTGATCGTCGAATAAATGAAATTACACCGCTCCCGGTAAGGCAGAAACGCGCTCTTCATCGCGTTAATAGTAATTTTTTCGAAATCATCCAGCCCCAGGCCGAACGTCTCCGCTGCGGCCTCGAATTCCCGGGTCATGGTGGTATCGCTCATGAGCCGGTTGTCCGTGTTCAGGGTCACGCGAAATTTTTCCTGGTAAAAAATCTTGAAAGGATGTTCCGCCAGGCTGGGAGTTGCACCGGTGTGGACGTTGCTGATCAGGCAAATCTCCAGCGGAATTCGCTTGTCGAGAACATACTGGGCGAGATCGCCCAGTTTGACTGCCTTGCCTTGCGCAATCGCAATGTCATCGATCAGCCGCGTGCCATGCCCGATCCGATGGGCTCCGCAGTATTGAATGGCTTGCCAGATCGATTCCTTTCCGTAGCCCTCGCCGGCGTGAATCGTGATGTTGAAGTTCTCCCGCTGAATATAGTGAAAGGCGTCGACATGCTTTTTCGGAGGATACCCGCCTTCTTCTCCCGCCAGATCGAACCCGACCACACCACGTTCGCGAAAATCGACGGCAAGTTCCGCCATCTCCAGCGACACATCCATGTTGCGCATGGCGCAGATAATCAATCCCGAAGAAACACCAAAATCCTTCCGTCCCCGCTCCAGGCCTTTTAATACTGCCGAAACCACCTGCTGGTGGGTCAACCCCTTACGGGTATGAAAAACAGGCGCAAAGCGGGTTTCAAAATAAACTACGCCATCCCGGCTCAGGTCTTCGGCTTGCTCATAAGCGACGCGTTCCAGCGCCTCTTCCGTCTGCATTACCGCGATGGTGTGAGCGAAGCCCTCGAGATACTTGGCCAGGCTTCCCTTGTTCGCGCCTTGATGAAACCACTCCGCCAGCGCCGCTGGATCGCTGGTGGGAAGTTCCGAATATTTCGCGCTCCTCGCCAGATCGATCACGCTTTGCGGCCGCAGCACACCATCCAGGTGCTCGTGCAAAAGAACTTTCGGTAAAGTTCTAAGCAATCCTTCATCAAGCTTCATAGCAGACTCCGCTTTTCACCTGTACGCCAAGATTACTCTTCCCCGATGTCCTCGTTCCAGACCTCGGGGTTGGCGCGAATGTACTCGCCTAGCAACGAAGCGCACTCCCCGGAGTCGAGATCGATCACCTTCACACCGAGCGAGCGCAGCCATTCCACTCCGCCCTGAAAGTTGCGGCTCTCGCCCACCAGCAGTGTGCCGAAGCCAAACTGCCGGACCAATCCGCTGCAATACCAGCAGGGCGCCAGCGTGGTCACCATGATGAGATTTCGGTAGCTGCGTTGTCGTCCGGCGTTGCGGAATGCGTCCGTCTCGCCGTGCATCGAGGGGTCGCCGTTCTGCACCCTGCGATTATGACCGGCGCCGACCAGCCGACCAGCCGCATCAAAAATCGCCGCGCCGATCGGAATGCCGCCTTCCGCCAGCCCTTTGCGGGCTTCAGCCAGCGCCACAGCAAGCATTGCGGAATAATCCATGTGGAATTCTTATCCTTCTAAACCCAGCCTCACCGTAAACGATAACCGTGAGGGGACGGGTCTCCGACCCGTCCAGGCCGAGCGAAGTTCGGCAGTTTTCTTCACAAAATCAAGCCACCCCTAAGTCAGGAACCGAGGGACCTGAAGATCACTACTGAGCCTCAGCCCGACCCCAGTCAACTCCTGCCGCAGAGCTTCACCTATATGGTACGTAAGCATCCTCGCCGCAGCTCCATAACCTAGCCCCTCGGGACGCACATTCGAAATACAATTCCTCTCGGCATCCGTGCGCCCGGGACGCGGATCCCACGTAATGTAAACTCCCAGGCTGTCCGGCGAACTCAATCCCGGCCGCTCTCCGATCAGCACAACCGAGATTTTCGCCGATAACGCGCCCCCGATAACATCTCCTACGGCCACCCGCCCCTGCTCGACCACGCAGATCGGACCAACCGACCACTGCAGGCCAAGCAACAGCACTTCGTCCAGCAATGGAAGCGCATGACGGGTCACGGCCAATGCGGAGAGCCCATCCGCAATCACAAATACAATGTCACACGGAGCACCTGCCAGCGTCGCAGCCGATTCCGAGTTCAGCGTCCGACCGAGGCCGGGATTACGCAGATAGCTCGGCCGGTCCGGCGCAGCACTCTTGAGCACACAATATGGCAACTTGCGTTCACGCAGGCCACCCAGCAAAGAAGCCACGTCCAGTGCAGCGTGAACTGCGTCACGCGCCTGGGCATGAGCCAATTGGAAATCGAGCACCTCGCGCGTCGCCAAGCCGGAACCTGCGCGGCTTAGCCCCACCCGCGCCGCAGTATATTGCCGGAGGGATGGGGATAGTTTCTCTGTCATAACTGATGCACGGGATTGCTTCCCGCCGGCAATAACGCATTCACGCTGAGCCGCCGGAACTCGCCGTGCTGGAGCCAAGCTTCGAATTCAGGAGCAGGTCGCAACCCGAGCGCCGACCTCAGATAAAGCGCGTCGTGAAAAGACGTGCTCTGGTAGTTGAGCATGATGTCATCGGCGCCCGGCACTCCCATAATGTAGTTCACTCCGGCCACGCCCAGCAGGGTCAGCAGCGTATCCATATCGTCCTGGTCAGCCTCGGCGTGGTTGGTGTAACAAACGTCGCATCCCATGGGAAGGCCCAGCAGTTTGCCGCAAAAGTGATCTTCGAGTCCGGCACGGATGATCTGCTTGCCGTCAAAAAGATATTCCGGCCCAATGAATCCCACCACGGTGTTGACCAGCATCGGCCGGTAGCGGCGTGCCACTGCATAGGCACGAGCTTCAAGCGTCTGCTGATCGCAACCGTGGTGTGCTCCCGCCGATAGCGCGCTTCCCTGGCCGGTTTCGAAGTACATGACGTTGTCGCCCACCGTGCCCCGGCGCAGTTCGCGCGCCGCAGCATGTGCCTCGTCCAACAGCCGGAGATTGATTCCGAACGAGTGATTTGTTAATTCCGTTCCCCCGATCGATTGAAACACCAGGTCAATCGGCGCACCTTGTCGCAGCGCTTCCAGTTGCGTGGTGACGTGGGCCAGCACGCAACTCTGCGTGGGAATGGCAAACTTCTCGCGCGCATGATCCACCAGCCGCAGCAAGGTGCACACCGATGCTACGCTGTCACTGGCAGGATTGATGCCGATCACTGCATCTCCCGAGCCAAGGCAGAGTCCGTCGACAATAGAGGCCGCTATTCCGACCGGATCGTCGGTGGGATGGTTCGGCTGCAGCCGTGTCGAAAGACGTCCACTGAGACCGACCTGGGTGCGGAAGCGCGTCACCACCCTGATTTTGCGGGCCACGGCAATCAGGTCCTGAACTTGCATGAGCTTCGATACCGCCGCCACCATTTCCGGAGTCAGCCCTGGCGCAAGCGCAGTGAGTGCTTCCCCCGTAGCTTGTTCACCTAGCAGCCAGTCCCGGAATTCCCCCACGGTAAACGACTCGATCAGAGCAAAGGCGGCGTTATCGTGTGAGTCGACGATCAGGCGGGTTACTTCGTCCGATTCATAAGGCACCACAACTTCGTCGAGAAAATGTTTCAGTGGAAGATCGGCCAGAACGTACCGCGCCGCCACCCGTTCCTCGGCGCTGGCGGCGGAGATGCCGGCCAGTTCGTCTCCCGAACGTAGTGGCGAGGCCTTCGCCAACAATTCTTTCAGATTGGCGAAGACGTAACTCAGACCGCGAATCGTATGGGAGAGTGGCATGAGAAACGACACCTCAGGCGTCGCGCACCCTATTATGCCTTTTTATTATGCGTTTTATGAGATGCGCCGGCTGACCAGTGGCCCCAGCTTGCGTGACTGCGGCACAGCGCGGCGCTTGCGGAACTTACTTCGGAGCCATTTCCATCGACCAGATCGCCCCCGGCCTCATATACATGCTGGCGCGATACATTCCTCGCGCATCGTATGCTTCCGGAGTGCGAAAGAAATATCCACGGTCTCTCCAGACGACGTTGTTCACTCCGCGCGCAGTCTGGAACGCCTGGTCCCGCATTCCTTCCGACAACATGTGAGAGGCAACGGCGAAAGTCGTTCCCACCCAGACTTCTTCCACCTGCTCATTTTCGTGCAGGGCCTGGCCATCGGCCCCCATGCCGTTGAGCGCGCCCATCTCGCCATTCTGGAACTTCATCACATTGTAGTCGTACACGTGCTGCAGCGTCGACCTGCGCATCTGCGGCGGCACCAGATCTCCGAGTCCGGTGAGGTTTGCGTACCACTGCCCGGCCAACTGCTCCGCCATGATGTCGGTACGATAGGTGCTGCCCTGGTCGTAGTTGAAATATGTGCCGTTCCAGAGATTCTTGACGTATGCCGCCTGCGCTTTCTTGAACAAAGCGTCGTAGCTCGATGCTGTCTTGCTATCGCCCAGCCTGGCAGCCATCTCGCTGGTTGCACGAAGCGCAGCCAGGTAGAGCCCGCCACTGTACGCACTCTCGCCGCGGGCCACCCAGTTGTCATAGGTCTGGTCCGGAAATCCGCCGTTCTCAATCAGGCCGTCGCCGTCACTGTCATACTGGCGGAGATGTTCCATCGCCTGCTCAACCGCCTTCCAGGTGTAACGAAGAAAATTGGTGTCATTGCTGCCGCTCCAGACGTAGTCGCGCCAGATCATAAGCACGTATTTGCTGTTCAGATCGCGCCAGTTCGAAACATCCTGATAGTTGTACTGGTTCACATTCACGAACGGGTCTTCAGTTGGCGATCCCAGATCATGAGGAGCCGATCCTGCCACCTTGCGCTGCATGGTCACGTAAGTGTGATCGTGATCGAGCTTCCACGACCACAGATAATGCTGTGGGATGCTTTCAGGAATGGTATCGGTGTATTCGCGCATCTCCTGCTTCTCGATTTCCGGCCAGAACCTGATGAGCGGGAAAGAGCCGTAGAATCGGACGTCCGACGTTCCGTAGTACGAGTAATCGAAGCATTCCAGGTATGCGAAGCTGTCAGCATTCTTGGCGGACAAGTGCAGCGGATTCGCCGGACCATTCTGCTCGTGGGCCCAGAGCGTACCGCCATCCGCGAGAATATAGAGTTCGTTGAACAGTTCTGCCCGGTACCAATCGGGTTTGGATTCATCCTGGATATACGGCTTCTGCCAGGCATCAATCTGTTCGCTCCAGCGCGAATCATTCTCGAGAGCGATGCGGGCAATCTTCCAGGCGTTCGTACCCGAGGCATCGAAAAACTGGGTGTAATGTCGAATCCACTTGCGCCCTCCGCCAAACTGCACTACCGGAAGATCCCAGGAAAGGGCCATCGGGATAAACTTCTTTTCCCCCGGCGCAAGAGTGAAACGAACAGCGATTGCTCCCGCCATCTTTTCTCCAGCGCTGGCGACATCCGGGGATTGGTTCGGCAAACGGCCGGAAGTCGAGAAAGGTTGCCAGACTTGGGCGCCCGAGCTTCCGGGATCGAAGTTCGT
>CAZGSU010000075.1:0-59300 GCA_964528615.1 uncultured Acidobacteriaceae bacterium | reverse complement strand
AGCGGCGCGAGCAGGTCGTTCAAGCTGGCTGAGAATCGCTTCCAGATACGCGTCATCTCCATAACGCGCTGCCGGCCCGGCGAGGTCAGCCAGTAGTACTTGCGCGGATGCCCGGAGTCGGACTCGACCCACTCGGATTCGATAAGGCCGAGAGCCTTCAGCCTCGTCAGCAGGGGGTAGACGGTGCCTTCAGCCACGATCAGGTCGGAGTCGCTTTCCAGGCGGCGGAGAATTTCCAGACCGTAAAGCCTGCCTTCCCAGAGCGAAGCCAGGACCGCCAGCTCCAGAGATCCTTTTCGAAGTTGGACTTCCCACTTTTCCGCACCATCCGGATCGATGGAAAGTTTATTGGCCACGCCATATACTATGTATTACATAGTATAGGTTGTCAAGAGACGTGAAAAGAGAATTCAAGCGTGGTTGATTAGCCGGAAAACTGCGGAGCTTCGCTCCGCCGGGCAGGTGGGACATCCTTCGACTTCGCTCAGGACGGGCTCTGCCCCTATGTGGTTCGTAGCAAGGGACGGGTGAGGCAGGTGGGGCCACCGCCGCCGTTGATGCAGAGTTCCGAGCCGGGGAAGGTGCGCACGTCGAATCCTGACTGGCGAAGCTTTTGATTTGTGGTTTTGTTTTCTTCCAGCGCCAGCAGCCGAGTGTTTCCCAGCGAGAGCACATTGCAAGCCAGGGTCTCGCGTTCGGAGTAGTCGATCTCGATCAGAGCGTAGCCGCGGGACTTCAGCAGCTCGACTGTCTCCACCGCCAGCCAGGGCAGATCCACCAGCGCGGTGCGTTCGTCGAGCAGGCTCATCAGCGACATCAGGTGCAGACATGCTGAAGGTCCTGGACCGTAAGGCAACCGAGCGGAGATCACCTGTACGCCGTCAGGCTGAAGCAAAGCGCTCATCTGAGCAATTCCGTCAGCGTTGGTGCGGTATCCCTGGCCGATCAGCAGCGTTGTGGGATCGAGCCAAACCATGTCACCGGCTTCGGTTTTTCCCGGAGGATGCACCTGATCTGCCGGCGGAATACCGAGGCGTGCGCAGAATTCAATGTGCTGCCGCGCCTCCGGAATGCGGTTCGCCTTCCCGGGATGCAGGCCGATCAGGCCGCGATCTGTGCACAAAGAAGGATCGTGAGTATAGACGGCGTCGAGCGTGAGATCGGAAGCTGGTGGCAAATGGAAGACTTCCGCTCCGGCAGACTCCAGCTGGCGGCAAAGCTCTTCATGCTGGAATTGCGCGGTGGGGAAATCGGGAGGGTGAAGGAATCCCAGGTCGCGCCAACGCTCCGACTGGGCGGATTGGTCCCATCCTGCGGCGCGGGGTGAGCACACCAACACGCGCTGGAGGGTTCTCACCATGGAGTGTCCATTGAAGGCTGGGCCAGGGACTGATTGCGGGATTATTTCTCGAGAGATATTCAAAAGATTGCGCCTTCCCGTCCTGCAATCTAAACGGGTGTTGTGGCAAAAGCAATCTGAGAAGGCGCCGTGCTTGCGGATTCGAACCAGTGTCAGGCGACCAGCGTAAACACGATGCTGCGGTCCCACACAGCATCACATACTCCCAGAAATAAAAAGGGACAGCCCGGAGCCCCCCGAGACTGTCCTTGAGCCCTTCCGGTTAGAAGAGCATGTCACTGCAGCGAGGATAGTGCACCCATGTTGCGGGAGTATTGCGGGAGGATGAATTTCCTGTAAATTCCCGGCCAGACGCAGGTTATCTTGCGACGGCCTGGGTGGGTCCACAGTCGTGGGCGGGGATCCATCGACTTCGCTCAGGATAGGTCCGCGCCACACTGACTTACTGCTATATTTATGGCCGCAACCATGGCCCGCAAAGTCGATATCTCACGCAGGTTGCAAAAGCGCGCCGAGCAGATGATTCCCGGCGGGGTCAACTCGCCGGTGCGGGCGTTTCGCTCCGTGGGAGGCGATCCAGCATTCATCGTTCGCGGGCAGGGAGCGTATCTCTGGGACGTCGACGACAACAAGTACATCGATTATGTGGGCTCGTGGGGGCCGTTGATACTGGGCCATGCCTCGCCGGGCGTGCCCGAGGCGATCAACGCGGCGGCGAGAAATGGCACCAGCTTCGGCGCTTCAACCGCTGCCGAAGCCGATTTGGCGGAGATTGTAATTTCCGCGTTTCCCCACGTGGAAAAAATCCGTTTCGTCAGCTCGGGAACCGAAGCCACCATGTCGGCCATCCGGCTGGCCCGCGCTTACACCAATCGCAAGTACATTGTGAAGTTCGAGGGCTGCTATCACGGGCATGCGGACGCTCTACTGGTGAAAGCCGGTTCTGGTGTGGCCACGCTGGGTATCCCGGGCTCGGCGGGCGTGCCGGAGGAATTTACCCAGCTGACGCTGGCGCTTCCATTCAATGACATTGATGCCCTGGAACTGGCGTTCAGGAAGTTCAAGAATCAGATCGCGTGTGTCATCGTGGAACCGGTGGTGGGCAACATGGGTTGCGTTCCACCCGCTCCGATGTACCTGGACGCGTTGCGCGACATTACCATTCGCAATCAGACCCTGCTCATTTTTGACGAAGTCATGACCGGGTTTCGGATCGCGTTCGGCGGGGCGCAGGAACGATATGGAATTCTTCCCGACCTGACTACCCTGGGGAAAATTATTGGCGGCGGGATGCCGGTGGGCGCATACGGGGGACCCGTTGACATAATGGACATGGTTGCCCCGCTCGGCCCGATGTATCAGGCCGGAACGCTCTCCGGAAACCCTGTTGCCATGGCCGCAGGCCTGGCTACTGTGCGCTATCTTCGCATCCACAAGGGAACTCTCTATCCGCTTCTGGACAAACTGAGCGCGGAATTGACCGACGGGGTGACGGCGGCGGCGAAGGATGCAGGCGTGCCGATGTGTTGTAACCGGGTGGGATCGATGTTTACCTGGTTCTTCACCGAGGGTCCGGTCACCGATTGGACTTCGGCGGCGAAGTGCGATACGGAAGCGTTCGCGCGATTCTTCCGTGGCATGCTGGACAAAGGGATCTATTTGCCGCCATCTCAGTTCGAAGCGGCATTCCTGAGCGCAGCCCATACGGAAAAGGATGTCGAGCAGACAATCGCAGCCGCCAGGCAAACGTTTGCGACGGTGTGAGTCAGGCCCTATGAGAGTGTTCCTGTCTGTGTGGGACCCGGGTCTCTGACCCGGTCGGGCGGTGCGCAGCACCGCAGCCTGCGGGTGGTGAATGGACATGTGATCTGCGGCCCGTTGGGCCGCGTGACCGGGTCAGAGACCCGGTCCCACACAGTCAAGAGCCCGCTCCCGCTTCGGCATCGTCCCTGACCCCTGAATGCTGACCGCTGACCGCTGCCGCTCCCATCTCCGGAATCGTGACAAACTCGTAGCCTTCCGACTTATAGCGCGAGATCAGGTGGTCAGTTGCTGTAATTGTGTACGAACGGTCCGCGCCGAAGGCGCGATGTCCGCCATCGTGCAGCAGGATCACATTGCCGCCTCGAATCTTACGCGTCACCTTGCGCTCGATGTATTCCGCGGATGGCGCCTGCCAGTCATATCCGGTCACGTTCCACATAACCGGTTCGAGGCCCATCTGCCTTGCGATGCGCAACACCGCCGGGCGGCGAGCTCCAAAAGGCGGCCGGAAGAGCTTGGAGTGATCGCCGACCGCGTCGGCCAGGGCGCGGTCGCAGTCGGTTAGTTGCGCTCTCACCTCCTGCGTGCTCTTGAAGGTGAGCCAAGGATGGGTGAAGGTGTGATTCCCGATTACGTGCCCGGCCATCACCAGTTCACGCACGATGTCCGGGTGCTGGCGCACGTAGCGACCGATCAGAAAAAATGTGGCACGAACATGGTGGCGAGCCAGGACCTCCAGCAAGCGCAGGGTATGCGGTTCATTGGGTCCGTCATCGTAGGTGAGTGCCAGTTGCTTTGACCGCTCATCCAGCCCGGTGAAGGTGCGACCGAACCATTGCCCGGTCGGAGCCATGGACTGGTAGCCGGCGGCGGCAACGGCCGCAGCGGCAGCGGTAACAATGTAGCGGTACATGCTGACGCCGATTGTAAATGGGAGTGAAGGTAGTGACCTTCGCCAATTTCGAACTGCATCGAACCGCGATCAGACTATAGGGGCTTGTTCGGACGCGGGGCCGATTGCTTCGGGGCCGGAGTAGCTGGGCTCGGCTCGCGAGTTCCCAGTCCAATCAGCATCGACATGTCTTTGGGATAATTCACGTCGCGTCCTCTGGCGAGAAAATGGGAGTACACCGACATAGCCGCACCGTAGAAGCCAAAGCCCGATGCGACGACCCTGGAGTGCGCGAGCGCTCCGACAATCGTGCCTAAGAAGTGAAATCCCGAAGCTCCGTTGGCCGCGCCCTTGCCTACGTCTCCGCCGTCGGCTCCGTGAAGGCCCGCATCGCGGTCGTGGTCTGCTATCGACGAACTGGCCAACGCTACAGAAATTGCGGTGGTCAAGTATCGAGTCCTCGGGGTGGTGACCTGCGCGCCGCCTTCGGAGTCGAGGCTCAAGTGTTCCCCTTTTGCCACCGCTACCCCTTCGAGACTGGCCTCCACATTTTGCTGAGTCCCGCTCGGAGGAACCACCTGGTGAAACACGATCCGGAGTTGCCCGTTCCTCCCCAACCGGCGGGCCGGCCGCGATTGCAGGACTGAGCCCCTGATGTGGCTGCCTTCCGGAAGAAAGAGATGATTGGAGACTACCAGGGGCTGGCTAATGACCGCGTCGACCGAGTCTCCTTTCTTACTCCTGGATGAGTTCAGAGGAGTAACCAGCAAGGCGTGTACCACGCTTCCGGCTGGAGGTGGAGCTCCGATGGCGGACAAGGTTTCCAGCCTTAGCGGCTCGGTTCCGAATTCGAGTGGCCGCTGGAGATCGGCGTCAAAACTTTCCCCAGCATTCATGTATTGGGGATGGTAGGGAAGCTGAGACATGCCGTATCGCTCGATGCGATGTACTTTGGCGGGTTCGTGCAGTTGTTTCTTGACGGTCTCCCATTGTTGCTTAACCTGTCGCCGAGCCTCGCTCACTTTCTGCGATGCCATATTTCTGCCCGTGGTCTTCAAGCCTACTCTTTTCTCTGCCCCGGCTGGAACAAACTGCAGAACACCGCTCGCCCCACGGGAAACCGACGTCTGCAGAGGCAGGTGACGGCCATCGGTCAATATCAGTTCGTCAAAGTCGATGTGAACTTCCCGATAAGGAGAGAAGTCACCATTGAGCGCCGCGACGGTGCGCTTTCTTTTTGAGACGCCCTCGATCGCCGCAATTCTGCCGTTGACGTCACTACCCGCCGGGACGACAAGTTTGTCAAAGGCGTATACCGGCTCCATGACTTTTCCATGAACCTGCTGGCCAATGTTGCGGACACGCACTTCTCGATCCAGTGCCACTTTTAGCGGCGTTCCCGCCGGTACGGAAAGCGGAATGGAAGAGACGGCAGGGGTCGCGGGTAAATTGGAATTGGAGGGTGGTTGAGCGGGTCCGGTGGGGCGAACCTTGAGAGTCTGGCCCGCGGCCCAACTATGACAGAGGAGCGCCAGGAAGAGCGCCCACGTAAACCAACGCACGGGCTTTTCTCCTTCTCTCGGCCTTGCACCTCCGCCTCGCCGGCTGCGGAGCCCGGCAGGAAGAAGTCCCGGAAAGAAAATAGTACAGGAAATTCACAGCCGAAACAGCTGACGATCCGCCAATGGCTCCTGCGGTTGGATGTGGGACCTCGCAGAATTGTTGTACCGAGTCTACATTCTTCGATCGTCACACGGCTGTTAACTCTTTCCGCAATTGTGTCCGGGCCGCAGGCGAGATATGCTGCGAAGGAACTTCACTGACCCATGGCCAATCTCTTTGAACTACCCCGATACATTGCAGTGGAAGGTCCCATACGAGTCGGCAAGAGCACGCTGGCGCGAATCCTGGCGGAGCGCCTCAACGCGCAACAGGTCATGGAGTCGGAGGACAATCCGTTCCTAGGCGCCTTCTACAAAGGTGAGCCCGGGGCCGGCTTCCAGGCGCAGTTCGCTTTCCTGATTCGCCGCTTCGAGCAACTGCGCGCCCTGGACCTGGGTTCGCGCTCGCAGAAAATTGTGGTCACCGATTTCGTCTTCGAAAAAGACAAGGTCTTCGCCTGCCTCAACCTCAACGATCAGGAACTGGAAACTTATAACCGCTACTACAACTATTTCCGCGACCAACTGCCCACGCCCGATCTGGTGATCTACCTGCAGGCTACGCCCGAGGTCTTGAAGAAGCGCCTAAAAAAGAAGAACGCGCCGGGAGAAAAAGCGATCAACGAAGATTATCTGGAAGAAGTGATCAAGGCCTACGAACACTTTTTCTTTCACTACACGTCGTCAGACCTGCTGATCGTGAATACCTCGGAGATCGACTTCGTGGAGCGGAATCAGGACCTGCAGGAACTGCTACGCAAGGTTTCGGCGCCGATCAAAGGGACGCAGTATTTCTTGCCGCTGGGCAGCCGGGAAGCAGCCAGCGCTTAGCAGGGTGGCCGTTGGTCGAGAGTCGTTGGTCGTTGGCCTGCAATAGCGATTCACTTCTCGTGCCGGGGTAGCGGATAGATCAGCAGCCTTTTGCCGACCTTAGAGAACTCAGGATCGGCTGTCACCAGCCACGCGCCCCGCTCGATGGCTAGCTCGGCGGCGAAGGCGTCGGCGTAGCCCAGGCCATGCCTCTCCTTTAGCGCGCCAGCACGAGAGGCTCGCTCGCGATCCACGGCGATCACCGAGATTGGCATCCTTTCCAGGCGGGCGTCGACTTCACGGGCATTGGTTTCACCGTGACGCCGCCAGGCGATGTAGAAAACTTCACCCCAGGTCACGGCAGAGATTAAGAGCGGCAGATCCTGACGCAAAGCTTCGCCCAGCAGTTGCCGCATCTTTTCTGCGACCAGGCGGCGGCCCTCAAAGAAGCCGACGAGCGCGTTGGCATCGAGCACAAATCGCCGTGTGCTCCCACGCATGGACATGGGCGTTACCGTTTTTCTCTCTTGCGCTCTCGTTCCCTCTCCGCGAACGATTCTTCAAACATGGATGGTTCGCCGGGCGCCGGTTTCAGAAAACCCATGATTTCATCCAGCTGGCGCTCGGTCGTCGGAGTCAGAACCAGGCGGCCTCCGTCTTCGCTCCAGGTGGCGGGGGTGCCTTTCTTCAGCTTGAGGCGTTCGCGCAACTCTGCTGGAATTACCACCTGACCCTTTGAACTGACGACGGTGCGATAGGCTGCCATAGAGCAATCTTACCACTAGGTAAGACAGTTTCACGTGGTCTTACAATGCCCATTGGATCGGGCTGAGCGTCCTGGCTAACTCATAGACCTGCCGAGCTTTGCTCGGCTGGGCGGGCGAGGGCGCCCGCCGCCACGTGGGCGGTTGCGAGGTTTGAGTCCGCTATCGACTTACGGCGGGTTTCGTGACTACAATAACGTTGTTGGCATCCAAGATGTAGACAGGCTCTATCCGCCCAGTTGCGGAGGGGCACTGGAGGACATCGTGAGTCTTATTCCGATTGGCGGACCTCGCCAGAAAATCACTGTTGCGTCTCTTCGCGACAAGAAATTCCACCACGAACCCATTATCTGTCTGACCGCTTACGACTACACGTCCGCGCGCCTGGTGGACGAAGCCGGAATCGACATGGTCCTGGTCGGGGACTCACTGTCCCAGGCGATGTTGGGCTACGAGAACACGCTTTCGGTCACGCTTGATGAAATGCTGCACCATACTCGTGCTGCGCGCCGCGGTGTGAAGCATGCGCTGCTGGTGGCGGACATGCCGTTCGGGTCGTATCACGCTGACCTCAACGACGGCATCCGCAACGCCGCGCGTTTCGTGAAGGAGGCGGGCGCGGAAGTGGTGAAAATAGAAGGCGGCGAAAAGCGCGCCGACCTGATCCGCCGCATCATCGATGCCGAAATTCCGGTGGCTGGCCACATCGGCCTGACGCCGCAGTCGGTGAATGTGATGGGCGGCTACAAGGTGCAGGGCAAGAGTCTCAGCGGGATCGAACAACTGATGCGCGACGCGGTGGCCCTGAACCGGGCCGGCGTGGCTTTCATTGTGCTCGAAGGCATCCCGCGCGAAGTCGCGGCCATGATTACGGCCGAAGTCGAGACGCCTACCATTGGCATCGGCGCCGGGCCTGATTGCGACGGGCAAGTGCTGGTCTTCCACGATATTCTGAACCTGACTTTCGGCCCCCCCGCGAAGTTTGTGCGGCGGTACGGCGACGCAGCGGCGCTTATCACGGGTGCGGTACAGTCGTTCTGCGCTGACGTGGCCGGACGGCAGTATCCCGCGGACGAAGAGTCCTATCATCTGCCCAAGGAAACGCGGGCCTCGCTGGAAACGGTGCTGGAACGCAAGCGGGCGATGAGGCGATAGAACAATCGAACCCAATCGCATTGCCTTGATGAAGCTGGCCGGGACGACAATTTCCGGGACGACGATTGTCCTGGTGACCATCGTCTCGGTTCTGCTTTCCTGCTCCACTCCCAAAGACCCCGATCCTGCAGCCCTGGAGGCCAGTGCCGCCGCCCGCATTGAGGCGATTCCGCCGGCCAGTCCCGAAAAATATCGCGGCATGCGCGACATGAAGGGCTGGCGGAACCCCTATTTGATTGTCAGGGCTGACGGCGTTGCGCTGCTCGATCCCGATGATCATGTGGAACGTGTCTTCAAGGCGGAGGAATTGACTCAGGAGTTAGGTAAGCTGCCCGCGTCCGCCTGGCCTTACGGACGAGTGGTGGCGGTAACGGAGAACGGGGTGGCATCGGGTGACATGCTCGTCCTCATGCGTAAGAACCGGGCCATCGTCGCCGGCACTCTGGAGAGCATACATGTGCTTATCAACTGGATCCCGTCGGCCTGAGACAGAGCCCAGCACGGCGCGATGAAAATCTGCAATACGATCGATGAGATGCGTGCTGCGCGGGCGAGTCGCCAGCGACCAAATGGCCCCGTTCAGCCGAATGGCGATGTCTTTGGCCTGGTGCCGACTATGGGCGCATTGCATCAGGGGCATATTTCGCTGGTGCGGGCAGCCAGGAAAGAATGTGATCGGGTGGCGGTTTCACTCTTCGTAAACCCTCTTCAGTTCGGTCCTAACGAAGATCTGGCCAAGTATCCGCGGAATCTTGATCGGGATCGGGCGCTTCTGGAGAAGGAAGGCGTGGAGGTTCTTTTTGCGCCCAGCGTGCAAGAGATGTATCCGGTGGATGCCGTCACCTACGTCACTGTCGAGGGTCTCAGCAACAAGCTTTGCGGTCGCTCCCGGCCGGGCCATTTTCGCGGCGTGACCACGGTGGTCGCGAAACTTTTCAACATCGTGCAGCCGGATCTGGCTTTCTTCGGGCAGAAAGACGCGGCCCAGGTGGCGATCATACGGCGCATGGTGCGCGACCTGAATATCCCGGTGCAAATCGTCTCTTGCCCGATCGTGCGTGAGGAGGACGGGTTGGCGATGAGCTCGCGTAATGCCTATCTTGACTCGCCGCAGCGGAAGTCGGCGCTGGTGCTCTATCGCGCGCTCGTGCGAGTGCAAGAGCAGTTCGATCACGGGGAACGAAAGGCTGTGAAGCTGATCGAGGCAGGGCAGCGGGTTTTCGCGGAAGAATCATCAGTACGATTGGACTATCTGGAAATTGTGGATCCCGACACTCTCGACCCGGTTGACGAGGTTTCGCGAGTCGCACTGGTGGCAGTGGCGGCCTTTGTGGGTAATACGCGACTGATCGATAACATCGTGCTGAAGCCGTGAACACGTGGGGACAGCCGCCCTCGGCTGTGCGGCGGAGCGGAGTTCCGGGGTTCTGGCGGCGTTTCGTATGCAGAAACGATAGTGCGCTCTTTCGAAAGCACTCCGGTGGGCCCTGACTTTCTTACGACTACGGAGCTGCGCTCCGCTGGACAGCCGGGCGCGGCTGTCCCAACGTGGTTCGTGACCCATACGTCAGAATCTGGAGACGAATTTGTTTTCGGCGATGATGTAACGCAGCGGCCGCTCGGCCGCCTTGGTGATGCCGATACGTGGCGTGATTTCCACCCGCCTGGGACGATAGCCATCCTGGACAATGAAGAGATCCGAGCGGAAGCTGGTCAGGTCTTTGTCGTTGTCGCGCTCTCGCGTAATGCCGAAGGCCTCGGCCAGCCGGCCGGGTCCGCTGGTCAGCTTTCGCAGGTCGGTGATCCCTTTGTCCGGATTCAAGGCCACGCCCCGGGCCTCCGCCATTTCTCTGATTCCTGTTATCGGCTCGAGTGCGCGAAACAGGACTCCTCCAGCCTCTCCATCCGGAAGGCAGGAGACGTTGAACAGGAAATGATTGCCGTAGATGAAGTAGACGTAGGAACGGCCGGGCGGTCCGAACAGGACGTCGTTGCGGAGCGTTCGGCCACTGGCGGAATGTGCCGCCGGATCATTCTGACCAAGATAAGCTTCCACTTCCACGATCCTGGCGGTAAGGAGTTTTCTTTTTTCCCGCCGCACCAGGATTTTGCCCAGCAGATGCCGGCTTACAACCCGGGGATCGCGCGAATAGAAGGCCTGGGGTAGAGGCTTGAGGGATTTGTCCACGGCGTGGTCTTGTGCCATTAGATTCCGGGCTTTGCTATCGCCATGCAGCACCGCATAATATTGCCACGGGTTAATCTTGAAGGAGGGTTTCATGCTTGGGAAATTGTTCAAAATTGTTTCTGTGCCCATGTTGCTGGCGCTGATGGCGGCGGCGCAAACTATTCCCGCCGGCACCGCGCTGACGGTGCGCGTGGGGTCGGAGATCAGCTCCGGCACCGCCAACGTCGGCGACAGATTTGACGGCACACTGGCGCGCAGCCTGGTTGTTAACGGGAAGACGCTGGCCAGGGCCGGTGCGCCGGTCAAAGGCAAGGTCACGTCGGCCAAATCCAGCGGGCGGTTGCACGCGCCGGGGGAACTTGCGATCCGGCTGACTTCCGTACAGGTCAATGGCAGGATGGTCCCGATTTCCACCCACTCCCATTTCGTCAAGGGAAAAAGCCACACCAAAAGCAATGCCACAAAAATTGGCGGCGGAGCGGCGGCCGGGGCACTGATTGGCGGGCTGGTCGGGGGCGGGAAAGGTGCGGGGATCGGCGCGCTCGCCGGTGGGGGCGCGGGAACCGGAGTGGCGGCCGCGACAGGCAAAGAGGAGGCTGTGATTCCGGCGGAGGCGGCCCTGACGTTTACTACGACGGCGGCTGCAGTGGTGAAGTAGGAACGATCAAAGAAACACGTAGGCCCCGGACGTCCTCGTCCGAGCGGGCGAGTGCAGCTCGCCAGGTTTTGTCGCTGTATCCGCTGAAGACTGCCGGGCTCTGCCCGGCTGGACGGGTCCCTTCGACTTCGCTCAGGGCAGGCTCCGACCCGTCCCTACACGGGCCTAGACGCTTCATCGGTCGTGCAGGCTGAGAACTGCCGGGTTTTCGCCTGGCCGGGCGGGCGAGGGCGCCCGCCCCTACGTGGGTGGTAGTTAGGCGGCGCCTTTTGCGGCGCTTTTCAGGTATGCCAACACCTCTTCGGCATGGCCCTCCGCCTTCACTTTGTGGAAGACGTGTTTGATCTTGCCATCGGGGCCGATGATGAAAGTTGTCCGCACTACCCCCATCACTCTCTTCCCGTACATGTTTTTTTCCTGGATCACACCGTACAAATTGCAGACCTTTTTGTCGGCATCAGCCAGCAACGTGAAAGGCAGGTCGAACTTTTCCTCGAATTTCTTCTGCGCCTTGGAGGTATCCGGCGAGATGCCGAGGACAACGGCACCAACTTTTTCGGTCTTCTTGTGCGAGTCGCGGAACTCGCAGGCCTCGATGGTGCACCCGGGAGTGTCGGCGCGGGGATAGAAATAGAGAACCACCCATTGCCCGCGAAGGTCCTTCAGGGAAACTTCTTCTCCATTCTGGTCCGGCAAAGTGAAGTCCGGGGCTTTATCATTGATATCGATATCCATGGCTATGTCTCCTGTTGGTACAAAGTTATATCGCACTGCGAGGTGGGCCGTCATCCTGGCAGCAATTGGTTTGATGGTGGCTCAAATCGGCGCGGCGCAGGGTTTCTCCCGTGACAAAAAAAACAAAGGGCCGCGCGCCTTAGGCCTGTTGGAATTGTCGTCCAGCGGAAAAGCTCGTTTGGTCCCAATCGCGATCCTGATTGACGGCGAATTTTACGACGCCGGCGCATACAAGGCAGCGCCCGTGCCCATGGCACTTGAGAGCGGGACGGTGTATGAAGCCGTGCGGACGGGAGTCTCGCAGGGGCTATTCACCGTCTCCGGCGCGTTAGAAGCGAATCATAACTGGATTGCAGAAGGAACCTGGCAGTCGGCCAGCGCGCTGGCGGCTGCGGCCGCCGCGGCAGCGAAGAAAAAGGAAGCACAGTCGAAACCGGCCCCCGAGCCGGTCGAAGGTCCGCCGGTATTGAGGCGAGCGAGTTCTGCAAAACCAGCCGAGCCACCGCCACCTGCACCGCCTGCGGCATCGAAGCCTGATGCGAAACCTTCTGCCCCCGCTCCGGCTGCCTCTGCTGCTGGCGCTCCAGAGCCGCCCGCAGCGTCTGCTGCACCTGCGTCCTCATCGGGGCCGGCCGTTTCGGAAGAAGACGATCCGAACCGTCCGGTTCTGAAGCGGGGTGCGCCGTCACCGGCAGAGGTAAAGAAACGAAATGCGCCCGTGGCGTCGCCTGCCAAGGCAGCTGCGCAGACGCCCGCAGATGCACATAAGGCATCGACTCCCGCATCCTCAGCTTCAGGCTCCTCGGCTGCGGGCTCGATGCAACTCATTCCTGCGATTTCGGACGCTGATGGTCCCGATCCGCGTCCCTATGCCTTCAGTCTCAAGCCGGACGAGGAACAGAAATTACGCAAGAAGATTCTGGCCATGGCTGGCGATGAAGTGCGTGCGCGAGCCGCGCAGTTGGCGGGGGAACCGCAACCAGCCACGCATCCCTCCGCATCAGGGACCAAGGGAAAACCGCTTCAACCCAACTTTGAAGATGTGCAGTTCCGTGCCTTTGATCTCTCGAACAGCAACGAGCCGGTGCTGGTAGTGACCGCCAAAGCGCGCATGCCGGCCCGTCCGAATGCAGCCGGCGCGGATCTGCAATACATCATCACGCTGGTGACCCGTGATGACATGTATGGGGAACTACACAAAGTATTCTCCAGTATTACCGACACGCAGCACTTCGATGTTCTGGCCCGGATGGAACTGATCGACGCGGTCGACGCGGATGGCGACGGTCGCGGCGAACTACTCTTCCGCCAGGTTTCGGACGCAGGCAGCGCCTTCATTTTGTATCGCGTGATTGGTGACCGGTTGTGGCCCCTGTTCCAGGGCACTCCGGGGCAGTAAAGGTTGGGCGAGGGCTCTTCGTAGCGCCGGCATCTTGCCCTCGCACCGCGGCCCGCACGGTTGGAGCTTGGACGCCAGAATACAAGAACAGGTTGACCGCTCGTCCCGAGGCGTATTATGGCCTTCACTCGAGCCCAGGGAGGGCTTCGGCATGAAAAAGCAAGTCGCTTCAATTCTGTTGCTGGTCTTATCTTTCGCGTTGCAGGCTTTCGGACAGGAGCATTACACGGAAGGTCCGATCTGGCAGGTATCTCTCATTCGCGTCAAACCCACCCAGATGGACGCCTATCTCACAAGTTTGCGGGCGAATACCAAATCAATCTATGACGAAATGAAAAAACAGGGAGCCATCCTGGACTACAAGGTATTTCTCAACACTACCCGGCATGATCCCCAGGACTGGGACATCGCGATCGGAGTCCAATACAAGAATTTCGCCGCCATGGATGGCCTGACCGCCAAGAGCGAAGCCATTCGGGACAAGATTCTCGGGTCCAAGCAGGCCGCCCAGCAGATCGGCGAGAAACGTCAGGACATGCGAGAAATAATAAGCGTCATGCTTTTACGGGAAGTTAATCTGAAGTAGATTTCCGGACGACGGTCTGGTTGCGCTTGCAGCCGGGCCGCTGCCGCTTATTTCTGTGTCATCACCAGTTCGCCGTTTTCGACTTTCATTCCGCCGACGTTGTCGGGCAGCTTCAGGCGATCGCGCTGTTCACTGAGTTTCTTCTGCAGGGCGTCATTGACCAGCGAGACGGGAACATTCAGGTCTCCGACCTTGAACTCGGTGGGATCGAAGGTGGCATAGCCGTCTTTGGACCCGAGATGGCCGGAGAGCGTTACCCACACATCCTTGCCGGCGATCTGGGTCAGGAACTGGCCGTGAGCGACGTCGCCGTCAAAACTTACTTGGTAATCCTTGACCTCGGGCTGTCCGGGCGCCACGGGCGCCTCCGGGGACGAGAGGCCAGACAAGGCCTGGGTCGCAGCTGTCAGCGGGATCTGACCCGTGGCCTGAGCCAGGGCTGCACTCACCTCGTTGGAGTTCAGGCGGACTTCCGCTGGAGGTTGTCCTTCTTCCTTGGGCTGATCCAGTTGCTGGACTTTTTCCTGGAAGGACTGCGCATTAGCCACGGCGGCCGCGACGGGCTGCGGTTGCGCCACCGGCGCCGGCTTCTTCAGCACCAGGAAGAGAGCCATCAGCGAGGTGACCAAAGTGGCCACGCTGATGATGCGATCAAGCTTCCATTTCTTCATGCGTGCCTCCGGCTACCCCTATGTTACCGAGAGTGCGCTGGAAGCTTGAGATGACGGAAGGTACTGACCGCGTGGTTATCCTGTAGCAGTTGAGGCTGTGTGGGGCCGGATCGGAGGCCCGGTCCCACACGGGGATTTCTACTCCAGCTTTTTGGCCAGCAGCTCATTCACCAGATGCGGATTTGCCTGGCCCTTCGAGGCTTTCATCACCTGGCCGACGAAGAAGCCTGCCACTGTTTTCTTGCCGGCGCGATACTGTTCGACCTGTTTGGGATTAGCGGCGATGATTTCATCGATGATCTTTTCGAGAGCCGAGGTGTCGCGGGACTGCTCTGGCCGGCCTTCTTCTTCGTAGACGGCGGTGAAATCTTTTCCACGCTGGAAGGCGAGGTCGTAAAGATCTTTCAGCATTTTGCCGGAGATGGCGCCGCTCTCTACCAGGTCGGCGGAGGCGGCTACGCCCTTCATCGAAATCGGGGACTGCTCGATTTCCAGGCCCTTGGCCTTCAAGCGGCCCATCAACTCGCTCTGCACCAGGTTTGCAACACGCTTCGCACTTTTGGCCGCCTTGGCAGCCGATTCGAACTGGTCGGCTAAGGCTTTGGTGAGCGTGAGGACCTGCGCGTCCTGCTCGGTGATGCCGTAATCCGCAACCATTCGCTTGCGCCGAGCCTCGGGAAGTTCGGGCAGGGTGCCGCGGATTTCCGACTGCCATTTAGCGTCCACGACCAGCGGCAGCAGGTCTGGCTCCGGAAAATAGCGGTAATCGTGGGCCTGCTCCTTGGAGCGCATGCCGTACGTCTTGCCTTCGTTTGAGTTGTAGAGGCGGGTCTCCTGCGTGATTTTGCCGCCGGATTCAATGACGCCAATTTGCCGCTCAATTTCATAGTCCAGAGCTTCGCGAATAAAGCGGAACGAGTTGACGTTCTTGACTTCCGTCTTCGTGCCAAACTCTTTCTGCCCCCGCGGGCGCACGCTGATGTTGCCGTCGCAGCGCAGAGAGCCCTCCTCCATGTTGCAGTCGCTGACCCCGGTGTAGAGGATGATCTCTTTCAGGCGTGTGAGGTATTCGTAAGCTTCGTCCGGCGAAGCAATATCAGGCTCGCTGACGATTTCGATCAAGGGAACTCCGCTGCGGTTCAGATCGATGGCGGTCGTTTCGGAAGAATCGGCAAAGCCTTCGTGCAGGCTCTTGCCCGCATCTTCTTCCAAGTGGAGGCGCGTGATCCCGATCTTCTTGGTTGCCCCATTGATCTTGATCTCGATGGCGCCATGCTCGGCCAACGGCTTGTCATATTGCGAAATCTGGTAACCCTTGGGCAGGTCGGGGTAGAAATAGTTTTTGCGGGCAAATATGGATGTTTCGTTGATGCGGCAGTTCAGCGCCATGGCCGCGAGCGTGGCGAACTCCACCGCTTTGCGGTTGAGCACCGGCAGCGCCCCCGGCAATCCCAGGCACACCGGGCAAACATTGGAGTTGGGCGAATCTCCGAATCGGGTGGAGCAGGAGCAGAAGATTTTGGTCGCGGTCAGGAGCTGGACGTGGACTTCCAACCCGATCACGGGCTCATACTTGGCGCGAGCGGCGACGGAAATTTCCGGCGTGGTGGCCATACTTCCCAAATTATAAGGGATGTCGGATCAGCACGGGATTGCACTCGAGCGGTGAACACATAGGCCCGGGCGCCCCCGCCCGGGTGGGCGAGCGAAGCCCGCCAGGTTTTCCTAATTGCCCAGAAAGGAAGCCGCCCGGCTTTGCCCGCCCGGGCGGGCGAGGGCGCCCGCCCCTACGTGAGCATTTTGTGGATCTACGCGCCTGCGATAACACGGCTGTCTAGTGGGTGGGTGCGCCCAGGTATTTTTCCAGCGGGATCTCAAAGTACATCAACTCGTTTCCCTTGGCATCCCGCACGCCGGTGAGATAGAAGTGCGCGCCGGCCAGAGGCACGGAGATTTCCGAGACATCGAAGAACAGGAATCCGGATCGGGTGGTGTGCGCTTCCACCGCTTTGGCGACAAACTGGGCATTCTGAATTTCTTCGATGGCCTGCTTGCTCAGGCCGCCCTTTACTTTTTTGGTGGGAAAGGGGATGGGATAGCGGTTGGTGCTGGCTGAAGGACGGGTGAGCCGGCGGGCGATATCGTCCTCGACAGCGGGTGAAATCTTGGCGCGACTCTTGGTTACCAGTTGAGCTTTCATATCGGCTAACTGGACGGGCTGGTCACCATCGTTAGTGACGGTCACAAACATCGGAAGGAAGCCAATTTCGTTGTACTGCACAGAGAATATTTTCGCCTTGTCCGCCAGATCATAGGGATCCACGGCGACTGCCACCCGCTCCATGGGATGCTCGTCGTGCGCGGGATATGTCTTCGCGGGCTGGGCTTGCGGCATCACGAATTCCTTTGCCGCCAGAGCCAGCAAAGGGATGAGGGCGACGGTGAGAAAGGCCGCAGTGCGAATCCAAGAGATGTTGGGGCGAGACATCGTGATTGATTATAGGATGCGTCCGGCCAGCCTAGCGGTGCCTTGCTCGATACGGCTTGCGGTTAGAATGTCTCTTTCCTCGAGCCTCTTTTTATGTACCTGCTTTACAGCGCGTTGCTGGCCGCGGGCCTGTTGGTCAGCCTGCCCTATTGGATGTTTGGGCGGAGACGCCAGGGCAAGTACCGCGAGGGTCTGAGCGAGCGCCTGGGCAAAGTGCCGTCACGGTTGCAGATGCACAGCGGTCCGGCAATCTGGGTTCACGCGGTTTCGGTCGGCGAGGTGCTGGCAATCAGCGAACTGGTGGTTGAGCTGCGCCGGCGTTTTCCGCCGTATCGAGTGCTGATTTCCACTACGACCGCCACCGGCCAGAAGCTGGCGAAGAAACATTTTGGAGAGGAAAGCGTTTTCTATTTCCCGCTTGATTTTGCATTTGCTATCCGACCGTATTTGTCGATGCTGCAACCGAAGTTAATCGTCCTCGCGGAAACTGAGTTTTGGCCCAACTTTTTACGATTGGCGCACGCCAGCCGGGCCCGGGTTGCGGTGGTGAATGCGCGCATTTCTGATCGCTCGTGGCCAGGGTATCGACGGATGCGCCGCATTTTGGCTGGAGTCCTTCGCAACATCGACCTGTTTCTGGCACAGACGGAAGAGGACGCCCGCCGGCTTCGCGATGTTGGCGCGCCGGCGGAGCGCGTCCAGGTAAGCGGGAATTTGAAGTTTGATGTGGCGGCGCCGGATGCTCCTCCGATTGTCGCCAGCCTGCGCGCTGCTTTTCAGCAGGCCGGAGCCGGACCTGTGATTGTCTGTGGAAGTACGGTCGAGGAGGAAGAAGGCCTGCTGTTGCGCGCTTTCGAGAATGTGCTGGCCAGCCAGCCCCGCGCAGTAATGATTCTGGCGCCTCGCCATCCTGAGCGCTTTGGGGAAGTCGCGCAGTTGCTCGAGCACCTGGGAATCCGCTTCTGGCGACGCTCCCTGTGGAGCGGCGATTCCATCGCTGGTGGAGTCTTTCTGGTCGACACCATCGGCGAACTGGCAGCGCTGTACGGGCTCGGGGATGTCGCCTTTGTTGGCGGCAGCCTGGTTCCGCGCGGCGGACACAACATCATCGAACCAGCGCAGCATGGCGTGCCCATCATGGTCGGGAACCACACCGAGAATTTTCGGGATATCGTGGGTCTGTTTCAAAGTCAGGATGCGGTTCGCGTCGTCGGCCCGGCGGAATTTCCTCTGGTGCTGATGGATTTGCTTTCCAATCAGGCCGAACGCATCGCGCTGGGCCGCCGCGGCGCAGAGACTCTGCAGTCGCAAATGGGGGCGACTGTGAGAACTGTGGAGGCCTTGGAAAAGCTGCTGGCGTCCAACGAAGACCGTGTAGGGGCAGGTCTCTGACCCGCCCTGGCCGTGGCGAAGCCACGGCAGAGCCGCAGCCCGGGCCTGACGGGACCGCAAACCCAGCCGCGGCCGGGCCGCGGGCTGGACGGGTCAGAGACCCGTCCCTACAAGGTCCGAGCTAAGGTCGGCATCGACACAATGAATCCGTTAAGCTCACTCTTCGGGCTGGGTGTTCGGGCGCGCAATGCGCTTTACGATCGCGGCATGGCTCGTGCCGATCGGCTGCGAGGGCCAGTCGTCGGCGTTGGGAACCTATCGGTTGGCGGCTCGGGCAAGACTCCCTTCGTCCTGCTGATGGGCGAGTTGCTAAAGGGAAAAGGGATCAAGTTCGATGTCCTCTCACGCGGTTACGGGCGCAAGACGAAAGGTGTCGCGCTGGTTGATCCCGCGGGATCTCCGGAGGATTTTGGTGACGAACCTCTGCTGATAGCCCGCCGGCTGAATGTCCCGGTGATCGTCGGAGAAGGGCGCTATGCTGCCGGTATCTTCGCCGAGAAGAAATTCGAGCCGCAGTTACACTTGCTCGACGACGGCTTTCAGCATCGCTCGCTGGCCCGTGATTTCGATATCGTGCTGGTGACTCCCGAGGACGTTCGCGACCGCCTGCTGCCTGCGGGACGCCTGCGGGAGCCGCTGTCCTCGTTGCGCCGGGCCGATGTGGTCGTGCTGACCAGCGGCGCGTCCCAGAGCGACTTCCCGGTGGATGGAAAGCTGGTCTGGCGAGCGCGTCGCGGTATCGTGCCTACGAATGTTTCGGACAGGCCCCTGGTTTTCTGTGGCATTGCGCGCCCCAAGAATTTTGTGCTGCAGCTGCGAACCGCCGGAATCGAACCGGCGGCCGAGGCTTTCTATGGCGACCATCACGCCTATACGGAGCAGGACATTCGCGATCTGCTGAGCCTGCGGCAGCGCAGCGAGGCTGACGGTTTTGTGACTACCGAAAAAGACGCTATCAACCTGGGCGGATTTCTTTCCGCGCTCCAGCCGCTGGCGGTAGTTCCGGTCAAAATGGAGCTGACCGATGCGGCTAACGCTGTGGATACCATGCTGGCGACGATCGCGGAGCGCAGACAGCGGGCGTGAGAAAATCAGTGGGCGATTTTTGTAGCGCCGGGACGGCCGCGTCAAAGTTGTGAGCAGTGAAACGAGCTTCCTATACGATGAGCAAGCATCTCAAAGAGACCGATCGGCTGCGGAAGATCGTCGAGTCGTTTCCTAAAACCACCGTCACCGTGCTCGGCGACATGGTGGCCGACGAATTTATTTTCGGTGAGATTTCCCGGGTTTCACGGGAGGCGCCGGTCTTGATCCTGAAACATCGCGAACGCACCGTGCAGCCGGGTGGCGGTGCGAATGCCATCAACAATCTCGCGGATTTGGGGGTCAATGTGCTTCCCGTAGGTGTGGTGGGCGATGATGAGCCAGGGCGACTGCTGCTCAAGGCTTTTCGTCATAAGCATGTCCCGGTGAGCGGCGTCCTTAAAGATAAGAGTTACGCCACGGTGACCAAGACGCGAATCCTGGCGGGTTCGACACATTCCGCCCGGCAGCAGGTCGTGCGTGTGGATCGCGAGCCAGAGGCGGAGCCAAGTCTCCATTTGAAACGCGAGCTGGTGCTGGCGGCGCGGGAGTACGCTCGTGCTTCCGATGCGCTTCTGGTTTCAGATTACGGCTACGGTGCCGCCACGCCCGGGATCCTGAATGCCATTCGCGCAAAGGGCGTACTGCGTGGGGTCCCCGTGGTGCTCGATTCGCGCTATCGCATGCTGCAATATTCCGGCGTCACCGCAGCCACACCCAACGAGCCCGAGGTTGAAGAAGCTTTGGGAGTGCGGATCGGGCACGATTGGCCAACTCTCTGTTCCGCTGCGGAGCAAATCATGTCGCGGATGAAACTGGACTCGCTGGTGATTACGCGCGGGCGAGATGGCATGGTGGCTTTTACCCGCCGCCACAAGCCCGCCGACATCCCGATCTTCGGGTCTGACCAGGTGGCGGACGTAACCGGCGCGGGCGATACGGTAATTGCTGCGTTCACGGCAGCTTTGGCAGCCGGAGCCAGCGCCGAGGATGCGGCCCACCTGGCGACCTATGCCGGCGGCATCGTAGTGATGAAGCGCGGGACTGCAACGGTATCGCAGAAGGAGCTGCTGGGGGCACTCGAGCAGGCTCCGCCGGCGCTGCGGTCGCATTGATTGCTTAGAATCGATTCCGGGGTAAATCATCGCAAACAAGATTCTCAATCGCGAAGAGCTGCGACGGCAGGTGGCGGAGTGGCGCCGGGCCGGCGACCGCATCATTCTCACAAACGGCGCTTTCGATTTGCTGCACGTTGGCCATGTGCGTTACCTGCAGGCTGCCAAGCGGCTGGGCGGGCGATTGATCGTAGCGGTGAATGCGGATGCGTCGGTGCGCGCGCTGAAGGGTGAGGGCCGACCGCTGATGCCGGCGGAAGATCGCGCCGAAATTCTGGCCGCGCTGGCTGACGTGGATGCGGTTGTAATCTTCCCCGAGTTGGACGTGCGCGCGCTCATCCGCGAACTTCGCCCGGACGTTCATGCGAAGGGGACGGACTACACGGCCGGGAACGTGCCCGAGCGCGATGAGGTGATCGCTTGCGGCGGGCGAGTGGAAATTGTGGGCGATCCCAAAGACCATTCCACCACTGAGATGATTCGCTCGCGGCTGGGACGGCCGCGTTCGTGAGCATGCTGCCACCGGACGGGATTACTCAGGAAATCGCCACGCCTCCGGTGGGTGAACGGAAGACGCCGGACCGGATATTAATCGTACGCCTCGGCGCCATGGGCGACGTTATCCATGGCCTTCCGGCGGTGACGGCACTGCGTGATGCATTCCCTGAAGCGATGCTGGGATGGTTGATCGAAGAGCGCTGGGCGGAGTTGCTCTGCACTCTGGCGACGCCGCGCGCAGGTCCACGCTCGCCGCAACGTCCGCTCGTAGATCGCATCCACAGCGTCACCACCAGGCAATGGCGTGCCGCGCCTTTTTCCACGCAAACCTGGGAGCGCATGGCGGCGGGTTTGAGCGATCTGCGGGCCGTACGCTATCAAGTTGCGGTTGACCTCCAGGGTGCGGTGCGCTCGTCGCTGCTGGCGAAGTGGTCAGGAGCGCCGGTCATCTACGGCACTGCCCAGCCGCGGGAAAATGTGGCGAGCATGTTTTACTCTCGTCGGGTAATCGTAACTGGTGCCCACATTGTGGAACAGAACCTGTCGCTCGCAGGGGCGGTTGCAGATCGTCCGTTAAAAGTGCGTCGGGTCGAATTCCCTCACGACCAAGCTGCCGAACAAGAATGCGATCGCAAGCTAAAGGAGCGCGGCATTCAGGATTTCGCGTTGCTTAATCCCACCGCTGGTTGGGGAGCAAAGCAATGGCCGGTCGACCGATATGGGCACGTGGCCCAACAATTGGCTGATGCTGGAGTGAAATCGTTGATCAACTTCGGCCCCGGCGAGGAAGGCACCGCACGCGCGGTGCTGGCAGCCAGCGGCGGCGGCGCTGGAACGTTTACCGGATCGCTTACACAGCTGATCGCGCTCACGCGTCGTGCACGCTTGTTTATTGGCGGCGATACCGGCCCTATGCATCTGGCTGCTGCTCTTGGCATTCCAGTCGTGGGGATCTTTGGGCCGACCGATCCGGCGCGCAACGGCCCTTTTGGAACGCGCAAGATTGTGTTGCGTAGGGCCTCCAGCAACACCAGTTACAAACATCTGGATCAGCCGGATCGCGGCTTGCTGGAAATCAGTCCACAGGAAGTGGTTGCCGCTGCGCGAACGCTGCTGCAGGAGCGCCATGTCTAGATGGAGTGTCATCGCGCGGCGGATTCGGGTTCCGCTGGGGTTTGCTTTCGCGATACTCTTTTTGTGGCTGGCCGAGCCAGCCTGGAAATCAATTCTTGCGGGTACGGGTCTGATAATTGTTGGACTTTTGGTTCGGGCGATGGCTTCCGGACATCTGCAGAAAAACGAGCAACTTGCAACCGGCGGACCGTACGCCTACACGCGTAATCCGCTGTATCTCGGCTCGCTGGTGCTGGCTATCGGATTTGCCCTGGCGGCGCGGAGCTGGTGGATCGCCGCGGGAATCATTCTTATGTTCTTCGCGATTTACCTACCCGTGATTCGGGCTGAGGAAGTATTTCTGCGCGAGCGCTTTACGGAGTTTGAAGACTACGCTCGCGAAGTGCCCACGCTGTTTCCCCGCCTGAGCCCCTTCGGCAAACCAAGGGGCGGATTCTCCTGGGACCTATACTGGAAGCATCGCGAGTACAACGCGGCGCTGGGCGCGGCGGGGATTATGGCGGCGTTGGTGGTCAAGTTGCTGCGGCGGTAGCTGTCGATGCTCGTGTGGGGACGGGTCGGAGCCTGCCCTGAGCGTAGCCGAAGGGACCCGTCTTGGCCGAGCAAGGCTCGGCAGGCCTTTTGCGACGGAGCCATACGATTAGTAGGATTTTGTGGATCGAGTTTGTTGATCCCGCTCCGAAGGAGTCGAGGGAGACCGTCTTTCATAAGATTCGATTTTTTGCCAAATTGGGAGCAGTCTGCAGCGAGAAGGCTGTAGTGACGGGCGTCCTCGCCGTCTGGATTTTGGCTAAGACCAACCGGACGGGCGGCGACGCCCGTCGCTACATCGACGTGGGGTGAGATCAGAAAAGCGCTGCCGAGCTTCGCTCGGCTCGGACGGGTCTCTTCGACTACGCTCGGGGCAGGCTCCGACCCGCCCCTACACAAGCCTTTCTACTTCTGCGCTACGAGCGCTTTAGCTTTGCCCAGTTCAGGACGGTCGGAGTTTGATCCGGCGCACACCTTTACCAGTTGCGCGTAGTACACAACGGCCTTTTCGTTTTTCCCGGCTGCTTCGGCGGCGCTGGCCGCGCCGTAGAGTCCGTTGAAGCGATTGGGATTGAATTTCAGGTCAGTCTCATATTCTGCGAGCGCCTGATCGGGATGCTTTGTCTCCAGCAGCAGGTCGGCGAGCATCTCTCGTGCCGGGATGTCTTCGGGTTCGTCGCCGGTGGCCTCCTCCTTCTCGGCGGTCGCGCGCAGTGACCTGGCGGCTTCTTCGTCTCTACCCTCGGCGTGCGCTACCCAGGCTTCGACTTCTTTTTGCGCGTCTGCGACGACTTGAGCGTAAGACGGCTTCTTGTTTTTCAGGAACTCCAAACGGATTGAATCCAGTTGCGCAAGATCCTGACGCGCGGCGGCTACGTTCCCGGAGCGGGCCGCGCCGATGGCGCGGGCCCAGTAGGTGATCGATTTATCAGTCGGGTCTGCACCCGTGGCGGGCGTCAGGGCGGCGGCTTCTGTCCAATGGTGGAGCTCCAGGGCATAAAGCGCGGGGAATTTGGACAAAGCATATGCCCGCGGGTCGTAGCCCTCGCCGTACATGTCTTTCATTGCCGGCATGGTCCGTACTTCTGCGATCACGCTTTGGGCATCAGCTTCGCGCCCGCTCTGCAGGTAGGCATAGACCAGGAAATCCATGGCATGAAACTGGTGGCCTTCGCCGCCCATGTGCATGGCTGCGGTCTTGCGGGTAGCGGCGATGGAAGCCAGGTTGGAGTCGATGTCGTCCTGCCAGAGCCCGAGGCGGGCAAAGATGTGCGACGGCATATGTAGCGCGTGAGGAGCGGCGGGAGCGATCCTGGCATAACTGCGCGCGGCGGGCAGGCCCAGTTCGGCCAGTTGTGGCTTGTCATAACTGTGAATCAGGTAATGGGCCACCCCGGGATGGCTGGGCTCTTCCTTGAAAAGTTTCTCCAGGACCGCGGCCGCTTGCTTCCGATTGGCGAAAGTTGTGTCGTCGTCCGGTTCCGATGCCAGCAGCGACAATGCATAAAACGCTGCCGCTTCGCGATCGTCGGGATAGCGCCGGTAGACTTGTTCCATGGCTGCGCAATACGCCTTGGCGCGTTGTTCGTGGTCGCCACCCTTGCCATAGTAGGCGCGCAGAGCCACGATGTAGTCTCGCTCGCGATCAGTCCCAGGATGCATCGACTGCGCCTTTTTCAGCTCCGCCAGGCCGCGCTTCGTGGTGGCGGCGTTCGGGTGATTCCAGAGCTGGTGCCACAGACTCATTGCGACTCCCCAGTGGGCCATGGCGCACACAGGGTCATCGGTTGCGATTTGCGTGAATTGCTTTTCTGATTCCTCGTACCAGAACGAATGCAGCAAGGCGACGCCGAGTTCAAACGGCCTCTGTACAGAGGGTGCGCAGGAGACCGGGAAATGCACTGTCCCCAGCTGTTCCGCGGTCAGATCTTCGTGGTGATGGGTTTCATCCGCAAAGGCCAGGAGCGCGAACAGCGATGTGACGGCGACCACCAGGGCGGCACGTTTCATGGAAGGCTCCGCAGCGAGTCTAGACCGCTGCGAAAGAAGGGTCAATCCGGCAGCGGGATAGGAGATAGAGCGCTCTGAAACTGCCCTCCCCGTATATTGTGGTCGCCGATTGAGCACCACAAGAGCACAAAAACCGGTGGCGCGGGGTGCGAGAGCAAGGGGTGTGGGCTCCTCGTCGTGAGTGTAAATCGCCTGTTTAGAACAGCTACAACCAGGGCGACAATTTAGGACGCAGGCAGCTGGCGTAAAATTCGTGCTATCTGTGTCACATCTTCAATTGCAAATGCGAATGCTTCGAATGCCTGCGCTTCTGATCGTCATGCAATTGATCACTCTAGCTCTGGCCCAACAATCTGCGAACGCGTCGCCGAATCGCCTAGCGCACGAAGCGCGTTCCAAGAAACCCGTGCGGACGGAAAAGCAAAAGCGCGGACTTCATATGCTCGATGAAGCGCAAATCGAAGCCGCGACTCTGCAGCCTGATATGCGCGCTTACATCGAGTGGCAGGCCTCGATGGGCTACCAGAAGTTTGATCTCAAAAAATCCAACGCGCTGCTGGAAAGCGCCTTCACCGCGACCGGCGAGCTGAGCAGCACCGGCACCGGAAACTGCTGGACTCAACACGATGATGCGTGCCGGGTGAAGCACTGGCTCGAGGACAAGATCCTTGAGGAGATGGAAAAGCGCTCCCCGGACCGGGCGCTGGAGTTAAGTTCGGGACTGGAGCCACGTTTCCAAACCGCGGTTGAAACGAGGTTGCTGGGCTATTACGTGCAGCGGAAAAATCTGGTCAAAGCCAAGGAGATGCTTGACCGCATGGCCGGTGACGACGGCTATCCCTATGGCGCAGCGGCTGACCTGATGCAGGCCATCCCCAAATCGCGCGCCGCGGAAAGGACAGCCATCTTTTCCCAGGCTCTCGCTAACTACCGCCTGTTCAACACCGATCTTATGGTGGATGAAGGTGACTTTGGCGGCATGCTGCTGCGCTGCTGGCGCGACCTGCCCCCGGAGATGGCGCTCGATGCGGTGGATGCGATCCTGGAAAAATCGAAAATCGATTCCGATGAAAACAAGCAGCCGCTGACTATCAATACCTGGCACCACGGCTCCATGCGTTTCACTTCGAATTCCCAGGCGCGCATCTTCGAGGTATTGCCCTTGCTTCGCGAGCTGGACAGTGCTCGCGCGGATGCACTGCTGCGCGAGCAGATCAGTCTTCAGGACCTGGTAAAGCAATATCCCGACGGAATGTTGTCGATTGAACGTGATTTCGGCAAGAACGAACCGTATACCGAGGGCTCACATGGGGAAATTTTGGATATAGAACCGGGCTTTGATGATGCCGCCGACGATTTTCTGCTGCAGCGATACGCGGACATGCAGGAGGCGATTAAGCGGGAGCCGAAAGACGCGTTAGCTATGGCGCTGGCGATGCCGGAGTTCCCAACGGGCGAGGGACCCTTTCATCCGCGGCAGCGCGCGCTGATGGAGGTTGCGCAAGGCACTGTCAAGAAAAGCCCGGAGATTTGCCGCTCCGCGCTGTGGGAGATGCACAAACTGGTAGACAGCGATCAGACGCCGGAAATCACGAACCTGCTACTGCAAGCCGCCGATCTTTACCATCAGATGGGCGACACGGACAACGCAAAGACAACTTTGAAGCAGGCAGCGCGCAGCATTGACCAGCACTACAAGAAAGATTCCGATCTCGGCGATCCCAACAAGGCTTTTAAGGGCAATTGGCCGTCCACGCAACTTTGGGGAAAATGCCTATACCTCTCCACCCGAATCGCTCCCGAACTGCAGGAGCCGATCATGGCCGATATTCCGGACCCGGAGATCCAGACCTTTCTCAAGGTGATGATCGCCAACGCGCTGCTAGGGGCCGAACATCCGGAAATCATCGTCGCCGAGGCGCACAACGATGGCAAGCGCCACTATTTCACGATGCGATAGGACGCTGCATTGATGTGAGTGGCGGCGTAGACCAAGTTCGGTGCGCACTACAACAAACTTCAACCAGGCTTGGCTGGCGTCCTAGCACTCATTGACCCATCGAGGAGGTTGTTGGGCGCTAACGCCTCGTCAACTGACCTGTTTTCCTTCCGATTTGACCGTGATCCAGGAGGGGTACGGGGTGCGCTCTGTCTCCTATCCCGTCAATCCGGCAGCGGGTTACTGCAGCCGAAAGCGTTCGTTCATGAGCCGCTGCAAACGAGGTTTGTAGAGGATATCGTAGGTAAATTCTTTGTCGGGAAACATGGCCAGGGCGGCGCGCTTGGCGCCTGCCACCAGTTCTGAGGCTTCTTCCACCGTGAGATTTTCGTCCTGGCTGATAACCGACATGATCATACTTATCATCAGCTGCAGACGCCGGATGTTTCTGGCTTCCTGTTCCACCTCGCTCAGGTTCGAATGTGATTCCCGTGCACTCATTGGACCCCCAGGACTACTTCACTAACGTTACCAGCCAGGCTGCCACGCTATCAGTTAGATGTGCCGCGCCAGTGGGACGTTGCGGGCATCGCCAGCGACCTGACTGGATTTACACGGCATTTTCGCGAATTGGAGACTTGGATTCAGTTTTCAGTTCCTGGTTCTTAGTTCTTAGTCTGAGTTCTCAGTCTCCTGAGGGAGCGACTTTTGCCCTATTCTGTCGGCATTCGGAACTGAACGCAACTGTCCCCGGTGTAGGACTTCGGTTACCCTGGAAACTGGAGTTACAATTAGGGCGCCGGCCGAAGCCCATCCCAGGCCGGTTACTTGATTGGTCCGCCCCTCGATCGGAGAGTTTATGAACAACAGCCCCGCCGTCCGCCCCAATCCCAATGAAAAGCTGGTGCGCGTGTTCGATACCGAACAGGAATCTGAAGCGCTGGTGGTGCATGGCCTGCTTGAGTCTTCCGGAATCGATTCCGACGTGACGTCTCTGGACGCCCAACAAGATATTCTTCCCGGCGTCGGCGGCACAGTCATCCTGGTGCGGGAAGAGGATGCCGACATCGCACGGCGTGTGATTGAGGAGTACCGCCAGGCGCCGGGTGCCGATGAGACGGCGGAAATAGACATCAGTGGACTTCCGCCAGAGAAAGAGTAGGACTAACGGTTTTGCCGTCGAGGTAAAACGTGACCGCCCCGTCGAGATCGGTCCTGTAGGTCTGAACGTGGGCTTCTGCAAGCCGGGCCAGAACATTCATTCGGGGATGGCCATAGCTGTTTCTCTCGCCCACAGAAATCAGCGCAAACCGGGGATGTACCGTGGCCAGCAACTGCGGAATCGTGGAAGTTGCGCTACCGTGGTGCGCAACCTTCAGCAAATCTGCTTCCGGCTGCTCCTGGATAATTCGTTCCTCGGATTTTCGTTCCGCATCTCCTTCCAGAAGAACCGACGTATTTCCGTAAACCAGTTTCATCACCAGAGATTCATCGTTGCGGCGTGTCGCGAGGCTGCCTGCGTCCGGCGCCAGGACGCGAATCTCTGCTCCTCCAAAGTCGAAGCTGTCGCCCGCATCGCGATGAACCACGCGCACACCCAACGCCTTCGCCTGGAGGAGCAGTGTTTCCATTCCCGGGTCGGAGGGATCGCCCAGCCACAACTCGCGTGGCCGGAAGTTGGTCAGAATCGCAGCGGCTCCGCCCATGTGGTCGGAGTGCGCATGCGTGATCGCTACCGCGTCCAGCCGGGTAATGGCTCGCGACCACAGATAAGGCGAGACTACATCTTCGCCGATGTCCAACTCCGAGTGCGCCCACAGCGGCAAACCTCCAGTGTCTACCAACAGGGTGTGTCCGTCGGGCGAGACCAGCAGGATTGAATCGCCCTGGCCGACATCGATCGCGGTCATCTCCAGCACGGAGGGCCGAATGTGTGGATGGGGCGGGACGGCGCAAATCCAGAATGCGCTGGCGACCAACGCTGCCAACCCCGCTCCAGCCAGCCATGGACGCCGGCGAATCAGGGCCATAGCCAGCGCAATGGACAACGCGGTCAGCAGAATCAGCGTGGCCCCCGGCGTGGGCACGCGAAGATCGGCGGCACGCAACCCACCTAGCCACTGCACCGTGCCCGCAATTCCTTCGAGGGCTGCGCTCGCGATCAGCACGGGAATCTTTGCCAAGGCGGTGGAAACATAGCCTATCGCCATAGCCGTTATCGCCGCGGGCATCAGAAGCTCCATGAGCGGCACCACCAGCATGTTGGCGGGCAAGCCTACGACGGTGGCACGATGAAAGTAGTAAGCCATGGGAAGCGCAAGCCCCACTTGCATGATCACGGAAATCAGCAACAACTCGCCGACGGCCAGCAGCACTCGTGCAGCCACGGCAAGCGCCGGCAGGGGAAGTCGCCTGCCGAAGAAACCTTGCAGCCGCTGGGCAATCATGCGCAGATCGAGACGACTGAACCACAGCCGGGGAAAGAGCCAGGTCATACCCTGTCGACCCTACATTTCTCGAGCCGCGGCAAACGGCTGGGTGGTTCGCTCCAACAAAGGTATTCCCACAGCCGCGATCAGCCACACGCACAAGAAGGTCAACTGAAAGCTGGCGCCGAACAAGACTTGTGGATTGACGATCATGAGGCCCACGGCGGCAGCTCCGATCGCGTTCAGCATTGATTTCTCGCGATAGAGCAACCGCGTCCCCAGATACAGACCCAGCATCAGCGTGGCGCGCCAGACCGGAGCCCCGAGCGCGGTCAGAAAAGCGTAGAACACCATAAGCAAAACGGTGATCGTACCTGCGACCAGATCACTTACCCGCAGCCGCCGCAGGAACCAGAATCTAACCAGGGCGAGAATGCTCACATTCATACCCGAGACTACGAGCACGTGGTACGTGCCCGAGCGCTGAAAGCCAGTGCGGGTAGGGCGGTTAATAAAAGCGTCTTCGCCAATCACCATAGCGTCCATCAGCGCAGCTTCGCGCGCCGGCCACAGGGCATGGACTTTTTCGATGATGCTGCGATGAATTCGCGACCGAAAGAGTTCAATCCGGCTGCCGGCAAAGCCAGGGAGGACTTCGACGCTCGCGGCTTTCGTGGAAGCTAGGGCCACGATCCCGTTTTCCATCAGATAACCCTGGTAGTCGAATGCGCCGGGATTGCGAAAATTTCGCGGAGGATAAATTTTGGCCGGAAATCGCAGTCGCTCCCCGTAATGGAACAAGCGTGCGGACGCGACGCCGGAGTCTTTGCCGTCGGTACTCGATTGCGGATCGTAAACGCTGATACGCAGGCCGGAACGGACCTCAAACTTTTCGTTCCCTCGTTGGATTTGTTCGGTTTCAACATCCAGCCCTTGACGGGCGTGACCCTGGCTGTTCTCTTGCAGTGCCCCCTCCCTCGTGACGTGCGCGGTAACGACAACTTCCATTCCGTCGGCGAATCGGAGGAGGCTGGAATCGACTGAGGTAGACGGGCTGCGTACCTGCACCACGAGCGCCCCCCAGGATGAACAGAGAGCCCAGTCCCAGCATGAAAGCGGAGCGCCCACGCCGGCGCAGCAGGTATACGCCTGATGCGGCCAAGACGATCCAGGTCACCAGCCACCAGAGAGGCGGGCGCCAGGCGTGGGCGCCTGTGGAGATTCCGGCGGCAAGGGCGAGGGCAGCCCAAAGCATTGGCTGTCGCCCGCCTGCCGTCTGGGGTGAAGCTGGACCCGTGTTGGCTAGTGGGCTCACAGATCACGTGTGAACAGTTGGCCCTGCCGTCGGGCGAAGCTCGAGTTGTTTGCGGCGAATGGTAGCGCAACATTGCTCCGCCGGACAGCCCAGGGCGGCTGTCTCCACGTAACGGTAGGGGCACTAGCGGACCAGATGAAATACGCTTTCCAGGTGGTAGGTCTGGGGAAACAGGTCCACCAGGTGCGCTTCTTCGACCCGATATCCAGAAGGGAGCAAGCGTCCAAGATCGCGGGAGAGCGTGGCTGGATCGCAGGAAACATAAGTGATGCGACGCGCATTCAACTTCACCAGGCCGCGGATTACCTTTTCCCCCAGCCCGCTACGCGGCGGATCTACGACTACGAACTCCGGGCGCAATTTGCCCGCCGCATTTTCCAGGTACTGCTCTGTGGTGGCTCGAACCGCTTTCACGTTCGCGGGCGAATTGTATAGCAGATCGGCATGAGAAGTCGGTGACGGCTCGACCGCAATTACACGTTCAAATTCCCGATTTAGAACTGAGGAGAAAAGTCCCACGCCAGCATAGAGATCGAGAGCGGTCCCGGTAGCACCGACGTCGCCGCCGGCAACGATGTTCACCAGTTCATCCGTCAAATGGCGATTGATCTGGAAAAACGCTCCGGCGCTCACGCGGTAAGAGGCAAGTTTGGTCGTGTAGGTGAGGTGGTCAATGCCGCTGAGGGCGTGTCGCGGTGGATCGTTATGCCTTTCCGCTTTAAAGGAATGACCTTCGAAGAAAACCAAACCAACAATATCGGCCACTGCGTTCCTGAGTTCCGCGGCGAATTCTTCTGTCGGGTTACTGATTTCGGCCCCGCAGTAAACCTCTGCCAGAAGTTTCGTGTCATCGGCATTGGCGAAGAACTCGATCTCCCGAATTTCGGACGGCACTCGGCCCGCGCTGCCTAACTGCCACACGGCTCCGATCGCCCGGTTGATCAACAGCGAACTGATCGGGCACTCTTCCACTGGCAACAGTTCGTGGGAATTGAATCTGAAATAGCCCAGCGCGAATTCCGGCGTGCCCTGGATTTGAAGCCGGGTACGATTGCGATAATTCCAGGGCGGCGAGGGATGGATTATCAGTTCAGTGTCGAGTTCGAGCTTGGCGATGCGGCGAAGGTTTTCTCTCAGGATCGCGGCTTTGATCTCGAGTTGGTGTTCGTAGCCGGTGTGCTGGTAGTGACATCCGCCGCAGCTCTGAAAGTACGGGCAGCGCGGCTGGATGCGGCGGGGCGAAGCCTCGAGAATTTCGTCAGCGTGGGCACGGGCAAAGCCTGGCTTCTGTTCGCGAAGTGTCGCCTCAACCTTTTCGCCCGGCAGGACGAATGGCACGAAAACAGCCTTGCCGGGGCCACGGTCATCGGCGGGTAAGCGCGCAAGGCCTTCCCCGCCGTAAATCAGTTTTTCGATAGTGAGTTGCAAGAGTCGATTCTACAGACCGGAAGGTTGCGTGGGGACAGCCGCCATCGGCTGTCCAGTCGAGTGAAGCTCGACATAGTTTGTGGGAGTCAATAGCGGAGCGTTGCTCCGCTGGACAGCTGGGGGCGGCTGTCCCCACGTGATCATCGTGTCCTGCCGCTTCACATATAGAACAGGCTCAGTCGCGGCAACCCGTACTTCTCCAGCAACCGTTTGTGGACGTACTGCTTTTGCAGTTGATCGATCTGCGCAGCCGGCATTTTGCGGCGGTAGGGCGCCATTTCGCGGTCCACCTCGGCGCGCACGGTAACGATTTCTTCGTCGGGTGTGGCCGCCAGCAGCACCGCGAACAACTTTTCCTCTAGCACGGTCAGCCGGTGCTCCAGGTCTTCCAGTCGAGGCGTTGTGCTCTTGCTTTCCATTTCCGAAGCAAGATCACGCAGTGTGCCGGCCGTCTCCCGAGTCAGCGCAAGTCCCGAAATGCCGGGGCGCTCGGGCAGCCTGGTGCTGAGAATGTGGTCAGCGTTCCGGCGCAGAAAAGCCACGATTTCAGCAGTCTGAAATCCCGCCGTCCTGTCACTCTGTTTCTTACTGGATGTGCCCACGGCCGCTTCCTTCATCTCTTCGGCTGCGGCCAGCACTTCCTGGGCGCAATACGCCAGGCTGTTCACTTTGCGCTTGGAGGGGCGCTTCTCGTAGCGCTCAAAAGCTCCGTCAATGCCGCGCAACACGGCTTCGAGCGGAATGCCGGCATCCTTCCAGGTTTCTATCAGAGCCCAATCCAGCGTGGAAAGCAGCAGAATTCCGCCCCGGCGTCCCTGAAAGTGTTCTTCGATTTCGGTGAAATAGTTGAAGTAGTTTTCCACGGACGACTCAGCGAGACCGCGGCTTGGAGCCCTGTGCAGGCAACGCTGGGACAGCGGGCGCGCGAACCGATTTCGCTGCCGTGTTTCGCTCCCAGATGATGCGCAGGCCGTCCAGGGTAAGTAAATCGTCGACGTGCTTGATGTATTTTGAGCCGGTGCCGATGAGCGAAGCCAGGCCGCCGGTGGCCACCACGGTCACGTCTTTTCCCATTTCACCCAACAGCCGCTCCAGGATTCCGTCTACCAGTCCGAGGTAGCCATAGTAGAGGCCGGACTGCAGGCTGCCGACGGTGGTGCTGCCGATCACGCGGGCAGGTTTGCGAATATCTACACGCGGCAGGCGCGCCGTGTTCTCAAACAGCGCGTCCGCGGAAATTCCGATGCCGGGGCAGATGACGCCGCCCTGATATTCGCCTTTGGCGGACACGCAATCGAACGTGGTGGCCGTGCCGAAATCCACGACCACGCAAGGGCCACCGAACTTCTCGAAGGCCGCAACTGAATTGACGATGCGATCGGCGCCAACTTCGGCCGGGTTTTCGTAAAGCACCGGCATTCCGGTCTTCACGCCGGGTTCGATAAAAAGCGGCTTGGTGTTGAAATAGCGTTCGCACACCTGGCGCAGTGTGGAATCGACCGGGGGCACGACCGAAGAAATAATGATCCCGCGGATGCCTGTGACTTCAATCTTGTCCATGGCGAACAGGTTGCGGAAAAGTACGCCGTATTCGTCCACGGTCTGAGTGGCAACAGTAGCGACGCGCCAGTTCGCCACAATTCGCTCATTGTGGTGCGAGCCAGCGCCATCGTCTTTCGCGGCCTTCGCAAAGACGCCGAGCACCGTATTAGTATTGCCGACGTCAAGGACAAGAAGCATAGCGAATGCCTGTGGCCAAAAGCTAACTGTGTGGGTCCGGATCGGAGCCTGCCCTGAGCGAAGCCGAAGGGACCCGGACAGGCCGTCGCGGTTTTTGCGACGGCAGTCTTGCGGAGTGCGAACAACACTGTCGAGCTGCGCTCGACCCGGACGGGTCTGAGACCCGTCCTACACCGTTCCCTCTACTTCAATATGACTGTTCCGCTCAAGACTGTTCGCAGGCCTTCTGCCGTTCTTACCTGCAGGAACCCCCGCGGATTCAGGCCTTCGGTCACTCCTTCAAAGCCGCCACGTTCTTCCATTCGCACCTGGCGGCCTCGTGCCGACGACGACCGCTCCTGAAATCGCTGCAAAATCGACTCGTGCGCATCCGGGTTCTGCAGCAGATTGCGATATTCGCGATCGAGAGATTTTAGCAAAGCTGCGCACAGTTCCACGCGCGACCACTCGGTACCGCTGACCAGGCGCAAGGATGTGGCCGTCTGCTGCAGATCGGAAGGAAATCCCGCCTGGTTCACGTTGATGCCGATGCCTATCACAATGTAGCGGACACGAGTAGCTTCGGAGTTCATCTCGGTCAGGATCCCACAGAATTTCCTGCCTTCGATGAGTAGATCGTTCGGCCACTTCAGATCGGGCACAACGCTGGAATCGACCTGCTGGACCGCGGCGTGTACCGCGAGTCCGGCGGCGAGAGAAAGGATCAAGGCGTCCGCCGGCGCCAACACCGGACGCAAAACCACCGAGCAGTAGATCCCTGCCGACGGCGCCGAATCCCACTGATTCGAGCCGCGTCCGCGTCCAGCAGTTTGTTCTTCGGCCAGGAAGACGCTGCCTTCGGGCGCACCCGCTCCGGCGCTCGCCATGGCTTCGCTGTTGGTTGAGCCAATCTTGTAATAGTGGTGAATTTCCTGAGCGAAGATTGTGCCTTTGAGAAAAGGCGCAAGCATGTCAGGCAGCAGCAAGTCTGGCGCCGCCCTAAGGCGGTAGCCGGTCGCCGGGTGCCCGGCAATCTCTACTCCCAGCGTTCGCAGTTGCTGCACCAGACGCCAGATCTCCGAACGGCTGGTCCCGATCTCCTCGGCAATCTTGGTGCCGCTGACCACCACGGTCGCGTTCTCCATCAGTAGTCGAACAATGCGGCCCAGCCGAAGATCGGTTTTCTGTGGCGCAGGGTTGTGTACAGGCGCCCCCGCCCGCGAACCCGTCCGAGTTGTGGTTGCCTTCTTGATGGTGGAATTATGCGGGAGAGCGACGGAAAGAACAAATCGGTGGAAGACGGGCGTCGCTCCCGAGGTTTCGCTGAATGCTGATGGCTGACAGCTTCGTCACGCTGGTGTCACCCGCAAGCTCATATCCACCGCAGTTGCGGAATGGGTTAGGGCGCCGACCGAGATGAAATCCACACCGGTCTGCGCGTAGGCGCGCACGTTCTCCAGATTGATGCCTCCCGAGCACTCGATGGGAATGCGCCGGTCTCCCCGGGCGCAGCGCGCGACCGCTTCCTTTACCTGTTCGACCGACATGTTGTCCAGGAGGACAGCTTCCGCGCCGTGGGTCAGGGCTTCTTCCAACTCCGCCAGGGTCTGTACCTCGACTTCAATCGGCTGGGAGCCGCGCCGGTTGCGGTGGGCCCGTTCCAGCACCGGCACGATGCCTCCTGCCAGCGCGATGTGATTGTTCTTGATCAAAACGCCGTCGGACAGGTCGAGACGATGGTTTTGCCCACCGCCGCAGCGCACTGCGTACTTATCGAGCACGCGCAGGCCGGGCACAGTCTTCCGGGTATCGAGGATGCGCGCCTTGGTTCCTGAAACCGCGTCCACGAATTTGCGGGTCAGGGTGGCGATTCCGCTGAGCCGCTGCAGAAAGTTCAGAATCACGCGCTCACAGGAAAGAATGACACGGGCGTTGTGGCGAACCACCGCGATGGTCTGGCGGCTGTGCAAACGTACTCCGTCGAAGACTTCGGGATGGCTGGTGACTTCGTAGTGGGAGGTTACGGCTCCATCCAGCGCAGCGTAGACATCGAGAATGCGGGACACGCACCCGACTCCCGCCAAAATGCAATCCTGCTTGGCGATGATGGTACCGGCTGCACGCTGGTTCGGGTCGATGCAGGCGTAGGTGGTGGCATCGCTGGTGGCCCGGTCTTCCAGCAGCGCGTTCTCGACGATGGCGGTGATGCGGCGGCCGTTCCAGTCCATAATTAGCCAATTTCAGAGAACCAAGAACCCACGACTGAGAACTGACAACTGTAAACTGACAACTGTTATTTTTAAAACCAGTTTCCAGCTCTGAGTTGTCAGTTCCCAGTTTAAGACCCTAGCTCCTGAAGCTTGCTCCCAATCTTCTCACGCAGGACTTCCAGTTCCGTCGAACGCTTGCGCATGCCTTCAACTACCTTCGCAGGGGCCTTGGACAGAAACTGCTCGTTGCTCAATTGACGCTGACCGTTGCCAATTTCTTTTTCGATCTGGTCCAGTTCTTTTTTCAGGCGGGCGCGCTCGGCTGCGACGTCAACCTTCTTCTCGTAGACGACTTGAACGTCAAATCGCGCCGTGGAGCGTGTACCAGCCAGTTTCGCCAGCGAACCTTCGGTGAATGTGATGCTCTCAACGTTGGCCAGACGCTCGATGGCGCTCCGGTTATCTTTAAGCAAAGACTTGATTTCACTCTCCGGCGTGAAAACCTGGATTGGCACTTCCTGTTTTTGATCGACCTTTAATTCGGCCCGAAGCGTGCGCACGGCTACAATCAGATCCTGCAGGATGGCCATTTTCGTCTCAGCCGCGAGATCGATTTGCTTTTCGTCTGCCTGCGGGTACGCTGCCAGCGCCACCGATTTCAGTGGCGGGTGAGCGTCATAGATAGCCTGCCAGATTTCTTCGGTGATGAAAGGCATGACCGGATGCAACAGCCGCAACGAGGCTTCAAAAAGGTTGACCAGATTGCGGCAGGCAATGGTCGCGGACTCTTTGCCGGCCGCGCCCTCCGCGTTCAGCCGTCCTTTGATGAGCTCGATATACCAGTCGCAGAAGTCTCCCCAGAAAAAATCGTAGATGCGGTTCGCGGCTTCGTGAAACCGGTAATCGCGCAGCGCTCCATTGACGTCTTTGGCCGTGCGATGAAAGCGCGAGCGAATCCAGACATCTTCCAGCAGATCGGATTGGACAGCCTCCGCCCCCGGCCGAAGACCGGGATCGAGCCGGTCCACATTCATGAACATGAACCGGGCCGCATTCCAGATCTTGTTGGCAAACGCGCGATAGCCGTCGGTGCGGCTTTCGCTGAAGGCTATGTCTGTGCCCGGAGCCGCCATGGACGCCAAGGTAAATCGGGTGGCATCGGTACCGAAGCGCTGAATAATTTCCAGCGGGTCGATCACGTTCCCTTTGGTTTTCGACATTTTCTGCCGTTCGGCGTCGCGCACCAGCGCGTGGATGTAGACCTGGCGGAAGGGAACGCTGTCGTCTTTCTTGTCGGGCCAGCCGCTGGCTTTTTTCAGGGCCGGATCTTGCTGATGACCATGCATGAAGTGGCAGCCAAACATGATCATGCGCGCCACCCAGAAGAACAAAATCTCGTAGGCGGTGATCAGCAGCGTGGTCGGATAGAAGACCTCCTGATCGCGCGTCTTTGCCGGCCAGCCCAGAGTAGTGAAGGGCAGCAGCCCGGACGAGAACCAGGTATCCAGCACGTCGGTGTCCTGCTTCAACTCGGAATCGCCGCACTTCGGACACCTTGCCGGAGTCTCGCGGGCGACGATAATTTCTCCACACTTGCAATGCCACGCGGGAATGCGGTGACCCCACCACAGTTGCCGCGAGATGCACCAGTCGTGGATGTTGTGCATCCAGTTCAGGTAAATCGTCTTGTAGTTTTCGGGAACGATGGTGATCTCGCCGCTTTCCACGACCTCGGTCGCCCTCTCCGCGAGCGGCTTGATCCTGATGAACCACTGGGTGGAGAGCCGCGGCTCGACTACGGTTCCGCAACGGTCGCATTTTCCAAGCGCGATGGTGTAGTCCTTCTCCCCAACCAGGAAGTTCTGTTTGCGCAGATCTTCCAGAACACGCTCGCGTGCGGCAAAGCGGCTCAACCCTGCGTATGGACCAGCATTCTGGTTCATGTGCGCGTGCTCATCCATCACGTCAATCTGCGGCAGGTTGTGGCGCAGGCCGGCCTGGAAGTCGTTGGGATCATGAGCGGGGGTGACTTTCACCGCACCAGTGCCGAACTCGGGATTGGCCAGCTCGTCGGTGATGATCGGAATCTCGCGGTTCATCAACGGCAGCAGAACTTTCTTTCCCTGCAGATGCTTGTAGCGTTCGTCCTTTTCATTGACCGCGACCGCGGTGTCTCCCAGCATCGTCTCCGGGCGAGTGGTGGCCACGATGATGAATTCGTCGGTGCCGACGACCGGATAGCGAATTTCATAAAGCTTGCCCTGGACCTCTTCATGCTTGACCTCAAGATCGGAGATCGCCGTGCCGCAGCGCGGACACCAGTTGACGATGTACTTGCCGCGATAGATCAGCCCCTCTTCATGAAGGCGGACGAAAACCTCGCGCACCGCGCGGGAAAGGTTCTCGTCCATAGTGAAATATTCGCGGTCCCAGTCGACCGACGCGCCCAGCCGCTTCATCTGATCAAGGATTGCGCCGCCATAATGTCTCTTCCATTCCCAGACACGCTCAATGAACGCCTCGCGGTCGAGATCACGGCGCTTCTTGCCTTCGCTGGCAAGCTGGCGCTCCACCATCATCTGGGTGGCGATGCCGGCATGATCGGTGCCCGGCAGCCACAGCGTCAGGAAGCCGCGCATACGATGCCAGCGCACGATAATATCCATCTGCGTCTGGCCGAACATGTGGCCCATGTGCAGGCGTCCGGTAACGTTGGGCGGCGGAAGCAGCAGGGTGAACACGGGCCGCGTTTCGCCGGGCGGCGGCGTGGGCACGGAGAAAAGCTTTTCTTCGATCCAATAGTCGGCCCAGCGCTTTTCAATCGCGCCCGGCTCGTACGATTTGGGTAGATCGTGGGGCATGGGTTTCTGAATCAACAATCAGCACTCAGCCGTCAGCATTCAGCACGCAATGGGTAGGTACTGCCCAGCGTCTGATCCCGTCAAGTTGATCAGGGGTGAATGCTGAGTGCTGAAGGCTGAGTGCTGGATACTTTGATATTACAGTCCAGAGAAAACCAGGGTCAAACGAGGCGAGGGGTAGTGGATACGGACGGCAAAATGCTCCCTCCTGGCCGGATGCGTCGAAAACCAGGTTACATCTGGCAACCCTTTCGACTGGAATGGCATTTCCTGTGTTTTAAGGAATTGCATCCGTCGGTGGCGCGCTATCATAAAGCCTGTATCTCGCAAGAGCTGGCGGGACCGAGAGGAGGGTACTTTGCCAAAGTTGGCGATCCTCACCATGCTACTGACCGGGCTGTATTTGCAGGCCCAGACGCCGGCTTCCCAGATTCCAGTTCCGACCATTCGCGCCAACACCCGGATGATTTTGGTAAGTGTGATTGCCACCGACAAGTCTGGCGCTGTTACGGACCTGACAGCCCATGATTTTACGGTGCTTGAGAATGGCAAGCCTCAGAAGTTGGCTGCCTTTTCGTTCGAGAAACCCCCGTTAGCAGAACAGAAGGCAGCGGATCCACTGCCGCCTTATGTCTACACGAACCGGACCAGTTACCTCAGACCTTCCGGGCCGCTGACCATCCTGTTGCTCGATGCCCTGAACACGCAAGCTCCGGACCAGAGTTACTTCCGGCGCGAGTTGCTGCGATACCTGGCCAATCAGGTCCGGCCCGGTCAGCGACTTGCCGTCGTCGTTCTGGGTGCGAAACTCCATCTGCTGCAGGACTTCACGTCGGACCCCGAGCTGCTGCGCAGCGCCATTGATAGTTTCACCGCGAAGACCTCCCAGGAACTTCAGCAGAATGAAATCTCTGTGCCCCCGCCTCCAAGGGAAGACCGAAGCACAGCGTCTTATCTGCAAATGTTGAGCGCGCTTCAGCAACTACAAGCGGATCGCGGAGAGACGATGGCGAACCAGAGAGTAGCTGCGACGCTCGCCGCCTTCCGCACCATTGCCCGCTCGGTTGCCGGCTATCCTGGGCGCAAGAACCTAGTGTGGGTATCGAGTTCCTTTCCTCTGGTTTATCAAACACAGTTGGGCTTCAGCTTCGAGACAACGCGTCCTGTTTTCTACCGGACTTACGAGCGCGAGATGCGGCAGACGGCGAACCTCATGGGAGATGCGCAGATTTCAATTTACCCAGTGGACGCACGCGGCCTCGTGGGTTCCGAAATTGTGGATGCCAGCAAGCCCATGACGGACGAGCGGGGAAGGGCGTACACGGGTTCGGAATTGGGGGAACTGATCAATCGAAGCGGCGACGAGAGGGTGAATGCCCAGGGCGGGATGGAGGAACTAGCTGACCTGACTGGCGGCCGAGCCTTTTTCAACCGGAATGATATTGATAATGCGGTGGCACTAAGCGTGGCGGACGGTTCTTCGTATTACACACTAGCCTACTATCCGACGAACAAGGCCTGGCACGGAGAATTCCGCAAGATCCATATCACGGTTGCGCGGAAAGGGGTGCATCTCCGTTACCGGAACGGTTACTACGCCACGGATGGGAGCGGAGAGCCTCGAAGCCGGGACGCCGAACTGATACAAGCGCTGCGCAGCGATGGGTTGCCCGCCACCATGGTCATCTTTGATGCCAAGGTGCTTCCCGCGCCCATGGAACTCCCAGTCTCCGAGTACCTCACCAGGAAATACCTCATCGGCTTTATGGTAGACACAAGAACACTTACGTCCGAGCCTCTGGCGAATGGTGGCCACCACTTCTACTTGGAATTTCATGCGGCGGCTTTCTCCCCCGACGGTACACTGGCCGCCCACACGGACACGCAAGTCAACACGTGGGCTAGTCGTGACACCTACGCAGGAATCCGCGAGGATGGTTTGCCGTTTCAGACCAGTCTGCAGCTCTACCCAGGGCGGTACCTGCTTCGTCTAGTCGTACGTGACATTCGGACGGGATATCTGGGCAGCGTGGATGTGCCGCTGGTAATAAAAGAAACGGCGACGCAAAATTAGCTCGGAAGAGTTGCTATTGTAAAACCTACTCCGTCAAACGAGGCACCCACCCTTCAAGCATGAAGGGTGGGCCCGGCTGTAGGTGGTCGTTAATGGCTTGTGTTACTGGTCAGTGGTACCGGTTTATCGCCTCCCGAAAAGGTCAGACATTACATCGACGTGTTCGTCGCAGGCATGGTTCAGGCAGCCGAGTCCGAAGCCGGCCTCGAGGGTCCTGGTTAGCGAGAAATGCGTGTAGTATCGCCCGCTCTTGATGCCGTGCGGCCCGTAGTTAGTATCCACGATCACCAGCACCTTGTTCAGATTGGGCACGAAGCTGTAATCATTTTCGTCCCACACCACTACAATCGCGTTGCGGCCACGCTCCCATCCAGGAGACTTGTGGATCGCGTTCACGATCGTCTTTAAGGTGAGGTCGCCGATATAAATCAGCGCCGGGTTCAGGCCGGCCTGTGAGCCGTCGGTGATGGGATCGAAGGCGCACTGCGCGCCGCCGTTGCCGCGTCCGTGCTGATCGTTGCACTGGTTGGGCGAAATGAGTGCGAGCGAGGGAAAGTGGCCGGAGCTCAGGTCGTCATAAAGGCCACCTTTTCCCTCGAAGCCCACGACGTTGGCCAGGCTGTTGTTGCGGTCATGGCCGTCCTGCACACTCTTGAAATACACAAACGGATTGTGCTTTGCGGCATACAGTTTGAGGAAGGCGCTCGAGCCGCCAAGGTTGTCGGGGACGGTCGAGAGGTCGGTGAAGAAACCGTCGCTGTAGGCGATTCCGTCAGCACCCGTGATGGGCAGGCTCTCCTGGTAGCTCTTCCACCGGCGACCCTTCTCTGACAACTGATCTCCAATCATCTTGCCAATAGTGTTGGATGCGGCCGGAATCGATCGGCCATCAATGCTGATTAAGCCCGGAGGGCAGGGGTCGGTCACGGTCGGGTCCGGACACTCGTTCGTGGTGTCGATGGCCGGCGTCTCGGCATCCGTGCCGGTGCCCGCGATGGGACAAACGTTGGGGCTGGAGGGAAAATCAGTCGTTGTGTAGGGAGGCTGCCCAAGATTGGGAGTGCAGTCTTGGTTGTGCCAGTCAGGAGCGTTATCGCTGCGCACACCGAAGTTCGATCCCCCTACGATTTCCAAATAGTTGGTGGAACTGGGATGGCCGACGGCGAAGTAATTCGTCGTGGAATTGGCGACTTTTGCATAGTGGTTGGCGAACGGGGCGTCCGGGTTCCCGACGATCTGGCTGAAACCGTGGTTCTCCATCATGATGACGAAGACATGGTCCAGACTGGGGATACCTTCGGGGACGCGGCCTTCGGCGGCGAACATAGTGCTGACCAACCCTGTAGCCAACAGACCCAGAATTGCGGTCTTTTTTCTCATGGATGTCACCTTTTTGGGAGAATGATCGGGCCCTGATGATGCTTGCATGGCGCCGACTCGAACCTGAGTTACAGTAGAGTGGGTTGGTTACGGTGCGGTTACACGAAGGTTAAGATTCGGTGAATAGCCAGCGGCGTGGTAGGGCCGAATCTTTGCCGGAGAGCATGGCCCTCTCAAACGGAGCGAGGAAGGACTGCTGTTTTACTTCTTTTTCTTTTTGTCTTTCTCTTTCTTTTCCGAGCTCATCTTCTTAGCGATTTCTTCGACCAGCTTCGGTCTCAGTTCGGCCAGCATGGTATCAACGATGCTGGCGATTGCTGTTGATTCGCCCGGCGCATCGCTTGCACCCTGATCGGCTTCGTCCGCCTGTGCGGCTGCTTCCAAAGTTGCTTCTGAGTCCTCGGGAGCCGACGCCGTGACTGTTTCTTCCGGCTGAGAACCAACTTCAGCTGCGGTGTTCTGGGCGGCTGGTGCCTCGAGCTGTGGGCGGGGCTCGGAAATGGTTTCAGCAACATGCTCGGCAATAGGCTCACCGGCCGGCTCCGAGTTCGGCTGCGCGCTGACGAACGATTCGCGAATGTGCTTCCAGTTTTGCCATGCGGCGGCCAGTTCCGCTTCGCGCTGGGGAGCGCTCTCCGGGTATGCGGGTGAATTGTTCTGTGAAAGCCCCGGCACGGTAGCCGCGGAAGAAAGCTCTTCGGCGGGCTGAGCGCGTTCGGCGGTGGAACCCGCCGAGGCCGCAGCCGCAAACGCGGATTCTGTTGCGACCGCGGCTGGCTCGGAATGTTCGACCGCCGGCGGTTCCACGCTCGCGCTCTCTACAGCGACGGGAGCCGGGAGGGATTCCGCTTCCACTGGGGCAGCCGGCGCTTCGACGCTCGCCACGGCGGCGACCGCCGGTTCCTCAATTTCGGTGGGCTCGACGACCGAAGGTTCGCTTGGTACTGCAGCGCTTGGGACTTCAAGGCTTGAAACTTCAGATCTTGGAACTTCACCTACGGTTGCTGGCGCAGGCAGCAAATGTGCGGGCGCGACTTCCATCGCTACACTGGTTGCACGGGCCTGCTCCATCTCGTGTTCGAGGACCAGCATCGCCTCGTCAGACGCGACTGTAAGCGATTCCGCGATCCATCGTGGACCGGTAGCCTGGAGAGCCGCGGCAATTCCGGACTGGTAAGCGGAGGTGGAAACATCCTGACCGGCTCGGGCGGAGGTCTGCGGGGGCTGTATGTTTTCGATGGTGTGGCCATTTGCCGGCGCCAGCCAGGCAATCGCAGCCATGACCTCAGCATCACTTCCACTGCCTGCTGGTTTTTCGGGCGCCGGGCTTTCTGTTTCCGCCGTAATTCTTGTTTCGGAATCCGCCTGGGCCGCAACTGCGGGCAGTTCCGTTGCGGCAGGTTGTTCTTCCGGTTTGGCCGGTTCGCTTGCGACCGTTTCGGATACGGCTTCCGCCGCAATCGGTGGAATCTCGGCGGGCACTTCTGCCGCAACTTCGGCGCGGATTTCTCTCTCCGGTTCCGGCGCGGAAGGTAAAGTTGCGGCCGGCGTCTCAGGCGCGCTGGGCGGAACGGCTGTAACCTCGGCGGGTGCCACTTCCTGACTCGAGACTGTCTCCTCGGGAGGAGCCAAAGGCGTGGCCGCTGTTTCTGGCGGCCGGCCGCCGATTGATGCGGCCGCGGCCGCAATCGCGGCGATCTCTTCCGCGGTGATGTCGGCAGGCAAGCCCGCAGGAATCGGACGTTCGAACTCCTGCTTCGATTCGGCAGGTTTGAAACCTTCGCCTCGGTCCAGCTCGCGAGACATGGAGCTGGGGATTTCGGCGGGTTCCGCCTCACCTGGCTTTGGCTTGAAATTGGGAGCGGGAATCGTCAGGCGATTCTTCCAGCCCGTTTCCTTGTCTCCGAATCGCTCACCCTTCTCGGACTGCTCGACTGCGGCCAGTGCCTTGGCGAAACGGCCGGATTTTTGGGGCTGCGGTGCGGCGACGATCTTGTCCTCAAGCTTGGTAAGCGCAGTCAGCAGTTCGGTTGCTTCAAAAGGCTTGACGATGAAAGCATCGGCGCCCACACGCCGCGCCTCTTCCGGTTTGAATGGCTCCAGTTTGCCTACGGTCAGCAGCACCGGAATCCGCGTTGTCTCCGGGTTTTCCTTGACCCTCTGACAAACTTCCAGGCCGCCGTAGCCCGGCATGTAAACGTCGAGCACGATCAGATCCGGCTTGTTTTCATTGATTTTCTTGAGCGCGGCCGAGCCGTTGTTGACCGTAATGACGTCGTAACCAGCGTCCGTAAGGATTCTGCGGCCCATGTTCTGGGCAGTCACGCTGTCGTCGGCAAGCAGTATTCTTCGCGCCAAGGGATTTCCTTTGGTGAGGGGGAGACAGCCTGAAGTTAATTGGTGCCGGGCTGTAAGTCAATGAGAGGAAGACAGTAAGCACGTTACCAGTGGTCAGTGACGAGTGGGTGGGAACGGCCTTTGGCTTGCTAGTCCTCTCGTTAAGTCATCTTTTCATCCCACACGCTGGTAACAGTGCTTCTTCAGAAGGGAACAACCTTCCGCAGGCCCTTCTTTTTCTTGTGCTTGCTGGAGGAAGTGGCCGTATCCTCGTCCTTGTCGTCGGCGCTGGATGTCGATGAGGACGATGCGCCGTCAGCTGGCTTAGTGCCACCGGCCGCCGTGCTTGGATTGTCTGTTCCATTCTGAATCTCATTTACCTGGGTGGGAGCGGGCGCTGCGGGAGCACTGTTGTCAACGTTGGGCTTCAGTTCGTTCGGATCGGGTGCCACGTTGGGTTTCAATTCGTTGGCGTCCTGGGCAGCGGCATCGGGGGTTGACGCATCGGGCGAGGTTCCGGGATTTGCCCCGGGATTTACGGCAGGGGCAGCCGTGGTCTCAGGTGCCGGACTGTCAGAGCGAGGCGCAGGCTGGTCCGGCTGCAGCGGTCCCTTGCCGACGGTTTCAACGGCCACCGAATTATCCCCAGGAGCCGCGCTCCCCATCATGGCGCGAGTGGCGTCCTGGACCACCGAAGTCGCGCTCACCACTTGCGGATCGACCAGCGTGGGTTCGCCAACTCTGGAGGCTTGGGCGACGTCTGGGTGTTTCTGGAAGTTCCTGAGCACCTTCGAAACTGTGCTGCTCTCCCGGCGGCTGTCTTCTTCCGCTTTATTTTGCGCGATCGCGGCCTTGGTCGCCTTGGGCACCGGCTGGTGCAGAGCCTGCAACCGGGCCTTGGCATCGTCGGTCCGATTCATCATCGGGTAACGGGTCAGGATGCGTGAGTAGGCATCCGTCGCATCCTTGGTGAATTCCTGGATCATGCGAGCCTTGGCGGTCTCGTTGCCCGGTTTCGAACGCACCAACGTGATCTCGCCTTCATACGCTTGTCCCAACAGATAAAGCGCTTCGTCGGCCTGGCTATAGAGCGGATATTTGTCCAGCAGGGAACGCAGTCGCGCGATCGCAGCGGGATAGGACTGGCGCAGGTAATAGAAACGTCCCACGCGGAACTCGCGCTCAGCGATCACTTCCTGCACTTCCATCAGGCGCTGCTTGCCTTCCGCAACCACCTTCTTGTTGTCGGGATATTGCAGGATCAGCTGGCGGTATTCTTCCTCGGCCCGCATGGCGTGGGTGTAATCGCGGTCGGGCTTCTCCATTTGCTGATAGTGGATGTTGGCAATCTTGAGCTGCGCCTCGGCCGCTTCCGGCATGTTGGGAAAGAAGGTCTCAAAGTCCTTGTACTCGATTTCCGCCTGGGCCAGCGACGTTCCTCCACCCTCTGCATACCATGAGTCGGCCACCGCCAGCTTGGCGCGGGCGATGTACTCCGAGTCCGGATAGGCGTTGATCAGAGTCTGCAGCGTGATCCGGGCGACGTCGAAGCGGTTGTGCTTCATGGCGTCCATGGCCCGGTCGAACAGGACCTTATCCGGCTGCTTGGAGCCCACGTTCGCGAGCGGATTATTGACCTTCTTGTTGGTGCAGGCGACGCTAGATGCCAGCACCATCAACAGAAAAATGACCGGGATACGACGTGACATAGAACCCCTTAGAAGCAGTCGCCGGTCTTCAGTCGTCAAGATCGGGCTGACGACTGAAGACTGACGACTGGCAATTCCTGTGTGGGGCCGGGTCTTCGACCCGGCCGGGCGGGTCAGAGACCCGCCCTACACGATCAAAACCTAAACCCCTTGCAGTGTTGCCTCCACCGCTGTCTTCAATAGCTTTTCCGCATTTGTCTTTGGATCGCCTTTACCGAAGACGGCGTTGCCTGCGACCAGAATTTCAGCCCCGGCTCGAACCACTTCGGCCACGGTGGTTAGGTCAATCCCGCCATCTACTTCAATACGGTAGTCTAAACCCCGCTGTGCCCGCAGATCCGCAAGGCGGCGAAGTTTATGGACGGCCCCGGGAATGAACTTCTGGGCTCCAAACCCCGGGTTCACCGACATGACCAGTATATAGTCCGCGATATCCAGAACCTCGCTCAGGGTATCGACTGGGGTCGCTGGATTGATGACCACGCCGGCCCGGCAGTCGTGGCTTTTGATGAGATTGAGGGTGCGATTCAGGTGTACGCAAGCCTCCTGGTGGACGGACATCCAATTGGCGCCAGCCGCAGCAAACTCGGGGATGAACTGGTCCGGATTCTCGATCATCAGGTGGCAATCGAGTGGCAACTCGGTCACCCTGCGCAGGGACTTCACCAGCGGCGGTCCCATCGTCAGGTTGGGCACGAAATGACCGTCCATGATATCCACATGGACGACTGTGCCGCCGCCCGCGGTAGCATCGCGCACCTGATCCGCCAGATGGGCGAAATCAGAGGCCAAAATCGAGGGTGCGAGTTCAATCAACCTGGGCTCTCGCAGTACTGCGTAAGTGAGGAAATTCTACCATGCGCCGCAGGGGTATTCCTTTGCGACCTTCGCGTTCTTTGCAGTCAAAATCCTGAACCGCAAAGAACGCAAAGGTCGCAAAGAACCGAAATTCGACCCGTAACCTTTTTCCTCCGCGGAAGTTTATATAGTTAGAGGCACGATGGCCGTAAGAAGACCAGCAAGAGGCCGCCGGGAGGAAGCGTCCGGCTTGCCGGGAGACGACCGTCTGCTGGTGGAAGCGGCGAAGAAAGATCCGAGCCGGTTCGCGGACCTCTACGAACTCAATTTTGCGCGGGTGTACGCCTACATCGCACGGCGGGTCGGCGATCGCGATTTGGCCCAGGATCTGACCTCTGACGTCTTCCACAAAGCGCTGGCCAGTATTCAGAGTTTCCAATGGCGTGGCGTGCCCTTCGCCGGCTGGCTGATGCGGATTGCCGCGAATTTGATTGTCGACCGGTCAAAGCGCTCGGGCAAAGAAGTCACCGGCACCGACGGTCTGCCCGAGCCCAGCACCCAGCCAAATCTCGAGGAAATCGATCGCCAGGGACAGATCTTTCGCCTGGTGGAACAGTTGCCGCCGGATCAACGGCGGGTAATCGGAATGCGTTTTGCCGAAGAGAAAAGTATCTGTGAGATCGCAACCGAGTTGGGCCGCAGTGAGGGCGCGGTGAAGCAGTTACAATTCCGCGCCCTGCAGAACTTACGGGCCCGGATGGAGGGTGCCAATGGCTAAGCGCTCTCTGCCACAGCGTTCCAGGATCGAGCAACTCGATCAGGCCGTAACCCAGCTCCTGGCCGGGCCGGTGGGGACGGTCCAATCCGTAGATCCCGAGTTGCTGCCATTGCTGCACATTGCCGCTGAGTTGCGCCGGCTTCCGCGCGAGGACTTCAAGGCCCGTCTCAAAGCTGACCTGGAAAGGAAATCATCCATGGCAACCATGACCCAACCCCCTGCCGTAATTCGAAGCGCCGCCTCACCACGGCTCACCTTCAAGAATGCAACCAAAGCGATCGAGTTCTACCAGAATGCTTTCGGAGCGAAGGAAACATTCCGCTTTGAAATCGGATCGAGCATTCCCCACGCGGAGATGATGATTGGGGATTCGGTCATCATGTTAACTGAGGAGTGGCCGGAAGGAGACCGCTACAGCGCTGAGACGCTGGGCAACTCACCCGTAGGCATGGCGATCACTGTGCCTGACGTGGACACTTTCGTCGAGCACGCGAGCGCGGCTGGTGCCAAGCTGGTGCGTCCGATCTCCGACCAGTTCTACGGGTACCGCGAGGGAACTCTGCTGGATCCGTTCGGATACACCTGGAGCGTACGCGAGCTAAAAGAAGAAATGTCGGTCGAGGAAATGCACCGCCGCTTCCGGGAGATGATGGCTGAGCAAAAGAAGAAAAGGCCGTCGGTGGATCCTGTCCCCAAGGGGTATTCCACACTCACTGCCTACGTTGTGGCGCAGGATGCGGACGGGTTGATTGATTTCATCAAAAAGACGTTCGATGCCGAGGAACTGTTCCGCAGCGGTCCCGGCTCGGAGGGCGGCCTGCACTGCGAAGTGCGGATTGGCGATTCCATGCTGATGGTGGGCGGCGGCGGGGCGGGAATGAAGTGGCGCGGCACTCCAATGCCCACCGCATTCCATATCTATGTGCCTGATTGCGATGCGACCTATGCTCGCGCCCTGGAAGCGGGTGCCACGTCGCTCCACGAACCCCTCGACCAGTTCTACGGCGAGCGCTCCGGGTCCGTGAAGGATGCTGCCGGGAACTTCTGGTACATCGCGACCTACAAGGGAGACAGCTACAAGTGGGAAGGCGCGCCCACGCTGCAACCATTCCTGCACCCTCTGCGCGCCGAGCCGGTGGTCAAATTTGTGACGCGCGCCTTCGGCGCCCAGGAACTTGGCCGGTACGCCACTCCCGACGGCGTAATCCACCACACCACGGTGAAGATCGGCACCGGCATGATGGAAATGGGCGAAGCCCACGGTTCTTACCAACCCATGCCGACGATGTTCTACCTGTACGTGGAAGACTGTGATGCACTGTACAAGCGCGCCCTGGAAGCCGGCGCAACCTCAATTTCACCGCCCCAGGACCAGCCCTACGGCGATCGCAGCGGCGGCGTGATCGATCCGTTCGGCAACAAGTGGTACATCGCCACGCACATCAAAGACATGAGCATGTAAGTACGTGCAGGTTTGTGTGGTCGCGGGCGACTCGCCCGCGTTCTGAATGATGAGTGACCCGAGGCGCAATTGATCTCAACCAAGTCCCTGATTGAAAACATCTCGGACACCGCACTCTGGGTGGCCGTGTACCGAGCCAACGAGACCGAGCGTCCTGACGCCCTGTTCCGCGATCCGTTTGCTCGCAGACTCGCTGGAACTCGAGGCGAGCAAATTGCGGCCGCGATGGGCTTCACCGGCCGGGATTCATGGCCTTTCGTGGCCCGTACCTGGGCCTTCGACAACTTCATCAGCCAACAGATCGGTGCCGAATCCGACACAGTTGTGAACCTCGCCGCCGGCCTCGATACCAGACCGTATCGCATGAGTCTGCCATCGTCATTGAAATGGATCGAGGTAGACCTGCCTGCAATCCTCGACTACAAGGAAGAAATTCTTGCCCGGGAAAAGACTGCATGTTCGCTGGAGCGGGTCCGCTTGGACCTAAGTAATCTCGCTGCCCGGCGCGAACTGTTTCAACGACTAGGCAAGACTTCAAACAAGGTCTTGATCATTACGGAAGGCCTTCTGACGTATCTGACTCCTGAGGAAGTGGGAGCTCTTGCGACCGATCTCGCGCAGCCTGCTCCATTTCAAAGCTGGGTTCTGGACCTGGCGTCGCCCGGCTTGCTGCGCAGGCTCCAGCAAGCCAAGGGATCGCACCTCAGAAAGGGAGTGGCCGAGCTGAAGTTTGGTCCGCCGGAGGGCCCGGAGTATTTCGTGCACTATGGCTGGAAGCCGATCGAAGTACGTTCCATGCTTCACACTGCAGGGCATCTGAAACGGCTTCCGTTCCTGATGCGGATTCTGGCCAGGCTTCCGGAGTCGAACGGCCGGCAGGGGTCGCGGCCGTGGGGCGGAGTATGTTTGTACAGTAAACAGTAACCGGCCCCGGCTGCAGAGTGGAGCGACAGTCCGCTGTTCTTTGGTAGCGGGGGAAGATCGCGGGCGGAGAACTGTCGAGCTGCGCTCGACTGGGCAGGTGAGGACAGCTGCCCCTACATGGATATTTTCCCGCATCCAACCCGCGGAGCTTCGCTCCGCCGGACAGCCGAGGGCGGCTGTCCCTACGTGGTTCTTTCTGGTTACTGCGGCAGCTTGGCGTACTCTGCTTTGGCTTCTTTCAGGATGGGGACATCCGGGTCGGCATCTTTCCACAGCGCGAAGAAATCCTGGTAAGCGGTCCGGGCTCCGGCATTGTCGCCGGAGATCGCACGAGCACGACCCAATTGCAGATGAGCCAGCGAGCAAGTCACCATCGTCCCGCAGATTCCGCGATGATTCAGGATGTTCTGAAATTGTTCCGCGGCTTCTTTGCCCTGGCGCAGGTGAAGATAGGCCTGTCCGCGAACATAGCTGGGCATTACACGCGCGGGCCAGCCAAATTCGAAAGCAGCAGCAGTCTGGAGCAATTCGATCGCCTTGCCGGGATTGCTCCGGCTGAGCTCGACCTGGGCGCGGATCGAGGGTATCGCTACGTTGTTGACCAAAGTGTCGATCGGAAAGCGCTTGCTCAGGTCATCAGCGATCGCGGCTGCCTGGGCGAAGTCGCCGGCTGTGGCCAGCGCGTAGCCCGCAGGAGAAAGTGTGGGGCGGCTGCGATCCAGAGCAAGCGCAGTCCGCACTAACTCGCGGGCCGGGGCTGCATTTCCAAGTTCGGCCTCGGTCCGCGCCTGGCGGCTCATAATGCCTGCTGCGTTTTCTGGTAGCTTTGCCCGCTGCGCGCCTTCCACCGCCTGTCGGTAAATTCCCCTCGCCTGCTGTAGCCTCCCGGAAGCGGCGGTTGCTTCCGCGATGGTTTCCAGCATCACGAACTCATCCGTCCTGCCTTTCACCCAATCCGCCTCATGCTGCATGGCCGCCTTGTCGCCTTCGAGAAAAGCAAGCAAGTAAAGGTCGACGTGCTCGTTCACCGCATCCAGCTTGAGGTTCACTTCCTTTTGGCGGATGTCTTTGGCCTCTGCGAAACGGTCCAGGCCCAGGTACGCCCCGCCCAACACCCCGTAACTGAACGCGCTGTTCGGATCCAGGCGGATGGTTTCCTGGGCTTCCACAAGGGCTTGATCAAACTTGCCAATCCAAGCGTTATCAATGGCGAGATTGTTGGTGGGAATGGAATCCCGCGGATAAGTCCGCTTCCACAGCTGGTAGGCCTCCATCGACTTGTCGATTTCCCCGGTGACAATTTCGTAGTAGTGGGTGGAAATATAGAGCTTCTCCAGTTCGCTGGCCCGTTCCCGCCGCTCAAAGGCCTGGGTTATGTTTTCCCTGGCCAGAGAGCTCTGGCCGGTATTGGCGTAGGACTGGGCCAGATGCGCATACGCCACGGCGAAATTGGGGTCGAGTTCGATGGCGTGTTTGTAGAGCGGAATGGCAGTGTATTCCGATCCTTTGTTCCGCTCGGCCTCTGCCAGGCTAAATGCCTTGAGCGCTTCCAGCGATGAAGTAGTGGCTTCTTCGACCGGCGCATCGAATTTCTGCACCGAAGCCAGCGACTCTCCCAGTTTGCCGCGTAGGCTTGAGGCCGCCTTCCCAACTGCTGCCAGCACCTGCTCTTTCTTGTCCGCTTGAACCTGTTCCCGCGCCAGGCTGTCGCCGGTCTGACAGTTCACCGCATTCACGTCCACTACATACTGGCTCCCGATGTTGCTTATGGCGCCGTTCAGGACAGCTTTGATTCCCTCGCGCTGGCAGACATCGCGTGCCAGGTCGGGAGTAAGCCGCTCATCCGGTGAACGCCCCATAAACTTGAGCGTGTCTCGTACCCGCTCCTGGGGAAACACGTTCAGATACGGTGATTGCTCCAGTTGCACCGCCAGCGCCTGTTTCAGCGTGCCATCGAAAACCGCATCGCCAGTGGTATTGACGAAATCGGTCAGCAGGATGGAATCTTTTTCGGTCAGGGACCGCGAACTCCTGCGGTAGAGAAGGCCCGCCACTACTGCCGCCACGATGAGTGCGGCCACCCCCGCGATGTACCACCTCTTTTTTCCACCCGAGGCTGGCGCTGCAACCACCGGCGACGAAGCTGGGCCGGAGACTGGCAACGCCGGCTGTGCCGCCGGAGCGGATGGCGCGCAAGGCGCGTCTGCCGATGCTCCGGACGACACCGGCGCGACCACCGGTTCTGCCGCCGCGCTCACCGACGAACTCTTGCCCGAGTCGATCTCCCGCTTCAGACGCTTCAGGTCCCCACGCATCTCCGACGCGACCTGATAGCGGAGATCGCGGTCCTTCTCCAGAGCCTTGTTGATGATGCGTTCCAGCTCCGCCGGCAGATTGGGATTCAGACGCACCGGCGCAGTGGGCGCACGGTTCAGAATGGCGTCAAAAATTACCGCCGAGGTGTTGCCTACGAAAGGCTGGCGTCCGGTTGCCATTTCATACATCACCGCGCCGAAAGAGAACAGATCGGTGCGGGCATCGAGTTCCTCGCCGCGCGCCTGCTCTGGAGACATGTAGGCCACAGTCCCTACTGTGCTGCCCGGACTAGTGAGGTTGGCGGCATCGACGGCCGCGGTGGCGAAGGAAGCGCCGACCGGTTCGGGTTGCGGCGGGGACTGTCCCGCGACTTTGGCCAGGCCGAAGTCGAGAATCTTGGCTTGCCCGCGCTTGGTAAGAAATAAGTTCGCCGGTTTCAGATCGCGATGGACGATCCCAGCGGTATGCGCCACATCGAGTGCATCGGCGATCTGCGCTCCGAAGTCGACCAACTGGTCCACCGACAGCGGCTTGCCCTCGATGCGGTACTTCAGCGTGGTGCCGTCGAGATATTCCATCACGATGTAGTGGCGGCTCTCGTCCTCGCCGATGTCGTAGATGGTGCAGATGTTGGGATGGTTGAGCGCGGACGCGGCCCGGGCCTCGCGCCGGAACCGCTCAAGCGCCTGCGGGTCCTGGGCCAGGTCTTCAGGCAGGAACTTCAAGGCCACACGCCGTCCCAGGCGCAGGTCTTCGGCTTCGTAAACCACGCCCATGCCACCGCCTCCCAACTTGTGCAGAATGCGGTAGTGCGAGATGCTTTCGCCGATCATATTGGGACAATCATGTCTGGCCGATCACAAGAGATCGGCCATGTTAGGCTGCCTGCCTTTGACAAGTCAATTTAAGCAGTCGTAGCTGCGGCCACGTGGGGACGGTCGCCCCCGGTCGTCCAGTCGAGCGCAGCTCGACTCAGTTTGGGAAACATATGTCCATGCCGATCCGGGCACGCGGGCGAGGGCTCCTTCGACTTCGCTCAGGACAGGTCCGCGCCACACAATCTCCCTGTTGTAGACTTCACTGCAATGAGCTCTACCGATCAGCTTGGGTTCAGTTTTAAACCTCTCGACCGGCGTGTATGGTCGGTGCGCGATCTGGTAGCCGCAGTGCGCACACATATTGAGCGCGAATACGGCGATACCTGGGTGGAGGGCGAGATCTCGAATTTCCGGGCGCACGAGTCCGGGCATCTTTATTTCACATTGAAGGACCAGAATGCCCAGATTCGCGCGGTCATGTTTCGTTCGCAGGCGCGGCTGCTCCGGTTTCGTCCTGAGAATGGCATGCAGGTGGTGCTGCGCGGACGAGTGACCATCTATGAGGATCGCGGGGAACTTCAGATTTCGGCCGAGTACCTGGAGCCCAAAGGCGTTGGCGCGTTGCAGGTTGCGTTCGAGCAACTGAAAGCCAAGCTCGAGGCCGAAGGCCTGTTTGATTCTGCCCGCAAGAAGCCGATTCCGACCCTGCCGCGGCGGATCGGTATTGTGACTTCACCACAGGCCGCTGCCCTGCGCGACATTCTGAACGTTCTGCTGCGCCGTCACCACACCGCCGGCATTCTGATTTTTCCAGCGCAGGTACAAGGAGAAACCGCGGGCGCTGAAGTAAGCGCGGGCATCCGATACTTCAACCGGGCGCGGAGCGTGGACGTAATCATCGTGGCCCGCGGAGGCGGGTCGGCGGAAGACCTGGCAGCATTCAACAACGAGGCGCTGGCGCGCGTGGTCGCAGCTTCCGGGATTCCGGTGATTTCGGCCGTGGGCCATGAAACTGATTTCACCATCACCGACTTTGTGGCTGACCTGCGCGCCCCCACACCGTCCGCTGCAGCGGAACTGGTGATTCGCTCCCGCCAGGAAGTGGAGGATCAGGCGGAAGGCCTGCGGCAGCGTCTTGCCCGAGCCATGCGGTACCGGCTCCTGATGGGCAGGCAGGCGCTTACGGAACTGGCTCAGCACGGCGCATTCGCGCGCATGGTCGATGTCATCAACCGGCGCCAGCAGAAGCTGGATGATTTGAGAAATCGGATGGAAAAGGCCGCGCGTCAGATTCTGGAGCAGCATCGTCGCCGGGTGGAGGCAGCCGCGGCTGCTGTGCGTCATTACGACGTTCGCCGTATGCTGGCGGGTGTCCGCAGGGAACTCGATTCTCGCGTAGCCGCGCTGGCGGCGACCGCGCGAACTCTCCTGCTGCAGCGGGCCGGCCGGCTCAACCAACTCACGGGCCAACTGGAAGCGCTGTCTCCACTGGCCATCCTCGATCGCGGATATGCCCTGGTCTTCGATGCTTCAGGCTTGCTGCTGAAAGATGCGGACGGGGTGAAGGCCGGGGACGAGATTTCTGCCCGGCTGGCCAAGGGCAGCATCACCGCAACCGTGAAGTAGCGCCGGCGTCCCGCCCTCGGCCGGTGCAGACGAGTGAATAGTAAACTGTCGAGCTTCGCTCGACCCGGACGGGTTCCTTCGACTTCGCTCAGGACAGGCTCCGACCCGTCCCCACATAGTCTCGTTCGTCCCACACAATCTCGCTCGTCCCTATACGGTCCTTCCTCGACATTTCTTTACATGGCCGCCGCGTGATGAGCGGTCGGGATGGTGTGACCCTGGATTACAATAAGTTTGTCTCGAGTCCGGCCAGGTCAATCTTTCGAAAGGATCCGCTGGTGAGAGTCCTCTCAGCGCCATGGCCACATGTGTCGGTGATCGCGGTCATCGACATTCTGCTGGTTGCGGTCATCATTTACGAGTTGCTGGCGCTCATCAAGGGCACGCGCGCCGCGTATATGCTCGTGGGCGTGGCGGCGCTGACGCTTGCCTTTTATTTTTCACGCGCCGGCGAGCTGACTACGCTGAACTGGCTGATCAGCACCCTGCTGCCGTACGCGGTGTTCGCGCTGATCGTGATTTTTGCGGCCGAGATCCGTCAGGCACTGGCCCGGCTGGGGCGAAGGTTGCTGTTGAGCAGGACCGCGGGCTCGGAGGCGGACGCCTACGACGACATCGTGCTGGCCGCCAACCTGTTTTCCCAGAACCAGACCGGTGCCCTGATTGTGATCGAGCGCGAAATCGGATTGCGCACCTACATCGAAAGCGGCGTGCCGCTGGACGCACGTCTCTCCTACGACTTGCTGGCCACTGTTTTCCGGCCCAGCGCTCCCCTGCATGACGGCGCCGTAATCGTGCAGAAAGACCGCATTGCAGCCGCGGCGTGCTTCCTGCCGCTCTCCATGAATCCGGTGCTCTCGACTCAACTTGGCACCCGCCATCGCGCCGGCATCGGCGTCACCGAAGAGACTGATGCGATTGCGGTGATCGTTTCTGAGGAAACCGGCGCCATCAGCCTGGCCGTAGGCGGGAAGATCGAACGCGACCTGACTGTGGAACAGTTGCGCAGCCAGGTAGGAGAATTGTTGCGCCGCTATGTGCCTCCTTCCACCTTGCCCACGCCGATTGCAAACGGTGGCGAAGAACTCGCGGGTTCCGAGGATGAGAGTCAGAGAATGCCCTTGCCGCGCCCCGCGGATACGCGCCTTAAGACCGGTGGTGAGCGCTAGCCATGAAAGATTTTCTTCGCCGGCACGTGCTGCATAATTTCGGACTCAAGCTGCTTTCGCTGGCATTGGCGGTGGCGTTGTGGTTAGCGGTGACCAGCGATCCGATGGCGGAAGTAGCCGTTGATGTGCCCATCGAATTCCACAACGTTCCGCAGAACCTGGAGATCAGCTCGGAAAATGTTCCCCGGGCCCAGATCTGGGTGCGTGGTCCGCAGCGCGTCGTGCGCCGTCTGCAGTCGGCGGACGTCTATGCGGAGATCGAACTTGGCAACATGCGGCCGGGAGAACGTACCTTTGATCTGACCGCGGACCAGGTGCGTCGGCCCAAAGAACTGGAGGTCGTGCAAATTGTCCCCAGCCAGTTCCATCTCGCTTTTGACGCGCGCCTTACCCGGCAGGTCCCGGTGCATCCGCGGGTGTTTGGCAGCTTTGCCCCGGGTTATCAGATTGGCAGCATCGTGGCCGAGCCCTCGACAATAACGGTTGGCGGACCGCAGAAGCGAGTGGAGGCGGTGGAAGCCGCCATCACCGACTCGGTGGATGCGAGCGGAACCATGGACCGGGCTACCTTTGTCCGGCATGCTTATGTTTCTGATCCCCTGGTTCAGGTAATGAATCCCAATCCAGTGCGAGTCACGGTTATCATGGAGAAGGTCCCCGGAACGGACCGGCACTGAGCACTTGCATTCCGGCGTGACATTTTCCGCATGACAACCTGCGCATGACAACCCAGACGCGACAACTCTTCGGAACCGATGGGATTCGCGGCGTCGCCGGCGAATTTCCCCTGACCCAGGACAGCACTTACATGATCGGCCGCGCGCTGGGCCATGATCTGAAGCGCGGCAACCCTCAGGCATGCGCGGTGATCGGGCAGGACACGCGCGAATCCAGCGCCTGGATCGCCGACCGGGTGACGCTGGGCCTGACCGCCAGCGGAATTGAAGTCCACAGCGCGGGGGTAATTACGACGCCGGGGGTTGCCTACCTGGCGCGCTCCCGCAAATATGCGGCTGGGGTGGTTATTTCGGCGTCGCACAATCCCTGGACCGACAATGGCATCAAGATCTTCTCCGGTGACGGATACAAGTTACCGGACGCGCATGAAATCGCGATTGAGCAGGAAATTTTTGCCCTGCTACAAAATCCCGAAGCGCACGTAGACACTTCTTTTCGGCTTACTCCCAGCCTGCCCGGGGAAGCTGAACTTCGCCGTGCCTACATCGAGTGGCTGGCTACGAATATAAGAACGGACTTGAGCCGGTTGCGGGTGCTGGTGGATTGCGCGAATGGCGCGGCCGCGGCGGAAGCGCCGGAATTGTTCAGGCTCTGCGGCATTCAGGCAACGTTCCTCAGCGCAGCGCCGGATGGCCAGAACATCAACGAGAATTGTGGCGCTCTGCATCCCGAAACACTGGCCAAAACGGTGGCGTCGAAGCCGGGGCAATTCGACCTTGGGGTAACGTTCGATGGGGACGCGGACCGTGCGCTCTTCTGCGATGCCAACGGCCGTGTGGTGAATGGCGATGCCGTCCTGTTGATGGCTGCGCGCTATATGAAGTCGCAGGGCAAGCTTCCCGCCGAAACCGTAGTTGCGACCACCATGTCGAATATGGGACTGGAAATTGCTTTGCGTAATTCCGCCATTCGCCTGCTGCGAGCGAATGTCGGCGACAAGTACGTGCTTGAAGAGATGCAGAAGAGCGGAGCCGTGCTGGGCGGAGAGCAGTCGGGTCACATCATCTTTCGCGACGGAGAAGCAACCACCGGCGATGGCCTGCTTACCGCGCTACGCCTCATGGAGACGATGGCCCGGACTGGAAAACCGCTTGCGGAACTGGTGAGCGACCTTAAAGTTTTTCCCCAGACGATTCAGAACGTGCGAGTGCGCGAGAAAGTGCCATTCGCCAAGGTGCCTGAAATTCAGCAGGCGATTGACGCGGCCGAACGCGAGCTGGATGGGAACGGGCGCGTGGTAGTGCGCTATTCCGGAACGGAAGCGCTGGCCCGGGTGATGATCGAGGCCGAGTCAGAAGAAAAGATGAAGTCGCTGGCCCAGAATATCGCGGGCGCGATCAAGCACGCGCTGGGGGCATAGAGTTAAGAGCCGAGAGATGACTGCCAAGAACTGGTATGTTCGTGCGTTTTGTAACTTACGACCTGGACGAGGAATCACATCAAGAACTCGGTGTCTTTCATGCGGCCGGAAATTTGCGAGACAGCGGATTGCTTTCTGAGCACGACGAGGAAGTCCTGCAGGAAATCCGCGATTGGTTCAGCGATCACTTGGAAAAGCCAGCAAGGTTCACAAACGCTAAACTGCCTCACTACCGGAAGCGAAAGAACGGGATTTCATGGTTCAAAGCTTCCGCGCAAGAGCATATCGGCAAGATACGGGAGATTGTAGCCATACTTGAAAGTTACGACGTTTCTGTCCGCATGATCAAAACCGATCGCCCAGGCTACGTTGTATACGAAGACCAATTTCAGATTGTAGCCGTGCCCTTCGCGGACTCCAACCTCTGATCAATCCAAATCCCGCCAATTGTTCCCTACACCAACCTCTACCAGCAGCGGCACAGTCAGCGGATGGACATTTTCCATCTGATCGCGCACCAGGGTTCGCACGGCGTCGACTTCTTCTTCCGGAACCTCGAATACCAATTCGTCGTGCACTTGCAGGGTCATGCGGGATTTCAATTCGCGCTCGCGTAGAGCGGCATCGATCCGGATCATCGCGATCTTGATTAAGTCTGCCGCCGTGCCCTGCAGCGGCGTGTTCACCGCGGTGCGTTCGGCGAAGCCGCGCTGGTTGATGTTTTTGCTGTTGATGTCGGGGATGGGGCGTACCCGTCCAAACAGGGTCCGCACTTTCTGCTCGCGCCGCGTCTCCTCAAGAGTGCGATCGATAAAGGCGCGAACGCCTTTATACTTTTCGAAATATGCGTTGATGAACTGTTTCGCTTCCGACGGCTCGATTCCAAGATTTTGGGACAAACCGAAAGCCGAGAGCCCGTAGACGATTCCGAAGTTCACCACCTTGGCCTGGCGGCGGTGATCAGGCGTCACCATCAGCGGGGGCACGCCAAATACTTGCGAGGCGGTCAGGGTATG
>CAZGSU010000074.1:0-54372 GCA_964528615.1 uncultured Acidobacteriaceae bacterium | reverse complement strand
GGCTGCCTGCCCCCCGAAACTCTGGATATTCCGGTGGACTACGAGTCGCTGTCGCGACTGGGATCGATCATGGGATCGGGTGGAATGATCGTGATGGATGAAAGTTCCTGCATGGTCGATGTAGCCAAGTACTTCATGGATTTCTGCATGACCGAATCCTGCGGCAAGTGCGTTCCCTGCCGCGTCGGCACCTACCAGATGCACCGCATTCTCAGCTCCATTACCAATATGACTGCCACGGCGCAGGACCTTGCCATGCTCGAAGAATTGTGCGATCTGCTGAAGCACACCAGCCTGTGCGGGCTGGGACAGTCTGCGCCCAACCCGGTAGTGAGCACACTGAAATCTTTTGCAGCGGAGTACAGGGCCCACATTGAAGACCATCAGTGCCCGGCAGGAGTTTGCGGCAGGCAACCGGTTGGAGCCAGCGTATGAGTCCAACTCCCGGCGTCAAGACTCTCAAGATCGATGGCCGCGATTTCAGCGCCCGCCCGGACGAAACGATTTTGGATGTGGCCCGTGAGAACAAGATTTTTATTCCCCGCATGTGTGAACTGGAAGGCCTTTCCACGTTAGGAGCGTGCCGGCTGTGCCTGGTGGAAGTGAAGGGATCCAGCAAGCTGCAGCCAGCGTGCGTGACTCACGTGGAAGAAGGCATGGAGGTCGCAACCATTTCCGAACGGCTCGATCATTATCGCAAGATGATCGTCGAGTTGCTGTTCACTGAGCGCAACCACGTTTGTTCGGTCTGCGTTGCCAACGGCCATTGCGAACTGCAGAGCATGGCGCAGAAGCTGGGTATCACCCACGTTCGCTTTCCCTATCGCTATCCGAAGATGGAAGTTGATGCTTCGCACGAGCGTTTCGTGATCGACCATAACCGCTGCATCCTGTGTACGCGCTGTGTGCGGGTGTGCGACGAAATCGAGGGCGCGCACACCTGGGACGTAATGGGCCGCGGGATCGAGTCACAACTGGTTACAGATCTGAACCAGCCCTGGGGATCGTCGGACACCTGTACCGGTTGCGGCAAGTGTGTCCAGGTTTGTCCCACGGGGGCATTGTTTGAGAAGGGCCGTTCCATAGCCGAGATGGAAAAACGTCGTACCTTCCTGCCCTACCTGACCCTGATGCGCCAGGAACGCGAATGAGCAAGAAACGTCTCGCGACTGTCTGGCTCGATGGCTGTTCCGGATGTCACATGTCGTTTCTCGACATGGACGAGCGTCTGATCACTCTCTTCCAAAAGGCAGACCTGGTGTACAGCCCGCTGGTGGACGCAAAAATCTTTCCCGAGAACGTGGATATTACCCTGGTTGAGGGCGCGGTCAGCAGCGAGGAAGACTTACACAAGATTCATACGGTTCGAGCGCGGACAAAGACCCTGGTTTCGCTGGGTGACTGTGCGGTCACGGCGAATGTCCCCGGCATGCGTAATCCTTTCGGGACGAAATCGGTTTACGATCGGGCCTACTGTGAGAACGTGACTCTCGATCCGGGCATTCCGGATCATGTGGTGCCCCGCCTTTTGCCCTATGCGCGTCCGGTACATGAGCTTGTCGCCGTGGATGTTTACATTCCGGGCTGTCCGCCCTCAGCTGACGTGATCTTTTACGCCGTGAGCGAATTGCTGGATGGCCGGCAGCCGGATTTGAGTGCGAAGACGCGATTTGGAGCCTAGGAGCCGCAATTGGAACAGGGCAGAACCATCGTCATTGACCCCGTAACCCGAATCGAGGGGCACTCCAAGATCACATTGCATCTTGACGAGCAGGGCCACGTGGAAGATGCCCGGTTTCACGTTACGCAGTTTCGCGGCTTCGAGAAGTTTTGCGAAGGTCGTCCGTTCTCCGAGATGCCATCTCTGATGGCACGCATCTGCGGCATCTGTCCAGTGAGCCACCTCGTCGCGTCGGCCAAAGCCTGCGACGCACTTCTGGCGGTGAGAATCCCGCCTACCGCCGACAAATTGCGCCGCATTTTCAACCTGGCCCAGGTGGTGCAATCGCATGCCTTGAGCCTCTTTCATTTATCGTCTCCCGACTTGCTGCTTGGCATGGACGCCGATCCGGCCCAGAGCAATCTGGTGGGCGTTCTGGAAAAGAATCCCGCCCTGGCGCGCGACGGAATTGGGTTGCGCAAGTTCGGCCAACAGATCATTGAGCGCCTAGGGGGGAAGCGCATTCACCCCGCCTGGGTCGTGCCCGGCGGGGTAAGCGAGCCACTGAGCGGGGAGGACCGTGATGCGATCCTGGGAGCGGTCCCGGAGGCACTCGCCATTACCCTGCGCACCATCGAGTGGTTCAAAGGAATCATGGAGCGTTTTCGGGAGGAGATCGCGACATTCGGCAACTTCCCGACACTTTTCATGGGCATCGTTAAAAAAGACGGTGGCCTGACCTTCTACGATGGCGACCTCCGCATCACGGATGCCGCCGGCAAAGTTGTCGCGGACGGCCTTGATCCCACGCGCTATTTCGATTACATCGGCGAAAAGGTTGAGTCCTGGAGCTACCTGAAATCGGCCTATTACAAACCTAAAGGATTTCCAGACGGCATCTATCGGGTAGGGCCGCTGGCCCGAATGAACGTAGGGGACCGTTGTGGCACGATCCGTGCAGACCAGGAACTGGCGGAATTCCACGAACTGCAGCGCACCGCCGTGCTGAGTTCATTTCACTATCATCACGCGCGGCTCATCGAAATTCTTTACTGCGTTGAGCGTATGGAGCAACTGCTCACCCATCCTGAGATCCTCGATAGACACGTCCGAGCAATCGCGCGTCCCAATGCGTTGGAAGGGGTAGGAGTGGCAGAGGCGCCCAGGGGTACGCTGTTCCATCACTACAAGATTGACGAACAAGGGTTGATACGCTGGGCCAATCTCATCATCGCGACGGGTCAGAATAACCTGGCCATGAACCGAAGCGTGTTGCAGGTGGCCAAGCACTTCGTACATGGCGAGCGGTTGACGCCGGGCGCGCTGAATCGGGTTGAAGCAGTCATCCGGGCCTACGATCCCTGCCTAAGCTGCTCGACCCATGCCCTCGGACAAATGGCATTGCGCATCCAGCTGTTGGACCCAAGCGGGCAGGTGCTGGATGAAGTGGCTCGCTCGTAAAGAACCGGCATGACGCAGACCCTGATCGTTGGCTACGGTAACCCGCTCCGCTGCGACGACGGTGTGGGTTGGCATGCGACCGAAGCGTTGTCGCTAAACCTGCAATCTCCGGAAATTGAAGTTATCCTCCGGCATCAACTGGCTCCCGAACTGGCCGATAATTTGAGAAATGCTGATCTGGTCATCTTTATTGATGCTGCTCATGGTGGTCAACCGGGAGAGCTGACGTGTGAACCTCTGACTTTACAGCATGGGACTATCCGTTCCCACCAGCTTTCGCCTGCGCATCTTCTGGCCCTGGCGCAACAACTCTATGGGGCTACTCCGCGGGCTTTTGCTGTTTCGTTGTGCGGCGAATGCTTTGATCACGGCGCAACCCTATCCGCGAGTGTGGAAGCCGGTCTCCCGAAGCTGATTGCCCTGGTAGAAAGTCTGGCCCGACAGACGACGGCGCAACGATGTTGCTGAGTGCAAGACAATCGGAAGTGTGCAACTTTTATGCGGGCTGGCCGCGCGTCTGATCGGTCTCGGTCGCTACTTCCAGCCGCGTCGCCGCGCGGGAGAGGGCAAACAGGGCGCGCATACAATCGATTTTTGGGTCGCCGCTCCTCAGTCGCTGTTCGGCACGCTTCCGGGCTTCTTGTGCCCGTCTGACATCGATTTCTTCAGCGCGCTCTGCCGTCTCCGCCAGGACCCTCACCCGGTCGGGCAGAACTTCCGCGAAACCCCACGCAACCGCAAGACAACGCGTCCGTCCATTCTGCCGGTAGCTGATCTGGCCGATGCCCAGTTCGGTGATCAGGGGTGCGTGACCGGGGAGTATGCCTAAATATCCATTTCTTCCCGGAAGCTGCATTTCCTCGACCCTGTCCTGAACCACCAGTCTTTCTGGAGTGACGATTTCGAGTTCGAAGGTTTGTGACACTAATGGTTGCTACCATAAGGCGGTCATGCCGCAACGTCAACCTCGGTATCGAATACAAGTTCCCGCCTTAGCGTATGCACGGTCGACAACGGAATGCGGACATATCTCGATTTTCCGGACCTGCGAGCGATGCCTTTCACGGCGAACCCATCACCGTCCGGAATAGGATCCGAAATCAGATAGAACTCCTCGCCATACAGCCTCATGTGGCGTGCGCGGGAATACCCAAGTTTTCTGAGTCTCTCACAAATTGCATACTGTTGATCATGTTCTTTGGTCATGGCATAACTCGCTGCTCTTGATCGTCAGAATCGATGTTTTCCAAATCGTAAAACTTCGCGGGAGAGGAGGCTCCACTCTGACATCTGCAAAGCATCCCCGTATCAGACCGCGGTCAAAGCTTGGCTAAGCTCCTCTCGCGATCCACTGACCTGCACGTGTGGTTCAAATTTCTGCTCGATTGCAAGGGCGCGGCCTACCAGGCATACGCTTTTGGCTTTTTGCAGTAACCGGAGCGCACGCGTCTGCTCCTCTTCGCTGGAAATAGTCAGGTTCGGACGGATGACGATTTCGTTGAAGGAGTAGCCAGAATCGGTCTTGCGGACCGATCCCTCAACATCTACTTCCAGGTCGGCGTACCCCAGTCCGGAGTGCTCCGCTACGGCGTGAAAAGTAGTTGTGTAGCAACTGGCGACAGCGCTGAGCAGCAAATCTTCGGGCGTCCACTTGCCTTCGAGGCCGTCAAACTCAGGGGGCGCGGTGAAGTGGATCGCATTGGGAGCAGAGCTGGATATTGCGAGCCCGGTCTGTTCGGAATTCCACCAAGCAACGACGCGATATTTTTGTGCTTCTCCCATACTCGAACTTCCTTTCCCTACAGCCGAACCGTCCGACCACACGGCCGAGCACGCCGTGCCCTAGAACAGATTGAAGGTAACGGTAACCATCGTTTCTACTTCAATTGGTTCTCCATTCAGCAAGAACGGCCGATAGTGCCACTGTTTGACTGCCGCAATTGCAGCCGGCGCCAACATAGGATGGCCGCTAACAAGCTCGAGTTCTTTGATATCACCCTCCCGGGTAACGATGGCTTTCAATATGACTTCGCCTTGTACCCGGGCTTGGCGCGCCAGAAGCGGATAGGTGGGTTCAATCTTCCGGATCAGCAATCCCCGGGTCACTCCCTGCGAAACGCGGATCCGTTTGGGCTGTACAACGGCAAGCTTTGGAACTGAGGCCAGGTTCGAAGTTTGACTCACAATGCCGCCGATAATTCCGCCGAGTTGTCCACCGGGAATGCCTCCCGCGACTCCTCCTACCACACCGCCTGTGGATAGAGGTGGAGGAGCTTCCTCTTCACGGATCATCTGCACTTTCTCGGGTATCCGGCTGGGAGTGCGTAACTGGCCGTTCAACAGTTCGCTCTGAACCTGCTTGACGACTTTGGCCACCGCCTGCGCCGCAGGCGGGGGTGGCGGAGGCGGTGGTGGCGCCATCAGGTAGGTCAGCAACTGCTGTTTCGGGAGCACGTCGGTGAACATGAGAGGCACGATGATCAAGGTGCCGATCACCAGGCACTGAACGGTGAAGGAGATCATCGCCGCAAATTTGCGGCGCTTTTTTTCCTGTGCGCCCGAGTCCAAAAGGCTATCGGCAAACAGCGGCCGCTCTGGTAGCGGGCCAGGAATCTCCGGCATCGCTTGATTCTGCTCGCCTCTGACCAGCTCCTGAACCTCGACCGGATTCTCAATTTGGGGCTCCCGAACCTCAGTTGCTGTTGGCATGATGCCCTCCAAATAAGTCACCTTACAGTGAGATTTTCCATCCTGGGCTGCGTACGTGCGGTGCGTGAGGTCACGGCTTTTCGTGATGGCAATCACAGGAGCGTTGCTGGTGTTTTCTGCTTGTCAGTTGAAACAAACGCGACTCAGAGAGCGGCGATTTCGATAGGTGAAGCGGCAACTTCCTGAAAGGAACGATTCGCAGACTGATGGCTGGCCGCTGGATTTATCATTCTCTATGCCTTAGTGGGAGTGCCTCTCGGGCGACTCTCCGTTGGTAGCGCCCACAATCGGGGTATCGGGGTTGTGATGTGGGGCTTGCTCACGGCTTCCGGAATGGCGTGAAGTTACGGGACTTTGTTCGCGACAAGAGTAGGCGTGGGAGTCGGGGACGCCAAGCTGCGCGGCCCGGATCGAGTTCGCCGTATCGGCTTACCCCGCAGTGTGCAAGACAGGCACGCGCTCTTTGATGGGCACCAGCTGCCGTAGTTCGTGTCCGGTGTAGACCTGGCGCGGACGGGCGATCTTCTGTTCTGGGTCGTTGAGCATCTCCTGCCATTGGGCGAGCCACCCTGCCGTGCGTGGAATTGCAAACAGCGTGGTAAACATCTCCGGCCTGAAACCCATGGCCTGGTAAATGATCCCCGAGTAGAAGTCCACGTTGGGATATAGCTTGTGGGTGATGAAATATTCGTCCTCAAGAGCGATGCGCTCCAGCTCGAGGGCGATGTCGAGCTTGGGATTCCGGCCCGTGACGGCGAAGACCCTCTCCGCTGTCCACTTGATGATCTTGGCGCGGGGATCGTAGTTCTTGTAAATCCGGTGGCCAAAACCCATCAGCTTGCCATGCCCTTCCTTGATCTTCTTGATGTAGGCAGGGACATTATCCTTCGAGCCAATTTCCTCGAGCATTTCAAGAACGGCTTCATTGGCTCCGCCGTGGAGCGGCCCGGCCAAGGCCGCCGCCGCGGCTGCGGTCGCCAGGTACGGATCCGTGTGGGCGCTGCCGACCGACCGCATGGCATTGGTGCTGCAGTTCTGTTCATGGTCGGCATGCAGAATGAACAAAATGTCCAACGCGCGGGCGATGACGGGATTGGCTACATACTTCGGCTCAACCATCTTCCACAGCATGTTCATGAAATTCTCGGGGTAACTGAGATCGTTGTCCGGGTAAACATAAGGAAATCCGAGACTGTGCCGGTATGACATGGCCGCGATGGATGGCATCTTGCCGATCAGCCGCTTGATTTGCAGCAGCCGGTTGGCAGGATCGTGAATCTCTCTCGCCTCAGGGTAAACAGTAGACAACGCCGCTACTGTGCTCACCAGCATGGCCATGGGATGAGCATCATAGCGAAAGCCTTCCATGAACTTCTTCGTGGTTTCATGCAACATGGTGTGATAGGTGATCTCGCTGACCCAGTTTTTCAATTCGTCTGGAGTGGGCAGGTCGCCGAACAAAAGCAAGTAGGCCACCTCAAGAAAACTGCAGTGCTCGGCCAGCATCTCGATGGGGTAGCCCCGATAGCGCAGAATGCCGCGCTCGCCGTCGATAAAAGTGATGCTGCTGCGGCATGATGCAGTATTCAGGAATGCCGGGTCGTAGGTCGTAAGCCCAAAGTCGTCGGGGCTGGTCTTGATCTTCCGGAGGTCCACGGCCCGGACGGTTCCGTGCTCAATCGGCAGGTGATAACTTGTGGCGGTGCGATTATCGATGACGGTAAGACTGTTCGATGTTGCCATACGTATTCTCCTCGACCGATGCCTTCGCGCTTCTCGGCGCGGCGAGTTGGCCTCGAACTACGCCCAGCACGAAGTTCATTCTGCTGAAATCTCCCAGTGCTTTCCAACCTTCGCCAGGGTCAATGTTGTCTTTGTGGGATCGGCGTGATAAAACTTTGCGCCGTACTTGTCGATCAAGGTCCCACGTTCCCAAGTATTGAAGCTCTTGACCAGCGGGCCGGATGCATCAAAGACCTCGCCTAACTGATTCGGCTCCCATTTCCACGTGTAGTCGACGATTGCGTGGCTGGGATTGGTCATAGTGATCTTGGAGATCTCGACCAGCCTGCGGCTGGCGATTGGCACGGTGTAGCTTTCCGTACCGTCTTCTTCCTTCGTCTTCACGACGCCGACAATCTCCTGAAATTGCGTTTCACCTTTGGGGGTCAGCATCACCGGGGTAACAGCGCCCTGATCCTTCCCCAATTTCACAAGACCGGCCTTTTCCAGCAGGCGGTAATTGGGATCATGCGGCTTCACAGCCACACTAGCGGTCACTTTTCCGACGTGAACATTAATCGTGGCCGGCATTTGTGCGTCGATCGCATCGATCACCGAAGCGGCCTCTTGTGGCGTGAGGACTTGCCGGTACTGCCAGAGATAGTACCCGGATATGCCGACGATCACCAGGATGAGGGCCACGATCAACAGCAATGGGACAGCAGATGCTTCCCGTTCTTCCATTTCCAGCTCTTGCTCAAACATTTGAGGCCACCTCCTTCTTCTGAATTTTTCGGTCCAAACAGTTATCAGCGTCTACGTTCGACGACCAGTTCCGGGTGTTCTTGCCGGAACGTCTCGGTTACATGGCAACTCCAGCAGACCGGCTTACAGGTCGAGAACAACTCCGGCAGCTGGTTCAGGCGCACATGGTCCCACTCAATCGTCCGGTGATCAGGTCCCATGAGGGCCGGGGTGTGATCAAGGTGATGGAGCCGTCCAAAGCGCTTGTGGCAATACATACACTTTTGTCCCTCGTACCAATTGGACACAATGTTCCAGACCAGGCAGTTCTCCGGATCGGCTTCAACCTGCCGCAGACACTCCTGACCGCAATCGCGGCGCTCCGGCCAGCGCGAGCATTGATCCAGGCGGAGAGTCGGGTCGCCGACAAAAGCCGATGCAGCGGCTTTCCCGGCCGCCACGTCCACCGCTTCTTTGGTGAGCGTCTCCGGGCAGGTTATGAGTCGCTTGCCGCGGTACATGAAATAGGTCTGCAGTGCGGGGATGATACGGGAAAAAAACAGGCCGGCCACCACAGCGACGAGCACAATAGCGAGAAGGGTTAGTATTGTCATAAATACCTCCTCCCCGGGAGCCCCGCTTCGAGCCATGTCAGAAGGCCCCGGGCTTCTCTGCTAACGTATTGTCACTGTTCTGGTGATGTTACTGCGGTGCTCGTCGTCACCGAGAGATGTGATTGGACTCACTCGCCACGCGGGGCCGGAAAGTGTGCCGGAGCCCGCGAATTGGGCCTGTCTTTACAGCTATTTGAGGTCAGGCGAAGGACCTGGCGAAAGATAACTTGCAGCCGTTTCCGGCGGGACGGGATTGTAGAAAAATCCGGAGGCCCACTCGAAGCCAGTGATATGAACAACCTGGGGCAGGATTTCTATATGCCAATGGAAGTCATCCTCGATGGTCTTCCAATAGCCCTCTCTTGGACGAGGAAAAGGGCGGTCGTGAAGGCTTAGATTGTAGGGTGGCCCGTCGATGCGCTGCTCCAGTTTCTGCAATACATCGCGCAGGATCCGAGCCAGGTTCTCCCTCTGGGCCGGGTTGATCCGGCTGAAGGTGCTGCTGTGAAACTTTGGGAGCACGCACATCTCGAAGGGAAAGCGCGAGGCAAAGGGAGCAAAGGCGACGAAGTCTTCATTTTCGGCGATCAGTCGCTTCCGCGACTTCAGCTCCTGCTGCAGCACGTCGCAGTAGATGCAGCGCTCTTTGAGAGCAAAGTAGTCACGAGCGATCATGAGCTTCGTCTTGACTGCGCGCGGCGTTACCGGAAGAGCCATCAGCTGCGAGATGGAATGACTAATGGTCTGCGCACCCGCTCCTACGCCGTAATTCTTGAAGATCAACACATAGCGCACGCGCGTGTCGCCTTCAAGATCGACGATGCGAGCTATATAAGCCCTGATGATGTCAGAAATTTCTCTGATTTCCAGTTCGTGCAGGTTACGGTCATGCCGCGCCGTCTCCGCGATGACCTCGTGTGCACCCACACCGTTCATCAGGTCGTGTAACGCTTCGGCACGCCGTCCCAGGTCACCTTCTATCCGCAGCCGTGGCTGGGAATTGGGCACCACCCGAACCGACCAGCCTGGCCCGTTAGGAGAAGATCCTCGATTCCGGATTGCGAAGACTTCCGGAGGGGTCGCGGCCTCGTTGCCCTCACAGAATGGGCACAAGCCCGGGCCGCGCGTAAATTTCTCGAAATGAAAGTCTCCGGGATGCACGCCGTCATTCTGCCCCACAATGACCCAGCGGTCAGTGAAGATGTCTTTGCGCATTTGAGACATACCGACCTGTCCTTATGAGGAGGGGAATCGTGGAGCATCCAGGGTCACTGGGTTTTTAATTGCAGCGCACCATCCAAAGCAGAAATCCATGTTATCCAACATTTGAGTTGACGCATAACCTACCTCCGCGAGGCAGTGGTCAGAGTGGCCGGGCTGCGACGCAGTATATATCACCGATTGCAGGCGCCGCGAGGTGGTTGAATTGTGGCCGCTATCGAGATGCGGCCGTCATAATGCCGGCGCTGGTATTGTCACGAACAGGCCAGGCGGATACAATCGTTGCCGCTTTCGAAGTCAAGAGAAATTATGCTTCACTCCAAATCCTGTCGTGCACAAGGAGAAACTATGCTCGGGGGAAAAGTCGTCCTGGTGCTGATGGTTGTCGCCGCGTTCGCGCTCGCAGCCGGAGCCCAGGAACAGGCACAGAAAACCATCCAGCACGTGCCCATGAAGCCCACGTCACCGGTTTCGGGCAAAGAGATGTACACCCAATATTGCGCCGTGTGTCATGGCACGGAAGGTAAAGGCAACGGGCCTGCGGCGGACGCACTGAAGACTCCGCCTTCCGACCTCACCGTGTTGAGCAAGAGTCATGGAGGAAGCTATCCCTCAGCCAAGGTCGCCTCTGCCATTCGTGGTGATGCGGCGGTAACGGCGCATGGCAGCAAAGAAATGCCGGTTTGGGGAAGATTGTTCCGGACGGTTAGCGGGGGCCAGCAGAGTGAAGTGGACCAGCGGATTGCGAACCTGGTCACCTATATCAAGACCCTGCAAGGTCAATAGCACGGCGATGTGAGGTTGGGGGCACGCTCTGTTCTTGCCTTCGTTTTTTGAAGCGTCCAGGGGTCCGCAAATGTTCCCAGCCGAAAGAGGAGAGCTAGTCCCGCCGCGGCTTTCGGCGTCCCACGCGGTTCAGGATGCGGCGTACCTTTTTTGGTGATACGGAAAGGCGCGCCGCCACGCGGGAAATCTTGCGGCCTTCGCGCTCCCAGACTTTGGGGATGATCAGCTCGGCGAATTCCTCGCTGATCTGCTGGAAAGTCTTGTCACCAACGGAGCCTTGCGACCAGGCGCGCAACGTGGGATTCACGCTGCCGCTGCGCAAGACTTTAGCCTTCAGAGTCTGCAGGTCTTCCCATGCGCTATCGGTGTGGTCGCCCCGGGTGAGAGTAACAGCTTGCTCGTAATGAGGCCGTGCCGCATCCGGATCGTCAAAGAAGCGGTTACAGTAGGTCAGGCCCTGCCAAACGTGGGTATGCGCGAGCAGGCGACGGTTTTGCGTGTGCTTTGCGAGTTCGATGGCCTCGTGGGCGCAATCCTGGGCCAACCGGGCGTGGCCGCCGGGTTCGGTCCCTTCGCCGATTCCCTCCTCCACGCGGGCGTTTTCAATCATGCACAGCAGTAGCCGCGCTCGCGCCATCAGGATGTGGTCGCGCTTTTCTTCGCCCAGGCGAAAGGCTGTCTTGGCCGCCGTCTCTGCATGTTCGAGATCGCCGTTGTCCAGATGCAGGTAGGCATAGTTCAACTGCACGCTGCCCAGGCCGTGGTGATTTTCGTACTGCTCGTAGATGGCCGCCGCTTCGTCGAGTTCGGCCAGCGCCTCCTGGCGGAGCTGCTCAAAACGGCCACGATACTGCGCGTTACCCTGGCCGTTGTTGGATCGCCCGCGCGCGGCAGCCTTGCGGCGGCGGGCTGCGTCAGTATCAATCTTACGGCGCAATTGCAGGGCGATGAGACGCTTGACGTACGCCATGTTGTTCAGCGAGCGCGCCACGTTGCGATGCAGAGGATCCCGCTTTTTGTACTGCGCGATCGCCTTGGCAAAGCTGTCAATGGCGTGCTGGTGGCGTCCCTGGCGGCGCGCAATCCTGCCATAGGAAGAATGAATATTGCCCAGGGTGAGATAGTCATCGGTCTTGCTTAGAACCGCTTCCGCCTCCTGCAGGATGTCAATCGCCTGTTTCGCGTCTCCCTTCTGAAAAAAGAGCCAACTCTCCAGCACGCGCATGACGGCGGCCATCGGTTGATGGCCGAGAGTTAAGGCAAGTTCTCTGCCCTTGACCGCGAACGCCAACGCCTGGTCGTACTCTCCCTTCATGCGCAGGCAGCGACCCTTCCAGAAATAGGCGATGGCCAGGAGTTCGTTGTCAGCGATTTCCGATTCAAGGCTCAATACAAAATCAAAGTGTCGAAGGGCCTCTTCTTTGGACTCTTCCGTCATCGCCACCATGCCTTCGGCCATACGCAAGTGCAGGTAATCATGCAGAGGCAAGCGGGCGCGCGCGGCTTTGGAGAAATGGGCGACAATCTCCTTGACCAGTCCGGGACGCTGAAAACCGACGTCCACCCACTGGGACAGATAACCGGCGAACAGCGCAGCATTTTTTCGTTCGGGATCGAAAGAAGTCAGCAGGTCGCGGTGCTCTTCCAGCCGCGCCATGCCGCGTCCCACGCGGCGGCACACCAGATCGTCCTTGAGCTGGGCTAGAAACTCATCCGAGATCTCGCTGGAGTTGGGGCTCATCTTTTACGCAGACATCGTGCATGGAGATGTCCTGCGCATTCCTAGTCGATATAATCATAAGCCACCAAGGTCAGGAATTCCGCGAAATCCGAGCTGGTTATCATGCGATCGTAGATTTCGGCGGCTTCCGCGATGCGACCGCTTTTCAGCTTGCTCTTCTGCTCCGCGATCACCAGGCGGACCATCTCCTGCGTCACCGGACGACCATCGCTGAGCCTGGCGCCGTGGCGCAGCCATTGCCAGACCTGGGCGCGACAGATTTCGGCGGTGGCAGCGTCTTCCATCAGGTTGTAGATGGGAACGCATCCGGAACCACGCAGCCACGACTCCAGATACTGCAGGCCCACATCAATGTTCCAGCGCAAACCTTCCTCGGTGATCTTGCCTTCGGGAACGGCGAGCAGGTCTTTGGCGGTGACGCTCACGTCCTCGCGGCGCCGGCCGATCTGGTTGGCTTCCTTCATGTGTGCGTCAAAGATTTCTTTCGCTACCGGCACCAGGCCGGGATGGGCTACCCAGGTGCCGTCGTGCCCGGCACGCACTTCACGCAGCTTGTCCTGGCGAACTTTTTCGAGCGCTTTCTCATTGGCCGCGGGATCGTTCTTGATGGGAATCTGTGCCGCCATTCCACCCATGGCGTGAATGCCCCGACGGTGGCAGGTCTGGATCAGCAGGTCCACGTAAGACTTCAGGAAGTGCTTTTCCATGGTCACAGTCGAGCGGTCGGGCAGCATGAAGTCGGGGTGGTTCCGGAATTTCTTGATGAAGCTGAAAATGTAGTCCCAGCGGCCGCAATTGAGTCCTGAGGAGTGCTGGCGCAGCTCGTAGAGGATTTCGTCCATCTCGAAGGCGGCGAGAATCGTCTCGATCAGCACGGTGGCGCGGATGGTGCCGCGGGGAATCTGCAGTTCATCCTGTGCGAAGCAGAACACGTCATTCCACAGGCGGGCTTCGAGATGACTCTCCATCTTCGGCAGATAGAAATAGGGGCCGGTTCCCTTGCGGACCAGACGCTGCGCGTTGTGAAAGAAGTAGAGCCCGAAATCAAACAGCGAAGCGGAGATGGGCTTCTCATCCACCAGAAAATGCCTTTCCACCAGATGCCAGCCGCGCGGCCGCACTAACAACGTTGCCACCCTGGAATTGAGGTCGTAGCGCTTTCCTTCCGGACTGACGTAACTGATGGTGCCCTCGACCGCGTCGCGCAGATTGAACTGGCCTTCGAGATTGTTCTGCCAGGTGGGCGAGTTCGAGTCTTCAAAATCCGCCATGAAGACACTGGCACCGGAGTTCAGCGCATTGATGATCATTTTTCGGTCCACAGGGCCCGTGATCTCCACACGCCGGTCCATGAGATCGTCCGGAATATGCGCGACGGTCCATTCTGCCTCGCGGATGCGGGCGGTTTCGGGGAGGAAGTCGGGGAGCTGGCCGGCATCGATCTGTCGCTGGCGCGCGGCGCGGCGGGCCAGAAGCTCCTGGCGGCGCGCTTCAAACTCGCGGGCCAGTTTGGTCAGAAAATAGCTCGCTTCCGGGGTAAGAATCTGGGTCTCAACGTCATTGCGGAGGGCTGTGGTTGTTGTCATGTCCATCATTGTAGTCTCGGCGCAAACAGCCCTCGGACCCGACTGGGACAAAACGGACTACCTGGTCAATACGGACGACAAGACTTGGACGGCCCGGGCAAATCGGTTCTACTGGCAATGCACCGGGACACCGGGAGGAGATCGCTGCATGCAAGTTTTAAGCACCGCCGAAATGACAAAACAGTGGCATACCAACAGCCGTTGGACGGGCACCAAGCGTCCTTACTCCAGCCAGCAAGTGGTGAAGTTGCGCGGCTCGTTCCAGATCGAGCACACGCTGGCACGCCTGGGCGCGGAGCGGCTTTGGTGGCTGCTGCACCACGAAGAGTATGTGCCTGCCCTCGGCGCCCTCACCGGCAACCAGGCGGTACAGCAGGTGCAGGCCGGGCTCAAGGCGATCTACCTGAGCGGCTGGCAAGTAGCAGCAGATGCGAATAACTCGGGCCACATGTATCCGGAGCAGAGCTTGTATCCGGCAGACAGCGTCCCTACAGTGATCCGGCGGATCAACAATGCGCTGCTGCGCGCCGACCAGATCCATCACATGGACGGCAAGAACGGCATGCACTGGATGGCCCCCATCGTGGCCGATGCCGAAGCTGGATTCGGCGGCAGCCTGAATGCGTTTGAATTGATGAAGGCGATGATCGAGGCGGGCGCCGCCTGTGTGCACTTTGAAGATCAGCTTTCTTCCGCGAAGAAGTGCGGACACCTGGGCGGGAAGGTCCTGGTGCCGACCTCGGAAGCCATCCAAAAGCTGGTCGCGGCACGCCTGGCCGCCGATGTGCTGGGCGTGCCGACTCTCATCATGGCCCGTACCGATGCCAACAGCGCCTATCTGCTCACCAGCGACATCGACCCGCGCGACCGCGAATTCGTCACTGGAGAGAGAGCATCGGAAGGCTTCTTCCACATCCGTGGAGGCTTGGATTCTGCGATCGCACGCGGCCTGGCATATGCTCCCTATGCGGATCTGATCTGGTGCGAAACCTCCGAGCCGAACCTGGAAGAAGCGCGCCGGTTCGCGGAAGCGATTCATGCCAAATATCCCGGCAAACTGTTGGCTTACAACTGCTCACCCTCGTTCAACTGGAAGAAGAAACTGAACGACGAAACGATCGCGAGCTTCCAGCCGGAACTGGCCAAGATGGGATACAAATTCCAGTTTGTCACGCTGGCCGGATTCCATGCCTTGAACCTGAGCATGTTCGAACTGGCGCGCGGCTACAAAGAAAACGGTATGACCGCGTACTCCCGCCTCCAGGAGAAAGAATTCAGCCGGGAAGCGCAGTACGGATACCAGGCGGTGAAGCATCAGCGCTTCGTGGGCACGGGATACTTCGACGCGCTCACGCAGGTGATTGCCGGGGGTCTGGCCTCAACCACAGCGCTGAACGGCTCCACTGAGCAGGAACAGTTCGCGGAAATGAAGTCTCTCGTGCACCCAAAGCATGGTCCGGATGCGGCCTGCCAGCCGATTCTGGGCGAGTGCCCGTCCACGAGCTTCCTGCACGAGATCATGCCGACCAACGAGGAGTCGCTGCTGCCCTCGGGAGACTAGGCGCGACCAAGAAATAGCAACTTTGTGGGTGCCCCGTCCAAGCTCGGCTTGGGCGGGTTTTTTATTGGGGACATAGCTTCTGTATCAGAGAAAGCTCCTCTCTCTCCACCCTGCCACCAGCACTAGCCACCGGATTGCGGTGAACGCCCCCCGCCCAAGCAGAGCCCCAGGTCTGAGACTCGGAACTCAGGTTCAGATTATTAGAATCAGTTCTCAGATTTCAGTCTTCCGTTCTCAGTATGAGGCAGGTTCGACATCGAGGTGGGCTTGCAGCCGACACTGGCCCGATTCAATCACAAGGTGGTGTGATCGTGCGCACTTGCAGGACTGGAAGCCTGAATTAGTAGTAAGGTTGTTGCTACCGAAATAAGGAAGGTGGAATGTGGCGAACGTGAAAAAAGGAGTGATCGGAATCCTGACCGGAGGGGGCGATGTGCCTGGCCTGAATCCGGCAATCCGGGCTGTGACAATTCGAGCGCTTCGAGAAGGTTATACCGTGCTGGGACTGCGTCGAGGGTGGGCCGGTTTAGTCGAAATTGTGCGCGAGAAGGACTATGACAACAGCGACAACTTTCAAACCCTTTCAGAAGAGATGGTGAATCGAGTGGGGCGCACCGGAGGGACATTCCTGCACACGGCGCGGACCAACCCCAGCAAGGTGAAAAAGTCTGCTGTTCCACTGCACTTGAAAGATGCTTACAAAGCCGACGTGAACGATCTCACCCCCGAAGTCCTGAAGAATCTCGCCTGGCTGGGAGTGGACTACCTGATTCCGATTGGTGGCGACGACACCTTGAGCTATGCCGTGCGTATGCATAAGGAAGGGGTGAAGGTGGTAGCGATTCCCAAGACCATGGACAACGACGTACCCGGAACCGATTACTGCATTGGTTTCAGCACGTGCGTAACCCGCACCATCTCGATGGCCAATAGCCTGCGCACGTCAGCGGGTTCGCATGAGCGATTTCTCGTGCTCGAAGTTTTCGGGAGGTATGCCGGTTTTACCGCTATGCTGCCTACGATGGCGGGCGCGGCCAATCGCTGTGTAATTCCTGAACACAAGTTCGACATCGAACGCCTGGCAGAGCTGATGTCTTCCGACCGGCGTAAGAACCCGAGCCGCTATTCAGTTGTACTTGTCTCCGAGGGCGCGACATTTCAAGGGGGCGAGATGGTATTCGAGGGCGAAACCACCGATGCTTTCGGCCACAAGAAGCTAGGTGGCATCGGCGATCTGGTATCCGACAAACTGAAAGAGCTGTCTCCCAAGTACAACGGTGGCAAAACTGTCGAGGTGGTGAATCAGAAGCTGGGTTATCTCGTCCGTTGTGGCGATCCCGATGCGATTGACTCGATTGTGCCCATGGCCTACGGAAATCTTGCATTCGACCTGCTCCTCGGCAAGATCCATGGACGGCTGGTGGTTCTGAACAACGGCCGCTATGGCAACATCCCGATCGATGCTGTGGTGGCGTCGAAAAAAGTGGTGAACGTGAAGGAGCATTACAACATCGAAAGACTCCGTCCGCACTACAAGAGCTTTGATACGAAGCCGCTGTTCATCATGACCAGTGATTAAAGAGGTGTGACGAGCTGACTGGCGAGCTTCGCTCGCCCACCCGGACGGGGGCGTCCGGGCCTACGTGTGCTTTGGGTCGGTCGAGCCAGATATCCTTCTCTCTATCGATTTTGCCGGCATTGCCCGGGCCAGGCGGGTGAGGACACCCGCCCTACGTAGCTTCACTTGGCCGCGAGCGCCACGCCAAATCTTGAGCCTGATATCTCCATTTCCTGTGCGTCCACTACCGCAATCGCGGCGGCGCTCACGATCTCATCAACCCCAGCGTCGCGTGGCACTACATGAACAGGCTTGCTCATTCCCATAAGGATGGGACCGAGGGTTTCGGCGCCGCCGATTTTCGACAACAGCTTGCAGGCGATGTTGGCGGAGTTGAGATCGGGAAAGATCAGCACGTTGGCCCCACCCTTCAGCGAGCTGAAAGGATACATCTGCTCCAGGATCGCGGGCGATACCGCGGCGTCTGCCATAATTTCGCCGTCCACGATCAGCGTGGGATCGGCTTTGTGTAGCAACTCTACCGCTTTGCGTACTTTCTCAGACAGGGGATGCCTGGTGCTGCCAAAGCTGGAAAACGAAAGCATGGCCACACGGGGTACCACGTCAAAACGCCGTGCGGTTTCAGCGGTGCACAGGGCGATTTCCACCAGGTCCTCGGCTGTCGGCTCGATGTTCACACTGGTATCTGCAAGGAAGTACAGGCTGCCAGTACGGGTCACGATCGGGTAACAGCCTGATACCCGGTGCAGGCCTTCGCGCATGCGCACGATTTGGAGCGCAGGGCGGATGGTATCCGGGAAATGCTGAGTAACTCCCGCGACCAGGGCGTCGGCATCTCCCATATGCACCATCATGGAGGCCAGGACGTTCCGGTCCTTGAGCAGGGTTCGGGCTTCGACTATTGTGACCCCGCGGCGCTGGCGCAGGCGGAAGAGTTCCTGGACATAGTCTTCGCGCATCAACCAGATCACGGGATCGATGATTTTTATCGCTCCCAGAGTCAGTCCCAATTCTGCTGCCCGAGTATGGATGATGGCAGGGTCACCGATCAGCACCGGAATCGCGATTCTCTCCTCCAGCAGGCAGTGCGCGGCACGCAGTATGCTGTCATTGTCCCCCTCGGGGAAGACCACCTGCCTGGGTTTGGCCTGAGCTTTGTGGATCATGATGCGAGAGATTTCATGGGCTTTGCCGAGCCGGTTCTCCAGTTGTTCGCGGTAGGCTTCGATATTCACGGGTTCCTGCGCGACTCCGCTGCGCATGGCAGCTTCCGCGACAGCGGACGCCTCCCACACCAGCACGCGGGGATCGAACGGCTTGGGAATCAGGTAGTCGGGACCAAACTTCAGGCGCTGCACTCCGTAAGCCCGACAGACCGAGTCCGGCACATCCTCTTTCGCAAGTGCCGCCAGGGCTCGGGTGGCGGCAAGCTTCATCTCTTCATTGATTGCAGTGGCTCGCACGTCCAGGGCTCCGCGGAAAATGAAGGGAAAACCAAGCACGTTGTTTACCTGGTTGGGATAGTCGGAGCGCCCGGTTGCGACGATGGCATCATCCCTGCTGGCCTTTACTTCTTCGTAGGAAATTTCCGGATCAGGATTCGCCATAGCGAAAACAATTGGCCGGGCGGCCATGGATCGCACCATGTCTCGCGTGACTGCTCCTTTCACCGAGCAGCCAACGAACACGTCGGCAGCCTTCATCGCCTCAGTCAGTGTGCGTAGGCTGGTATCGAGCGCGAAGCGTTCCTTGTGGCGATTCATGCCTTCTTCGCGGCCCTTGTAAATTACTCCCTTGGTGTCGCACAGAATGATGTTGTCCCGCTTTACGCCCAGTCGAACGTAGTGCTCGGCACAGGCAATGCCGGCTGCACCCGCGCCGTTGAAAACGACGCGCACTCCGCTGATGTCTTTACTGACGACCTCGAGCGCGTTCAGCAGCGCGGCTCCGGAGATGATTGCGGTGCCATGCTGATCGTCGTGGAAGACCGGAATCTTCATGGTCCGACGCAGCATTTCTTCGATGTAGAAGCACTCCGGCGCTTTAATGTCCTCCAGGTTAATGCCCCCGAAGGTGGGCTCCAGCAATTGGCAGACTTTGATGATTTCGTCGGGATCGCGGGTATCCAGTTCGATGTCAAAGACGTCTACATCGGCAAAGCGCTTGAACAGGACGGCCTTGCCTTCCATCACCGGCTTGCCGGCAAGCGCTCCGATGTCGCCCAGGCCGAGCACCGCCGTGCCATTGCTTACGACGCCCACCAGGTTGCCGCGGGAGGTGTATTTGAAAGCATCGTGTGGGTTCCGTTTGATCTCGAGACAAGGATCAGCAACCCCGGGAGTGTAAGCCAGGCTGAGATCGCGTTGGGTACGACATGGCTTGGTGGGCGTTACCTCGATCTTCCCCGGACGCGCGCCAAGATGATAGTCCAATGCTTGCTGCTTGGTGACTGGCATACATCGCTCCTTCGCCGCCCGTGCATTTCTGCAGTCGCGAAGCTGCCCGGTGGTATATGGATACTTCGCCTGGCACAGGCTCAACTACGTCAGGAGTTTGTCACTGTCCCCTGCCCGAGGCAGTGATGATGATCACAGTGCTCGGTGATCGGCTTCAATAGGGGTAATCATTGCTCGGCGTCGTCAGCGTTCGGCGTATCATTTTTCAGCATACCGGCCGAATTCGGCAGTCTCATATTCGGGCCGGGATTCACGGCTGCGGCGTTCCGCGTCGTTTTTCAGACCTCGCAGCAAGGCCCGGCGGACCAGGACCACGCCCGGAGACACCAGAGACCAATAACTGCGGAATTTTGCTCGCGCGGCCGGATCCGTCGTGACCGCCCGGGTTTCAGTACGGGCCACTGACGCAGAGGCATCGAGCGGGTCTGCGCGTAGCGTAAAGGCAATCTTTACGTAGCCGGGCTCGTGGAAAGGCGCAAACTCATCGGGCGGCAGCGCACGGAACACGGGGCTGGCCGTCCAGGGCTGGGTCACGGCCCCAAATACGATCTCGTGGCCGGGAACTTCCGCCAGAACACCCCAGCCCTGCGTTTTCAGGTCGGCCAGCAGTCCCTGCTGCTGCGACTCTTCGTTCTGATGGCTGCCGGTGGCATGGCAGCAGGCGGGCCACTCACGCCTGGCGATTGATGCCGCGCAACCAAGGCAATCAAAGGCAAACTCGCGGGTTTTGAAAATAGCCCGGACAATCGGCGACTCTGACAGAGTCATCTCGCATGCAGCGGCGAATGTTATGGCGGCTGGCGCGGCGACGCGCAGGTGATGACGGTCCACTATTTCGTACTCTGGCATGTACAGGTCGAGGAGAGAATCCGATTCTTCCCCGCTCACCTCGTGCTTCATTCGCCCGTATCCATACCACGTGATGCCGGCATACAAGGCATAGGACGCGGCAGCAATCGCCGCGCCACCCGCCACCAGCTCGCTGGCGAGCCTGGCGTAATGTTTCGTTTTCATGGCGAACTCCCTGATCCGATCCGGATCGGTATTACTTCAATAAGCGAAGCCGTCGGCCTGCGCGACTGCGCCCGCATAGGCTTGATGGTTCACGAACTCCCAACCGGCGGCCAGCGCCTGGCGGTCGATTTCGAGCAAAGTGGAATCCTTTACCTTGGCTTCGAGCACTCGCAGAGCAGATTCGCGACTCAAGCAGTCAGTCTCGGCCAACAGAGCGCCTAGCATCACGATGTTTGTGGCCTTGGCTGAACCGAGCTTGTCCGCGATTTGCGAGGCGGGAACGCAGATCACATCCGCCAGCGGCATGGCGAAGTTCTCCGGCAGCCCATCGGACGAGTAAAGAATGAGTCCTCCCGGAGCCACCTGGGGCGCGAACTTGCGCAATGAAATTTCGGTCATCGCAACCAGCACCTGGGGACGGGAGACGAGAGGTGTACCAATACGCTGTGTCGAGAGGCATACATGGCAATTCGCGCTGCCGGAGCGCATTTCCGGCCCGTAGGAAGGAAGCCAGCTCACTTCCAGTCCTTCGCGCATACCCATCTCGGCGAGTAACTGTCCGAGCAGCAGCACACCTTGTCCGCCAAAGCCGGCGAGCTTGATGGTGAGATCCTCGAATGAATGCGGATACGGCGCCGACGGGCCAGAGGCTTCTTCGTTCCGGATTTCGAGCACCTCTGAGACAGAACGCCGCGGTGGCGCCGAGCCGGGAGGGATTTCCAGTTTCCGATCGCGGAAAACATTCAGCGGAAAGGACGGAATCATTTGTTCCGCCACCCAACGGCGAGCATCCACAGGATCTTTGCCCCAGATCGTAGGGCAAGGCGAAAGAATCTCGACAAACGAGAAGCCCAGGTTGTCGCGCTGGTTTTCGATAGCTTTACGAATCGCGCGCCGGGCTCGCATGATGTTCTTGTTGTCCGATAGAGCCACGCGCTCGATATAGACAGGGGCTTCGAGCGTGGAAAGGAGTTCCGACATGTGCAGTGGAAAACCTTCATTCGTCGGCCGGCGTCCCCACGGCGAAGTCGTGCTTTTCTGTCCCACAAGCGTGGTGGGAGCCATTTGGCCGCCGGTCATGCCATAGATCGCGTTGTTTACAAAGAAGACTGTGATTCTTTCGCCTCGGTTCGCGGCATGAATGATCTCGGCGGTGCCGATAGCAGCCAGATCACCATCCCCCTGGTATGCGATCACCAGCTTTTCGGGGCAAGAGCGCTTTAGTCCTGTTGCTGCGGCGGGAGCGCGCCCGTGAGCTACCTGCACATTTCCAACATCAAAATAGTAGTAGGCAAACACCGAGCAGCCCACCGGGCTGACGAAGATAGTTTTGTCCTGCAAGCCCAGTTCTTCGATGGCTTCCGCAATCAGCTTTTGCGCGACGCCGTGTCCGCATCCCGGACAGTAGTGCGTCTGTTGTTTTAGTTCTGACTTGCGCTCGTAGGTGTCGTAGAACACCGGCGACTTGGAATGGACTATCTGGTAAGCATTGCTGCTGGCATCCTGCTCCGCCGGATCGCTCCTGCTTTCGTCCACCACGTTAAGCGCTTCGGCTTCCATGACTGTATCCATAATAAGTACCTTCCAGTCACACACGCGCCGTGATCCGCTGTTCAATCTGTTCGAGTACCTCTTCGACCGATGGCACATTGCCGCCGACCCGTCCATAGAACGCAACCGGTTTATTGTTTCCGACCGCAAGCTGTACGTCCTGGAGCATCTGGCCATTACTCAGCTCAACCACCAGCACACTTTCTGCTCCCGAGGCCGCCTTCGCCAATTCCTTCGCCGGGTACGGCCACAGCGCGATCGGACGGAACAGGCCCACTTTCATGCCTTGCTTGCGCGCCTGCTCCACGGCAGAGCGGAGAACGCGTGACACGATGCCGTATCCAACCAGCAACAGCTCCGCATCGTCGGTCTCGTACTGTTCGAATCGAGTCTCGCATTGCTGGGCCCGGATATATTTCGCTTCCATGCGCCGCTGGTGCTCTTCCAAGTCGTCAGGTTCCAGGTAGATTGAAGAGACCAGATTCTCGCGCGTCTCTGGAGTTCCCTTCACTGCCCAAGGTTTTTCAGGAACTGTGGCCTCCCGACATTCGAGATCCAGCGATTCCATCATTTGCCCGACGAAGCCGTCAGCCAGCACGATAGCGGGATTGCGATACTTGTCGGCCAGATCAAAGGCCAACATGGTGAGCTCGGCCATTTCCTGCACTGAAGCGGGCGCCAGCACGAAATTACGGTAGTTGCCGTGCCCCCCACCTTTCACTGTCGCAAAATAGTCGCTTTGTTCGGGAGCGATGTTTCCCAGGCCAGGACCGCCGCGCATCACGTCGACGATCACGCAGGGAAGCTCGGCGCCAGCGAGATAGGAGAGGCCCTCCTGCATCAGGCTGAGGCCGGGGCCTGAGGAGGCGCTCATGACACGAACCCCGGCGGCAGCGGCGCCATAGACCATGTTGATCGCGGCGACTTCACTCTCCGCCTGGAGGAAGGTCCCTCCAACCTGCGGCAGATACAATGCTGCTGCCTCGGTGATTTCACTGGCGGGAGTAATGGGATATCCGTAGAAAGCCCGGCAACCGGCGAGGATTGCACCCTTGATCACGGCTACATTGCCCTTACAGAGCCGTCGCATGTTGCCCTCCTTGCGATCCGGCGAGCGCCTTTCGGGGCGCCGCCAGCCGGAAAACCGTTATCGCTCCCGGCTCCGGGCAGCAGTAGAAGCAGATGCCGCATCCAGTGCAGCCCTCACCAGAATATTGCGCCGGATGGACGCCGTAGGCGCTAAGGTCGGCAGCGAGCTCCAGGCACTTCGGCGGACACGATTCCACACAGAGTCCGCATCCTTTGCACTCCTCAATATCGATTTCGACGTTACCGCGCGCGGGGCCCCGCATGGGTCACCTCGAGACCGCCTGTATTACTTCGGGGTGTTGCAGCCATTTGGTTCTTTCGCAGTATTCGTACAGTTCCGCCCGAAACTTTGGATCGGCGATCTGGATCAAGGCTCTGGCCCGCTCCCGGATTGACTTCCCGTGCAGATAAGCGACGCCATGCTCGGTCACGACATAGCGAACCAATCCGCGCGATGTGACTACACCCGCTCCGGGACTAAGCATGGGCACGATGCGCGAGATGGTTCCATTCTTTGCCGTTGATGCGATCGCGATGATGGGCTTGCCGCCTTTGGAGCGCGAGGCCCCACGGAGAAAGTCCACTTGGCCGCCGATGCCGCTGTAGAACTGATTGCCAATCGAATCCGAGCAGACCTGACCGGTAAGATCGACCTGCAAAGCTGAATTGATCGCGATCATCTTGTCATTGCGGGCGATCAGCCAGGGGTCATTCGTATAGGCTGTCGGATGAAATTCGAAGATCGGATTATTGTCTACGAATTCGAAGAAAGGCTTCGTGCCCAGGGCGAACCCGACGATGATCTTGCGTGGCTTGAAATTCTTGCGCGCTCCGGTGATCACGCCGTTCTCGATCAGGGGAATCACGCCTTCGGAAACCAGTTCGCTGTGTACACCCAAATCCTTGCGATCGCTGAGGAAGGGCAGAACCGCATCCGGGATGCCTCCCACACCAGTCTGCAGCACAGCCCCGTCCTCGATAAGGCCCGCTACGTTGCGCGCGATGGCGACGTGCATGCCAGTGACCTCTGGCTTCTTGAGTTCGCATAGCGGCCGTGACGATTCCACCACCGCATCTATGTCACTGACATGAATAAAGCTGTCGCCATAGGTTCGCGGCATATTGTCGTTGACCTGGGCAACAACGTAACGGGCACACTTGGCGGCGGTCAGCGTAGTGTCCACGCCGACGCCAAAACTGCAGAAACCGTGGGAATCGGGAGGCGAGACTTCAATCAGCGCCACATCAATCGGCATCTCGCCGCTTTCGAAGAGCGCCTCAATGTCACTCAGATGGATCGGGGTGTAGTCTGCCCGGCCGTCGTTGATGGCCTCTCGAACATTGCCGCCGATAAACATTGCGTTGTGCCGGAAATGTCCCACCATCTCCGGAGCCACATAAGGCGCGCAGCCCATGGTCATCATGTGTACGATTTCAACGTCGTACAGTTCGGGCGCGCGACGCATCAGGGCTTCCACCAGCGTCTCCGGCTCGGCGCAGCCTGGCTGAATATAGACTCGCGTCCCAGACCGAACACACTGCAATGCTTCGTCGGCGGTCTGGAGTTTTTTCTTGTATTCAGATTCCCAGGCCATTTCCTTTCTCCTCAATGCGCCTTCGCGGCTGCAACCGATTCATGCTGGATGTGCTCTTTGGGGCTTTGTTCGTAGCCCAGGGCGGCATAATAAATTGCGGAATCGAAGAACTGATCCAGGAGCTGCCACAGTTCCTGTGCACCAAATACTTCGATCGGGTTATCGACCGCCGACTCTCGTTTCAGGAACTCCCAGAGGTTCTGCTTGGTGAGAACAATGGCCCGGATCAACTGGCTGAGAGGCACTCCCTGAGCGGCGCGACGGCTCCCAATCGCCGTGTAACGATGCTCGATGTCTTCCTCTTTTCGTTCCAACAGCCAATTGCCCAATTGATGGTAGATTTCATACACCCGGGCATTTAATTCGTAAATGGGAACCTTATGGTACTCACCGAGTTGTGCGGAGGCCTGGACTTTCTCGGAAAGATTCAATGCCAGCGCGTTGGCGTGTGTCTCGATGAGCCGTACCAGTCTATTTGAGAGCATCGCCGTAGCCTCCTTGCTTCTCCTGCTCACACAACACACTATGGATCCGGCAAGCTTTTCTGGCCATGATTCGGAGCACAAACGAATGTGACCTGGATCACACCACTGATGTCGCGGCAGAATCGGGATTCGCGGATAGTTGGCCCTTAGTGTTCCATGAGGCAATAGGCGCCAAGGACCTCGCCACGGGTCTCCGGATCGCTCGCCAACGCATAGACTTCGACGTTAGCGCACTCATACCTTCCCCAGTCCTTTGGCAGGCGAACCATCGAATACTTCCCTGCTTTCAGGGCACTGCAGTTTGGGAAGTCCTTGTTGCACTGCAATTCAATCGCACCGGTCTCGCTTGTAGCCTTGACGATAACGACGCCATTGTTCGTGTCGACACTTTTCACTGTGATCGTCTCGTTCTTTCCCTGGTCTGCCTGCGCCTGGCTCGTAAAGGCCATTACCATAGCAACGATGGCGCAAACGAAGATAATTCTGAAATGTTTCATAACGCCCTCCTTGCGGCCTGACTGGCCCCGTTGTCCTCGCGTAAATTCCGGACCATAGTTCAGTCAATGCAAAGCCGGCAACCGCCGGGTTATTCGTTCCGGCCCGTGACAATCTCCGGATGTACTCGCCGGAACGTCTCGGTCACGTGGCAGTTCCAGCAGACTGGCTTGTAGCGGGAGAAGACATCAGGAAGTTGCTGGGCCGGGAACTCGTCCCATCCGATCGTCCCCCCATCAAGTCCCATCAGCGCCGGGGGGTCCATGTGATGGAGCCGTCCGAAACGGGTGTGGCAAAGGGCACAGCTCTGTCCTTCATACCAATTGGACACGATGTTCCAGACCAGACAGTTGTCAGGGTCGGACGTGATCTGTTTGAGGCACTCCTGACCGCAGTCGCGACGGTCTGGCCAGCGCGAGCACTGCTGCAGACGAGGCTCAGGCTCCCCGCGAAACGCGGAGACTGCAGCCTTTCCTGCGGCCACATCAACCGCTGCGGGCATGTGCGTCTCCGGGCAGGTTACGATCCGTTGGCCGCGATACAGGAAGAACGTGCGCACGACCGGAAACATGCGGAAAAGAAAAGCTCCGACCAGCAAGGCTAGGACCGCAATAGCGAAGAGACTTGTCGTCGTCATAGACACCCCCCGTACAAAACATCCCAGAGTCTTGATGTCTTTCAGGCTCTGCCATACGTGCATACACAGTTTGACGGGTGCGCGACTATGGTGCCGTGTGCGGCATCACGGACAGCCGTGACCAGAGTCACGCGGCAGGGCGTGCAAGCGCAGGACCCTGCCAGGAGCCACTTTTCACACCAGTTGGAATGACGACGTTGGAAGCTGTCTCTTCACTGCGACGGAGAGGCGGCGTATGCCTTCGCGGATTTGTTCCGGGTTGGGATGCGAAAAATTCAGTCGCAAGTGACGACAGCTCTCCGGACCATTGCCTGCGTAAAAGCAATCCCCGGGAACGAAGGCTACGTTCTCCGCCAGCGCCGATTGGAACAGTGACTGGGAATCCATGCTCTCGGGTAACGTCACCCAGAGAAAGAGGCCTCCCTGGGGATGAGTCCAGGTCACTTCGGGTGGGAAGAACTCCTTCAGCGCCTGGAGCATGACATCGCGCCGCTCACGATAGACTCTGCGAATCAGCTTCACATGGTGATCAAGGAACCCCCCGCGTGCGACCTCGAATGCCACCTGTTGGGTGAAGGTGGAGGTGTGCAGGTCAGCGCCCTGCTTCAGTTGAACCAGTTTGCTGATGATGTTGGGCGGAGCCACGATCCAGCCGAGGCGAAGGCCGGGAGCCAGGGTCTTTGAGAATGTGCTGAGATAGATTACGTTTCCGATGGAGAATCCATTGTCACGGCGCAGGTTTTCGCGGTCCAGCACAACCAGGGGAGCGATGTGAGCGCCTTCATAGCGCAACTGGCCGTAGGGATCATCTTCGACGATTGGGATTCCGTACTTGTCAGACAGCAGAATCAATTGATGGCGGCGCTCCCGCGACAACGTTACGCCTGCGGGATTCTGGAAGTTCGGCAGGATGTACATGAATTTTGGGCCCAGGCGGAGCGATGTCTCCAGCAGCTCAGTGCGTAGTCCGTCATCATCGATAGGAACCGTGAGGTATTGCGCGCCATACACATTGAAAGCCTGCAATGCGCCGAGGTAGGTGGGCGCCTCGACGAGCACACGGTCGCCGGAGTTGATGAGCAGTTTCCCAATCAGGTCGAGCGCCTGCTGCGAGCCGGATGTAATGAGCACGTTCTCGATCCTGGCCAGGATAGCGTAACGCGCCATGTGCCGGGCAATCATTTCCCGGAGGGGCTCATACCCCTCGGTGGCGCCGTACTGCAGGGCAGATGCGGCATGGGTAGCTAATACTTTCTGGCAGGCTTCCTGGAACCGTTGAACAGGGAAGACATCGGCGGCGGGCAGCCCGCCCGCGAAAGAGATCATTCCCTCCTGTTCGCTGATCTTCAGCAGCTCCCGAATGGCGGAACTCTTGGTTTCCCGGGCACGGAGCGAGTAACGAGATTCCCATAGAGTGGACATGGACTTGCCCCTCTCCTCAATGCTAACGCAGCGGCCAGCGGAGAACTACTTCGGGCTGCGCTGCGGGTCGCTGCAGACCGCATTGGCTAGCGTCCAATATTCGCAGCAGCGAGTTCAGGCTCCTGGAAATCGATGATGTCGAACTCATCGACTCTCAGAGCGGCGTGCTCTTCCACTCTCCTCTGAGCGTCGGCGCGCTCCAGCCTATGCAGGATTTCTGCAGCGCACCAGCGGCAGCAGAATCCCTTTTCCTCCACCGGTTCTCCAGTTGCCCGGGTGGTCTCGAACTCATAGGTGAGCACCGGAAAATCCAGATGGCAGATATCGCATGCCTGTGGCACTTCGTGCAAAGGCTCAAAAGCAGAGAAAAAAACATTTGGTTTCATGACGCACCTCATAAGAATTCAAGTTTTCGAACTCGGGCCCGGCGGAGGTTCCCTTTCAGCCGACGGCGGCAAACATCCTCTGTCATCGCGGTTTACTCCTTCAAACTCCTGCGCCACAGGGGAAGGGTTGGATCCCAATTGTGAACTTCCTTGTCGAACTCCCCCGGTAGTCGGCGCGCTATCTGATCTGTTTCAGCGGGCGGCATGAATTCCGCCATGTTTTTTTGCAGCTTTTCGCGGAGGTTCTTCCCGGTCAGCAATGCGATCAGGTCAGACCGCCACACCTTGGCCAGCCCATCGCACAGAGGACATCTGACAAATTCGTCGCTTTCCATAATCGCCGCCTTGTGCGCGGATTTCGTCCCCTTTTCGGCTGGTCGCGCAACATAGTTTTATTACACCGGTTTCCTGCATTTGTGGCCGTGATGGCGGTCTCGGTCGTGTGTGACCCTGGTCACACTTCTATGCGAGGACTGCCAGCAGGGGCCCATACCCGAAAAGGGGAGGATTTCTTACCACTGGCCGGTGGTGAGGTAGTCGTGAATGGACTTCGCCGAGCGTCGCCCGGCAGCCATGGCCAAAATCACAGTGGCAGTGCCGGTGACGATGTCGCCGCCCGCAAACACGCCTTTGCGGGAAGTGCGCTGGGTGTGTGTATCGGCCTGGATGTAGCCTCGGGGATCGGTCGCCAGGCCCGTGGTAGTACTTTGGATGACCGGGTTGGCACTCGTCCCGATCGCGATGACTGCGACTGATAGGGGCAGTTCGAACTCTGAGCCGGGAATTGGGACAGGACGTCTGCGTCCGGACGCATCGGGTTCGCCGAGTTGCATGCCCATGCAGCGCAGGCCGCCCAGCCACCCTTTGCCATCGGAGAGGAATTCGATCGGGCTGGTGAGCATCCGGAACTCAATCCCTTCCTGACGGGCGTGCCGGACCTCTTCCGCCCGGGCCGGCATTTCAGCCTCGCTGCGGCGATAGATCACATATGCTTTCTGCGCGCCCAGACGCAGGGCTGAGCGAATGGCGTCCAGTGCCGTATTGCCGCCGCCAATTACGGCTACATCCTTTCCGCGCAGGTCCAGCATGGGCTGGTCGTACTTCGGGAACTGGTACGCCTTCATCAGGTTGATCCGGGTGAGGAACTCGTTGGCTGAATAGACGCCATTGAGATGCTCGCCAGGAATATTCATGAAAAGCGGCAGCCCAGCGCCGGTGCCAATGAAGACGGCATCGTAGTGCTCTTCTTCCATGAGTTCGTCGATGGTGACAGTCTTGCCGACCACCACGTTGGTTTCGAACTCAACTCCCATGGCGCGCAATTGATCGACCTGCTCGCGAACTATGTTCTTGGGAAGACGAAACTCGGGAATACCGTAAACCAGCACACCACCTAATTCATGCAGCGCTTCGAATACGCGGACCTTGTGACCTTTCTGAATGAGATCACCCGCTACGGTCAATCCAGAAGGACCGCTGCCCACGACTGCTACCCGTTTCCCCGTAGGTGACACGGTCGGCAGGTTGACAGTTCCCATGCGCTGTTCATAATCGGCGACGAAGCGCTCGAGGTAGCCGATGCCCAATGACTGACCCTTCTTGCACAACTTGCAGGAGCCTTCACAATGATCCTCCTGAGGACAGACGCGTCCGGTGATTGCAGGGAGCACATTGTCTTCGCGGATTTTCGCAGCCGCGCCCATAAAATCGCCGGCCACAATCAACCGCACGAATTCGCGGACCTTAACCCCTACTGGGCATTTGTCCATACAGGTGGGCTTTTCGCATTCCAGGCAGCGCAGCGCCTCCTGCCGGGCGAGTTCGGCGGAATAGCCGAGGTTCACTTCCGTGAAGTTATGGGCTCGCTCGCCGGCCGGCTGTTCGGGCATGGGCTGTCGCGGGATTTTGATCCGCTCCTTCAGGTGGAGTGGATTGGGCGAGCGTGTTGCGGTCGGGGTCATCGCCTGTCTCCGTGGGCACATCCGGCTTCCTCGGGAATGCCGGCAGCAACCGGCTCCAGCTCATGCCGGAATTCTTCCATCGATCTCTTCTCCGCATCACGGTAGGTCGAATTGCGTTGCGTGAGTACCGCGAAATCGACGAGATGTCCGTCGAACTCGGGCCCGTCGACACAGGCGAACTGGATCCTGCCGCCCACCAGCACGCGACAGCCTCCACACATGCCGGTGCCGTCGATCATGATCGGATTGAGGCTCACTATGGTGCGGATGTGGTCCTTTCGCGTCAGCTCTGCTACGGCACGCATCATCGGGATTGGACCCACTGCCAGCACCAGGTCGATGTGGATGTGGTTGTCGAGCAGTTCCTGCAGCTTGTCGCTGACCAGGCCCTTTTCAGCATAGCTGCCATCATCCGTAGTGATCATCACTTCATCGCTGACCCGCCGCATCTCGTGTTCCAGGATGACCGAGTCCCGGTTACGTGCGCCGATGATTGAGATCACCCGGTTGCCGGCTCGCTTCAGGGCTGTAGCAGTCGGATAGGCCATGGCCACGCCTACGCCGCCACCCACTACCACAACGTTGCCGAACAGCGCGATTTCCGACGGCTTTCCCAGCGGCCCAACGACATCAAGAATGCTGTCGCCGGTATTCAGCAAATTGAGCTGGCGCGTGGTCTTGCCCACCGACTGCACCACAATGCTGATAGTGCCGCCCGCGGAATCAGAATTCTCGATGGTTATGGGGATTCGCTCGCCCCGCTCGTGGAGGCGGAGAATTACGAACTGCCCGGCCTGGTGTTTCCGTGCAATGCGAGGCGCTTCAATTTCGAACCGCTTGATGCCGGGCGCGATGAACTCAGCATGTGCGATCCTGAACATGTGGCTCCAGTTCCAACTGCAGGTCTATTGTTTCAGCGCGTTGAAAGTGGTGCTGTGATTCCTGTCACAATCGAGTGTGTTTCAAATGGCCACAATTGACCCGAGGGTTAGTGCGCAAATAAGTGCGGGGTGGAACTAGTCCACCCCGCCTGATGACTCCACTCTGACAAGCAATAACTCAGACCACTCCCTGGTCCAACATGGCGTTAGCAACCTTGAGGAAGCCCGCGATATTGGCCCCGTTGACGAGATTCCCCGGAGTTCCGTAGAGCTCCGCGGTCTCGTAACTGTTGCGATGGATTGCGATCATGATTTTGTGCAGACGGTCATCCACTTCTTCACGAGACCAGTTCAGCCGAGCGCTGTTCTGGGCCATTTCCAGACCGGATGTAGCCACCCCGCCGGCATTGGCCGCTTTGGCCGGCCCGTAAAGAATCCCGGCATCCAGGAACATCCTGGTTGCTTCCAGGGTGCTCGGCATATTGGCACCTTCTGCTACCAGTTTGACCCCATTCTTGATCAGGTTCGCTGCGTCCCTGGCCGCGATCTCATTCTGCGTGGCGCTCGGGAAAGCGCAGTCCGCGCTGATATTCCAAAGTGGGTTATAGCCCAGCTTGACATCCGAAGGGATGAAAACTGCTTTCTTGAATTGGTCCGCATATTCAATGATGCGACCGCGGCGGACATTCTTGAGCTCCATCATCCAGGCCAGCTTCTCCCGATCAAAGCCATCCGGATCGAAGATTACTCCGTTAGAGTCAGACATAGTGATCGGCCTGGCTTCAAAATCGAGCAGCTTTTCAACCGTATACTGAGCCACGTTTCCGCTGCCGGAAACCAGGCATAGCTTGCCTTCCAGTGAGTCGTTGCGGGTCTTCAGCATCTCGGAGGCGAAGTACACGCAGCCGTATCCGGTTGCTTCCGGACGGATGAGCGAACCGCCCCAATTCAGGCCCTTGCCCGTCAACACTCCAGTGAACTCGTCACGCATACGTTTGTATTGGCCAAAGAGGAAGCCGATTTCGCGGCCGCCAACTCCGATGTCGCCAGCCGGAATATCGGTGTGGGGCCCGATGTGCCGCGCCAGTTCGGTCATAAAGCTCTGGCAGAACCTCATGACCTCGTTATTGCTCTTCCCCTTGGGATCGAAATCGGAACCGCCCTTGCCTCCACCCATGGGCAAGGTGGTCAGGGAGTTCTTGAGGACCTGCTCGAAAGCCAGGAACTTCAGGATGCCCAGATTGACCGAGGGATGGAATCGCAGCCCGCCCTTGTAGGGACCGATCGCGCTGTTCATCTCAATGCGAAAACCACGATTGACCTGGATGTTTCCTTCATCATCCAGCCAGGGAACGCGGAACATGATTACGCGCTCAGGTTCAACCATGCGTTCCAGAATTCGGCCTTCACGATATTCCGGATGTCTCTGGAAAACAATCCGCAGGGACTCAAGTACTTCCTGCACCGCCTGGTGGAATTCAGGCTCAGCGGGATTCTTCACCTTTAACGTGGACATGACATCTTCGATATAGTCGCCCGGAATTTTAATCTCGGGCCTTGTAAGAGTACAGGCGCTCATAGAGTAATCCTCCTTTTTTTCCTGCCAACAAACTTGGACGTTCGACAGCGGATCATCGCGGAGCTCCAAACCCTGAGGGTTCGGCTGACTTATTCCTTCGGGCTCCTGCGCAATAGCCAGTCGGTAGTTGTGGGATAGGCTCTGCGAGCAGGAGTCGCGGAATTGACCGCAAGCTCGACCGGCTCCTCTTCACCCAGTTCGTCAGGATCCCGAAACTTAAAGTGAAACCCGGGATCGGGATGTTTGGTGATCGTCGGATCGCTGGACAGCCTTCGAAGCTCCGATGTGGAAAATGTTTCACGCGCCGTGTCGACTGTCATTTCGATTGCTGGTTGGCTGCCCATATTCGCCTCGCTCGTCTTGAAGATTCAAAGCCTTACGACAGCTCATTAGAGCCCGCAGGTGGCGGAATTGCCGTGACCAGCATCACATCCGGCCGTAATCCTGGTCACGCGTCGAGGGCACTGCATGCCCATCTCGCTCGATATGGTTTGCCCGCCAAGCTGATTTTTGGCATACTCGGTGCGCCATGAAAGGGAATCCTAAAGTCATTGCTGAGCTGAACAAGGCACTCCGCGAAGAGCTAACGGCCATCAACCAATATTTCCTGCATGCGGAGATGTGTGAAAACTGGAAATACCACCGGCTTGCCGAATACATCAAGAAGCAATCCATCGGCGAGATGAAGCATGCCGAGGTCCTGATCGAAAGAATCCTGTTCCTCGATGGAACGCCCTCGATGCAACCCCTGGATCTGAAAGTATCCGCGTCAGTCAAGGGGATGCTCGAAAGCGATCTGGCGCTGGAGGTGTCGGCGGTGAAACAGTATAACGATGCCGTCCAGATCGCCACCAAGGAAGGCGACAACGGATCGCGCGACCTGCTGGTTCAACTTCTCAAGGACGAGGAAAGCCATGTGGATTGGCTGGAAGCGCAGATTCACCAGATCCAGGAACTGGGTTATGAACGGTATTTGACGCAGCAGATGGGGAATGACGAAGAAGAGGAATAAGAACACGATCCGCTTACGGGCGCGTCAGATCAATGTGTCCTCCCATGTGTTTTTAGTCGGTGACGCGACGCACTTCACTTTGTCAGTACCTGCAAAGACGATATGTAGTTCGTAAGAGTCTTGAGGCGCAATTGGGCTTCTCCCCGGCGTCCTCTGCCCATCTCCCGAAAAACCGGTCCCCAAACTGGCATCTCCCTGGTTCCGTGAGACACCACCTTTGCATCTCCGCTAATGGTTTTGAAAACGCGGTCGTATGGGAATGTCCCCTGGTTGCGCTGAGTAAGTGTGGTCAGGTCAGGGGGCGAAATCTTGAGAACAGCCGCGACCGGCCCGTTGCCCTTACCGTCGACACCGTGGCAATCTGCGCAGTATGCGCGAAACATCTGTGGACCTGAGGTGGGTGAAGCGGAAGGCAGTTGGAATTGCTCTGTGGCCCGCTTCTGACCCGGGAGCGAAGCCGTGAGAAGTGTCACCAGCAGAACGATTGATAATTCGCGTGTCATCTTGAGCGCCTGGTCATCACTTCGCGAGCGGAGGCCCAGCCAAAGCTTAGTACAACATCGAGCGGATGTGCCTGAGATTTTGAGCCGCCCCTCAGTGATTCTGGTCACAGAGAAACGAGACGGTTGAAATTATACTTTTTAAAGCAAACTCCCATGCTGGATGCTTCTGTTATCGAAGCTGGCCTCAGCCAGGTCGCGCCCGAACAACTGCGCGCCGCCCTGGCAAATTTCCTGCCTCAGAACGCCACTCGCGCGGAGCGGATCAGTGCCATTGAAACCGGACTGCGCAGCCCGGCGGCGCAATCCGTGCGGGACGCGATGGCGAAATGGATCGTCGATGTAATCGTTCCGGTTGACCGCTTGGTGCCGCAAGCCTACGTGAAATGGCGCGGGCCGGTGCGGGATGCCATGATGTTTGTGGTGGCGCGCCTGTCACCCGGGCGCCTTGCTCCCAAACTCCTGGAGCAACTTGAACTTCCGGAGAAGACGCCGGCGGAAACGCGGTTATTACGGCTGATTGCGAAAGTTCCGGGCTTACAGAAACTGGGACAAGTGATAGCGCGAAACCAGCAGCTCCGTCCTGCTTTGCGAAATGCCCTTGCCCGCCTGGAAAACGGAATCCGAGACGCACAGCCAGAGGAAATACGCGCCATCATCGAGCAGGACCTAGGGCCGCTACTCAGGACCTTCGACGTTGAAATTGCGGCGGGAATACTCTCAGAAGCCAGCGTCAGCGCGGTGGTGCGCTTCACATGGTGCGATCCCGCCAGTGGACGACGGGAACGCGGCGTTTTCAAAGTTCTGAAACCCCACATCCCGGAATATTTTGCCGAGGACATGGACTATCTGCAGGGGTTGGCCCGATACTTCGCAGATCGGCACCGTAACTACGGATTTCCGGCGCGGCTTCTCCCCGATACGTTCAGGAAAGTCCGGCGCCTGCTGCATTACGAAGTTAATTTTGTCCGCGAGCAGAAGACGCTCGTGGAAGCATGGAATCTCTATCGGAGCATTCCTCAGGTTCGCGTGCCTCGCCTGATTGAGCCCCTGTGCACGCCGCGGATTACAGCACTCACGGAAGAGCGCGGAGCAAAAGTCACGAATGCGGCAGCCCGGCTGCCGGCCGCGCGCCGCAGGCAGATCGCCGAGCAACTGATCGAAGCGCTGGTGGCCGTCCCCCTGCTCTCGGCGGAGGAGAATGCCATCTTTCATGGCGACCCCCATGCCGGCAATCTCCTCTACAACAACCGGACAGGAGAACTGGTCATCCTCGACTGGGCATTGCGGGAACGCTTAAGCCGCGATCAGCGCCGGCATCTGGCGCTCCTGTTTCTGATGGTGGGGCTGCGCGATCCGGTGGGCGCGTGCACCGAAATTCTGGCGCTCACTCAAGAGGACATTCGCAGCGTTTCACCGCGAGGACAGATGATTGGCGAGGCCGTCGCCCGATTTCTCGACGAACTGCCAATCACGCATTTGCCCAGCGGTGTGGACGCCATGCGGCTCGTGGAACGCATTGCGTTCAAGGGCGTGAAGTTTCCTGCGCCATTAATCATGCTGGCCAAAGTAATGTTCACGCTGAATGGGGTCCTGGCTGATATTGGAGGCTCGGATACCGGCATGGGTTTCAGCGTCTCACGCCAAGTTGCCGAGCATTGGCTCAGTCATCGCAAGGCGTTTCGTTCGCCTTTGATGTCAAAGGATCTGATCACGCTCCAGTGCAGCGCGCTGCTCTACACAACCCGCTTATGGCTGCGTTGCGAACAGACGTTACTCAATCGCCTGTTGCCCGCCGGGGCGAGCCCTGCACCCGCACCAGCCTGATCACGAAGCCACGCTGGTATCGTCCCAAGCCGCTTCCCCCGCGCGTGGAATGAAACTCATGGCACGCTCGGCAAGAGCGGTAATGGTCAGACTCGGATTGACGCCGAGGTTCGCCGCCACCACCGATCCGTCACAAATATACATATTCCTGTAGTTGAAGACGCGATGGCGTGAATCAACTACGCCGTGGGTGGCAGAATCGGCGATGACGCAACCTCCGATGCAATGGGCCGTACTCGGAACATTGAAGAGGATCTCCGGAACCATGCTCATCGGAACGCCACCGGTGAGGTGCGCCAGCTTCTGCGCAAACTCGTTCGCTCGCGGGATGTAGGTAGGCACTTTCTCACCCCGGCTCAGAAGAAATTTTCTGAACGGCCAGAACCAGGGACGTTGCCAGCGCATCTCGATCTCGCCATCGAGGGCCTGCATGCAGAGCAGAATCAAAAATTCCTGGGCCCAGCCTAACGGTTGCAGTACACGGAGGGTCCTGATCGGGTGCCGCAGCAGAGAGCTGACGAGATTCTTGAGCCAGAGTGCGATCCGCCGCGGCCCGGGCCGGCCGTTGGTCAGAATCGTGGTCAGGAGGCCCATGGCATCGGAGCCGCGTGGATAGCGGACGGCTTCGATGTGAGTGTCCTGGTCAATGTAAATGCCGGAACCGATGGCGATGCCCTGCGACAAGTCTTCGTGGTAACCGGGCATGCGTACCCCGATCAGCGATTCGGAATTGGTACGCACATGCTTGCCCAGCTGCGGACTGATCGCAGGCAAGCAGCGATTTTCTTTGAGCCGAAAGAGTAGTTCCATCGTGCCCAGCGAGGATGCGGAGAAGACCACGCCACGGCAGGTGAAGCGCCGCGGCTGCCGCCAGATCCGTGCCGTGGAACTCACGGTGCGCACTTCGTATCCGGCGCTGCCATCCTGCGCGCCAGCCAGCGGTTTGACGCTCACTACTTGGGTTTCAGGAAAAACCCGTGTGCCGTGTTTTTCCGCAAGATAAAGGTAGGTGACGTCCAGGGTGTTTTTCGCCCCGTAACGACAGCCCATCATGCAACCACCGCAGGCAATGCAGGTGGTCCGCTCGGGTCCCTCTCCCCCGAAAAATGGATCAGGGAAGGCCTGGTTGGCGGGTTCTCCCTGCTTGGGCTGAAAGATGCCCACTTTTGTGCGATAGAAAGTATGCCCGCATCCCACGGCATCAGCGGCGTTCTTCAGGAGATGGTCGGCGGGTCCGAGGATCGTATTTTCAGTGATGCCCAGCATTCGCGCGGCAGTTTCATAGTGCCGGGGCATCTCCGCCTTCCAACTGGCCAATCCCTTCCACGTGCCCGCTTCCCACACTTTTTCCGGGGAAGCCAGCAGCGTGCAGGCGTACGTAATGGATCCGCCGCCCACGGCGCAACCATGAAGAATCGTCACATGCCGAAAGAATCGCATGTTGAAAAAGCCGCGCAGGCCGAGCTTGGGACGCCAGAACCAGCGCCGGATGGACCAGCTGGTATGAGGCAAGTTGTGAGGCGTCCAGCGCCGGCCCATTTCCATTACCGCTACCCGGTAGCCCTTCTCCGCCAGTCGATGGGCCGAAACACTGCCGCCAAAGCCCGATCCTATGACGATAAAATCGAAGTCGAATTGCTCCTTGCTGGATGGCATAAAGTCCTCACGGACCGGCTGTCGATACCGCTTCCGTTCTCTTCTCTCCTGGAACTCGAGTCGCGATGACTTCCCCAATTCTTTGCAGCGCTTCCGCGCTCTGCGGCACATCAGGTCCAAAGATCTGGAAGACATGATTCATGTCTGGCCAGCTTTCCAGGACGATCTCGGCTCCCTGGCTGCGGGCGCGGTCGGCGAAGGCTTGAATGCTGTCGAACAGAATCTCGCTACGCCCAGCTTGAATGTAAATAGGGGATAGACCTCGCAAGTCGGCCCTCAGGGGCGATACCAGTGGCTGGCAGCCTTCGCTGGAGTCACAGAACCAACTCGTCCACTTATCGAGCATCTGCTTATCAATCCAGTCGGATGCTTCATTGCGGACGATGCTGGCGTGTTTAGATTCGAAATCGGTGGGCGGAGAAAGGGCAATCACTAATGCCGGCAGCGGCAGCCTGGAGTCCCGCGCTGCCAGCAGAAGAGCCAATACGAGGTTGCCCCCGGCCGAGTCACCGGCAAGAACCAGGTGGTCAGGATCGGTGCCGGTTTCCAGCAGCCAGCGGTATGCGCTGAGCGCATCTTCAAGTTGCGCCGGGAAACGATGTTCTGGTGACAGACGATAGTCAAGAGCGAAGGTTCTGGATTTCGAGCCCAAGGTAATCAGCGCGATGAAGTTGGCATACGCCCGAGGGTAAAAAGAATATCCGCCGCCATGACAATACAAGACCGTCGCTGGCGTCTGCGTGTTCTCGTGTACAAACCAGCTTCCGCGGAATTTCTCCTGCACAAGCGGTGTGATGATTACCTGGGATAACGCGGGAGAACTAATCACAACAGAATCCAAATAGCAGCGCGCTTCGCTCACGTCGCGCAGCCTGAAGGCGGTGGTTACCAGTCTCTTCAGTACTGCGGTGTTCAGTTCCACAAGCCAGCTCCAGCCGGGCTGGCGTGGGCCCTTGAGCATTCTGCGGGCAGACGCCCTCAGGATCGATTCCCCGATTTCGGCTGCGCTCCGCACCCGGTACCGGATTGGGCCAGCGAAATGTATCCGCGCAACCATGCCTGTCACCAATCCTCTACCCGGTCCGGCAGGCAGAGTTGGAATTCTGAGTTGGCGCCTGGAGGAGAACCGGCGGGTCGCACGGTGGATCGGTCACAAATGTCCGCACCATGCCGTGCGCCTGTTGCCACCAGCCCTGGAAATTTCGGCCATCGGCACAAATCCGCAGCGGACACCAGCCATTGAGATCCACTGTCGCATCACCCGGGCTGACGTCTACACTTCGAGTGTCCAGCCGCAAGCCTTCACGCAGCGCTTTCAGCGCGCTCTCTTTCGCGCTCCAAAGCAGAGCCACCAGCCGGCACCGCTCCGCTTCGCAGGCTTGCGCCACCAGCGCTTGTTCGTCCTCGGTAAAATAGTCCGCGACAAAGGCCTGGCTGCGCGGCTCGATCACCTCCTGATCACAGCCCAAATCCACTCCTGACATTGCGACTGCACAGATGGAGGCACCGGACCTGTGGCTGATTGACACCGTAACCGTGGCTGGACAATTCCGAATGAAAACCTCCGGCGCGCCGGAGGATGCCGGGCGGATTTCGATCTCGGCAAGGCTCCGGTCATCGGCAGGCAAATCCAGAAAAGAAGCCACAGCGTGTTTTGCCGTCCAGCGCCCGAGCCGCCAGTCGGCGCGCCGTTTGGCAAAGCGCATGCCGTTCAGGACAGCGGATTCTCTCGCACTCAGCCAATCATTCTCCGCTGGTACGCTTGCCTCGGTCTGTTCCAGCCAGTAGACGTGCTTCAAGTCCGCACCTCCCCATTCAGAAATCCGCTAGGCCGCCGCGTCACTTGTTACGATCTCGGATTTCCAGGAACCCAGTTTGTCCTCTCTTTCGATTCCTCGTTCAACCGCATGGATAAGATAGGGACGCAAGTCCGCGGGCGGAAGAATGTAATTCAGCGCACCCACTTCGAGCGCCCGTTGCACGCTGTGCACGTGGTCAAACTCGGCGGCCATCTCACCCAACTTCTCCGAGTGCACAACCTTGAAGAGTTCTTCCCACATGGTACGCAAGCGGCTCTTCTCCGCCCCTTCGGCCTGGGCCATGGTCTGGCTCAGTGCCAGCAGTCGCGGATCCTTACGGGCCCTGGCTTCCACTTCACCCGCGAAAACAACCGCCGCCGCCGGCGCCCCACCGATGACCGAGGCATACGTCCCCTCCAGGGCTGCGACTTCGAGCTGCTCGTTCAGAGCTCGCGAGAAGACCACATACGCGCCACCGTGGTAGCGGGAGATCACGCAGAATACAATCGGGCCTTTGAAATTCACCACAGCCCGGCCAATTTCAGCACCGTATTCAAGCTGTAACCTGCGCATGGACTCCGGCGAGCCATCGAACCCCGACAGATTGGCCAGGATCACCAATGGCCGGTTATTACTGGCCGCATTGATTGCCCGCGCGACCTTCTTGGAGGATTGCGGAAACAAGGTGCCAGCACTCCACTGGTCTGGTCCGTCGGCGGGGACAAATCCCAGGCGCGGCACCGGCTGAGACTCGATTCCGATCAGGCAAACCGGATAACCGCCAAGATGAGCGTCCCAGACCACGGCGGTCTCGGCGGCGCGCATGCCCGCCCAGCGCTCGAGCGGCGCGTGGTCCTGGTCGGCAACCGCCCTCATCACTTTCCGAATGTCGAAGGATTTCTTGCGTCCTGGGTTAGTTTCGTCGGACAGAATCTCGCCGACCAACGCGAAACCCTGCTCGCCATTTTGACTGTGGGCATGGACTCGCACATCCCGATCGATGGGATCATTGGTCGTGGCGCGGCGGGGAAAGCGCTCGCCCGGCGCGATGTAGGTGTGGTCATAGTGACGGAACAGGATGTGGCAGGCTTCATCAATATCTCGCGCCCAGTATTGCGCCTGCCCGTTCGGTCCCATGATGCGATCGTAGCCACCGATGCCCTGATTGTCCTCGGCGGAGACGCTGCCGGAATAATCGAGAGCGCGCTTGCCGGTGAGCACCATGGCTGCTTTCGGTGTCATGACCAGAATGCCGCGGGTGTGCATGAGCATGGTGGCCTCGGCGTTCCAGTAGGGCTGCGCGCCGACATTGATTCCGTTGACCACCAGATTCACTTCGCCGCCAGCTTGCGTGAACTCGATCAAGCGGCGGAGGACGCGGGCAATCCAATCCATGCCTTCGACCCCGCACTCCATCGAGATTTTTGCCCCGGCTGAAAGGGTAAACCACTCCAGGGGGATACGTTTCTTCTTAGCCAAATCCAGACCGGCCAGGATGCGCCGGCATTCCGGCTCAGCGATGGCTCCCAGATCCTTGCTCGGATCTCCCAGCAGCACGACCCTGGTCATACCCTCGGGATACTGAGGCGTGAAATTTCGGATCAGGCCGACAATGATGTTGGATTTGTTTTGGCCATAAGGCCGGTCCACCGGAACCAGATCGCCTGCGGCATCAAGATCATGCTCGACAAAATCACCTGATGGAAATTCGGCCCGCGTGTCTTCCGGAGCGGGTGTGATCATTTTGATAATTTCGTAAGGGTAGATGAGCCCGCGCTGGCGCATCCGGACAACTTTCCGTTCATATTCGCTCAGCGGTTTGATTATCTGCAGTTTGTCCGCCGGCCGGAAGGTTATGAGCGAATCAGTGCCGCCCGGGCTGGAAATCCGTACTACCATGTCGCGCAGTTCCCCGGTTGCAGGATTCGGAATGCGGGCACGCACAACCACCTGTTCCAATCCCAAGCCTTCGGTGGCGGGAGAGAGTTTGCGCACGATATCACGCAATTCATCCCGCTCCAGGGTAAGTGGTGGCCACACGTACAGGAATATCCTGTTCCAATAGAGACGATCCTGGGGACGGCGGCGCGATTGAAATAGCCGAATCCCCGCGAGAGCTTCGGTCAACATGCGCTCCAGATGGGGCAGTTGCACCACACGGCCCGCCTCGTCACGCACCGGTGTCACATCGCGCACCTCGACGCAGGCAAACAGCCGCTCATCTTTCGGATTATCGCGAGCTACGCCGCGCAGGAGGTAAACATCTTCAACCGACGGCAGGCGCTCAATATTGAAATTGCCGAGCCGCCAGAGATGAAGCCGTTTTCCCATCATCGGATGCAGCCCACGATAGATTTTCTCCTCTTCGTAGGTATTTCCGTTGTAGCGATAAGTGAAATGCTGCATGCCGCCCATGCCTTCACCACGGCCGGGACCAGCCACGGCGATCGCGATGCGCCGGATAGGACGAGAAAAACCTGCCTTATTGAGCAGCGATTGGACTTCCTGCTGCGTAACTTCCGGATCTCCGAGTTGGCCTGGATTCCAAACGTAAAAATCAATGACGACGTCATGATCGGCCGGGACGTTTGCGACCAAAGGAAGCATGGCCTGCATTGCCTCGGACAGTCGCGAATATTCAGCGTGGGTGGTGAAGACGTGGATACGCTTCCCTTCATGATCGTATTCCGCCGCTGCGTAGCAGTGCCCGTCGAAGCTCAGGGAGCGCTGGTCTTCGAGGGAGCGAATCCGGTAGTACCTCCAGGTGATCGCCTCCAGCATCAACTTGCGCATCGCAGGATCCGCGGTGGCGAATCGGCCGGACAACAAGCTGACCAGGGGCTGCGGGCACTCCACCAAGGCACGCAATCTTTCCGAACGATCGGGGGCATTGGGATTCGCAGCCATATAGACAAGATGATCTTCCACCTGGTCGTAGACCTGCTTCCGCGCCCGCTCGAATAGCGGCTGATCGAAGTAGCGATAGCGCACTTCCCGCGCCAGATCGCTTACCGCTGGGAAAAGTCCGCTCGTCATCGAGATCATGCGGTCGAGAAGCAGTCGAAATGAATCCTGGGCCTGGAGCGCCAGGACGTCGGCGCGGTGCAGCCGCCGTTCGAGCACGCCCAGAACAAGCGCAATTTGCTGCTCCACCCGTTGATGCGACTTGTAGATCCAGAGCAGGCTCTCTTCCAGTTCCGGCGAGCGATCCAGAGAGCGCACGCCATAATAGGCCAGCGCTCGTTGCAGCGCACTGACGAAGGCGGGCGGGAGACCTTCACCGCGCGTTTCCAACAGGCGCAAGTAGGAGAACAGGTAAGCCTCGGCGCTGGGCTCTTCACCACTGGCTCGATGATTCACCTGCGGCTCGCGCTGAAATAAGGAGCAGATATCGACAAAGATATTGAGGACCGCATCCTCACTCTTTCTGGTTTCATCGGTTCCAGCCGAACCATTCTTGCTCCATTCGGCGAGCAGTCGCGCGCTCTGCTTCGGATCCACATCAAAACCGAGCATGAGCTGGCGCAGCTCTTCCAGGCTCTGATGGTGGCTGGAATCGTCACCTCCCGCATTAACGCCGGGGGAGGCCGACGCGCCAAACACCACCGACTCTGCCGAGCTCACCGTTTCACCGCTTGCGTCGGGCTCGATCTGGAGGAGGGGCGCACCCGTGTCCACCTGTACGTTTGGTATGGTCATCAGTTGCCGAATCTTCCCGGAAAATGGAGCTACCACCTGCATTTCCATTTTCATTGCTTCCAACACCAGCAGGCGATCTCCCACCGATACGGTGTCACCCACCTTCACGGCGATGGAAACCACGACTGCCGGGGATGAGGCGTGCACAATGCCGCCATCATCGCGATCGATCCGGTGCGAAACACCGTCCACCTCGATTCTGTAGCTCAGCCCCTGGCGCACGGAAATGATATGAAAGCGGCGCCCGAACGTGGTGAGCCAATATTCAAACTGATCTCGACGTTCGATTTGAGCTTCGATCCGCGATCCATTGAATTCGACGCGGTACTGCTGGGGACCGAGGCGGTACGTCTTGGGCGAGTAAGAATGTCCTCGATAGCGCAGGTCGGTACTCCGGCCCACCTCAGTCCGGACCTGGGGCCGTCCCCGCACCGCTGAGGCGTAGAACTGGGTCTGCTCCACCGCCAATTGCTCGTCGTAAGCCTCGATCGCAGCCTGAACCAGCGCGACATCGGCATACTGCCGGGAGACGTGATCGCCGCTCGCCGCCAGGCGATCGAGCCATGCATTGTGTACATCTCCACACTGCACTTCGGGGCGGCTCAACAGTTCCAAAAGAAATGCCTTGTTACTGGCGCCACCCTTGATGACGACAACACTGTCGCGCAACACGCGTTGCAGCCGGGAAAGGGCTTCATTGCGATTTTGACCGTAGGCGATGATTTTCGCGATCATGGAGTCGAATTCCGTGGGCACGGAATCACCCTCTGCCACACCTGTGTCAACCCGAACTCCCGGCCCGGTCAGAATCCGGAACCGCTCGACCGTACCCGGGGCGGGAGCAAAACCGTTGTCTGGGTCTTCCGCATTCAGCCGCACCTCGATGGCGTGGCCGGTGGTGCGCGGAGGTTGTCCTTCCAGGCGGCCTCCGCGCGCAACGTGAATCTGAAGTTTGACCAGATCAACCCCGGTAGTGCATTCCGTCACCGGATGTTCCACCTGCAAGCGGGTATTCATCTCCATAAACAAGAAGCGGCGGGATTTTGGCTCATAGAGAAATTCCACCGTGCCGGCGTTGTGATATCCGGCCGCCTGGCTCAGGCGCACTGCTGCCTCGCGCAACCCCTGATCCTGCTCCAGAGTGAGTGCCGGAGACGGCGCTTCTTCGAGGATTTTCTGGTGGCGGCGCTGAATCGTACAGTCGCGCACGCCGACTGCCCAGGCGGTTCCGTGCTGGTCGGCAATGACCTGCACTTCGACGTGGCGCGCCTCCTCTACCATTTGCTCCATGAAGACAGTAGGATCGCCGAAGGCTTTGAAGGCTTCGGCGCGGGCGCTCTCAAAGGCCTGCGGAAGGTCATCTGCCGAACGAACTTTTCGAATTCCGTGACCGCCTCCTCCGGCCGTCGCTTTAATAAGCAGAGGATAGCCCAGCCGTTCCGCATGGCGCCGGGCGTCATCGAGGGTCTCCACCGGTCCCCCACTCCAGGGGGCGACCTCGATTTGCGCTTTCTCGGCCAAAAGCTTCGAGGAAATTTTGTCGCCCAGCCGCCGCATCACATCACCATCGGGACCGATGAAGACGATGCCCAGCTCATGGCAGAGGTCGGCGAACGCAGCGTGCTCCGCTACAAAACCCCATCCCACCCAGACCGCTTCTGCACGCGCGGCTGTCAATGCCCGTTCCAGCCGCCCGTAATCGACGTAGCTGTTCTTGGGCTGCAGCGTACCCGGGTCAATAGTTTGGGCGGCGCCGAGACACACTGCCTCATCCGCTTCGCGGACAAACATGGCATGGCGGTCAGGCTCAGTGAAGAGTGCGATTGTGCGCAGCCTGGCGTCGTGCTCCTGATTGAACTCGCGGACCGCATGGATGAAGCGCATTGCCGCCTCACCGCGGTTCACGATCGCTACACGTTGGAATTCGTGGTTCATAAATTCCTCGATCGACAGTCAAACGTTTGTAGCCGCCTGGTCGATCATGCTGCGACGGCTTCCAGTGACATCGCCATCTGTAGTGCCTTCAACGGTTCGCCAATGATACTGTTCGGCACCGCTACCGTGCGGTATCCCTTGAGTTGCACATAGCGGTTTCCTGCCGCATCCACAACCTCAGCATCGAAGCTTCCTTGAGCCTGATTGGGAGTGACCACGCCGTACAGCCTGCCTTCCGCCAAATCCGGAGATCGTAATAAGGAGACCCGATCAATGTGCTGGGGCAGGCCCATGCGGCTCTGCACGCCCATCTCCCAGATGCCGGCAGTTTGGAAACAAAGCTCGATCAGGCGTGGCCCCATTAGCGTCGGAAGTTCGGACGGGTAATGATTGTCCGGAAGGTTCCTCGCCATCAAGCCCACGATCTGCTTCCCGTCCCACCATGCGCGCTCCAGGACCTGGTACGCGGGTCCATGGAAGTAGAGGCGATAAATATCGGCAGCTTCGATGATGTGGCCCGCCGGTGAATATGGTGCCGTGGTCACGACCTCGGAGGTCCGCTTCGTCAGCCGGACACGGCCGTTGAAGTGGGTGGTGCGTTGCGGCTCCGTCTGATTCGGGAGTGGCCGGAAACCAACCAGTCCACAATCCGCCACAATACCGTCCTTATCCGGATGAATTAGCGCTTCGACCGTCACCGTGCGGGGCTCACTCCGGTAAAACTTGAAGGGCGCGAGAAAATTGACGTTTCCAATCTCCGCCACGCGCCAACCCGGAAGCATGCGCGCAGCAGCTTCCGCAAACGCTTCGATGCCCATGACGCCCGGCAGCACCGGTGTGCCGTCAATCTGGTGGTCGTGCAGGAACGCTTGGATTTTTGGATCCAGGGTAGTCTCAACCGTGATGGGGCTGTAAAGTCCAACGCTGGTGAGCTTGCCACTCATCGGTCCTTGGGCAGGCAACTGCTTTTCTCCAGAAACCTCCGGAGCGCTGGTATCGAGTCCGCCGCTGGCATCCCACTCCTTGAGCAGCGCACCCAGACGCTGGCCGATAACGATTTCGCCACGCGTTCCTCCCGCGGTCAGTTCCCGGCGAATCAAAGGAACACCCGCATCCGGCGGCAGCATGTCGATGCCCGCCAGTTCCATCACCTTGGGGATGGATCCGCGTGTGGCCATACCGATCCCGCCCCACGCCGTCCAATCGATGACAATTCCGCGTGTAGCTGGACGAGTTGTGCGGAAGCTGGATGTTATCTTGCACAGCAGATCGTTGGCAGAGCTGTAGTCGGTTTGTCCGGGATTTCCGAAGCGGCCCGCAATCGAGCTGAAGGCCACAGTGGCTCCGAGAGGCATGTCACCGATCGCATGCAACAGATTGAAGAAGCCATCGCTCTTGACGTCAAAGACCAGATCGAATTCGCGGGCCTCTTTGTCGGCCAACGAACGGCTACGCTCGATACCGGCGGCGTGCAAAAGCACGTCAACCCGCCCGCTATGTTCGCGCACCTGGCGAATCACTTTGGCCAAGGCATCCGCATCGGTGAGGTTTACGCTGAAATAATGCGGTGTGCCGCCAGCCGCGCGCACGGCGTCGATGGCAGCACGCGCAGCCTGAGCTCGCTCGAGGGCCGCAAGCTCTTTTTCCACCAGGGCTGGTGTAGCCCGCTCGCCGCGAGCCTGAATGCGGGCAAACAGATCGCGCTTGAGGCCTTCTTTATCGCTGACAAAGCGTTTGAGATCGGGATTCCCGGGGTCAGGCTCCGGCACCAGATCGAGCAGATAGAAAGTGCCCCCCGAAGCGGCTGCCAGGTCCGCGGTAATGGCCGAGACGATGCTCCCGGCAGCGCCCGTGATCAGGAATACAGTGTTTTGATCCAGGGTGAGGCCGGGACGGCCATCAGACGCGGGCTGTTCCTGCAGGCCAACTGTCCAGCGCAGACCTGCCTTGTAGCCAATCTCAACTGCGCCAGGATCGCGGAAGGTTTCCTCGATCAGCAGCCCAGCGACTTCCGATGGCTTGCGCCCGGCTTCGAAATCGACCGCTTTGACCAGAGCGTCGACGCGTTCCCGCTTGTAGGTCTTGGTGAATCCCACTACGGCTCCGCCCAGGGGAGCGACTGCTCCGGCCTCGTCGTAACCGTGCTGGCCGCCCAGCCGCGTTGCCGAGACCAGGAACGTTCCCGGTTTCGCGATCTGTTCGAACAGAGTGCGCATGGCGGTGTAAAGCGATTTCAGTCCTACCTGAATGGCCTCGTGCCACGTGGCGATATCCATCTTGCCAAGAGGCCCCTCGCTGTCCAACGCGGGCAGCCAGTAAACTCCGTCTATCGGACCAGAGGTCATCCAATTCTTGAGGCGGATGGTAAGCGCCTCTGCGTCCGGTCTGCCCTCGATACCAAGGACTTCGACGCCCTTGGCTTGCAGCTCTTGCACCAGCGCGTCTGCGACCCCACCTTTGTCGGGCATGATGATCACGCGGCGGCCCTGGTCGAGCGCGACGCCGGTTGGCTTGCAGATGTTGAGTGGCGGCCGCAAGATTGGCACCGGAACCCGGCGTGGGATTCGGTTCGCGGCGTCCAGACTCGCGAGCACAGGGCGAGGAGTGATGTTAGCCGGAATCGTGGCCGCAGGCGAAACTGAAGAGTTCTTCGCCTGGTCGGTTGATTCCTGTTTTTCTTCTGGCGCGGCTGCTGCTAAACCGGCCCTGTCGCGGGCGAACTTGATCACGTGGTTCAAGGTCGGAAAATCGCGCAGCTTGAGATTCGGATCGCGCGGTATGTTGTATGTCGCCCGGATAGCAGCGAACATCTCCGCCTGCTTGACGGTATCGACGCCGAGGTCGGCTTCGAGATCGAGATCCAGGTCCAACATGTCTTTTGGATAGCCGGTTTTCTCGGCCACAATCTCCAGAACTTTGTTTCTAATAGCCTCGTCCGTGGGCGCCTGAGCTGCTGCCGGAGTTGGTGCAAGCGCGGACTCCTTGGCTGTCGCAGGTGATGGTGGAGCAAATGCCGCCAGGTCAGGCCGCTTCTCATAGACGAACCGGATGACGTGCGCCAGCGTGGGGTAGTCGCGCAGCTTGCGGTTCTCGTCGCGAGGAATGTTGTAGATTTCGCGAATGGCCGCAAACATCTCCGCCTGTTTCACCGTGTCAACTCCGAGATCCGCCTCGAGGTCGAGATCCAGATCCAACATGTCTCTTGGGTAGCCAGTCTTCTCCACGGCTAAAGTGAGGATGCGTTCCTTCACTTCGGTACCTTCGGCTTTCACCGCAACTGGTGCCGTGGCAGGCTCGACCTGTGTCGTCACCCTTTCCGCAGCCGTGGGTGGGGGCGCACTCGCGAGGTCCGGCCGCTTCTCATAGACGAAGCGGATGACATGCGCCAGCGTGGGGTAATCGCGCAGCTTGCGGTTCTCGTCGCGGGGGATGTTGTAGATTTCGCGGATGGCCGCGAACATTTCCGCCTGCTTCACGGTGTCAACCCCGAGATCCGCCTCGAGGTCGAGATCCAGGTCCAGCATGTCTCGCGGATAGCCAGTCTTCTCCACCGCGAGGGTGAGGATGCGTTCCTTCACTGCCTCGGTACCTTCGGCGTTCACCGCAACCGGTGCCGCAGCAGGCTCGACCTGTGTCGTCACCTTTTCCGTCGCTGAGGGCGGAGGCGCAACTGCAAGGTCGGGCCGCTTCTCATAGACGAAGCGGATGACATGCGCCAGCGTGGGGTAGTCGCGCAGCTTGCGGTTCTCATCGCGCGGAATGTTGTAGATCTCACGGATGGCGGCGAACATTTCCGCCTGCTTCACGGTGTCGACCCCTAGATCTGCTTCGAGGTCGAGATCCAGGTCCAGCATGTCCTGCGGGTAGCCGGTCTTCTCTACGGCTAAGGTAAGGATGCGTTCCTTCACCGGATCCTGGGCTCTGCTTTTTTCTGGAATCGGCGCAGATACCGGTGCCGCGACTTTGACTTTTTCCTTTGCGCTGGATACGGCCGCGACCGGAGCCGCGCCGGCCAAATCGGGGCGCTTCTCATAGACGAAGCGGATGACATGCGCCAGCGTGGGGTAATCGCGCAGCTTGCGGTTCTCATCACGCGGAATGTTGTAGATTTCGCGGATGGCGGCGAACATTTCCGCCTGCTTCACGGTGTCAACTCCGAGGTCCGCCTCGAGATCGAGATCCAGTTCCAACATGTCCTGCGGATAGCCGGTCTTCTCCACTGCCAGAGCCAGAATGCGCTCTTTCACTGGATCGCCTTCAACGTTGGCGATTGGCGGTGTTGGAGGCGCGGGTACAGCAGCGGGCACAGGCGCTGCGACTTTCACTTTCACTTTCGTCTCCGGAACTAACGCGACCGGCGCCGGTGCTGTTTTCACGATCGGAGGCGGCGGAGCCTGGGGTGCGGGCACCGGCACCTGCACTGTCACTTGCGGTGGCACTTGTACTGTTACCGGCAGTGGCGATGGCGCGGGTCGGGATTCCTGCGCGGTCTCTGCAACTCTCGCCGCTGATCCTTGATCGCGTACGCGCAGGGTGCGGGAAACGACTTCCAAGTCTGCGGACGAATGGCCGGCGATCCGGCTTAGCCATGCCTTCCAGGCGCTGTTGTCGGCGATCCGGTAGGTGTAACCGAGAGCGTCGGGCCTCTGATGAACTCCGTCTTTGGTCTTCACCCAGTGCAACAGGGTCATGGCGATCTGCGAACCGAACCCGGCTCCCAGGCGCAACGCGTACTCGACCGGATAGGCGCCGCCTTTCGACAGGTTCAACGCACCCAGGTCAGGGTCGACTTCCTTGAAGTTGGCCACCGGCGGCACCACTCCGGTTTCCAGTGCTTTCACGGCGACAACATCTTCGACGCCGGCGCCCATGGCGTGGCCGGTGAAGCCTTTCGTGTTGGCGATCACAATTTGATCGGCAGTGTCACCGAAGACGTGACGCAGGGCGTGGATCTCCGCCGCCGCGCTTCCGCCGCGTGCGGGTGTGTAGGTTTCATGGGAAACAAAAACGGTGCGCGGTGCGATCTGGTGACGTTGAATGCCACTGCGCGCTTCCGCTTTGGCCACCAGGTCCTCCATCACCCGGCTGATGTGCTGCACGTCGAGGCGAGTGCCATGAAAGGCGCTATTGGCAGTCACCGCGCTCAGCACTTCGCATATAGGTTGGATTCCCCGTTCGCGGGCGGCCTCCGCACTCTCCACGACAAGCCCCGCGGCTCCCATGCCAATGATCATGCCGTGACGGCGGCGGTCAAAGGGAGTAGCGGCTTCTTCGACCGCTTCGTCCGTAGCTGCGGCTCCGCTGGCCAGAAAACCGGCACCCATCCAGCCGATCAGATTGTCGGTAGTGATATCGTCGGCCGAGACCACGACCACCCGGCGGCACCGCCCGGCGCGGATCCAGTCCTCGGCCAGGGCCACCGCTTGTGTGGTACTGGCGCAAGCGGCATTGACAGCCGTGTTGGGTCCTCTGGCGCCGATGAATTCAGCAAACTGGGAATGCCCCATCGGCAATACCCTGAACAGGTAACGCCGGTCGAACACATATGGTTCTTTTTCGATGGCGGCGCGCAATTCTGCAACGCGCCGGTCGATCTCCTGCCCCAGGACGGAATGACCATTCACTTCGGCCGCCCGAGCCTGCAGGCTTTCCAGCGCGGCTAATTGCTCGCGACGGGCGCGGTCGGCGTGATAGCGCGACATCTCGTCGGCGAAGGAATCGTAGCCCGGGAAAGCCGACGCAAAAATCACGCCAGTGTCGTCGCGCAACGCGTCCGGTAGGGCCCAGCGGTCTGGCAGCTGGGTGCCCCGGGTGGTTGTTTTATAGCGCAGAACCAAGGGAATGCCGGCGTCGCGTAATGCGTCAAGGCCTACGGCGATCGCCAGTTGCGTGACCCGGTCGAGAGCAGCATTGCGATCGGCGGAAACGCCGAATTCACTTTCCAAATCGAATGCCCCGCCGCGGCCCGCCAGCTTGATCACATCCGCGACATCGCTGATGGTTTCAAATCTTCCTCCGTTGTCGCTCTTCACTAGGCGCGTGATGTGTTTATCGAGAATGTCGCGGCGAAAGCGAGTGGGAATGGAATCGATGAACTGATCCCCTCGCAGGATGCGGGCAATGTTGCCATCGTCGAAAACGTGATCGGTCCCGGGAAGACCCAGAGCCGCTCCGGTGATCGCCACCGGGAAAGTGGCAGGAGCCGCCTTCTGGCCGTGGTAAATCTCGTAGCCGCGGTCGAGGACATCGGCGAACAAACGGCCGAGCTCAGTGTAATGATCTCCGTTCGCTGGCTGGGTTGGCGGCAGAGACTCTCCTTCTGCAGGCGCCGGTGAAACCGGTTTCCCCGTTTCCAATCGCCCGGCATCCGCGGTAACGGTTACTGCCGCGGACGCAGGCAGAGTCTCGCCGGCCGCCTGGCCCAATCCCGCCGCGTAGAGGCCGCACAGGGCCTGGTTGAGCGAGACGATATCACCGACCTTGGGGTGATTCGTGAACAGGGAGATAACGTCGCCACGTTCGCCGAGCACGTCTTCGGCAAATCCCTGCAACGCTTTTTTGGGTCCGACTTCGACGAAGACTCGCGCGCCGGCTTCATACAGTGTGCGCAGACCCTTAACGAACTGCACAGGGGCAGCCACCTGCTGCGCCAGAATGTCCAACATCTGGGGCACGACGTCCGGCCCCATGGGATAAAACTCTCCGTTGGTGTTGGCCACGATGGGCAGTCGCGGCGACGCCAGATGCAGGCGCTGCAGCACTCGCCGCAACGGCTCGCTGGCCGACGCCACAATCGAGGTATGGAAGGCGTGGCTGACCGATAACGGCGACACGTCATAGCCGGCTTTCTGGAAGGCTTCCATGGCTTGCTCGACGGGTTTGCTGGCCCCACCGATGACGGCCTGATGATTGCTGTTAACGTTCGCGATCACCACATTCCCGGACACGGTCTTCAGGATTCGCTCGATTTCCTCCAACGGAGCAAATACAGCGGCCATGCGTCCCTTGTCTTCCGGGGCAAAGCGGGTCATCTCGCGGCCGCGGGCGCTGACTGCTTCGAGCGCGTCAGCAAAGGGAAGCGCTTGGGAGGCAAGCAGCGCTCCGTATTCACCCAGGCTGTGGCCCATGGCGAAGTCGGGCTCGATGCCGTAGGCAGCGAGGAGTCGTGTCAGTGCAAGGTCAACCGCCAACACTGCTGGTTGAGTAATCGCAGTCTGGCGCAGATCTTCTTCGGCCCTGGCGACGGCCTTGTCGTCGGCTTTATCCACGAAGATGTACTCACTGAGAGGCTTGCCCAACAAGGGCGTCATGACGCGATCCGCCTCCGCGAAGGTCTCGGCCACAATCGGCTCCGCCGCGCGCAGTGGCTTGAGCATGTTCACATACTGAGAACCCTGGCCCGGATACAGGAAGGCCACCTTGGACGCGGGGCCATGACCGCGGAAGATGCCTTGGGCGCGGAGCGCCTTCCACACTGCCGGCTGATTGGCCGCAAGCGCCTTGAGCGCGCTGGCCGCCTTCTCCGCCAGTTCGGCGGCGTTGGCATAATCGATGCCCAGGCGTTCGGGCGCGCGCAGGTCCGCCTCGGCCGGCGCGGTAGGAGCAGAGGCGCGTCCCGCTTTCGCCTCTTTCTCTACTGCTCGCAAACGCTCGACCAACACGGCCTCTGTCGCGGCACCGATAAGCAGCGCACCGCGCAAGGGTGCTTTGGATGAGAAATTCACCGGAGGATTCCCGGCCGCATCTCTTGTATTCGTCGTTGTGACCGTCATTGTCTCAGTCTCAGTCTTCGGTGGAATTTCACCTACCGCCACCGATCGCTTTCCGTTGCCGTTCAATCTGTGGGGGATGTATTCCTCAAGTACCGCATGGAAGTTGGTGCCGCCAAAACCAAACGCGCTCAATCCGGCGCGCCGTACGCCATCCGCTGGAATCGTCCAGGGCTTCAATTCGGTATTGACGTACAGCGGAGAGTGGGCGAAATCGATGTCGGGATTGGGATGTTCGCAATGCACGCTGGGCGGCAGAACTTTATCCCGAAGCGCGAGAGCGGTTTTCAGGAATCCGGCAGCCCCAGCCGCTCCTTTGAGATGGCCAAAGTTGGATTTGACTGAGCCCAGCGCCACCGACTTCGAGGGCAGATGAAAACTGCTGAGCGCGTCGGCCATACTTTGGACTTCCACCACATCGCCGACCCGTGTGGAAGTGCCGTGACCTTCAATGTACGTAGCGGTGGCCGGAGATAATCCGGCATTTCTCCAGGCGCGCTCGATGGCGAATTTCTGGCCAATCGGGTTGGGGGCGGTGATTCCCTTTCCTTTGCCATCGCTTGATCCGCCCATGCCGCGCAGCACGGCATAGATTTTGTCTCCGTCGCGTTCAGCATCGGCCAAACGTTTGAGCAGGAAGATGGCTGCGCCTTCGCCCATCACGAATCCATCTGCTCCTTCGGCGTAGGGGCGAGTTCCGGTCGCGGAGAGCGCACCAATCTTGCAGAACTTCACGAAACTTGTGACGCCCATGTTGCGATCGATACCGCCACTGATCGCCAGGTCGTAGTCGTTGTGAATCAATCCCTCGGCTGCAGCGCTAATCGCCGCCATCGCCGAGGCGCACGCGGCATCGCAAACATAGTTCGGGCCGTGAAAGTTGTAGATATTCGCAACCCGGCCGGCAATGCAATTGGCGAGTTCGCCAGGCATGCTGTCTTCGGTAATCGGGGGCAGATGTTTGCCGATCCCCTCGCGCAATTCGCGGGTGATGTCGCGGCGCAAACCTTCCGACAGAGCCGCGAAACTGGCGCTTTCGGCCAACTCGTGGGCGTATTCAGGAAAAAACACACGCAACGCGGTGAGATAGTGCTTCTCTCCGCCCAGGGCGTTGCCCAGGATCACGGCAGTACGATCCAGGTCCAGCGGACGCTTGGGGTAACCGTAGTCTTCCAGGGCTTCGCGGGTGCAGGCGATCGCCCATTTTTGCGACCCATCCATGGAGTCGGCCACTTTGGGA
>CAZGSU010000073.1:0-54125 GCA_964528615.1 uncultured Acidobacteriaceae bacterium | reverse complement strand
AGGCGGTGCGCTGGCCATGAGGAATCTTTTGCGATTGCCACAGCGCCCCACTGCGGTAATCACTTCTAACGATCTCACCGCCATCGGGGCACTGGGCGCGATTCACAACGCTGGATTGAGAGTCCCCGAGGACATTTCGCTGATCGGTTTTGATGACATCGCTTTTGCCCACCTCACCCAGCCGCCGCTCACGACCATCATCCTGTCCCGAACCCAACTTGCGGTTACCGCCTTTGCCGCGCTGGAAGCCCTCATCCGGAAGGAAGACGGATCCCACGCGGAATACACCATTCCCACTCACCTGGTGATGCGGGGTTCAACGCGAGCGATTTGAGTTGTGGGAGACTTGAGAAGATTTGCTTTGCGACCTTTACGGGGTTTCTCTGCGATCTTTTTCTCTGCGATCTTTGCGGTTAAAAAGCCTTCTGACCGCAAAGGACGCAGAGGAAAAACTAGAGTACGCCGAGAAAATCAGCTTAGCCGGCGCTGGCGCCGTTGGCTGCGGAGCAGACGTACACGTCAGGCTTGATCCCGATCTCCGCCTGATACCGTTCTGAAATCTGTTTGGCGAAGGTTTCTGCATCCGCGGCGCGCACGATGTTTACCGTGCATCCGCCAAATCCGCCTCCCGTCATCCGTCCGCCGCAATAGCCTTTCAGAGACCGGGCGATTTCAGCCATGACGTCGAGCTCACGGCAACTGACTTCATACAAGTCGCGAAGGCTGCAATGCGATTGCTGCATCAGGGCGCCGAACTGCTCCACGTCGCCGTCCGTCAAATATTTCCCGCCTTCCAGGACGCGCTGGTTCTCGGACACAACGTGCAGGCAACGCTTATAGATGGTCTCCGGAATTTCAGCTTTATGCTGCACCAGTTGTTCCACCGACACATCCCGGAGAGCACGAATTTTTGGATACCACCGGGACAGGAGCTTCACGCCTTCATCGCATTCTTCGCGCCGCCGGTTGTAGGCGCCGTTGGCGTGATCGTGCTTCACCATTGTGTTGCAGATCACCAGACGAACATTCTGTGGGATGGGGATCAACTTGAACTCGAGAGAGCGGCAATCGAGCAATAGCGCGTGCCCGGCCTTTCCCAGGCAGGAGACGAACTGGTCCATGATGCCAACGCGGGCGCCGATAAACACGTTCTCGGCTTTCTGGCAGAGTTTTGCCACTTCCGGCAGGGGAAGCGCCGCGCCATTGAGGCTCATCAGGGCAAGCGCACTGGCCACCTCGATGGCGGCGGAAGAGCTGAGTCCCGCGCCGATCGGAACTTCTCCCCGAACCAGCAGACTCGCTCCCGGGGTGGGATGCCCGATCTGGCGCAGCATGACCGCTACCCCGAGAACGTAATCCGACCAGACGCCTTTTCCCCTAGCAGGTAGATTGTCCAGGTCGAATTCAAATTGCTCTGAAAATTCCTCAGAGCGGATCACCAGCTTGCGGTCCTGACGGGAGGAAATCGCCACGCGGGTGGAAAACCCGATGGCGCAGGGCATTACGAAACCGTCGTTGTAATCGGTGTGCTCGCCCAACAGATTGACCCGGCCCGGGGCGCAAAAGATCCTGGGCGGCGATCCGAACAGATCCTTAAAATGTTGAGCCAGTTCTGCAGACTTCATTCCACGATCCCAAGCGAAAGCTAGGCTAAGCACGAAACACAGCGTGAAATCCGAGTCGGGGATATGAAATAATGCACATGTAAGCGATTACACGCGTTGCAACGATAGGCCTCCGCATTACTCCATGTCAATAAACATTTGCCGCCGTTTTTATAACCTTGGACGGGCTTTCGGGTACATTGTAACCCAATGGTCGGAGGCACGTTATTGAAGCTTACCGAAGATCCGCATCGCCGACTGAATCCCCTTACTAACGAGTGGGTGCTGGTATCTCCCCATCGTGCGGGCCGGCCCTGGCAGGGGCAACTGGAAAAGCTCCCTGCTAGCCACGAGCCCCAGTACGACCCTACCTGCTATCTCTGTCCCGGAAATTCGCGGGTTGGCGGTGTCCGCAATCCGGCCTATACCGGTACATTCGTCTTCGACAACGATTTTGCCGCGCTGAAGCCCGATGGCCCCACCGACCACCTGGACGTCGAAAACCGTGGCCTGCTGGTGGCGCAGGGCGAACCTGGGCGTTGCCGCGTAATCTGCTTCTCCCCGCGCCACGACCTTACCCTTTCCACCATGCAGGTTAAGGACATCGAGAACGTAATCCATACCTGGACTGCCCAATTCCGGGAGCTCGGGGAGATGGCTCAAATCAATCATGTGCAGATCTTCGAGAATCGCGGCGCCATGATGGGAGCAAGCAATCCTCATCCGCACTGCCAGATCTGGGCTACTTGTTCGATTCCGGACTTTCCGGCGAAAGAACTGGCGTGCCAGACCAGCTATCTGCGCCAACATCAGGGCTGTTTACTATGTGATTACATCGGTTTGGAAGATCGCCAGAAGGTTCGTCTGGTTTGCCAGAATGAGGGCTTCGTGGCGCTGGTGCCCTTCTGGGCGGTCTGGCCGTTCGAGATTCTGGTGTGCAGCCGCCGCCACCTGGGAACGTTTCCCGAGTTCTCCGGGAGCGAAGTCTCTCAGTTGGCGGACGCGCTGCAGCGGGTTACTGCTGCCTACGACAGGGTGTTCGATGTTCCATTCCCCTATTCCATGGGCTTTCACCAATCGCCCACTGACAGTGCCCCGCATCCGGAATGGCACTTCCACGCGCACTTCTATCCGCCGCTGCTGCGCTCGGCAACCATCCGAAAATTCATGGTGGGATTTGAAATGCTCGGCATGCCCCAACGTGACATCACGCCGGAAAGCGCGGCCGCGCATCTGCAATCGCTGTGCCAGCAGTAGGTCTTGCTCTGCGTTCTTCGATGTTGACCCCGCGACCTTTGCGGTTAAAGTCTTTAGCGGCCGCCGCCCGAGGAAACCTATACCCAAAATGCGTTGACAAATCCGATCCAAGCCTGTAATCGTTTACACCGCCGTCACGGAAACTGAGAAGGATCAAGCCACAAACGGGAGAGCTGACTCATGTTGAGGACCATCGATTGGACGATCATGGTCGTCTATTTCGTCTTCGTGCTCGGCATCGGCGCCATCCTCAAGCGCTATGTAAAAACCAGCACAGACTTCTTCCTGGCCGGCCGTTCCATCCCGGCCTGGGTGGCCGGCCTGGCCTTCCTTTCCGCGAATCTGGGGGCTCAGGAAGTGATTGGCATGGGCGCCTCCGGGGCAAAATACGGCATCGTCACCAGCCACTTTTACTGGATTGGCGCCATCCCGGCGATGGTGTTTGTCGGCGTTTTCATGATGCCGTTCTACTACGGCTCGCGGGCGCGATCTGTCCCCGAATATCTGCGGCTTCGTTTTGACGAAAAAACCCGCGGGCTTAACGCGGTTTCCTTCGCCGTCATGACTTTGTTCTCCTCCGGCATTTCCATGTACGCCATGGCGAAGCTGATCCAGATCCTGCACATTTTCGACGCGCCGTTTGCCAGGATGGGACTGCCGCAAGCCTGGGTATTTCACTTCTCCTTAGTCATTTCAGCCGTGGTGGTCCTGGGCTACATCCTGCTGGGCGGGTTGAGCAGCGCCATCTACAACGAGGTAGTGCAGTTCTTCCTGATCGTCGCCGGATTCCTGCCTCTGGTCTGGCTCGGCCTGAAGAATGTTGGCGGCTGGACGGGCCTGAAAGCCACGCTCAACCCGTCCTACACGCATTCCTGGCTGGGAATGAGCAGCGCACATACCAACCGCCTGGGTGTGGAATGGTTTGGCCTGACCATGGGGCTGGGCTTCGTGCTGTCGTTCGGATACTGGTGTACGGATTTTCTCGTCATCCAGCGCGCCATGGCCGCCAACTCGATGAATTCCGCGCGCTGCACGCCATTGATTGCAGCCTTCCCCAAGATGCTCTTCCCTTTCCTGGTCATCCTGCCGGGATTGATCGCCATCGCTCTTCCCAGCCAAAATCTCGCAGGTCTGGCCGGAAGTCATGCTGCCGCCTCGGTCCCGGGACAAGGACTTGTCCCCGCCAAGATCGATGCGTCCGGTCAGCCGATTCTCGACAAGGATGGCACGGTGCAACTCGATTACGACCTGGCCACTCCCAACATGCTTCTCCATTATTTTCCCACGGGAATTCTGGGCCTCGGTCTGACCGCGCTGCTGGCCAGTTTCATGTCCGGCATGGCCGGGAATGTAACCGCATTCAATACGGTGTGGACGTATGACATCTACCAGTCGTACATCAACAAGACCGCGAGTGACGAGCATTATCTTTGGATGGGCCACATGGCTACCATCTTCGGCACCGTGCTGTCCGTGGCAGCAGCATACATGGCGACGCGTTTCAACAACATCATGGACATGCTGCAACTGGTATTCGCGTTCGTAAACGCGCCCCTGTTTGCCACCTTCCTTCTGGGGATGTTCTGGAAGCGCACTACCGGCCACGGCGCATTTGCAGGATTGTTGAGTGGTACCGTGGCCGCCGCACTCCACCAGGGACTGACTCTTCCCCAGGGAGGCGTGCCCGGAGTCAAGGGCGGATGGTTCGCCATCATGCACGTTTATCCCAGCGAGATGGCGCAGAACTTCTGGACCGCGATTTATGCCTGGACAACCTGCTTCATCGTCACGATTGTGGCGAGCCTGCTGACCCGTCCTCACGAAGAGAAGGAGTTGGTTGGCCTGGTGTATTCGCTCACCGAACGCCCGACCCAGGAAGGGCTTCACTGGTATCAACGGCCGGTGGTACTGGCGGTTGTGGTGCTGGCGTGCACCGCGCTGCTCAACATTATTTTCAGGTAGGAGAAATAATGGGACTCGACATTCGGCTGCCAATTGGTTTGCTGTTCGCCATTTTCGGCCTGTTGCTGATCACATACGGCGCGCTGAGTGACCCGGCAATTTATCAACGCTCGCTCGGAATTAATATCAATCTCGAGTGGGGAATTGTCATGCTGGTGTTTGGCGTAATCATGCTCGCCCTCGGCCGGCCCAGAACCAAGATCTAATCAGCGGTCGGTGCGATTTTTTGCGATTCGGGTAAAGGGCTGGAGAAAAAGCCTTTGACCGCAAAGGACGCAAAGAAAAATCACCTAATTCTCAGGAGCAATCCGATGGATCAAGTCTGGTCATCGCAGCGACAGCAGTGCATGGTATCGAAACTCGCCGTCCAGTTGGTCACGGCCGTCATTTTTCTCCTTACGGCTGCCCTGAACGGCCAGACAGCGCCACCAGCACCTCCCATAATGATGGGAACTGCCTGGTATCCGGAACAATGGCCGGAGTCGCGCTGGGACGAAGACCTCGCCCTGATGCAGCAGGCGGGCATCCACATGGTCCGTGTAGGCGAGTTTGCCTGGAGCCGCATGGAGCCAAGCGAAGGACAATACGATCTGGATTGGCTCAATCGTGCCATCGCCGCGGCGGCGAAGCACGGAATCTCCACCGTGGTGGGAACTCCAACCGCGGCGCCGCCGGCATGGCTCACGCAGAAATATCCCGAGACTTTACGGATCGACGAAGAAGGCCATCGGGCCGAACATGGAAATCGCCAGCAGTTCAACTTTGCGAATCCCAAATATCGCGAATTCGCGCGCAAGATCGCCGAGCAGATGGCCAAGCGCTTCGGGCACAATTCCTGGGTTCTGGGCTGGCAGATTGACAACGAGTATTCGGATATCTCGTTCGATCCCGACACCAAGGCGCAGTTCCAGCAGTGGCTCAAAGCGCGGTATGGAACGCTGGACAATTTGAACGCGCGCTGGACGACTTCGTACTGGAGCGAAACAATTTTCGACTGGAGCCAGATTCCCATTCAGACAAAGGAGGGCAATCCCGGACTGCTGCTGGCCTGGAAACGATTTGTCAGTGACACCTGGCGCAGCTATCAGAAAAACCAACTGGACGCGATCCGCGCCAATTCCGATGCCCGGCAATTCATCACGACAAACACGATGGGCTGGTTTGACGGCTTCGATCATTATGTGGTGGAGAAGGATCTCGACCTCGCGGCGTGGGACGACTACGTAGGCCAGGGACACCTTGATCCGGCCAGGAACGGCTTTGCCCACGACCTGACCCGCGGCTTCAAGAACAAGAATTTCTGGGTCATGGAGACCCAGCCGGGTTCGGTAAACTGGGCGCCGATCAACAACTCCCTGGATAAGGGAGAAGTCCGCGCTATGGCATGGCACGCCATCGGACACGGCGCGGACGTGGTCAGCTACTGGCAGTGGCGCAGCGCGTTAAACGGCCAAGAGGAGTATCACGGCACGCTGGTGGGGGCGGATGGCACGCCGGTTCCGCTCTATAACGAAGCGCAGCAGCTCGGCCGTGAATTTGCCAAGGCCGGCCCCGCCCTGGTCGGGACATCAGTCAAGTCGGAAGTCGCAATCCTGCACTCGTACGACAGCCGCTGGGCCATTAATTGGCAGCGTCATAACAAGAACTACGATCCCGAAGCTGAACTGGTCAGCTATTACCGGCCATTGCGGGCGGTCAGCCAATCTGTCGACGTTGTCGAAGCCGTCGCTCCTCTCGGTCAATACAAGCTGGTGGTCGCGCCCGGACTCAATGTGCTCTCTGATGCCGCCGCCAGGAACCTGATCGAATATGTCCAGCAGGGCGGACACCTGGTTCTCGGCCAGCGCTCTGCCATGAAAGATGACGACAATGGTTTGCAACCGCAACGCCAGCCCGGACCACTTGCCGATCTCCTGGGTGGGCGCGTCGAGCAATACTACGCACTGCTCGAGCCGGTTCCAGTGGAGGGAAAGTTTGGCACCGGAGAAGGCAAACTCTGGGCTGAGTTGCTGAGCGGCAAAGACAGCGACACCGAGGTTCTCGAGCGATATGGAAAAAGCAACGGATGGCTTGACGGCAAGCCCGCAGCCATCACCCGGAAAATCGGCAAAGGCAGAATCACCTACATCGGCGCCTGGATGGATGACTCCGCCATGAATGCTGCGGCGAAATGGATGGCCGATGTAAGTGGCGTAAAACCCGCGCTGGGCACGGTTCCGGACGGAGTGGAGGTTTATCCCCGCTACGGAACAAAAGGAGCCGTTTATATCCTGGTGAATCTTTCCAAGGCTGAGCAGACGATTTCCCTGCCGTCGACCATGAACGATGTGCTCGAAGGCGGCTCGAAGCAATCGGTCAAGCTTCGCGTGTATGGGGTGGCGGTACTGTCGCAGGCGCGCTGACGGCGCTACGTCTTGTTGTTTCCAACCGGTTCTCAGATCTTAGTTGTCAGTTATCAGTTTTTCTTTGCTAGCTCGCCCAACTCAATAACTGTTTAAGGTCTGTGGGACTCGACGATTCCGTTCCGCGCGGCATCGCGGGGCCGATCGCCATCGCTTTGTCATGGCCTTCGAACCATACCAGGAAGGAAGACTTCTCCGCTCCCGTCAGCCGTTGTTGATTCAGGTAGGTGTAATACGAGCCCATGTCACCGTCCACCAGCGAGCCCACCGGATCAAGTTCGGCATTGGCTCGTGTGCCGGAAAGCAGTTCATTCATCGGCTTCTGTCGCTGTCTTGGTGCAAAGCGGACGAGCAAGGTGAGGGGCTGGGCTCGCCGCAGAGTTTCGCGTGCTGCCCATTGCGCGAAGCTGGTGCTGAAAATCTGTGTGCCCGATCCCTCGGTCAGCAGCTTCACCTGAAAACGGTCCAGGACTTCATCTCCGGCGCGGTCCATACCCAGGTCCGCAGGCCGCATTTGTGCCAGCACCGTTCGTAGCGTCTCCGGTCCCATGCCGGGCTTTCCGATTTCTCCCCGCATCCTCTTCAACAGGGCTGCGCGCGCGGGTTCCAGGGCATTGTAGGAAACGGTCGTAAGTGCGGGATCGTGCTCCGCCTCCTGCCCGCCGTCGATGTACCAGTGAGCGTAGGGCGCGGGATGCGCCATGGCCCTGGCGGCCACGGCATCCAGCAGATGCTTCAGCCCATCTTCGGGATTGACGTGGCTGAAATATCCGCCGTGCGCGCGCAGTTTACGAAAGAGAGGTTCGTCATAGGTAGTCACGCCCTGCCCGACGATGGCGATCCCCAGCCTGGGCGCGGCTGGAGGTTCGGCCGGCACCGCCGCTCGCAAGCGCTCTGCATAATCGGTGGCTGCCCTGCGAAATCCATCCAGTTGATGAGTAGTCCAGAGATGCGCCGACAGCTGCTCGACGAATTGCCCCGGCGCGTTCACCCAATCAAATTTTTCCAGTTGGGAAGACAGGCTGATCTGCGCGAACTCCTGAAACCACTCCGTCACTTGTTGCTCGGAGAGGGAGTTCAGATTCGCAAGTTCTCTCTCCTGGGCCCGACGTTCCGCCGGAAATCTGAAATCGTAGTCGATGACCTCGCGCAGCAAGCTGGGCAGAAAACTGAGCGGCACACGGCGCAACGCGCCGACATGTTCCGTAACCAGTTTTCTGGCCTCTGGCGGATACCCACTAAACTGCTCGGGCTTGAGATCGCTTGGCAACATAAGCGCTATAACAGCTCTGGAATGGGCTTACCTTGCGCCAGGGAAGCCGAAAAATCCAGCATCGAGCCTATGGTCGGCACCAGATCCGTTGACTCCGTGGCCCGGTCGAACACGACTCCCGGGCGCACGCCTGCGCCCAGAACCATCATCCACGTGGTTCGCGACAACGCATCACCGGTGCGATGGTGCTGAAAACCGTTGCCCCCGGAATCGTCGTCCGAGTCGCGCCCAAAATCGGGAAGGATGAACAGAGTCGTATTGCCGGCATATTCCGGCTCGCTCTGGATTGCCTTCCACAACTCGGCGCAAAGGCGGTCGGTGCGGCGTATGCCTTCAATGTAGAGCGAGTAAGCTCCGGCGTGGGCGATATCAATATCGTGCATGGTGATCCACAGCAGGCTGGGCGCGACCTGGCGCATCAACTGGCGCACGATATATACCGAGAGCTCGTCGGGGCTTGACAAGGTTCGCGCATGGCTCTTGAAGTCGTCGACCGAGAGCTTCAGCATCATCTCCAGTTGCTGCAGTTCAAACTCACGGCCACCAAGTTCTGGAGCGTAGAACGGCGTCTCGTAATTGTCCCGCAGCAGGTGTTCGTAGTCGGTGCTGGGTCCTGCCATGGCCGCGGTCAACAGATGCTTCGGCAGAATCACTCTCGCTCCCAACCCCCCACCATAAGAAGGATGGTTGCTTTCGCCGATCCGGTTGAATCCGTTGCTGGGAGCCACAACCCACGCGTCCGAGGGCGGCCGCCGCAAGCCCTTGCGGAAATATTCGAACACCGTCGGATGTTCCGGAGGAAGCGACGCGAAGTTGTTGACCGTCTCGTATACCCCGGTGGCCAAACTTGCGGTGGCTACATAGTGGCCCAGGATACCCCGGTTCACTACCTGGGTGAAGAAAGCCGACTGCGGGATGAGTTCGCCGATCAGGTGTGGAATGTTTTCCTGACCCTCAGGCGAAAAAGTTTCCTGGTCACGTGCCCCGCCGCCAAAGGTGATCACGATTACTTTTCGCTTTCTGGCAGCGGCGGCCGCCCGAACCAGCGCGGTCGGGCCCAGGAGTGCGCTGCCCAGCGCCAGACCCGCAGCTGTCCGCAAAAACTCGCGGCGGTTGGAGGCAAGCTGTCGCGCAAGCTCTCGAGGAGTGGACGCGGCGCCGGTTCGGCCTCTTGCAGTCTGCGACGAAAAGTATGACGTCATTTCGAGTCCAAAATGTGCCCGCTAAACACGGCCGTCATTGCTTCCCCGAGGGTGCGTTCTTGGCGGAGTAAACGAACTGCCGAATTTCCGCCCTCTGTTTTTCGATCTCGGCCAGGTTCTGCGCCCGGATCTTTTGATAAACCTGGAACTCCTCCTGGGCGCGGTCCTTCTCGCCGACACGAACGTAGGCCTGTCCCAACCGATAATGCACGTCCGCCGACTCCGGACTCAGTTCACGCGCCCGCACATACTCCGGGATCGCCTGGGCATACTTGCTCTGGTCCGAATAAAGATTTCCCAACTGCAGATGTGCCTCCGCCAGCTTGGGATCCATGCCGATCGCTTTCTTCAGCAGGGATTCGATCTGACCGAGGTCCAGGCCCGGGTCCTGCGCGCGCTTTCCCTTCCACATACTCATCGCGTAGTAGTAATGGGCCTGCGCATTGTGCGGCTGAAGCTCGGCAAAACGTCGGAAGCGCTGGATGACCTCCTCCGCCTGCCCGGGAGAACTGTCGTAGGCCTTGGACAGAAAAAGATAGCAACGGGGATCAGAAGGATTCAGGTCGGCCGCCTTCAGCAGGGCCTTGACCGCATCGTCATAATTGCCCCGTGAGTAAAAGGCCATGCCCAGGCCGATCACCAGCCGTGGAGAATCGGGGTAGCGCTCGGTCGCGTGCTGAAAAACCTCGATAGCCGGCCCGAATGTACGGTGCAAAAGCAGTTCGCTTCCCCAATCGAAGAGGTTGCTTTCGCTTGGATCCATGTGCGCGGCGGCTTCGAATTCATTTGCCGCTACGATGAATTTCCCGTCCTTCTCCTCGATCTCTCCCAGCAGGTTGTGCAGTTCCGCGGTGTTCTTGCGTTTCAGCAGGTCCTGGACCTGTTGGCGGGCGTCGTTGACCCTGCCGGTCAGCAGGTATGCCAAAGACAAGTCATAGCCGTTGTCGTAGGAGGAAGGATCGATCCGCTGAGCCTGTTCGAGAAAAGGTGCAGCCTCGGCGACTTTGCCCGACCGGACATAGAACTCACCCAGGTTGTGGTTGGTGTCAAAGTTCCGCGGTTCCAGCTCAACCGCCTTCTTGAATTCGTCTTTCGCAAGTCCAAGCTTCCCAAGACGAGAGAGGTTGGCAGCGAGGTTGGTCCGGGCCGCGGCAGAATCCGGCTTCAGCAGGACTGCCTTTTCGAGGTACGGACTGGCCTTGGCATCCTGCGATTGAGCGGAATAGATCAATCCGAGGAGTTCATGAATTTCGAAGCTTTCCGGAGCCTCGGGCAGCAGCTTTTCCAGTTGCGCGGCGGCCTGGGCGTAGTGGCCAGAGTCATAGTTCGCCACCGCCGCCTGGAACTCACGATCCAGACGCTGAATCCTCTCGTTGTCGGCTGCCGCTACCGGCAGGCATGCCAGCAGAGCCAAAAGAACTGGGGCCAGGAAAACAGACGACATCGACCGGTGTCTTATGATCACGGTCTTCGTATGTTAGCACCACACTGTAACGGGTGGGTGGGCTGTAAGCCGCGGGAGGCGCCTCGATAGAGGCGCCTCCCGCGTGATGTCACTTGCACCTAGAAGTACAGTTTCAGCGCGAACTGGATCTGTCTCGGATCATAGGGAGCATCACGAGTAGACCCGATTTCTCCGAAGTTCGAACTGGTGTAGTTGGTGGCTCCGCCGATGGCCACAACACCGTTGCCGCCGAATCCAGGAGCATTGAAGTTCGGATGATTCAGGATGTTGAAGAACTCCGAACGGAACTGCAACTTGAAGCGCTCGGAGAGCTGGAAGTCTTTGAAGAGCGAGAAATCCAGTCTGTGGAAGCCGGGTCCGGGAACCTGTGCGGGCGGACCACCCAGGGCGCCAAGGCCGGCTAGCGGGACGCAACCCGCTACGGAGGCGGGATCGGGTGCGCCGCCAGCTCCCAACTTACAAGGTTGGCTGAATGCATTCGGGTTCCCGAACCAGCTTATCACTCCATTCGAGTCGGTGTGCAGTCCCAGCTTCGTGCTTTGCCCCTTTACCACGAGGTCGTAGCAATTTGTCCCTTGAGCCGTACCCGAAGGACACGGAAGCGTAATCGGTTGGCCGCCTTGCAGGGTAGCGCTCCAGTTGACGCTCCACCCCCCAATCAGAGCGTTCGAAGCCTTTCCCCCATCCGACATGTAGCGCTTCCCTTTGCCGAAGGGAAGCTCATAACCACCGCTGAAGTGGAAGACGTTCCTGATATCGAAAGAAGCCAGGCCATAGTCAAAGTGAATCCCCGCTCCGGGAACGTCCGGAGCGCGGAAACCTTGCAGACTCCCACCGTTAAGCAAGTCACCGGCGTCGGTCTCGGTTTTCGAAAAAGTATAGGTAGCCAGGAAATTCAGGCCGTTGGCAAATTGCTTTTCCACCTTGGTCTGCAGCGAATGGTACCAGCTGCTGCCGTTGGTGGTCGCGTAACTTGCGCCTGACCCGAAATCCGGGAATGGCCGGAATGTATTGGCAGATTCGCCGGCGGGCAAGACTGTGGGCACAATCTGGGTGACGTTGTTAGAGTTCGGGAACGCTTCCAAGTGGCGCGCCAGCGAGGTCACGTAGCCCACTTGGACCGACATCGAGGGGGTGAGTTGATACTGCACTGTGAGGTTACCGCCCATCGAGTAGGGAGTCTGGTAGTTAAACTGAATTCCGCGCAGTGCCAGGCCACTGGCGTTGACCAGCGTCGGACTGAGCGGTGTGCAGGTAAATCCGGTCTCGAGGGTCGCGCTTCCAATAGGAGTCGCAAAGGGACTGGTGCAACCCGGGTATGTGATTGGCGTATTATCGTTAGCCGGCGCGAACTGGAAGTTGAACTGGAAGGGATAATTCTCTCCCAGGTTCGGGGAGAATCCGCGGTTTTCAAACCCATTGTAGAAAAGACCAAACCCGCCGCGAGTAACCAGCTTGGGAGTGAGTTGATAGGCGAACCCTACCCGCGGGGCAAAATTGTGGTACTCCGAGTTCCCCAGCCCCTTTCCGTACTTGTTACCGATCACGAGCCCTATACCGTCTTTGGCCAACAGGGTATTAAAGCTGGTGGAAAGGTTCGCGGGGTCGGTTCCCGATGGGATCAAGTACAACGGACTGCCCGTTGGAGGGCCGCTGGGTACGAAGTTGGCCTGCGCCCCGTGGTGCTCATACACCAGGCCGAAGAAGTCCCAGCGCAGGCCCAGGTTGACGGTCAGCTTGGGAGTGACTTTCCAGTCGTCGTTGATGTAGCTGCCGTAGTAGTTCTTTCCGTTATCAGTTAAGGAGATGTTGGAGACGAACACGGCGTTCGAATTGTTTTGTGCGCCGGGGCCGCCAACGTAGTCAGGCCCGCCCACAGTCGAGGGGGTGGGACTCAAAAGAAATTGAGCTATGCCCGTGTTCTCCGACGAGGGGCTCGCGCCCGGAATGTTGGTGTAGACACCATCGAAATTAAATTGTCCACGCGACCACGGTGGCTGCAGGGTCGAGAACTTTACGTGCTGATACTCGAATCCCATCTTGAAGGTGTGTTTGCCGTAAATCTTGGTGAAGTCGTCGGTCAGTTGGAAGGTGGAGCTGACTTCATCCGAAGGCAGGAAAGCATTGCTGCCCAGAGTCTGGAGTCCCTGGATTCCGAACGCGGGAAGTCCGCCATTTTCGTGCTGCTGTGGGATGCCCTGAATGCCAAATTTTCCGGGCAGGTCGCTCAGGTCGTTGGCCGCCGGTGAAACGCGCGTGGTGTGAAGGTAATTCAATCCGGCTCGCGCTACGTTAACCGTGCTCGGAGAAAACACATGTGTCCAGGCCAGCGCGCTCTGCTGCGCCAGCGCGGTTTGAGGACCCTCCTGGAAACCGCCACCATCGGCTACGCCCCCGAAAATGCCGGGGATGAACTGCGGATCATCCACGTAGCTGAACCGGGCGAACACTTGATTCTTGTCGCTGAGGTTTAGGTCTAGACGAGTGTCAAAGGCGTAGCGGTTTTCGCTGATCGCCGGCGAGGTCGTGAAGTTCGAGAAGAGCGACCCATTGTTTGGCGCCGGGTAGAGGTTCAACAAATTGATAGCATTCAGGTCGAGCCGGCCAGCAGGCAGAATGTTCAGGTTGCAGCCCGCCAGCGTGAAGGTGACCGTACTCGCTGGGCAGGTGCCAAAGGGATCGCGGACAAACCCACCCGGTACGGCCCGCGTGGTTGCAGGGTCCAGAATTGTTCCCGTCGGCATGGTCCGACCGAGCAGATCAGTTTGAGTACCCGTCTGTCCCGTGATCAGCTCGGTGAAGTTGGTATAACCGCTGCTCCGCTCAAGGGCGGTGGGAACGGTCCCGGTGTGTGGGGCCCCCTGGCGGCGGCGCAAACCCTCATAGTCTCCGAAGATGAAAATCTTGTTCTTGATTATCGGGCCGCCGGCGGCCACTCCGAACTGGTTCAGTTGCAGTTGGCCTTTTTTCGTAGTGTTGCCGACCCGTTCGAAATAATCGGCAGCATCCAGGGCCGCGTTGCGGAAGAATTCCCAGCCCGCGCCGTGGAAAGCGTTGGTTCCGGACTTAATCGTGGCGTTGAGAACAGCGGCTCCGGAGCGGCCATATTCGGCGCTGAAGTCGGTGGTCTGCACCTTGAATTCCTGAATCGCGTCCACCGGAGGCAGCACCACAAAGTTCGTGCCGTTGAGGAAGTCGACGGTGTCCGAGTTGTTATCGATTCCGTCCAGCAGGTAGTTGTTCTGTGCCGGCCGTGAACCGTTGGCGGCAAAAGCGCCGCTGGCCGCGTTGCCGCGCGTGTCCGCTTGCGGCGAATTCACTCCGGCGGCCAACTGGGCCAGGAAGGTGAAGTTTCTTCCGTTCAAGGGCAGGTTATTCACGTTGCGTGCGTTGATCACCTGGCCGACGGAAGCGTCCTGGGTCTCAAGCACCGGAGCGGCCGACGTGACTTCCACCGTCTCCGCCACCTGGCCAGGTTTCAGCGTGAAATTCGCCACTACCGACGCACCCACGTTGACCACGATGTTCTTTTGGGTAGTGGTCTGGAAGCCCGGGTAGGTGGCGGTGATCGAGTAGCTTCCGATCCTCACCGGAGTGAACGTGTAGTCGCCACCCGGTCCCGCCGTGGTGGTGAGCTTGGCGTTCGTGCCCTCGTTGGTTAAGGTCACGGTAGCATCGTGAATCACGGCGCCCGAAGGGTCGCTAACTATCCCCGAGATGCTGCCCGTGTCTACCTGGGCGGAGAGGGGGCTCGCGCTGAACAGCAATACGCCGACGGTCATCGCCAGCGAGGTTCGCAGAATCCAGGATGCAACGACCTTCCGTGTCATGAACGCTCCTCCTAAGTCTCTGCACCGACAGCGACGGCGACTGAGAGACTGGCTTGACTAATGTAAACGTGTACATTAGCAAAACGGGACAACCTTAGAACAGGTTTGGAGAGGTTGTCAAGAATAAACTAATAGCTTTGTACTAGTGCAGCAACAGGGACACGTGGCTGGCACCCCGCGCTCCAAAATCGCCCGGAATGTTGCCCCCTGCCAAGTTACCTTCCGCGATGCTAGCATTGCGAACGTCGAGCCTTTTACCGGCGCTGTCCTTGAGCATGGCGAGCCACAAACCCGAAAACCAGACTCTTTCCCGTCGTTCCTTTCTCAAGACACTGCGCTGGGCGCCTGCTCTTTTTCTTCCCGCGCCCGTCCGGGCGTCACCCTTACGAATGGCGATTTTCGCGGAGTTTGAGAACCATCCCGGCTCTTTTCCCCTGGCTGATTTTCGCCTGACTCCGCATTATCCTGCGAAGTCGCCGCTTGACGATGTTCTTCGCCACGTCATTCCCGGCGGGGATGAGTACATCACCGAGAAGCATGCCTTTGAGATCATGCGAGTCCTCGGCGAATGGAGCCAAGGCCTGAAAGAGGCATCGCCTGCTCTCGCCCTCCTGGCGAAATTCCTGGACACTTCGATGGAAGGTGCTTCCTTGGTCGTGTCAGAGGAAAAAATCCTGCGTTCGGGAAAAGGGATCGAGTTGTTCCGAAGAAAATTCTCCGCTGAGTTCGTCACCGGCAGTAATCGATTCCTCGAGGAGATCAAGGCCTACCTGTCCCCGCTATCGCGAGTGGAGACGGCTGAATTCGAAATTGTCGGCATCGAGGAAATCGCAAGCGCCAGAGACGAGGTCAATGTCACGATCCGCTATGGCCTGGTGGGCACGAGCCCGAACATCGGACGCGAGGAGCGCGTCGGACAGTGGCAAACCCGCTGGGCGCGCGATGACTCCAGCGGATGGCGGGTGCTCACATGGAAAGCGGCCGGAGAAATTGTCAGCCGGGCCCGCGAGCCAATCTTTATTGACGTTACCTCGCAAGCTCTAGGCAAAACTGAATCGTACAAAAATCAGATGCTGCGCGGAATCGACTACTGGCGAACGGTTCTCGACAGCGCGTGCGGCATCGATGTCTACGGAAACAACGGGTTGGCTGCCGGAGACGTCGACAACGACGGACTCGACGATCTCTACATCTGCCAGCCCGCCGGACTTCCCAACCGGCTGTACCGCAATCTCGGCGACGGAACTTTTGAAGATGTAACCGAGGCCGCCGGCGTGGGCGTGCTGGATGGAACGGCCTGCGCGCTGTTCGCGGATTTCCAGAACAAGGGAGTCCAGGATCTTCTGGTGGTGTGCGGGAGCGGTCCCCTGCTCTTCCTCAACCAGGGCAACGGAAACTTTGCGCTCAAGCGCGATGCCTTCCGTTTTGCGCGGCCTCCGCAGGGAACTTTTACTCACGCCGCGATCGCTGACTATGATCGCGACGGACGTCTCGACATTTACTTCTGCCTCTACAGCTACTACCTGGGTCTGGACCAGTATCACTATCCCGTCCCTTATTTTGACGCGCGCAATGGTCCTCCCAATTTTCTGTTTCACAACGAAGGCAATGCCACCTTTCAGGATCGCACAGAGGAGGCAGGGCTCAACGCGGACAATGACCGCTACAGTTTCGCCTGTGCCTGGGGCGACTGCAATGGTAACGGCTGGCCCGATCTTTATGTAGCAAACGACTTCGGGCGAAGCAATCTTTACCGGAATAATGGCGATGGAAAGTTCACGGTCATCTCCAGCCAGGCAGGGGTCGAGGACACCGGCGCTGGGATGAGTGCCTCCTGGAGCGATTTCGATAACGACGGCAGCCAGGACATCTATGTCGCGAACATGTGGTCCGCCGCGGGTTTGAGGGTTTCAGAGCAGAGGATTTTTCACGAGAACGACCCTGAGAATATCCGTGAACTTTATCGCCAGCACGCACGCGGCAATTCCCTGTATCGAAATCAAGGCAATGGAAAGTTTCAGAACGTAAGCGCCGCCGCGGGGGTCGAAATGGGCCGCTGGGCCTGGTCTTCCGGCGCGTGGGATTTCGACCACGACGGCTATTCCGACCTCTACATCGCGAACGGCTATATCTCCGGGCCTGATCCTCATGAGCTTTCCAGCTTTTTCTGGCGGCAGGTTGTAGGGAAATCGCCGCAGAATGCGAGCCCGTCCCTGGCCTATGAGCAGGGATGGAACGCCATCAATGAACTGGTGCGGTCGGATGCCTCCTGGAGCGGTCCCGAGAGAAATGTTTTCTATCTGAATAATCAGGACGGAACGTTTTCCGAAGTCTCCGGCGCGGTGGATTTGGATTTCCCCGACGACAGCCGCGCGTTCGTTCTCGCTGACCTGGATCAGGATGGGAGGCTGGAGGTTGTGCTCAAGAACAGGAACGCGCCCCAACTCCGGATCTTGCACAACGTGATGAAGGATCTGAGCGACTCCATTGCATTCCGCTTGCGTGGACAAAAAAGCAATCGCGATGCGATCGGGACTGCGGTGACGGTTGAGACAGGAACCCACCGCCAGACAAAGTATCTGCAGGCGGGCTCCGGATTTCTCTCCCAGCACACCAAGGAACTTTTCTTTGGAGTAGGAAAAAGCGCAGAGAGTGTCCGCGCCACCGTCCGCTGGCCCAGCGGCTTGACGCAGGTTTTCGAGCATGTGCCGGTAAACCAGCGAATTGAGATTCAGGAAGGCTCGGACAAGTTTCTGGCGAAGCCCTTCGCCGCTTCCCCTCCTTCTTATGCACGGGCTGGAGAACTTCAGAAGGCGGAGCCTTTGCCTTCATCGGTCGAGACCTGGCTTATCGAGCCTTTGAGTGCGCCGGATTTTTCGCTTCCCGACCTTGACGGCAAAGCGTGGGAGCTTGAGTCCTTCCGTGGCAGCTTTCTGCTACTCCAATTCTGGACGACCGCTTCGCCGCTCTGCCGCGAGCAGTTGCGACGGCTGCAGAAATACCAGTCGACCTTCGCATCCGTCGCCCTTCGCATCGCCGGCGTCAATGTTGATGACCCTCGAGATGCGGGCGCAGTCCGGTCTCTAGTCGCCGCTGAAGGGCTTTCTTTCCCCACCCTGCTTGCCACGCAGGATATGGCCGGCGTCTACAACATCGTCTATCGCTACCTGTTCGACCGCCGCAGAGATCTCGCTCTCCCGACCTCTTTCCTGCTCAATAAAGAAAGCCAGATCGTCAAGGTTTGCCAGGGAGCAGTAAGTCCCGAACGTCTCATGGAAGATGTTAGATCAGTTCCGAACACTCCCGCGGATCGCATGCATCGAGCGCTCCCTCTGGGTGGAACGCTCTATCAGGACGCGTTTCAACGCAATGCTTTCACTTATGGGGTGGCGTTCTTCCAGCACGGTTATCTGGAACAGGCGGAAGCATCTTTCAAGCAGGTAATCGCGGCCAAGCCTGACGATCCCGAGGCTTACTACAATCTGGGAACGCTCTATCTGCGAAGAAATGCCTTGCACGACGCACGCCAGTACCTGGAGCAGACGGTGAAGCTGCGTCCGAACTATCCGGAAGCATGGAACAACCTGGGAATGCTCGATGCCCAGGAAGGTCATGCGGACGATGCGGTCCGCAACTTCCAGCAATCCCTGAGCTTGCGGCCAGACTATGCCATCGCCCTCGCCAATCTCGGGAACCTTTACCGCAGAGAAGGAAAGTTTGCGGAAGCGGAACAATTCCTGAGCCGGGCGCTCGCACTGGAGCCGGACAATCCTGAAGTCAATTACAACCTCGGAATGCTTTACGCCCGCCAGGAGCACTTTGACCAGGCTACCCAATACCTGGAACGAGCCGCCAGCTTGCGACCTGACTATCCAGAAGCGCTTAATAACCTGGGCGTCCTCTTTGTTCGCGAGCAGCGTTACCCGGAGGCGGAACAGAAATTCAAGAGCTGCATTCAGGGGTCCCCGAACTTTGATCAGGCGTATCTCAATCTGGCCCGTCTCTACGTCATCCTGAACGAGAAGGAAAAAGCCAGGGAGACATTGAGGGCGCTGCTACGCGAGCAACCGCAGCACAAGTTGGCTCAGCAAACACTGGAAATGCTAAATTGAGCGTTTGGGACTGCACGTGGAGCGCTCGGGGAGGCATACTGTAGAAGTGATCGTTGGCGCTTCATTTCGGCCTCTGCCCCGAACGCCGGTCGACAGGCAAAGGCTGCGCGGGATTGGATCCGTGATCCTGACTGCGATTTTCGTTATTGCCCAAGGATATGCGGCGCAGCAGTCGCCTCCGAGCAGAAGCCGCGCGCGATCTTCCGCAGCAACTGCACCGTCACCTTTCCTCGAAGCGGAAACGCTGCTTCGCCAGGGTTCGATCAACGAGGCCAAAAAAAAGATACAGGAGCAGCTCGCACTGAATCCCTCCAGCGTGGAGGGCTACAACCTGTTGGGAATCGTTTACAGCACAGAGAAAGACTACGCAAATGCGCTGGAGACGTTCCAGCAGGCCCTCACGCTTGACCCCAACTCCACCAAGACTCGCAATAACCTCGGCAACGCGTATGTTGCCCAGGGAAAAATCGAGCCTGGGGAGAAAGAGTTCCGCACCGTCTTGCGGCTTGATCCCGCGAACAGCGATGCCCAGTACAACCTGGGCTTAGTTTTGATGGCCCGGGGTTTGCCGGCCGAAGCCATTACCCACTTCCAGAGGGTACGACCCGCCAACACTGCCACTCGGTTCAATCTGATTCGCGCCTACCTGGCAGCTGGACGAAAAGCCGAAGGCCTCAAAATGGCGAGCGAGCTTTCGGCCCAGAATAAAAATGACGTCCAGTTGCATTCCACGCTGGGTGTGCTGCTGGCCTCAGCAAAAGAGTACCGTGCCGCCCAAATCGAGCTGGAAAAGGCCAATGCCTTACAGCCCGAAACCTTCGAGATTCTTTACAACCTGGGTCAGACCTATCTTCGGGCGGGAGAATACTCGAAGGCCGAACCGGTTTTGAATCGCGCGCTGAAACTGAGACCCGATTCGCCGGAAGCTCTCTACCTGCTGGCACAGGTCTACTCGGAGCAGACCCGGGCAGTCGACGCCCTGGATTTGCTGGTGCGCGCTCATAAGCTGGCGCCTGAGAATTCCGACATCATCTTTCTTCTCGCTCGCGTCAGCATGTCGCAGAACTACTACGAAGACGCGATCCCGCTTCTCGAATCAGGTCTGAAAGTCGCTCCGCAACGAGCCGATCTCCGTGCCGCCTTGGGGGAAAGCTCCTTCATGTCTGGAAAAGCGGAGAAGGCCATCGATGAATTCAAAAAACTAATCGAACTTGATCCCACGGCCCGGTCGTACGCGTTCATGGGGCTTTCCTACCGGCACCTGGGACGATTCGATGAAGCGAGGAAATACTTTCAGGAAGGACTCAAGCTCGATCCGCATAATGCTTCCTGCCTGTTCAATATGGGCTTCATCGAAGAACGCCAGGGAAATCATGTGGCCGCCGAAGAGTTGTTTCAGAAGGTGCTGCAGCAGAACCCGGATTTTTCTGAAGCGTTACTCGAGTTGGCAAACCTGAGAATCGCAAACAAGAAATTTGATCAGGCCGCAGACCTGCTGAGACGATACGTCAAGGTAAGCCGCAACCCTGCCACGGGATACTACAAGCTGGCAATGGTGGAGCGAAGCCTGCATCAGACGGCTGCAGCGCAAAGAGACTTAAGCGTCTTTCAGACTCTCTCCAAGGACGCCTCGCCCGGGCCTTATCCTTATCAGCACCTTTTTGATTATCTGGACAACCGCTCCAACCTTGGTCCTCAGGAGCGGACGCAACTTGACCTGACCGAACTGACCGCACAGATCCAGAAACATCCGGACCAACCACAAGACCTTTACCTGCTGGCCGAAGCCTATCTGAAGCTGGGAAAGGTGGACGAGGCGCGCAACACGATCGCTCAGCTCGACCAAATCAGCGCAGGCGATTTCCGCACACAGACCGGAGTGGGCGTACTGCTCGCCCGTTTTCATTTGTACGACGACGCTATCCCGCACTTTCAGATGGCGCTGAAGGCCAATCCCGATTCCGACGATGTGAAATTCGACCTGGCCGACGCTTACTTCCGCAAGGGACTCTATCCCGAAGCACTCGACGCAGCCCGTCAAGTCTCGGCAGCGGGCCAGCAGGACGACGCGTTTCTTTCTTTGCTCGGGGACATCCAGGTGCATCTCGGGGATACAGCGAAGGCGACTGAGATTTTCCGGGACGCAATCAGCCGCAATCCCGACAAAGACCAGTATTACCTTTCACTCACGCTGGTCCAGCTTCGCCAGAACGATGTCAGCGGCGCCGAGGAGACATTGCGGAAGGGTCTGGCTCGAATGCCCAGCTCCGGAAAAATCCTTTGGGGACTGGGGCTTGTCTCGGTCCTGGAAGGCAAGACGGCGCAAGCCGCCGAGCGCTTCGAACGCGCCGTCGACCTGTTGCCGGAGTGGGCTGGAAGCTACTCTACGCTGGGCGTGTTTTATTACCAGACCGGACAAATCGACAAAGCCCGCGAAGTGTTGAACCGGTTCAAGGGCAGCAATGCCGGCGGCGGTCTTGACATCAGTCGCATCGAAGACGCCCTGTCCAGGGCTCCGGCAACGTCCTCCACGGTCAGCGAACCCATGTCGATGGTTGCCAGGAAGCAGTTGCTGCAATTGGCGCTGTCGCTCGCGGACCGGACCTTGTGAGAACCCCGACGATAACCTTGCACAGGAAAACTCTATGGAGCGCAATCCTGGCGCTGGTCGCTGGAACGTGTGCCGGCATTGGCCTTCACGCGCAAGCGCACACGACCGCGAAGCCCACCGAGGCTCCGATTCCCGTCCGATACACCGACGTCCGCAAGGCGGCCGGGATAACGTTTCTTCAGGACGCCACTCAAACGGAAGAAAAGTACTACCTGGAAACCATGGGCACCGGGGTCGGCTGGCTCGACTATGACCAGGACGGGTTGATGGATCTCTTCTTCGTGCAATCGGCCGCCACCGACATTTACAAACCGCCGCGACCCCTGCGCTGCGCGCTTTACCACAACAATGGCGACGGAACGTTTACCGATGTCACAGAAAAAGCCGGTGTTGGCGGCAAAGGACACTACGGTCAGGGTGTAGCGGTCGGCGACTTCGACAACGATGGATATCCCGATCTGTACGTCACCGGCTATCAAAACGCCATCCTCTATCACAATAACGGCGATGGCACTTTCACCGATGTGACGGCCAAGGCCGGAGTTGCCGACGAAGGCGGATGGTCGACCAGCGCGGGGTGGTTTGATTACGACAAAGACGGGTGGCTCGACCTGGTGGTCACCAACTATATTGAGTGGTCACCGAAGAACAATCTTTGGTGCGGCGAACACCGTCCCGGGTACCGGTCCTACTGCCATCCCGGCAACTACAAAGGGCAGAGGATCAAGCTCTACCATAACAATCATGATGGGACTTTCACCGACGTGAGCGACAAGTCCGGAGTTGGCAAGCCCGAAGCCAAGGGCATGGGCGTGGTGCTGGCGGACTTCAACAACGACGGGTGGACGGACATCGCTGTGGCTAACGATTCCTGGCCGAATTTTCTTTTCATCAACAAGCACGATGGAACGTTTGAAGACGTCTCATTCGTTTCCGGCATGGCTGCGAGCGAAGACGGCCGCTATGAGGCCGGAATGGGCATAGACGCCGCCGACGTCGATGGCGACGGCTGGCAGGACGTCTATATCACGCACCTTGATTTCGAATTGAACCGTCTCTACCACAACAACCATGATGGAACCTTCAACGACGACACCTTTCGCTCCGGAATCGGAAACAAGGCCGTCCTGCTGAGCGGCGTCTCCATGAAGTTCGTGGACTATGACAATGACGGCTGGGACGATATCCTGCAATTGAACGGCGCCATGCTGGATAACGTTCAGCTCTACCACAGCGAAGTGACGTACAAGGAACCGCTGCTGATGTTCCGGAACTTAGGCAAGGGGCAGTTTGCCAAAGTTTCGGACTCTCTCGGTCCGGATTTCATGCGCCCCATTGCAGGACGCGGCATCGCCACCGCCGATTTCGACAATGACGGAGACATAGACATTGCCATCAACAACCGCGGCGATTACCCGTCACTCCTGCGCAACGACGGCGGAAATGTCAATCACTGGCTGGAAGTGCTGCTGATCGGAACGATATCCAATCGCGACGGCATCGGTGCGTCGCTGAAATTGACGTCTGAAGGCTTCGTGCACGTAGAACAGGCAAAAGGTGGCATGAGCTATATGTCGGCCAGCGACCCCCGCATCCAATTTGGCCTGGGGAAACGCACCAGAATCGAATCTCTGGAAATCACCTGGCCGAGCGGGAAGGTGGATCGGCTGACCAACGTTCCCATCGACCAGATCATCGCAGTCAAAGAAGGAACGGGCATCGTGCCGCACCCATTTCCAAGAGTACCGGAGCGTCAGACCTCAGGCATCAGCAAGACCGGGGTTCCTGAGAACCGGCAACCGAAAACTGGCAACTGATATTTCATGACTTTCCCGCGACGGCGATTCCTCGGCTCCTCTCTGATCGTCCTCGGCAGCACGCTACTGGAAGGGCTCGCCACCCCGCTATGGAGGTGGAAGAACTCGCCTTTCCTCCAGGCGGCGGCTGGGAATCCTCCCGCGGCTTCTCAAGTAACGTTCGTCGATGTGGCCCGCGAAGCCGGGCTAACTGCGCTGAACGTATGGGGCGGCACGGATCACAAGCGGTACATCATCGAAGCCAAAGGAAGCGGCCTGGCATTCTTCGACTACGATAACGACGGCTGGCTGGACATCTATCTCACTAACGGCACCCGTCTTGACGCCAAGTGGCCCGCGGGCGAAGCCCCGACCTCGCATCTCTACAAAAATAATCGCGACGGCACCTTCACCGACGTCACCGAAAAATCGGGCATAGGACGCACGGGCTGGCAGACCGGCGTCTGCATGGGCGACTACGACAACGACGGCTGGGACGATCTCTTCTGCTGCTTCTGGGGTCATAACATTCTGTTTCACAACAACGGCGACGGGACATTTACCGACGTCACCCGCAAGGCCGGTGTCTACGACGAACAATATCGCTGGGGAGCCGGCTGTACGTTTTTCGACTACAACCGCGACGGTAACCTCGATCTTTTCGTTTGCAACTACATCAAGCTCGATCCGGCAAAGGCTCCTTCCCCCGACGATCCGCTGTGCCAGTGGAAAGGGATTCCGGTGATGTGCGGTCCACGGGGGCTCGCCGGCGACACCAACGTTCTGTATCGCAACAATGGAGACGGAACTTTTACCGACGTCTCGGAAAAATCGGGCATTCTGAAGCCCGGCCCGCGGTATTCCATCACGGCGGTTTCCTACGATTTCGATAACGACGGCTGGCCGGATCTTTATGTCGCCGTGGATTCGCAACCCAGCATGTTGTTCCACAACAACCGTGACGGCACTTTCACCGATATCGCCGTGCTGGCTGGCTGTGCCTATAGCGAGAATGGTCACGAGCAGGCGGGGATGGGCGTCGCCGTGGGCGACTACGACTGCGACGGATGGTTCGACATTTTCAAGACCAATTTCGCCGACGATACCTGCAACCTCTATCACAATAACGGCGACGGAACTTTCACTGACGTCACGTTCGCGTCAGGAATCGGAATCAATAATCGCTATGTGGCGTGGGGCTGCGGCTTCATCGATTACGACAACGACGGCTGGCCCGACATCATGCAGATCAACGGACACGTCTACCCGGAAATCGAGGGGCACGATATCGGCCAGACTTTCAAGAACCCGCGCCTCGTGTACAGGAACACCGGAGACGGCCGCTTCAAGGACGTCTCATCAGAATTGGGCCCCGGCATCAGCGAGCGTTTCTCCAGCCGCGGCGCAGCCTTCGGAGACTACGACAACGACGGCGATATGGATGCGCTGATCCTGAATATGAACGACGTGCCTTCCCTGCTTCGCAACGACGGCGGGAACTCGAAGAACTGGATCAAGATCAAGTTGATCGGCACGAAATGCAATCGCACCGCGATCGGGGCTCGCGTGCGCGTCGTAACCGGCAACCACGCCCAGATGGATGAAGTTCACAGCGGGGCGAGCGTCATGTCGCAGTGCGATCTCCGCCTGCACTTCGGATTAGGGAAAGCCCAGACCGTGGATCTCGTCGAAGTGAAGTGGCCGACAACACAGAAGATTGAACGGTTCACTCAGGTGAAGGCCAATCAGATACTGACCATCCGCGAAGGCAGCGGAATCATCAATCCCGCGAAAACCAAATAGTTCTCCCGCCCGGTGTCATCATTGGTTTTCAAACTGCCTGCAACACCTTCACCCCGTAACCACTCAACTCGACCGTCCCCGACTGCGCTTCCCTGGTCAGAAGATCGGTGAACGCGGTGGGGAGCCCTACCGTCTGCGCCACGGAAGTATGGTTCAACAAGAATATCCACTGCTTGTCGCCGGACTTCCGCACCGTCAGCTCGACGCCCGCGGGGACGTCAAAGGGCCGCTTGACGCCCGCCGACGCTGCAAGGGCTCGGAGCACCCGGGAGAGGCTCGCGGCATCCAGGTCACCACCGATGTATACGGCCTTTCCTTTTCCAAAGCTGTTCATCGTTACGGCCGCTTCTCCCGCATGTTCGCCACTGGTATAGGACCCGAGAACTTCGGCTCCTGAAGGTTGAAGAATGTCCGCCCAGATCCCACACGCGGCGTCCGGCCCTGCCAGCGTGGACGAGAATTTCACACCCTGCCTGGCGAAATAAATCGGCACGTAGTCGGCAACCGTTACCCCCATTACATCGCGAAGCAGCCCGGGCAGGGGTGTGCGGACCATCTGGCTGGTTTCTGTTTTCACTCCCAGGCGGAAGTTAGTAACAAACATGCCGCCGCCTTGCACAAAGCTTCTGATCCTTGCCGCTTGTGCTTGGGAGAGCACATAGACCACTGGGGCGAACACAATCTTGTACGGCGCCAGATCGACTCCGGCAGCGATCACGTCGATTCCGGTATGGCTCGCACTCATGGCGCCATACCACGACGTGACTTGCGTCATGTAACTGAGCGCAAGGTGGCCAGGCTGAATCTTGACCGCCCAGCTGCAATCGTAATCGAACACAAGCGCCGCCTCGGCGGCATAGCTTGAATTCAGCACTTCCGGACCCAACCCTTTTAATTCCTTAACCGCCTGCTTGATCTCGTCAAAGCCCGGACTCTTGGAGCGATCATGATTCAGGATGCCGTGCCAATATTCTTCCGCTCCAAAGGTCGCGGTATCCCAGCGAAAATAATTTACTCCCATGGCGCCGTGAGCCACCGCCTGGTGCGTCCACAGTCTGACTTGCCCCTTCTCGGGTTGCGGAGAGAAACTTCTTTGCCCTGCTTTTCCTGACTGCTCTTCCATGATCATGAAAGGCTTCCCACCCTTGAGACTGCGCGCGAAATCATGTCCCAGAGCGATGTTCGCGGGAATGGTGTCAGGTGAAATCGGAGCCGATTCCTGATGCAGCAGCATTTCAAAGAATCCCGGATAGTTATCGAAGGCAACAAAATCAAGTTTTTCGTACAGGCTGGCGAGATTGATGGTGTCCAGCGGAAGTCCCACGTTGTTGGTGGTCACAAAGTGTCGCGGACAGGTCTTGCGCAGCATCACCAGCTGTTCTTCCTGGAAAGAGACGTTGGCATAGGACTGGTAGCGATCGTAGTCGAGAGCCAACCCGGGATTGGGGTCTCCACCCGACGGCAGCGGCACCGGAATCTGGCTGAAATCGGAATAGGTCTGGCTCCAGAAAACTGTTCCCCAGATCTTATTCAGGTTGTCGAGGCTGCCATATTTGTAGCGCAGCCACGCCTGGAAACCTGCCTGACAGAAATTGCAGTAGCAGCGCGGCGAGGAACCGAGCGTCAGTTCATTGTCGATTTGCCAGCCGATCACGCCGGGCGTCTCGGCAAATTCGCGGGCCATTGCGCTCGCGATGGACAGTGAAAGCCGCCGGTAAACCTGGTTGGTGGGGCACGTAAATCGCCGCCCGCCGGGATGAAGCGGTTCACCCTTCTCGTTCACTTCGACGACATCCGGGTACTTGACCATCAGCCAGGGCGGAGGCGCCGCCGACGGAGTGCCCAGAATAATCGCAACGTTGTATTTATACAGTGTTTCGACCGCGCGATGGAGCCAGGCAAAGTCAAACTTTCCCTCCGCTGGTTCCATGAGCCCCCAGGCGAACTCGGCAATGCGCACGTTGGTGAAGCCGAAATCGGCCATCATTCGCGAGTCTTCGTCCCACAAAGATTCAGGTGTCTGGTCGGGATAATAATCCACGCCCAGCAGAAGATTGCCCGCGCTGCTCGGGCCAGCCAGCGCCCAGATCGGATAGCGGATACCCGCCGCGCCGACTACTGCCGCGGCGCCGCTTAGGAACTCACGTCTGTTTAGCGGTGACAGGGTGGGCCTTCTCTCTAAATCGGGTTGACTTGCCGGTGGAATTGAATTCTTGCCGCGCACATTCTCGGCCGAAGCGTCGCGAGTGTCAACCAGGAGTCGAAGTCTTTGTAGCGACGGGCGTCCCGCCCGTCTCCAGCCTTCCAGGACGGGCGGGGACGCCCGTATCTACATCGAGCCGGCGGGACGCCGGCGCTACAAATAAAAGCAGAGTTATCTGGGAATGTAATCCTTCAGCAGCGGATTCACCAGCCCGGCGAAGGAAAGAATGCGTTGCTCGGCGTCGTTGGGATTTTCTCCGGGCTGCAACTCCGTGTTCATCCGGATCAGCGCACTATCACTGCGGTTGGAACGAAGTTTGTTGAAGACGAGGTAATAGTCCATCCAGTCGTCTCTGGCGATGCGGCGGCCATGAGCGGAGTACCAGAAAAGAACGAGTTGACGATCCGACCCTTTGGCGATCAGGTACCGATTGGCCGGAAAAGGCTCGTCTCCCGGAAACGCGAGCGTGGTGATTTCAGATTCCACTGGCGACCAACCGGAGGCGCCCAGACAGTCCTGGGGCAAGTGGCTGTCCAGAGCGCGTTGGTTCGGAAGGTATGCCAGGTAGAGATCGACATAAGCGCCCGGGGCCAGCTGACTCTGGTACGTCCGTTGCAAATATTCTCCGGGACCAAGGCTCTTCAGAATCTCATCCGGAATTGGGATGTCGGTGCCGACCCAGTTCCGAAACTCAACCGGGAAAGACGCCAGCGACGTTCGTGGCGGAAAGAATTCTCCATTGGTGCGGCTGTGCAGGAAGAGTGCGGTCCCAAGCAGCAGGAGCGCGATCACCGTAACTCGTGCGTTCCACGAGATCAAGCGTACTTCTCCTGCTCACCCGGTTCTTGTCCACCCGGGAAGAAACCCTGCGACAGGCGGTGGAGGAGGAAAATAATCGCCAGTGAGCTGGCGAAGATGACCCATCCGGAAAGGAGATGCAGGCTGCCCTCTGCACCCTGGAGACCCCAATATTCCACGACCACACCGGTGACTGCGATTCGCAAGGCGTTAGCAAGAACCGAAATCGGAACCGCGATCAACGCCAGCAACACGCGCACTCTGATTTTCGATTCGGCCAGATACCCGTAAATGACGGTCAAGGTGATCAGCGAAAACAGCGATCGAACTCCGCTGCAAGCCTCCGCCACCTCCAGGCGTGCGTTCGGCAGAATGATGACGTTGCCTTCCCGGGCGGCTGGAACTCCTGCCAGTGTCAACAGGTAAGTGGCCGTCTTTGATGCCAGCATCTGAAGGGGGAGGGTAATGTGGCTCGACACGGTCGAGGAAGGAATCATCAGAATCAGGAATGCCAGCGGAAACGAAATCGCGGCCAGATGTTTCCATCCCGCAAGAAAAACCACAGCCCCGCAGATCAGGAGCAGAAGCGATATGCGGGCCAGGAAGAATCCGGAACCGATCGTGCCCACCACTAACGCCAGCAGCGCAAAGATCAGGATGAGCAGGCCCGACCACGCCGGCTCAATTCTAAGCCCAGCTAATTTCGCGCGTCCTTCCCAAATCAAGAACAACGAAAACACGGGAACGAAAAAACCGTGAGTGTAGTTCGGATCCTGCCACCACTGTTGCGCCAGACGAATCGCGAGCGGGGCATACAGCCAGGCCGCCAGTAAGAAGAGAATTCCACCCTGCCAATAAACCAGCGTACGAGGGCCGGAAAAACCTGGCATTTTCGAGGCCGGACGTCGCACTTAACGTTTCCGTCTCGACTTGCGTGCGACCCAGAATACTCCCGCCAATCCAGTGGAAAGCAACAGCAGTATGCCGGGTTCCGGAGCAACCGCCAACGGGGTGTGGGAAGAAGAACCGCTGAGCCCGCCTAGCCCGCCGAGGGGAACGAAGAATAACGGAATAAATCCCTTGCGTCTGTGGGTAGGCTGCAGAGAATTTGCGTTTTCGAGCGCAGGACTTGGAAGCGTTGCCGCGTAGGGCTCGATGCGCGGCTCCGCCTCGCTCGTAACCATATCGTTGGAGAAAAGAGGCTGATCAAAATCTGATATCAAGGGATCCATAATCGCGTGGGGACCGAGCGGGGATACAGCCACCCGATTGCCGCAGCGGGTACGGGCCGTGATCTTGCCGTCGCTGATGAGTTTTTCGCCCGGATGCAGCGCAATTTTCTTCCGCGTCCAGTACACCTTGTCTCCCCTGCGGTAGGCGACATACATCGATTGCTTCCCCGACACTTCGACTAGATGAGCGTGTTGATAGTCGAAACCCTGGAAGTGTTTCGCCGCGACCGGGTCACGCGCAACCACCTGCCGCAATTCTTCCGCACTATCAACCCCGCCCGGAATCACCGAATACAGATAGGTTGGACGCACGGCGTGCGTGGCTAGCGAATCTCCAGCGCGATTCGCCAGTGAAGACTTGTCCCCCGGAGTTTCCGGCAGACGGCTCGGGCTGGGCTTCGAGGATGGATGAGACAGGCTCGAAACTGGTTGCTGGCGAGCAAACTGCCAGGTAATCGCCGCTGTTGCGGCAAAGAGAAGGAGAACCAGGAACTTGGTCCTGGCATACGAACGGCGGGGCCCCTGGGGTCTGTGGCGAACCACACCTACGCTGTTTTCTTTCAAGCGCTCCTCATAATGGAAGCTAAGATTTGACGCGGGGGGAGAACAAGAACGTCGGAAGAACCATCGAACATCCGTAAAGAGCACACCGAGTTCCAAACCAAACATCATCTGGAATCATCGAATGCGCCCTCATTGGGACCAGTGATGTGAAGAAGTTTGCACAAAAACGGTTGCTAAGTGCACCAAGCCTGCCTTTTCCGCGAAGATAAGTGCAGCTGACACTCACGTTTGGCACTTGTTTTTCATCAAGATGCAGAATTCCCTTCCCGTGAGCTGGTCACACCGGCTCAAGCAATGACTTCTGGCAGGACATCCTTCGGCTTCGCTCAGGACAGGCTCGGCAGCTACGTGATTCGATGATCCAAAGTTGAGCCGCCGATTTCACTTTCGAAGTTTGGACATCGCCTTGCATTCAGGATCAATGTAGACGCGCAATTTCAGCGAGGGAGGTTGGCGATGACTCCAGATACAGCAACCAAAATCCAAGGCTTCGAATGGCGCACCCTCCTGGGTCCTACCCACAACTGGCCGGTTCCGGATGCGGAGTTGACAGCTGCGCAGCACAGAAGCTGGATTGAGAGTTGTGAGTTATGTGGCGAACCTATCGCTGATGGCAAACCGTTTACCACGAATTCTGCTGGGCAAAGACCGATGCATATTGCCTGCTTGAACGAGCCCGAACCCTTTCGCAAAGAAGCTCGACCAACCGGAAAAATCTGGCAGCACCTACGACAAGCGTTCGTCAGAGGCTGAGAAATGGCCGCCGTTGCAGACCCCCAGACACCAACCGGGATGATTGCGGCACAGTCGCGATTAACCCAATGGATAATTCCCACTAACCGTTGGGTTAATGCTACCCTGGTCTTCCAATCGCTTTCGCCCAAGCCCCACCCGTAAAGCCGTTCGAATCAGAGAACTTACAGCACGAAGCGGCCGACCCAGACCTCTCGGGTTTTTGGCCCGCCAACTGCATTGATGACGGACAGCGCTGCCGTTTGGCGCACCGATCGTTGGTGGAGGTGGATCATGAAAACACAGCATCCCGCTCCTGGTCTCGGGCGTACGTCAGATCGCCGACAGCTACTGTGGCCGATGTTAGCAATCGTTATTCTTGCCCTGATGGGGCAAGGGGCTTACGCGCAGAACTGTTCTCAATGCGCTACGAACGCCGCGGTGGACGATCCAGTTTCCAGCGGCGAGTGGTTGCTGACCAAGCAGGTAAACGAAGTCAATGTGTTGTTTGTGGCCACACACAGGGGCAAGGCCATTGGCGACCTCTCACGGGACGACATCGTGGTTCGTGATGACGACAAGCCACCTATGGCGATTCTGGGCTTTCGAACCGAGCCCGAACTGCCGCTGCGTGTGGGTGTGGCGATCGATACCAGCAGTTCCGTGCTCTCACGCTTCCGGTTTGAGCAGGCGGCGGCAAGCGCCTTTTTCCGCCAGTCCGTAAATCGGAATGGCGATCTCGGGTTCGTGATGGGGTTCGAAAATCATCCCACCGTGACGCAGGATTTCACTGGCGACCCAGATCTGCTTTCCCAAGGTGTGGACCGGTTAACGATCGGAGGAGGGACCGCACTGTACGACGCCGTTCGCGCCGCTTGCCAGAAACTTGTGCGTCACCCGGAACAGGACATGGTCGCGCGCGTACTGGTGGTCCTTTCCGATGGCCAAAATAACGCCGGAGAAGTCACCTTGCAGCGCGCCATCGATGCCGCCCAGGAGGCCGAGGTAGCTATCTATGCCATCAGCACCAACTACACAAGGTCGATGGGGGAACTGGACCTGGCCGCCGATGCAGGGGTTAAGAATCTTCGCAAGTTGGTTGAGCAAACCGGAGGACGGCTGCTGTTCCCCCAGGATCCAAAAGACGTGGCCAAGTCTTTCGACAAGATCAGGGAGGAGTTGCGCTACCGGTACGCCGTTTCCTACAAGCCGGCCGGTTTCACGCCTGACGGACGCTATCGAAAAATCAAAATCGAAGCCCGGAAATCGGGAGAGAAGCTGGACATTCGTGCGCGAAAAGGATATTACGCCCGGGCGGCATCCTGGCTCAGTTCCGACTCCGATGAAGCAGAGGTCCGCACACCGTCGTTGCAGTAAGGCCAACTAAGAACTGAGAAGTGGAAACTGCCAACTGGGTTTTTCTCAGAAAACTATCGCTCATCAGGGGTCTGCATTTAGCGGGCGCCCGATCAGGACCCCTACACCCATAAATTCATTAAAACTAATATGATTACACAATTCGTGGAGGGACCGGGGAACAGTGCCGCCTGCAGATACTGGAATGGTTGAAGGACCCGGAACGGCACTTTCGTCCCGGGTCGATGGAGACCTGTCCTAATTTCGCGCTCCTTCGGAATGTCATCCCGACCGAAGCGCAGCGCAACGAGCGCAGGAGAGGGACCTGCTGGCTGGTGTTGTCCGATGCACAAACCAGCAAACGCATCAGCAAGTGGACGTTTTACTAGCGCAACAAGAAGGCGATCAAGAGGCGATCGTCTGATTGTTTGAGACGAGAACAGCGAGGAACCATGGCCAACCCCACAGAATACCGGTACGACACGCGACTGAACATCCTGTACAAGCCCCTCGAATTAATTGACGAGAAGGCGCTGGCCGATGCGGCCCCGCCCCCGTGGTACAACCAGACGCTCTGCCAGGTGAACGCCTCGGTCGTGCGCATCGGTGTGGTCAAGGGTGAGTATCACTGGCACAAACATGATCACGACGACGAGTTCTTCTATGTGGTCGAGGGCAACCTGCTGATCGATCTCGAAGAGAGAACTGTAGACCTCGCCCCCAGGCAGGGGTTCGTTGTGCCCAAGGGCGTGCTCCATCGGACGCGCGCGCCGCAGCGTACCGTGATTCTCATGTTCGAGAATGCCGGAATTATTCCGACCGGAGACGAATAGTTGCCGATCGGAGTAGAAAAGTTGACTCGCTAATCAGGCGTGCCACGAACGCTGCATGGGAGGTGAATCGTTGACGACCTACATCGTCCGGAAGATCGCTCCTCGCGATGAGCAGCGCTGGCGCGAGTTGTGGGATGGCTATACCCGTTTCTACGAACGCGAGCCGTCCGAAGGCATCACCCGCCACACCTGGGCGCGCATCCTCGATCCGGTATCCTCCGTTCACGCCATCGTCGCCGAACGGGACGGAGGCGATGTCGTGGGCATCGCCAACTACATTGTTCACGAGAATACATCGGCTCTGACTCCAGCGTGCTACCTGCAAGATCTGTTCGTCCAACCCGATCGACGTGCGGCAGGCGTCGGCAAGCTCCTGATCGATTGGTTGGTGGAGCAGATGAAAATCGAGGGTTGGTCGCGCCTCTACTGGAATACCAAAGAAAATAATTACCGCGCTCGCGGCCTTTATGACAAATACACACCGCACAGCGGCTTCTTGCGATATGTAATCCCGGGGCGGTAGTTCGGCGCCAGGTTGGACGATCCAGTGAACTGGGATTATGCTACCTAAATTGACGGGCATCCTGGTGCCTGGAGGCGAATATGTTGCGGCTCTCCGGATGGTCAATCCTTTCAGGTTGGGCTTGGATCCTGAGCCTCGCTATTGCCGCGCAGCCGGCGACTCCACTCTTTGCACAAGGCATCAGCAATGAGGGCGTCACGTTTGGCAGTAACCTGGCCACTCCGCCGACTACTCTTCCCCGCTTTCCCGATTCGCGCGTTTCGACCGTCAAGGGTCCTCTGCCACCGGAACAAAAGGTTGAAGATGGCTGCTTTCTGCCCCCGCTCACGATCGTCCACAGCGCCCTGACGAACACTTCGGATCTCGCCGCCGCGCCCAAAGGCAAGAAGGAATACCGCTCGGCCTGCAGTGCCGTACACACCCAGAAGTGGCCGGAAGCAGAGCAACACTTGCGCAAGGCAGTCGAGCAGAATCCCAAGTATGCCGCCGCGTGGGTCACCTTGGGTCAGGTCCTGCAGGCTCTTCAACAACAGGACGAGGCGCGCGCTGCCTGCACCCAGGCAACCGTCGCGGACCCAAACTATGTCCCCGCCCAGCTCTGTTTGGCGGATATCGTCGCCCAGAAACAGGAATGGGAGCAAGTGCTCAAATTCAGCCAGCGCGCAATGGAACTCAACCCCGCGAGCGATCCCCACGCTTACTTCTATGCGGCGTCTGCTTATCTCAAACTCAATCGGCTGAATGAGGCGGAGAAAAGCGCCTTGAAGGCCGTCGAGATCGACAAAGAGAATCTTGAGGCTCGCGCGCATTTCCTGCTCGCACAAATCTATGAAGTCAAAGGCGACTCTGCCCAGGAGCTCGCGCAACTTCGCCAATACCTCAAGGTGGTGTCCGATCCCCAGGACGCCGCGATGCTGAAAAAGTACGTGGCCGACCTTGAAGCCAAGGCCACCAAGTAAGGTGTCAGGGCCGGGAGTTGGACCGGTCCTCGCTAAACTTCAGTCAGCGAAGTGCCACCCTACATTTTGCGGTGCCGTTCGAACGCTAGAAGTGCAGAGAGCGGCGGCGTTTCTTGTGTTTCGATCATCCGCGCTCTCTTTTTTCGGTTGCCGCACTGAGGAATATGGTCTGTCCGACCGCTAGTCGACCGATGCAAGTGACCGCCCCGTAGATTCCCGCGTTGTTCTGGTTCGCACGAACGACCGCCTTCAGCACTTCTGGCGCCGGACTTGCTGAGTCCGGATCAAGGTTCACCATCGAGCAGCGTTCGTCGCGCATCGTGACGGTGATGGCGGGGGCGCCGTCCCCCTCGCCGAATGAGAGCACACCGCCCAACCACTCGTCCTCCTGGAAGGGACCTGGGCGCAGTAAACGAACCACAACATTCGGGCGAAATCGGCGCACGTCGAGACTCTGCACATCAAAGCTCCGCCCTGCGAGTCGTCCGATCTCGCGCACCGTATCGCTGGCGATCACAGAGATGCTCGCTTCATCGAAGATGCCATGCCTCAACTGCATCATCTCGACGGGAGCCTCGTACCGACGTCCGACCTCCGTGGCCAAGTCCTCCCCGAAGACAGGCATCTCTTTGCCATCCGGCGTGCAAATATGCGTTGGAAGGTCTCGCTGAGCCCCGTGTTTACGGCGCTGCGGAGCAAACAGGACCAGGTCGGGGAGCTTGCTGGCTGTCAGCCATGGCATCCCGCTGCGGTCATCCATCCGCCGGAATGCCAGGCGTCTGTCGCCATCGAGGCCGTACCAGCCTAGGTCGGCGACCTCGAGTCGTTCACCACCCATGGACTTTACGGGATACCGGAAGAGCGCCTCCACATGTCCGATTTCAACGAGCATGCTCGATCCGAGTCCGCTTAAGAGCTAGAGTTGTTCCGTAGGCGCAGCAACGACCCCGCCGAAATTGACTGTGCCTCAAAATTGTCCTGTCTGCTGCCATTGTGCCACACAAGCTGATACTGCCAGTTTTGTGCACTCCGAACAGTACGATAGCAAGTGTTGGAAAGAGCAAGAGTTGGTAGCGCTACCGGGAATCGAACCCGGGTTTGAAGATTGAGAATCTTCCGTCCTAACCCCTAGACGATAGCGCCGCCGGAGAGCAGTGATTATAACAAAGCGAAGAGCGGCCCGGAGGGCATCGAGAAAGCCGGAGCGGGTTTAGTCTGGAGTCTGATCAGGCGAAATTCGCCATCCCCAGCTTGCGAGGTGTCAGGCGTGCAGCAAATCGATTGCTTCCGCAACGGTTGGTCTTCTTTGCGTCCTTTGTGGTTAAAGACTGACCGCAAAGTTCGCAAAGGACGCAAAGAAGAAATAAAGGACGACCAGCCGGAAACTGTACCAGCACTCCTTTCCTCTTGACAATCTTTTCTGGTAGAGCTAATTTCTTTTAGCGAATAAAAAGCGAAAGTTCTTCCAGATTCGCCGCGGGGCCCCTACCGTCCCCATGTTCTCTGAAATGAAGTTCCCTGAAATTCTGAGGTCACGAAAGAATGTCTCCGCTTTTTTCCACTCCGGCGGGCTGTGCGGTTGCCCTTGCTCCCAAAAAGGAGCCGGCGCTGGTTCTCAAACGCCTGGCGACAATCCCCAAGCTTGCGAGTGTGACTCCAGCGTCCCGGCTCGAGGTGAGGTCCGCACCGGAGATGGTGTCCAGCGGAATTCGGGAGATTGATGCGCTTGCCGGCGGGTTACCCCGGGGATGTTTGAGCGAAATTTGTGGGTCCGCTTCCTCCGGACGCACCAGCGTACTGCTGGCCGCCCTGGCAGCGGCTACCCGGCGCGAGGAAGTGTGCGCCCTGGTGGACACCACCGATGCGCTCGATGCCATATCGGCTGCCGCGGCCGGAGTCGAATTGGAAAGATTGCTGTGGATCCGCTGTGGAACCGGGCGTCAGGCGCCGGACCTCGGACCTCAGGCGTCAGCCAACAGGCGTCAGGTTCGAAGCCCGAGGTCTGAAGTCCGACGCCTGACGTCCGACGCCCAATCCATCGAGCAGGCGTTGCGCGTCACTGATCTGCTGTTGCAAAGCGGCGGCTTTGGACTGGTGGCGATCGATCTCGGCGATGTGCCGCATTCGGAGGCGCGGCGAATGCCATTGTCTTCCTGGTTTCGTTTCCAGCGAGCGGTTGAGCCCACGCCTACCGTGCTTTTGGTGGTGGCCCAGGAACCTTGCGCGCAGACTTGCGCTTCTCTGCTGATCCGGCTGCAGTCGGGAAAGAAGCTGTCAGCGATCAGCTGTCAGCTATCAGTAAAAAACGAATTGGTGCCAGCTCACGCCCAACTTCTGGATGGATTGCATATTGAAGGAGAGCTGCTGCGTTCGCGCTTGCAGCGTAAACCGGCACAATCGGTCACCACGGCGTTCGCTACCAAAGCGGTAAGAGTTTCGTAGTGACGACTTCGAGGTCACGTTGTGCTTTCCTCTTGCGAGGGCGAGACGCCCTCACGACAGCCGGCGGGCCTGTCCTGAGCGAAGTCGAAGGGACGCCGGCGCTACGGACTGAGAGCTGAAAGCTGAGAGCTTCCTGACGACTGATGACCGATGACTGACGACTAAAATGCCTTTTGCCTGCATCTTCGTTCCTGATTTCCCGGTGGAGGCGCTGCTGCGCGCCGAACCTGACTTACGCTCGCAAGCCGTGGCCGTGCTTGAGGGCAAAGCCCCGCTGCAAAAGATTTTTGCCGTAAACGAAAAAGCCCGCCGCGCCGGGGTATCGCCGGGAATGACAAAGCTCCAGGTGGACTGCCCTGATCTCGTGCTGCGCGCTCGATCTTCCTTACAGGAGATCGCTGCCCACGCTGCCCTGCTCGATTGCGTCCAGTCCTTCTCGCCGCGGGTAGAAGATGCGGGTTGCGACACCATTCTTCTGGATCTCGCTGGCCTGGAGCCGCTTTTCGGTGCGCTGCCGAGGATCGCGCGGGATGTGGCGCGCCGTGCTGGCGACCTTGGCCTTGAAGCCAACGTTGCCGTCGCCTCCAACCCGGATGCGGCGGCACTCGCGGCTCACGGCTTTTCCGGCGTAGTCGTGATTCCCGAAGGAAAAGAAGCCGAGCAATTGGGCAATCTTCCTGTGAAAGTGTTGTTTATGAATGGAGACAGCCTCCAACTTCTGGAAATATTCGAGCGCTGGGGGATTCGAAATCTTCGCGCCCTGGCGGCTTTACCCGATGTAGCCCTGAGCGAGCGCCTGGGACAGGAAGGCGTTCGCCTGCAACAACTGGCGCGTGGGTGCGCTTCCCGATCGCTGGTTCCCGTCGAAACGCCCCTGAGTTTTGAGGAAGCCGTTGAGTTGGAGTATCCCCTGGTACTGCTCGAACCGCTGGCATTTCTTCTGAGCCGGTTACTGGAGCAGTTGTGTGCCCGGCTGAGCGCGCGGGCCCTGGCCACCCAGGAACTGCATCTGGATTTGACGTTAGGAGAAACCACAGACGATTGCACCACGAACCACGCAGGGACGGGCCCCCCCGCCCGTCCAAAATCGGCTCGACAGATTTTCCACCGCACCCTGCGCCTGCCCGTTCCCCTGCTCGACTCTAAAGTTTTTCTCAAGCTGCTGCAGCTGGATTTGAATGCGCATCCCCCCGGCGCTCCTATCGTGAAGATTCATTTGTCGGCAGAACCGGTGCGCCCGCGTGTGACCCAGAATGGATTATTTCTTCCTCCTTCCCCGGAGCCGGAGAAGCTGGAACTTACCCTGGCGAGGATTGCGGGGATTGTCGGTCAAAATAACGTTGGATCGCTGCAACTGCTGGACACCCACCGTCCGGAAGCATTCCGGATGAATCGCTTTGCTCCCGATCAGCGGCAGAAACAACCGAACCGAAATGACAAGAACAGCGACGGCGCGTCACGGAAGCCGAATGAAGGTGCCGTCACCGCGCTGCGGATTTTCCGTCCGCCGGCCCAGGCCACAGTAACGCTGCGCGAAGGCCGGCCGGTAACTATCGCTTGTCCAAAGCGCAAAGAAATTTGCGGGGAGATTCTCTGGGCTGCCGGTCCCTGGCGCTCCTCCGGAGACTGGTGGGAGCAGGAAGGCTGGGCGCGCGACGAGTGGGATATCGCTTTGCAGGAAGCATCCGGCATCACCCTCTACCGCCTGGTCCGAGATTTGCTCAGTGGACAGTGGCAGGTGGAGGGTAGCTACGATTGATGAAACCGGACCTCGGACGCCGGGCCTCGGACGTCAGCTACCACCCTTTTTTCGACGGCATATCCGAAAAGAATCGTGTGCGCGGACCTGTCCTGAGCGAAGTCAAAGGAGCCCCCGCCCGCGGCTTTTGACGTTGACTTGGACTTTGATCTGGACTTTGACTTACAAACCACGCGGGCGGGGGCGCCCGCGCCACACAGCCAGCCACAGCAACTACCTCGTCTATAGGGTATTAACTGTATTTCGGACCCTAAAAGGTGTGCATAAGCTGTTCAAACTGTGCGATCTGGCCTGATTCAGCTATTTCTTGACGATTACGCCGCAGGCGATGCGGTCGCCGGCGTTCCCCGCCGGGTCAGTCTTCATGTCGTCCGCCTTGGCATGAACCACTAGGGCCGTGCCGCCATTGCTGAACAGCGAGTGGCTGTCGTCTCCGAGCGTCACGTCTTTATTGACAACCGTGAGCTTGGCTCGGCCCTTGGCGTTAACAGTGAAGTTGTTCATGTCGCCGGCGTGATGGCCTTCCGGGTTTTCCAGGCCATGCTTTTTCCCGTCGGGATTGAAATGCGGACCGGCCGATTTGAAATCTGGCGGATCACATTGGGCCTTCCCATGGAAGTGCAGCGCGTGCACCCCCGGCGGGAGGTCGTGCAGGCTGACCTTCATCAGGACTCCCGTCTTTTGACTCGACAGCAGCGCCGTCCCGACACTCTTGCCTTGAGCGTCCTTCAGTTCGATGGTGGTCTTGGCGGCAGACTTGGCCACAGCTGCGACGGATAAAACGACAATTGCCAGCAGCAACGCGATAGCAAATGGGAGGGGTTTTGCGCTTTTCATGGTTTTCATATTATAACGCGATCATCTATCCCGAATGTCAGGCCACAACTGCTGGCGTCCATAGACGCTACTGCATCGTGACATAGAAAGCGTTGTTCCCCGAGCGCAGATCCTTGCCGTAAGAAAAGGCCACGCCGATTCCAAAGACTCGCACTTTCGCCTGCGCTCCGAGATCATAAAGCCACTTGTGCGAACCTAGTCCCGCGGAGTCGTCGGTGATCTTGCCTGTGTCCAGAAAAGGGCCAAGTTTCACCGCGAAAATTCCGTCGCGATAAACGTTTTTGTCCGCCTCCCAGTTTGACAGAAAATAGTTGCGGCCCAGGGGCGCGCTTCCCTTTCTGCCATTTCGGGTTCCGATGTGACCCCGCATCGAGAGATCGTTGTCGCGCTCCAGCCCCAGCATGAAAAGCTCATCGAACGGAACATCCCCGAACGTTTTCCCGGCCCTGATCGTCTCCTGCACTTCATAATCATCGCCCTGGGCCTGCGGAAACCAATGGACCCGGAACGAACTCTGCAGCTGCTCAAAAGAATGCGTGGGTTGCGACCAGATGCGCCCGGCTTGCGACGACAGCCCGCCCTCCAGGGTCAGCCTTCCCTCCGGGGAACGCCATAGCGCGGCGTCCACCTGCGCTAGTTGTTTGAGCTGGTAGCCCTTTGCCAGCAGGCTGGGGGTCAGAGCTACTCCTGGAATCACGGTGCGAAAATCGCGGTGCGAGATCTCAACTCCGGCGGACCACCGCCAGCGTCCGCTCTCCACGGAAGCAAACCTTGCACCCAGCGCTTCCCGCCGAAGATTCAAGCTTCCCAGCAACGGCGCCGGTCCCTGAAACGAGTCTCGAATGTCCCAGTTCTCGCCGCGCAGGTCGGCGATCAATCCGTACCGGAATTTCGGATTCGCCTTGAAAGGGCCGGACAGTTCGGTCAGGACGCGGCGCTTCTCCGCGTCCCAACGGTACAACGAGACAAAATTGATGGCCCGATGGCGGAGATTGTAAGTCTCGGGAGTGACTGCCAGAAACGGCAGCTCGCGAAACAGCAGAAACAATTTCTCCCATGTATTCTGCCCCCAACCATCACGCTCGCGGTTGCGGAAGACGATGTCAAACTTGCCATCGTCGCGCGCCTGCAAATCGAATTGATAGCTGGGGAATATCCCCAGTTCGCGAACTCGAGCCTGGCTGGTCAGCAGATCGGGCAGCCGCAGTCCGCTGGCGGGAGCGAATGCAAAAGCCCGGTCAATCAGGGCGGCATTCACTCGCGGTGTGGGCGCAACTTGCACTTCTGCGATTTGCGGCTTGCCCACTCGGTTCCAGTACTTCAGCGCCCCCTCAATGTTTCCCTGCAAAAAATAGACGGTGCCCAGAAAGTTGTTTCCATAAGAATCTTTCGGATCGAGGTGGAGAGCTCGCCGCAGGTGACGAGCCGCCTGCGCATACTGTTTCTGCCTGAAAGCGACTCCTGCCAGTTCCAGCGGGAACCGTTTGTCATCTGGCTGCAGCCGCGCTCCCCCCGAAAAAACCTGTTGTGCCTCCGCCCAGCGCCCTAGTTGCGCCAGAGCCGTGCCGTAATAGAAATCAAATTCGGCGGAAGGGTTCTGTTCAGACTCGCCCAAGCTCACAATTTCCTGCCAGCGTTGTTCCGCAAGCAGCTGCCTGGCCCGGTCAACTAGTTGATCGCTGGAGGAATGCGCCTGAGCGCTGCCAAGAACCGCGCTGCCGAGCAGGAGGAATACAAGAAAGGTTGGGATCAGCGAGCTTCGGGTTGAGGCAGCGCCAGCAACGTCCATTTCCCGGCCGCGCTCCACTGCTGCTCGAACTCTGAGCGGTCCTGTTTGAGCAGCTTGCGCTGCGCCGGATCGTTGACCATGATGATGTCCTGGTCCAAACCGCTCACCACTACGTAATGCAGAGATGCACCCAGGGGACCGCTCCCCGCAAGTTTCAGCGCGACAGGCTTCAGCGCGACAATCAGCGGACGCCCTTTGTCCAGATGTTGTTTGAGATCTTCCCACTCTCCGCGAATTGTAAACGTGCGGAACCCATGCTCCCTGAAGTAGCGCTCCATGTCGGAAGCATAGATGCCGTGAGCCTTGGCTGAAAACAGGTCATGCTGGATCCGGGCCGCATCGGAGTCCGAACTCGCGGCCTGGCCCTCTTGACGCTGCCAGTACTGCATCACCATGGCGATATTGGCGGCGCCGCAGCCGTCTTTCTCCTGCTTCACGAAAGGGACATCGAGCCAGACGCCGGGCAGGTCTGCGGCGAGGACGGGCGCGCAGACCCCCAGCAACACTACAGCCGACCTGATGACACGTCCCAACATGACAACGCCCTATCGGACCGCAACAATGATCAGGATGAGCGCGGCGATGGCTACCAGGATAATGATCAGGTCGCGGTCGCTGAGCGTACCGGCCGCGAAATCCGCCTGCGTCTTTTGCACCCGCGATGCCAGTTGTGCCAGCTCGGCGTCGTCCAGAGTGGAGACTGCGGTCTTTACCTGTTCCGGGTTGATATGCGCAGACTTAAGCGCCTTCTGCGCTTTTTCCGAGGAGAAGAATTGTTGCACTTCATCCCGGTTTTGCTGCCTCGCGTTCGAAGCCCTCAACGCCGCCTGCTGCAGTTCGGACGGACTGACTACATGGGCAATTGCCTGCGCCACCAGGTTTTGAGGAAGAGCGAAAACAGCGGCCAGAACGAGCGCCACCGCCACTCGGGATGACTGCCTAAGATCAAAATGCATGTCTTGCCACCTCCACTGGATTTTTAGGACAACAACCACGGACTGTGTTGGGACGGGTCTTCGACCCGTCCAGGCCGAGCGCAGCTCGGCAGCCCGCAAGAGCTCAACCTCAGCGGCTGAAGCCGCCGCCAAGGCTGACCCACATTGCAGCGCTTAAGCGCTGCTCCACCCAAGACCCTATTCCATCCAAATCCCGCTCCACGCGAGCTCCTCCAGCCACACACTGCTCCCTCGAATCAACCCTTCGCGCGGCCTGCTAAGAAAATGTTACACGCCGAAGGCTTCGATGCGGAGACCGTTCTGCGAGTTTGTTCCGAAGGTAACAACATCAATAAACAACAGAAGACGCCTCCGAAACCTGAGGTCGCGCACTACAACTGTTCCACCAGCTTTTCCAACTCCCGGGCAATCCATTCCGGATCGCTGTCACCCGGAAACCGGACCGGCGTCCCGATTTTCACTTGAATCTTGAACGGCGGAGCGAATCGTTTTCCGGCCTGCTTTATTTCGAAGAGGCCATGAATCCGCATGGGCACGATCGGGATCGCCAGGTTGTTTGCGAGCAGGCCAATGCCGGCCCGAAAGGGACGCATCTTGCCATCGGTGGTGTGACGCCCTTCGGGGAACACAAGAATGCTGTAGCCACGATCTACGGATTCGCCGGCGTAGGCAAAGCTCTCGCGGAAGCCCGCCTCCCGAGGCAAGGGAAACAGGTTGAGCAACGACACTCCGAGAAACCATTTCACGCGGTCATAAATCCTGCCCGGCAGACTTCGTCCGGGTGGCGGAGTACGAAGTAACTCCAACGCCTCGCCGCCGGTTGCGGTCGCCAGTCGATGACGGAGGCGGGCTGGCAGCGCCGTGAGCACGAAGCCGACATCCACATCGTCGATGTGATTGCAGATCACCAGCACCGGGCCTTCAACGCTGCGCAGATTTTCCCGTCCCTCAACCCGCGGATATCCCAGCAGGAAGATTGCCGGACGCAGCAACAGGTAGTGAACGATTAGACGGTTCCAGGTCGTAGGCCAGCGCTGCACCCATGCCGGATGGTGATATTTCATTCGCGTGGGAGGTTTGCCGTGCAACACCCGCTCTAGATCGCTCACCGTCTTGACCGCGGCGAACCCGGTCTCGCTCAAGTCCACCTGGTAGCGGTCTTCCAGCGCACCCAGCAGTTCCACGCGATCGAGGGAACTCAAATTCAGATCGGATTCAAGATTGGCTTCCGGACGGACTCCGGCGGCCGCGCCTCCCTTAATGCGCATGATTAGTTCTACCAACGGTCCTGGGGAATCACCGGACGGCGGCATCGCCTGCAACCGCGATTCCACCACTTGCTGGATAGCGTTGCGCAGCGGCTTCTGCGTCGTGGTTCGGGGAAAATCCTCGTCCGGCCACACCAACCAATGACGCATGCGTTGGTGTGCAGCCAGAGTCTGGTTCGCGTGCTTCACCACCAGCTCGGAATCGGCGGCGCCCTCCCGCAGAATCATCACGGCGCAGGCTTCGGCGTTTCCGTCTTGCGGCAGAGCGATCACGATGCAGTCTTTCACCTCGGGCTGACGGCGCAGCGCAGCTTCCAGGTCCTCGGGATAAACTTTCATGCCGGCGGGAGTCACGATCACTTCTTTCTTGCGCCCTTTGAAATACAGGTTGTCTTCAGCGTCGAGCTCGCCAATGTCGCCGGTCCCATACCAGCCTTCTTCCCCGGCGATCGGCTGAGGTTCCTGCCCGGTCCAGTATCCTCCTGCCACTCCGCTGCCCCGGACCAGAATCTCGCCATCCGCAGCCAGTTTGACTTCGCGCCCGGCCAACACTTTTCCAATCGACCCTTTACTCAGACGAAAAGGATGATTGAGACTGATAAGAGATGTAGTTTCGGTAAGCCCGTAGCCCTGGATCACGGCGTATCCCAGCCGGCTCCAGAACTCCTCGGTGACGCGGTCGAGCGCCGCTCCGCCGGAAACGAATGCCCAGAATTTCCATCCGAACCGGCGATGCACTCTCCTGAAGATCCACCAGCGCCGCAGAAAATGCTTTTTCTCGGCGGCCTGGAAGCGTTGCCTGAATGCCTCCAGTTCGCCCTCATCCTCCAGGTCACGTTCAATCTTTTCCTTAAGCGACTGCAGCATGCGCGGCACCGCAACCAGCACGGATATCCGCTCGCGTCGCAGGGTACGGATGACTTCGGCGGGATTGAGTGCATCCTGAAACATCACCGTGCTGCCGATGAGTTGTGGCAGAAAGATTCCCAGAAATTGGCCAAAGACATGGCTCAAAGGCAAAAGATTCAGAAAACGAATGGGATGCACCAGACGCTCATAGTTGAGGTATCGGTGAATCTCGCTTTCCAGAGGCACGATATTGCCCAGCACGTTGGCATGACTGATCACTACGCCTTTCGGTTCAGCGGTAGTTCCGGAAGTAAAGACAATTTCCAGCGTATCGGTCGCCACGATGCCCGCTACGTCGTACGGTGCGATCGAGTAACGGGACGACGTTTCCTGAAAGTCTTCCAGAATCACAGTAGGAAACCCAGCCTGTGCATGTTCGCGCGAGCAAAGCAGGAGCCTGGCGCCCACCTTCTGATACACACGCTGAGCAAAATCGGCGGCTCCGGCGTTGTCGATGGGGACGACAATCACACCGCGTAGTGCACATCCAAAAAACGCCGCCACCCATTCGGCCGAGTTTGGCCCCCACAGCAGGACGCGCTCGCCTTTGCCGATTCCGCGTTTTTCCAGCTCGCGGGCAAACTGGAACGCGGTCTCGGCCACCTGCTGATAGCTCCAGTGCACGGAACGGTATCCGCGGCGCTGAATGTACGCGCACTCGCGTCCCCGTCGCTGAAAGTCTTCGAGGTATTCGACAACGGAGCGGCGCTCCATGCCTACGATGGTATCGCTTTGGCGGTGATTGTCATCCGGGAGCGGCTGTTTCGCGAAACGAAACAGTCCACTCGAGCTGTCACCCCGAGCGCCGGGAGGGATCTGGGTTTGTGCGGGCCGCACCCGTCCCGCTTCCCAAAACCCAGGTCCCTCGACAGTCCTGCTTCGCGCGAGCGCGAAGAAAGATTGCTCGGGATGACAAAACTTCAATGTCGAGGTGACCTATGCCGACATCCGGCGCGCGTTCTTGGGGCAGAAATTCGACAACAAGTTCAGGAACTCAGCGAGGAACGGAGGCGTGGGCTGATTCCTCAGGGTGACCGCGTGCCATTGCCGTTTAAACCCGCGGCCGCCCAGGGGACGGATCGCCACCTTGCCCGCTTCCACGGCAGGCGCTACCGCCCAGCGGGCTAGAAATCCAATTCCGGTCCCGGCTGCGGCTAGTTCAACAATTGCTTCGGTGAGCGGGACTTCGATCACGCGTTGCGCTTCCACTCCCGCGGGTTTCAGCAATTTGTTGATGAGTGTGCTCTCTTCCCGCGGAGGATAAATCAGGACAGTCTCGTTTTCCAGGTCCTTGGGCTTGATCTGGCTCGCGGCCGCGAGGCGGTGTTTGGGTGACATCACCAGAACCAGTTCGTCTTCAAACATAGGCGTCACCCGCAGGCTCTTATTGCGCGGGGGACAACTGATGATGGCCACGTCCAGCTTGCCTTCGAGCAGCGCCGCCGCCGGATTCGAAGTCGCGCTGGCCACGATATTCACTTCCACTTTGGAAAATTTGCCGTGAAACTTCTGCAACAGGGGCGGCAGCCAGTGATAGCAGGTGTAGCATTCGGTACTCAAACGGATCTCGCCGCGCGCGCCCCCATTCAGTCCCTCGATCTGCACTTCGGTGTTGCTCAGTTCGTCGAGCACACGGCGCGCGCACGCAATGAGCCGCTCCCCCGCCGGAGTCAGCACCATCTTTCGTCCCAGGCGCAGGAATAAGGCCGTGCCCAGCTTCTCCTCCGCATCCCGCAGCTGGTAGCTGAGCGCGGATTGGGTGAGGTGCAGCATCTTTCCGGCCTCAGTGACGCTGCCTTGTTCCGCAACCGTCACCAGCAGCCTGAGGTGGCGGACTTCCAGTTTCGGAGTCATCGTGACATGAGTGTAGTTCATCGATTCGATGAAAACAAACAATAAATCTCATACGTCACCGCAGACGTCCAACCTCTTGAACGCGGCAGAAAGGCTTTGAAGGCAAGAACCGGATAGCCAGCAAAGAATTCCGGATTCAGACTCCGTCGTGACACTCGTGAATCGGCGGAAGTCACTGTCGCACAGACGGAACCACACAACGTAGTTAGACAACAAGGGGAGATTGTTATGAAGAACCTGTTCGCACGAACCCTCACTTCACTTCTTCTGGGTGTCTCGTTGCCGGCGTACACCGCCCAGGCACAACGCATCGAGCGGGTCATCGACGTAAACATTCCGTTTGAATTCAATGTGGGCACTCAGACGTTTGCAGCCGGGCATTACTCGCTGGTGAACCTTTCGCCTTCGCAGCTGCAGTTGCGTGACGCCGAAGGCCGTTCTCTGACCACGGTGTTGACCAACTCCGTCCAAACGTCGAACGCGCCGGCGGCACCCAAGCTGCAGTTCCACAATCAGGATGGCCGCTACGTGCTGGGGCAAGTCTGGCAAGCAAACGACTCTATCGGCCAGCAGTTGCCACCGCCGCAATCGTTAACCCAGGTTGCGAAAACCCAGGTTGCGAAGCGACGGTCCAAACACGTCCAAACCGCCTCAGTAAGCAAGCCACAGTAACCACCAGCGATCACTGGGAGGAACACCATGAGCACGGGCTTAAACGGAAGCAATGGAAGCAACGGACAACTGCAAGGCTCCGATCGACACGTTCAGGAGGTGATCCACTCTGCGGAAAAAGAGCTTCATGAGTTGCTGCAGCAGCGAGCGGGACTCATGAAGCGCATCGGCACCATCAAACAGACCCTGACCGGGCTGGCCAGTATTTTCGGCGACTCTGTGCTCGGCGACCAGTTACTCACGTTTCTGGATCGTAAATCCGCCAGCCGGCAGCCCGGTTTTACCCGGGCTTGTCGCGTGGTCCTGATGGAATCGGACAGGCCGCTCGGCGCACGGATGGTGTGCCAAGCACTGCAGCGGAAGTTTCCCGATCTGCTGGATCGCCACAAGGATCCCATCGCTTCCGTCACAACAGTGCTGAACCGCCTGGCCGACTACACCGAAGCGCGCTGTTCTCTCGATGCCAATGGACGCCGGGTGTGGCAATGGATCGCCGAGCCCAGGAACAGCGCAGATCTGGTAATCGCTGAAACTCTGCTCAGTGGAAATGCCAGGGGCACGTCACAGTATCGGCAGGGTAAACAAGTGTGACTTCACCGGAGGAGGGCGGGGGCGGCGCTACTCCCGCCCAACTCCCAGGGCGTCCGCGACACGATTAATGTAGTTGAACCAGGAGGCGATCAATGTGATCTGAAGGATTGCTTTGTCGTCGAAACCGGTTGCACGCAGGCGTTCGTGATCGTCCTTCCAGACCTTGGTTGCGTCCTTCGTGATCTTCACCACGTAGTCGAGCATGACGCGCTCCTGCGGAGTGATGGGAGCCGTGGTGTAGTCCTTCTCCAGCGCATCGACCAGATCCTTATCCAAAGTCACCCGACGCAGAAACTCTGCGTGTGATTCGATTCAATAAACACATCGGTTAGTGACTGAAACCACGGTGGTGATCATCTCGTGCTGCCGCCGGGAGAGCGGCAAGTCAGGGGACATCAGCACGCCAAAAGTGGCGAACGCGTGGTAAAGCGCCTCAGGAATCAGGCTGTGGGATTCTGTAATCGAGGACCCCCCACCCTCCACGGGATGGACGGGCGTGGCGTATTCCTTTGGATAGAGAGACTTCTGGCCTTCCATTGCCTGGCGTAGCTTTTCGTCGCCTTGCGAGACCGGAATAGTGCGGATCCAGGTCATAAAAAGAGCTTGCCCTCCAGCGGTACTCTTGCCGTAAAGTGCTGCCCCGGCGAAATCGAGGCTACACGGAAAACGCCGGGTGCGCCAATACACGAATTTGATTACTCAAGGCTTGGCCGACAGATTCGTTCGCAGAGTGTTTCGCGGGAAGGATCGAGCCGATGAGCATCGTGGTATGGAAAATTCTCCGTCGGCTGCCGAAACCTCTACTGCTGCTTTTGTGTTTCTTCCTGCTGGCAGCCATCGCGCGCGCCTGAAGCTTGAGTGGGCGTCCCGCGTGTCATGAATCTGCGTCTCATGGATCCAGGAAATTTGTGAATCGTCGCGGCTGCAGAGGGGTTGTGACTATTCGTTCGCCCTTTCAGGGCTGTGTCATTTTCCGCTTTTCACCCACGGCTTGCGCCGTGGGCTGCATTCTCTCGCCGCTTCGCGGCTGTGCGCGGTGAACTTGATTCAACCTTTTAGGCGATTTTGAGTTGTGACAAAGACACTACGGGGCAGTTCAAATCAGCCCATCTTTCACACGGCGGAGAAAATCTTCCGCGTCAGCCTGAGCTTTTTTTGCCGCGCTGGGATCGCTGCGGTTCTCAAACATTATTTCCTGCAAGGTAATCTGAACCGCATCCTTGGGCTTAAACCCCCGTGTCACCAGTTTTCTGGCTCGTGCGGCGAAACTCTCGGAGTCGGTCCCGATGTCCGGTTGGCCGTGCGCAGCGCAGTCATGGTCCTGGAACCGGGCCGAGGCCAGCCGGTCGTAGGCGCTTTTTGCTTCCTGATCGGTAAGCAAGGATGGAACTGGAAAAGTCCAGCCACACTGCGAACAGGCCCAGCCGGTCAGGCGCTGGTGCGATACCCATGTAAGCCATCTGCCCATGGTTTTCCCACTAGCCGCAATCGGATATGGATGCCGGGGCCGAACAGCACTTCTTATTTGCGAGTTGGCATGCGGCGACGGTCGCGAAGCGAGGTCTTCCCGGTCAAGCGCGCCCCCCGGCACGCCCGGTGCTGCTGACAATTAATGTACAAGAACGACTCGGCCGACAGTAGTAACGGTTAAGGAAACCGGCTGGCTGCGGACTCGACAGCAATGCTCTCTGTCTTCGATTCTCTTCCATCCCGCAAGAGCACCGAGGTGACTTTTAGCCGGTTCCGCCGGTAACTCGTTCGTACACTCCCTTTCGGTAACCCTTGGTAACCATACGATTCTTGGTAACCCGCCTTACAATGACCCTTGTCCGAAAGACCATCCCTCGTATGATCGGCAGACATGGCCGATCGGATGGCCAACCCGTCGGTAGACCTTCTCCAAGGAAGATGTTTTCTGACGGGGAGGTAGACCGGGAGCTGGAGTCAGCAATCATATGGCGTTCGGTTTTGGCTTTAACAAACAGAAAGCTCTCAGCGCGGCGGAGAAGTTTGTCCAGCAGGGCAAACTGCAAAACGCCATTACTGAGTACGAAAAAGTTCTCAAAGCTGACCCCAAGGAACTCACCGTCTCCAATACCATTGGGGACCTCTACGCGCGCCTCGGCCAAAGCGATAAGGCCGTGGAATCCTTCAAGAGCGTTGGCGACGCCTATGCTGCCCAGGGCTTCACCGTCAAAGCCATCGCTATGTACAAAAAGCTCACCAAGCTGAAACCCACCCTGGAGAGCGTGCTGCGACTAGCCGAGCTTTACACCCAGCAGGGCCTATTCAATGATGCCCGGGCGCAGTACCTGCAAGTCGCGGAAGAGTTTCTCCGCTCCGGTGAACTGGAACAGGCAGTCCGGATTTTCCAGAAGACGCTGGAAATGGATCCGGAAAACGTTGCGATGCGCACCCGGTTGGCAGAGGTTTACATTCGGCTCAACAAGAAGACGGAAGCCTGGCAGCTCTTCGCCGCTGCCGCCGACAGCCTGCGCGCGCGCGGGCAACTGGGTCCGGCGGAAGAAATCCTGCAGCGCATGCTGACCCTGGACCCGAGCAACGGTCACGCCCTGCTGCTGCGCGGCCGCAACGCCTTCGACGCCGGCGATATGGCCGCAGCGATAAAGAATCTGGAAAAAGTTGCGGATCTCGACAGCCATCCCGAGGGCTTGCGCTCCCTCATGCAGGCCTACCTGCAGAGCGGGCGCCTGGCCGAAGCGGGGACCCTGGCAACCAAACTGTGCACCGTTCACAACGATGCCGGCGCGATCACCGGTTACGCCGACGCGCTCATGGCGGCGGGTCAATTCGACGAGGCGCTACGGGTTTACCGGCAGCATTGCGATCATCTGGTGGCCACGGACTCAGGCAAGGTTCTGGAAAGCCTGCATTCGCTGATCGGGCACATGCGTGAAAACGGGCCCGCGCTGGAGACGCTTCTCGACCTCTCGCAGAAGGCCGGGGACACTACTCACCTCACCGAACTCTACGAGTTGCTAGCGCATGCTTGCGTGCAGTCCGGAAATCTTGACAAGGCTCGTGACTACTATCTGAAGCTTACTCAGCTGGAGCCTCAGAATCAGTTGCACACCCGCAACTACGAGCAGGTGCTGGCCAAGCTCGGAGGCGGCGCCGCAGGTTCTCGACTCATCACGCCCGAGGAGGGTGCGGTCCTGGTGGAGGAACTCGAAGCCACCGCACCTTTTATCGACCAACGTTATCCCGACGACGTCGCCCTGGCGGTGCGCGCTTCCCTGACTGACGCCGAACTATTCGTCTCGTACAACATGCCAGCCAAGGCATTGGGACCTCTGATGTCGGCTTTGCCCAAGGCTCCTCAGGATTTGCGGCTGAACCAGCGCCTGGCGGCATTGCATACTCGCGCCGGCCGCTTCAGCGAAGCCGCTGTCTGCTGCCGCAATCTGCAACAGCTGTACCACGACGCCGGACATCCCGACGAAGCCAGCCGCTACAGCGAACTGGCGGGCAAGTACGAAGAACGAGCCTCCGCCAAGTCGATCGAAGAGACCGAGAGGGCAAGCTCGGTTGCTCCATCGTTTGCGTCCGAGACGGTTGCGCCACGGGCTTTCGATCACCTCGTCGACCACGATTCTGCTTCCGCGGATGATTCTGGTCACGTTGGCGCACCCGCAACTCCGGCATCCGGCCTTTTCTTCCACAAGACGGCAGCTTCGGCCGGGCCTGCATCCAGCGAATTTGAGATCAGTTCCGCACCGCCCGCGGCCGAGCGTGAAATAGACATCTCGGCAGAGTGGGAAGGCGAAGTCTCAGATCAACCTGCGGCAGCTTCGCCGTTGGAGAAAACTGTCGAAGTACCGGACGACGAAGCCGCCCAGGCCAAGGCTGAGAGCATCAAAGAGACGATCGAAGAGACGCGTTTTTATCTCTCGCACTCCATGGTCGAACAGGCCCGTGTTGTCTTCGCCAAACTGGAAAAACTCAAGCCGGGCGCGGCAACATTGGCAGAGCTATGGCAGGAAATTGAGGCCGCAGACGCGCAGGCCTCAGCCCATCAACCAGAAGCGGTAGAGGAAGTCTCTGTCGAAGAGACGGAGACAATCGCAGCTTCCGAAGAACCCAAGGCGGCGCATCCGGCGAGATCCAAGCCCGCAGCGGGCTGGGGACCAGATCCGGAATTTGTTGCCGAGCATAGCGCTCCGGCGACGGAACCGCTTCCCAGGATGCCGCTGCACACGATTCCTCCCGCACCCGAGCCGGTCGTGACAGAGTATGCGCAGGCCAATGCGGCAGCAGAGCCCGCAGGTGTGTTGGGTGAGTTCGTTTCCGATCTGGAAGCTTCGCTTGGCGACAGCTTTTTGCCACCGCCGCCTCCCGCTCCTCCGCAAGCTCCGGAAGCGCCGCTTCGAGCGGTGCGTGAGCCGATTGCGGCACAGTCCGGGCATGCCGCCGCGGCCGCCGCACCTGCGCCCGCCCTGCAGCCTGCGGCTCCGACTTTCACCTATCAGCCGACCAAGAAACGGACTCTCGCTCCCGAGATCTCGACCGCGGCGCCTAAAGTGGATGCCGCCAGCGTTGACCTGGCCGACATGTTCGGCGAGCTCAAACACGAACTCGAAGAGGACGCGGCCAACACGCAGGAAGATCCCGAAACCCACTACAACCTGGGCGTCGCTTTCCGCGAAATGGGTTTGTTGGATGAAGCCATCGGGGAGCTTCAGAAGGTCTGCCAGGCCGTCGATCGCGGGCAGGAGTTCCCGCAGTTGATGCAGACTTATACCTGGCTGGCCCAGTGCTTCCTCGACAAAGGCGTGCCCGAGGCGGCGATTCGCTGGTATGAGCGCGCGCTCAAACTGCCAATTGACGAAGAGACCCGCACTGCCCTGAACTACGAGCTGGCGTCTTCCTACGAAGCCGCCGGTAACAAGACCGTGGCCCTGAATCACTTCATGGAGGTCTACGGCAGTAACATCGATTACCGCGATGTAGCAGAGCGCATAAAAGCCCTGAAGTCGTAGAATGGCAAAATGGGGTTGCTTCTCAGCTTGGCATCGTGCGCGGAAAAGGGCTGCTCGGTCGCTCGCACAACCCATGGGGGCACGGCGTGACAGCAGGTCCCGGTTCTCCCGTCGACAAAATTCCTCCCGATTCTCTAAGCCCCAACTTGGCGGATAAGGCGCTTAGGGAAACCGGCCTGGGGGACTCGGGCGCAGAAGGCCAAGCCTTGCGCCAGACCCGTCTCCATGTTTGGCTGCACCGGACATTGATATTGTTGTTCGTGTTTGTTTGCGCCGCCATGGGAGTTCTCCTCCTCATTCTGCCCTGGAGACCGGAATGGACGGACAACCACTTTCTGCTCGGCTCGCCCGGACTGCGAACCTTTGTCTCCAACGGTTTTGTTCGCGGCCTCTGCAGTGGCCTGGGACTGCTCGATATCTGGATTGGATTTTGGGAAGCCGTGCACTACCACGACGAAACCCGGCACTGACAGAAAGATAACTTCATCATGAGTGACAGCAAGCTCGGACCTGCGCCGCTGGCGTATGAAAATGAAACCTTTGTGAACAGTCCGGATGGGCGCATTTTGCGCATCCTCTCTGAGTACATGGAACCCCTCGCCCGTTTCCGCCGCGAGCAGATTCAGGACACGGTCGTATTCTTCGGCTCGGCGCGGTTCGATAGCCGCGCCCACGCCAGCAGAAACCTTGCTAACTTGGAAAACGGAGCGGGAGCGCACCATCCGGCGTTGCAGAAAAAAGCGCAAGCCTCGGTAGACATGGCGCGCTACTACGAAGATTCCCGCCGGCTGGCATTCCTGCTAACCCAGTGGTCGATCCAGATTCCCGCCCGCAGGCATCGTTTCGTCGTCACCACCGGCGGTGGTCCCGGAATCATGGAAGCCGCCAATCTCGGGGCCCAGGAAGCAGGCGGGAAAACCATCGGGCTCAACATCAATCTGCCTTTCGAACAAAACCCGAATCCGCACATCACCCCGGCGCTCAATTTTGAATTCCATTATTTCTTCATGCGCAAGTTCTGGTTCGCATACCTGGCCAAGGCCCTGGTGATCTTTCCCGGCGGCTTCGGCACCCTGGATGAGCTTTTTGAAATCCTCACCCTGGCCCAGACCCAAAAACTGGCCAAGAAGATTCTGGTCATCATTTATGGCAGCGAGTACTGGAAACGACTGATCAACTTCGAAATTATGGTCGACGCGGGGACGATCGCTCAGGCGGACCTAGACCTCTTCCGCATGGTGGACTCGCCGGAAGAGGGCTTTGAATTTCTTCGCGACGGCTTGATCAAATATCATCTTGCACCCCAGCAAGTGAAGCGAACCGGCGAAGCCATACCGGAAATTGCGAAAACGAATCCGTGAACCAGTCTTCAGTCGCCGATCGTCAGTCATCATGCTGCTTTGCTACATCACCGATCGTTCGCAATTTCCCGGAGATGAAGCGTCTCGCCGGCGCCGTTTGCTCGAAAAGATTGCCGAGGCTAACCGCTGCAGTATTGACTATGTTCAACTGCGCGAGAAAGACCTTCCCG
>CAZGSU010000072.1:0-45459 GCA_964528615.1 uncultured Acidobacteriaceae bacterium | reverse complement strand
TCTTCATTCCCTGCGACGCCGGAACCCACGGGCCACCAGTTTCACTCCACCCCGGCGAACCCGCGATCGCCTCTTCCATTCCCAACTGATCGGCGAGGGTGGTGGCGTACTTGAAGGCATCCTTCCACTCGGGCGTCATGTATGCCAGCCGGTGATCGACGACCTGGGGCGTTGCCAAGGCGGCATCGAAGTTTTGAAATCCTCCGAGTCCCATACGATGCATCCACTCCAGATCCAGCTTGATACCTTCCTTGCTGATGTTGCCATTCATCCAATGCCACCACACTCGAGGCTTCGCCGAATCAGGCGGCTGCCGGAAGCCGTGCTCGAGTGCGTCGCTCGAATTCTGCCCGGCGCTCGAGCCGGTCATCGCTGCCAGGACGAATCCTATTGCTAAAACGTGGAGCAGCAAGGTGCGGTATCGGTTCATATCAAGATGTCCTTTTGGAAATATTGCGAATCGGAAGAAGATCCAGGCCACCAAGCTGCAGATTTTGCGTTTCCAGACAGACTCCTCCAACGAAGACAGCTCGCCTACCCCGGACTGGTTCGCCGCGTCACTTTAACGACCGGGCGGTGACAGTGTCAAGCAAAATGAATTAGTTTACCTATTGAAGTCAAACTGAACTTGCAGGTCAAGAAAGATTAGCTTCTGATCGCGCCAGTGCCGGCGCGGATATTACGGGCACGGTACTCCTGCCCAAGTCGCAAGAGCGCCCGCAGCGGCTGAAGCCGCCAACTCGCCGGCCCTCTCCGGCACGGCTAAAGCCGTGCTCACCCCAATTCGCGGTGTTCACAGCGAGTTTCGTCTTGCGATGTTGCCCAGCATGGCGCCACTGGGCTTGATCGTTCTCCTCTGCGTAGCCAGGTCCACCGCGACAATTCCAAACTTCGGCTCGAAGCCTGACATCCATTCGAAGTTGTCGAGCAGCGACCATGCAACATAGCCGCGCACATCAACACCGTCATCGATGGCGCGCTTCAGGCCTGCGAGAGCGCGTTGAACGTACTCCACGCGGCGAGTGTCGTCGTTTGTGGCAATGCCATTTTCCGTCACGATGATGGGCGCGCCCGTTTCCTTACTGGCATAGCGCACCACGTGCTCAACGCACTCCGGATAGAACTCCCAGCCTACCTGGGTCAATTCGGCGCCTTTCGGCGGAGGCAAGTCCTTTTTCCCGACTATCGCTCGGGAATAAGTCTGTACCCCGAGATAGTCTTCGTGCTTCGCAATCTCCAGCCATGGCCCGTACACGTCAGCCCGCCTTTCGGCGAGATGACTGTCCTCTGGCGCCGGCTGATCGTCGGTCATGGCGAGGTTGAAACCCACCGGCATGTCGCCGCGCACCGATTTTATCGCCGCCTTACCTTGGTGGTGGGCCGCGATGATACCATCCCGGATCTTTTTTCCGTCCCCTAGAAAGAAGTCTGCGAATTCAGGCGAATTGACCTGCCGGCGTACTCTGTCCAGACCCCCCCGGAACGTTTCCGCCAGGCTCATACCTCCTGGCATTCCCGGCAAGTTGATCCAGTTCATTAATTGGGGGACGTCTGGCTCGTTGAAGGTCGACGCGTAGCCCACGAGATCCCCGAGACGCTTCGTGGCCTTTTCGCAGAAGCGCGCGTAAAGATCGGGCGCTGCTGGATTCTGCCATCCCCCTTTGAAGGCGAACCAGCGCGGAAGGCTGAAATGAGAATAAGTGAGCAGCGTAGTCAGATTATGTTCGCGGCAAGTCGCCAGCATGCGGCGGTAATGTTCCAGCTCGGCGTTGGAGAAAGATCCTTCTTCCGGTTCGATGCGTGCCCATTCCAGAGAAAAGCGGTAGGCGTTGAAGCCCAGGTCGGCCAACATGCTGATGTCCTGCGGATAAAGATGATAGTGATCGCAGGCATCGCCCGAAGGTTCTTTGAATATGCTGTCGGGCAGGTGCTCGAGCAGCCAAAGATCGCTGTTGGTGTTGTTGCCCTCTACCTGGTGTGCCGCAGTGGCGCATCCCCACAGAAACTTGTCTGGAAAGGCCTTATTTTTGTCGGCCGGGGAAGGCGGAGCGGCGGGTTTTGCGACTGAGTTCGGCTGCGCGAAGGAGCGGCCTCCGATCATCCCGGCGACTGCCGCGGCCGATGCGCTTTGCAATAACGTGCGCCGGCTGATGGGCTTCACCGGCGATTTGCTGTCAGGCGTTTGATCTTTTGCCATCTTGTTGCTCCCGTGTTTGCGGCCACAGCGAAACATGGCGGCGCTATTCTGATGCTGTACCGGTAAATCGCAACGCCAACCTAATGCCGGACTGTGAAGCTATACGTTCCCGCCCCAGCTTCATAGACCGCGTTGCGATCATCGCGAAGCAAAAAAGATATTGCCGGGCTATGCCGAATGTCCTTGCCGCCCTCGAGGATAGTACTGGTCACGTCACCAGGAAAATACAGTAGGCCCGTTGCATTCGGCGGAATCACTACGTCCCAGCTAATTGTGTTGCCATCCACCTTCCAGTTGGACGTGATCGGTCCGTAGGACGAATCGTACGTTGCCTTGGCCGCTCCCAGCGTGGCATCGAATTGGGGATGCAGAACGAGGCGGTGGAATCCCGGATCCTCCGCGGCTTCGTCGATGCCGGCCGCGTAACGATACAGCCATTCGGCTACGGCTCCGTAAGCATAGTGATTGTAGGAATTCATGGAAGGATCGCCCATCATCTGGTCGCCGTTCCACCGTTCCCACATCGTGGTGGCGCCGTGATCAATCATGTATCCCCAGGAAGGATATGTGGTCTGCAGCAGCAACCTGTACGCCCCGTCACTGTGCCCGCTGTTGCTGAGTTCGATCATCAGATAGGGTGTGCCCAGAAATCCCGTGGTGAGATGCCAGTCGTGCGCCTTGATATCTTCGACCAGCTTTTCGGCGGCGATGGCGCGCAGTTCTTGCGACAACAGATTCATGTGCAGGGCCAGCACATAGCTGGTCTGGCTGCCGGTTCCGACCGTGCCGTCCGGCTTCACGTACTCCTGGTTAAACGCTGCGCGAACCTTTTGGAAAACTTCTCTGTACTTCTGCTCCTCCGAAGGCCGGTCCAATATCTGTGCCATGCGCATCATGATCGACGCATCATAAGCCCAGTACGCCGTCGCAATAAGATCTTTCGACGTTTTGCTTCCGATCGCGAGCCAATCACCGTAGTCGTTCCCGCGCTCCTTCAACCACAAATAGTTCGGATTCGCACCTGCAATGTGCTCCATCCACTTTTCCATCGCAGCCCAGTTTTCCTCCAGGATGCGAGTGTCCCGAAACTGCAGGTAAGCGGACCATGGAATGATCACGCCCGCATCGGCCCAGCCCGCAACACTGTCGCCCGTAGGACCGACGCGGGGTGAAACGTCGGTGAAAGCGCCAGTGGGGCTTTGCGCATCACGAATGTCAGTGGTGAATTTCTGGGAGAAGGCCGCAAGGTTCGCATTGAATGAAGCGGTCCGCCAGAAGACTTCGGCGTCACCCATCCACCCCAGACGCTCATCACGCTGCGGACAATCGGTGGGTACGCTCAGAAAATTTCCGCGCTGGCCCCAAAGAATGTTGCTCCACAACTGGTTCACCATCGGGCTTCCGGTGCTGAACTGGATGGTGAATGGCGCGGCAGTGTAGAAGACGATGCCCTCGACCGCATCCTGCGAAGGCGTTCCCGGATAGCCGGTGAGTTCGACATAGCGGAAGCCATGGAACGTAAAGTGAGGCTCGAACGATTCCGGTCCCTTCCCGCTCAGGGTGTAGGTGTCCGTAGCTTCAGCAGTGCGCAAGTTTTCGGTGTAGAGTTCGCCATTCGGCTTTAGAACTTCTCCAAAGCGGATTTGAACTTTGGTGCCGGACTTGCCGGTAACGTGCAACCGCGCCCATCCCACCATGTTCTGACCAAGATCGAAGACATAGACCCCGGGCGTAGGACTTGTGACCGACTTCGGTTTGAGCTTTTCGTTCACTCTGATCGGCTGGAAATCCTGCGCTACCAGCGGAGCCGGAGGTTCAGCCGCGACCACGACTGCGCCCCAGCGCGCGTCGGAGAAACCAGCCTGGTCCCATCCTTTCTGTTCCAGCCGGGCGTCGTAGTTTTCGCCGTTGTAAATTTCCGAACCGAGGATGGGCGATTGAGTCGCTTTCCATGATTCGTCGCTGACGACGGTATCGCGCGAGCCGTCGCTATATTCGAGATCAAGTTGCACCAGCAGCCGGACCGGCGGCGGCCCGAAGTTGAATCGTGTCTGCAGCCAGCCCAAGCCGTCGGCGTACCATCCTCCACCTAGAATCGCGCCAATCGCGTTTCCACCTTGCTTCACTTGCGAGGTCACGTCATAGACCTGATAAACGATCCGCTTGCGATAATCCGTCCAGCCCGGAGCGAGAACGTCATTTCCCACCCGCTGACCATTCAGATACAGCTGATAGGTTCCCAGCGCGGTCGAATAAATTCGCACACTGCGAACCGTTTTGGCCACGTTGAAGTTTCGCCGCAACAGGTCTACTGGCTCCGCGGGCCACGGAGTACCCAGCGGTGGCGGCCCGACCTCTGCCACCACGACCGCATTCGACCAGGAGGTATCATCAAACCCTTGCGCCACCCATGCATCGCTCGTCTGCTCTGGCCCGGTCTTCCATTCGGGTCCGGAAATGAATCGTTCGATTTTGCCGTCCGCCATCTGGACCCGCAGCAACGCGATGAAACCGGCCTGTGGAGGCCGCTCGTGATCTTTTTGCACGATGACTTCCGCGGCCAGCGAATTGGCACCCGCGTTCAGCAACTTGCCCACAGGGATGACCCGAAAATATCCCCAGGGATCGCGCGCTCGTCCAAATTTTCCCATCGGCGACTCGACCACGACTTGCTTGCCATTGACCCAGGCTGCCAGGTTGTCCTTGGCGGTGATGAAGAGCGTCGCGTCTTTCGGTTTTTGTGCAAGATTAAAACGGAATCGGAAATCGTGTTTTCCGGGCGTCGCATTGGTGAGCGCATTGTCATTCGCCGCCCAGATCCACTTCGGTGCCGACTCGTAATCTCCGCGCTCCAGGGGCATGTCGCGGGTGATCCATTTCGCTTTCCAGTCTTGAGAAGAAAGCAGCCCCATCTCCCACCAGCTTGGCTGGCTGTATGGCGACGCCTGACCCTGCGCATCCCAAACCCGCACCTGCCAGTAATAACGATGGCGGCTTTCGACGGCGGGGCCGCCGTAAGGAACATTGACTGATTGATCGGAATCGACGCGGCCGCTGTCCCACACGTCGGCGTGATCCTGTGCCAGCGCTTCGGCCGAAGCAGCCACGCGAACTTCATATGCCGACTGGCGCGCGCCTCGACTGGAATCGCGGAGCTGCCACGAAAGCCGCGGATGGGAAATGTCGATTCCCAGCGGCTCCTGCATACTTTCACACTGAAGATGATCGGGCGCCCCACCCTCGAACGCAAAGAGGGAACGCGGCCCGCTCACGACCAGTAGCAGGGTGAGCGCCAACAAAAGATAGGTAGGCCGTTTTCCGGCCGGATGCAAGATGGCCTTTACCGTCGCATCAATTCTCGCCAAAGCCGCACTCACAAGTTTCGACATTCGCAGGCTCCTATGAAAGTTCCCTATTGTACTTATTTGTCTTTTGAATTGACAGAAATTTGCTCGGGACGGCAGTGGGTTCAGTTTGGAGCTGGCATCAACTCATCCACGCTGGCACCGCACGGCTGTCATCCACGGCCTGAAGGCCGCTCAGCATGACGCCTTGAATGGAACAGGGGACATATGAGCGCTCTGCCCTCACGCCTGTCCACTGGGTAATATAATGTCGCGGATGCCTCTGACCTCCGGCATGAAACTCGGTCCCTACGAAATCGCCGTGCCCATCGGCGCCGGCGGGATGGGCGAAGTCTATCGCGCCCACGATACGCGGCTGGGTCGTGACGTGGCTTTGAAGATCCTTCCCCAGTCTTTGGCGCTCCAACCTGACCGTCTGCGTCGCTTCGAGCAGGAAGCGCGGGCTGTGGCCGCGTTGAACCACCCCAATATTCTCGCGGTATTTGATATCGGTCAGCACGATGGCGCGCCGTTTCTTGTCTCTGAGCTTCTGGAGGGCGAAACCCTGCGGGCTGTACTGGACCGAGGAGCCGTGCCCCAGCGCAAGGCGATCGATTACGGGGTGCATATCGCACAGGGACTTGCCGCTGCGCACGAAAAAGGAATCGTCCACCGCGACCTGAAGCCCGAAAACATTTTCATTACCAGGGACGGGCGAATCAAGATTCTGGACTTCGGATTGGCCAAGCTGGTGCAGGCTGCGGGCGGAGACCCCGACGACGTCACGCTCGCCGGCTCGAACACTGCGGTGGGCGTGGTCATGGGAACTGCAAGCTACATGGCGCCGGAGCAGGTGCGCGGCGAGGCCGTCGATGCTCGCACCGATATCTTTGCCTTTGGCGCCGTGCTGTATGAAATGCTCTTCGGCCAGCGCGCCTTCCGCCGCGATACTCCGGCCGAAACCATGACCGCGGTTTTGAAAGAAGACCCGCCGGAGCTGTCCGGTACCGTTCGTATGGTCTCGCCCGCGCTCGAGCGCACGGTGCGGCGCTGCCTGGAGAAGAATCCGGAACAGCGCTTCCAGTCAGCGCGAGATCTTTCGTTTGCCCTGAGCGCGCTCTCTGGAACCGACACCAGCGGACCCATGCGCGCCGCGGCACCGGCTCGCCGAGGGCCGCTTCTGCTCTGGGCCTCGGTTGCCCTGGCACTGGCCGCGGTCGCGGCGGCGACCTGGTGGATTGCGCGTCGCCCGGTGGCAACCATTCGCTTGCAGTTCGCGATTCCCGTCCCCGAAGAAATGAGCGTCAGCCACATGGCGCTCTCCCGCGACGGTACCATGCTGGCATTCGTATCGCCGGATGAAAGTTCGGCCTTGCCAGTCCTCTACCTGCAACGTATCGGGTCGCCGACCGTAACGCTTTTGCCCGGCACGCAAGGCGCGAGTTATCCCTTCTGGTCACCGGACGGGGCTTACGTCGCCTACTTCGCAAGCGGCAGGCTCCTGAAGATCCCGGTATCCGGCGGCCCGCCCCAGGTACTGGCTAGCGTTCTGGCGGCTCGCGGTGGTAGCTGGGGAAGTCGCGACGTCATTATTTATTCTCCCGATTCCGGCAGCGCGGTCTGGCGCGTCAACGCCGATGGCAGCGGCAATGCCTCGGTGACCCAGGAATTCCTCGGCGGCAGCCAGCACCACGATACCCACCGTTGGCCGCTTTTTCTCCCCGACGGCAATCATTTCTTGTTCTGGGCGGGTAATTTTGGCAACTCCAAAGACGACACCACCAGCGGAATCTATGTCGGATCGCTCGATGGCAAGGAGAGGAGGCTGGTGCAGCTCTGCCGATCGAGCTTTGGTTACGACGCACACAGCTTGTTCTACGCAGACGATCAGCGGCAGTTGGTGAGCGTCGCCTTTGACGCCTCCGCGGCCAAGGTTTCCGGCCGTACGACAGCGATCGCTAATGCCGTCGGTTTTCAGCCCTCTACCTACTGGGCAGCCATCGCCGTTGCCGGCAACGGCACTGTGATCTACAACACGGGTGTCGGGGCAGCCTTGTCCCTTCTTACCTGGATTGATCGCTCGGGCAAGGAGCTGGGCCGGATCGGCGGCCCCGCCATCATCGCCAACCCGACCCTATCGCCCGATGACAGCCGTGTTGCCGTCGACATCACCGATCTGAAAAGTAGCAATGTGGATGTCTGGCTGGAGAGCACGAAAGGTGCCGGCAATTCACGCTTCACCTTTGATCCCGTGGAAGAAGTCGTCGGGGTTTGGTCGCGGGACGGAAACACCATCACCTACCGGGCGAATTTCACCAATGGCGTAACCGTATTCACCAAGCGCGCAAACGGGCTGGAGCGGGAAAAACCTCTGCTCGAGGACCAAGTGAAGAATGACATCGTTCCCAACTCCTGGTCCGCCGACGACAAACTCGTCCTTTGCACGGATCAGGATCCATCACACTGGTACCTGGTGACGCTGCCCGCCGGGGGCGGTAAGCCCACGCCATTGCTCTCCGCTAAGGGCAACCAGACCAACGGACAGATCTCTCCCGACGGAAAGTGGGTCGCCTACGCCTCCGATGAGTCCGGCGTCTGGGAGGTTTACGTAACCTCGTTCCCCGGGGCAATCGGAAAGTGGCAGGTATCGCGAGGCGGCGGCACCGAGCCGCGCTGGCGTGGAGACGGTAAAGAAATTTTCTACATCGGACCCACCGGGATCCTGATGGCTGTGTCCGTGAACAGCGCCAGCATCTTCGCGACCGGCACACCCACGCCCCTGTTTGAAATTCAAGGCCGCGCCCCCATTTCCAGTACTGATACTTTCACCTACGATGTGACCAAAGACGGAAAGCGTTTCGTGGTGAACCATTACGTGAAACCTGAACACGTCGCGCCCTTGACCATCCTCCTGCAAACCAACTCCGTTCCGCGAAATTAGCCGTCATCAAGCCTCTGCGGCTTCGTTCAAGCGAGGTAGAGACGGGCGTCCCGCCAGTCGTTCAAGCGATGTAGGGACAGGCGCCCCCGCCCATCCTGGCCGCCCAAAGGGCGGCAGTTTTCTTCCACGCCGCATGACCGGTGCTCGGCAGTTTGCAACGCCGCGTGCCCTTAGCTGCTCCTCAAAACGGAGGCCTCCCAGTAGCGCTCAACCCTGCAGACAAAGGAAGCTCAATGTGACTTAAGACATCTTGCCTCGAACCTGCCCCAAGCGCACTGTTCGATTATTGGGCCATCGGTATTAGGCCAGGCCAGGGGAATGAACCATGGAGCAGAGCCACGGCATCAGACTACAGAGACTGCAGAGTAAGAGGCCCGATGTATTCGGCCCCAGCCGCCTCCTGCACGAAATTGCCGGATGTGCATGCTTGATGCTCTTGGCCGCCGGCTTTGTTTCCGGCGCGTTCGCGCAGGACACCGTTCCTTTTGAAGTCTCAAATCCAAAACACAAGAAGTGGTCATCCGAGGAAGCCAGCAAGATCTACTATTCCGCCTGCGATCTCCTGGCCCGAAGTGTCAGACCGGAGAAACCGCCGCACTTGCATCCCAGATTTGTCCTGGTCCTGGGTGGGGACACAAACCAGGTGTTGCGGACCGGCTCTGCGGTCGAGATCCACCTGAAATCCTGGGACGCCGAGAAGTTTGCCGAAGCAATGGTGCTGGTAGCGGCGCGGGAGGTCCTTCAGATGGATGATTTGATGAAAATAGCCCGGCAGTCGGTATCCTCTGCTGAGGCAACCGTGTCCGCGGATCAACTCAGGCAGAGCCAGTAGGCTATGAGGAAGATACGGCCCCTGCGGGCCCATTCTCTTTTTTTTATGCCGCTCGAACTTCTGTGCCTTTAGGCATGCCCGGGAGAAGCCTGGTTTGAAGCACTTTTTTCAGGCCTTCCAGGCGCTGCCCCTCGCTTTTTCGCTCGTGCCGAAGTTCCTGGATCCTGCACTCGTGCCGATCCGATGATGAGGAAGGTTTGTAGCTCATGTCCTTGCGTTTCATGATGTCCCTTTAGAGGGGTGAAGGCTACCTTCCCCTGAAAGCAAAATCAAGACATACTTTCCCGCCCGAAAAACAGCTCTATCAGCTGCACATGCACGAACCTGACCCTGAGCCTGCACCCTAAAAATGATGGCCGCTGTAGTCATCGCGGCTTCGACACTCTCACGTTGGCTTTTCGAGCGGGTGTATACTGCAGCGCTGCCAGGAGGCTCAGGTGGGAAACCCGGTTCAAGTCACGAAAAACAAGACCAGGGTGCTCGACCCCGGGGCCCCTAGCGCCCCTATGGTCGTCGTCTATCGTGGTCTTGGACCGGAGACTGGGAAAGACTACGCCTATGACACTGCCGACTGGATGATCGAACAGATAAAGAAGGCGATTCCGAACGAGTCGCTGAACCGGATCATTTTTGTCGTGCCGGACGATTACAACCACGACTGCGCGACGTGTCTCCACCAGGCTAAGGAGCTGATCGATAAAAGGAAGGGCAACATCAGCTCCTACTCCCTCTGCGGCTTCTCCAAGGGCGGTGCGCCCCTCTACAAGAATCTGTCCCTCCGAACCTGGACAATCCTGGGCCTCATCGACCCGGTGTCGCCCAGCATGGTGAAGGGGCTTTCCAATGCGGCAGTGGACAAGTACGCTTCCAAGATTCGTTGTGTGTACGGGGTATCGCATTGGGGCAAGCGGCCGCCCCCGGGCACGCCGTCGAAGCACTATACCAACAGCCAGAGGGGTTACATGACAATCAAGGATTTCTATGACCACCTGCAGGCCCTCAACGTGGACATGATCGATGCGACTGATAATCAAGGGCACAGGGACATGCCTGCGGTGTTCTTCAGGAAGTACGGATCGTCTTTTCTCCTCTGATCCGGATCCACACTTGGCCTTCGCCATCTCTTCTGACAGGTAGCTATCGATTTTCCGCCTTCAAGACTTCAACTTGTGGTCGATGCGACCTTGGAGCGAGCGCGAATCACCGTCTTGTCGAGTTGCAACTCCATGGTCTGGCGAAGTCTGGAATGATCTTCGTCGTCCAGGGCCACGAAACGAAAGGGTTGCAGGCAGCCAGAGGTCGATTTTCGTGTTGGCTGGAGAATCTCGGCCATCCCACGAATCGCTCCCTGACTGGTCTGAAGCGTTACTTGCACGAAGTCGCCGGGCTCAAGCGGCTTTGCCAGGATAAACAATCCGCCAGTCGTTGATAGCACGTGCAGCTTGGCGCGAACAGCCCCACTGACTTCCGACCGAATCGCGGCCGGAATTGATCCACCAAATTTCACGCGAGTCGCTCGCTTGTTTGAGTTGGGTTGGGGAAAGTGTGTCATGCCGCGACTATGTCACCTCCGCCTGCGGCGCACGACGTTACCCAAGGACTTGGCCCGCCGCGAATCAAAGATTAATCAACTGTGACTCAACAGTCTTCGGGACTTACAGCTGCAGAACCTGAGCTAACTGACTGCCAGTAACGCTTTCAAGGTTACAGGGGTTACCAACAAACTGTTGGAAGTTTACTTACATCTTGGGATTCAGGGTATGGCGGTGATGCTCTGCCTGGCCGCCTACAGTGATCACCTGAGTCGCATCTTCAAATGCGGGCTGACAAAAAATGAGTGGGTCTGTGAATCCATGCCCTCCGCCACGTGATCGAAATAGGTAAACGGTGCAGACCGACATAACGAGGTCAATCATGTCTAGTTTCACAACAGATACGGATGTCTTAATCGTTGGCGCCGGGCCCGTCGGATTGTTTCTGGCAAATGAATGCGCCCGCCGAGGTCTGAGATACCGGCTCATCGAGGAGCGCTCGTCACAATCCGAGCACTCTAAAGCGCTCGCAATCTTTCCCCGGACGCTTGAGATCTTTGACATGGCCGGGTTGGTCGGTCCGTTCCTCGAAAGAGCGAACCGCGTCACCTCAGTCGCTGTCGTTACACACGAACGCAAACTTGCCCACATGCGGTTCGCCCCTCAGGAGAGCCCCTATTCCTTCGTAGCCATGGTTCCCCAGGATGTGACGGAGGAATTACTCGTCAAAGGGTTACGCCGTAAAGGCGGAGACGTTGAATACCAGACCAGATTCGTTTCCGCGAATCAACGGGAAGACTGTGTCAGCGTAACATTGGACCATAACGGCGAACCAATCAACCTCAGGGCTTCGTTCGTGGTTGGGTGCGATGGCGCACACAGTGCGGTTCGTCATCAACTGAATCTGCCCTTTGAGGGAGCGCAGTATAAAGATCTGTTCCTGTTAGCGGACATCGAGTCCAACGAAACGCTTCCCGCAGACGAGTTGCAGCTGTGTCCACACGAGCTTGGCCCCGTAGCCATTTTCCCAATGAGCGCCAATCGCCGGCGAGTTGTCGCGACAATCGCCAACACCGAAGGCGATGCACCGTCGCTTGATCTGGTGCGAAAGATACTGGCTCAACGCGCGCCCAGTGGCATCGAGGCCCTGGTCCTGCACTGGGGAACCTACTTCCGCATTCATCACCGCCAGGCGGCTGAGCTGCGCGTGGGGCGCATCTTCATCGCTGGCGATGCCGCTCACATTCACAGCCCTTTTGGCGGACAGGGGATGAACACGGGACTCCACGACATCTGGAATCTGGTCTGGAAGCTCGACCTTGTTTTGCACGGCCTTGGCAACGAGGAACTGCTCAAGAGCTACAGCGCCGAACGCCGGCCGGTGATCAAGCATGTCATCGAGACCACGGACCAACTGACCAAAGCAATGGGGACTCCGAGCAAGCTGGCGCAGCTTCTGCGCGATGCCATCATACCGATGGTGTCGCGGCTGGCCCCTTTTCAGCACGCCTTCGTGCAGAGGCTTTCCGAACTCGGTGTGGCCTATCGTGGAAGTCCGATTGTCGAAGGAGCCGGAGAGCGCTACTTCGACGATTCGATGCGTGGCGGAGATGGCATTCGCAGCCGCTTCGTGCTTTTCGTTGATACCGGCGCCGATTCATCGATCAGGCAGGCTGCGAAACAACTAACTGAATCGATGAGCAATGTCGTTGAGCTGCGATTGCGCCCCCGCCACGAGATAACGCTTGTCCGGCCAGATGGCTACATCGCGTACTCTGACCACAGTCGGGACGGAATTGCAGCATTGACATCCGTGCGTTCGCTCCTGGAACGACAAACAAAAAACGAGGATGGACGCCGTGCGGCCTAGTGCTATTGATTGTGTGCTCGGACGTCTCATTGCAGGACGGAGCACTTAACATGACGGAGCACTTAACATGCTGCTACCATTTGTAGGGTCCAACGCTTCAGCACCGATAACGGAGGTTTGAGATGAAAGCTGTGACTGGAGTATTTCGCTCTAAATCCGAGGCACAACGCAGCGTTGCCGAGATGCGATCGCTCGGCGTGCCCGACGATCGGATTACCCTTCTGACTCCCGGCAACGTGGCGGACCTACAATCCGTTCCGGTGGTTTCGGCCGAACAACCCGGCGTTGGTAAGGCAATTGGCGCCGTGCTGGGTGCCTCCGCCGGACTATCGGGAGCTCCATTGATCGCCGCCATGATCCCGGGCGTCGGACCGGTGGCGGCACTTGGACTGCTGGGCGGAGCCGTCCTGGCTGCGGCCGGTGCGGGAATCGGCGCGGCCGCCGGGGGAAAATTGGAAAATGCCATGACCGAGGGGATACCCGAGGACGAACTCTTCGTATATGAAGACGCTCTCCGCAAAGGCCGTAGCGTGGTGATCGCCCTCGTAAATGACGAAGAGGGAGCCTCGCGCCTCCGCGAATCACTGAAGACCAATGGCGCAGAAGCGATCGACGCAGCCCGCGAACAATGGTGGATCGGATTGCGCGACGCTGAAAAGGAGCACTATTCGACGATCAGTCCGGGAAAAAATTTCAGCGAGGATGAGCAATTCTTCCGGCTAGGTTTCGAATCTGCGCTGCACGCTCGAATGCGCTGCCGGGAATACGATCAGGTATTGACCGAGATGTCAGTTCAGATCGAGGAACTGGAGCGCCAGTATCCCGACGCTGAAGTAGCCGAAGCTTTCACCCGGGGATACCAGCGCGGCCGCGAGCACTACGAGCAGTTATGCAAAGAATCCAAGGCGGCGTAAGAGCCTGATTTGGAGCGTGCGTATCCGACTACGTACGCCACCGTTCGGTGTCTTGAGCCTGGAACCTGGCTCTACGTCGTGCAAGCCGGGTGTCCGCAATCGCACCCAATTTCTGTTTCTGTCGATCCCGCCTCGCGACAAAACTGGCTGCAGTACTTTTCTCCAGGCGGGGCAATGCATATGCAAGGTATGTGAGCGCACTTTTCAGATTTTTCTTGAGCCATACAGGTTCTCCTTGAATTCCGCTGTCGATCATTGCGTTAGATAACGACAAGCTAATGTACTCCCCTCTTTTTCACCATCAAGTAACACCTGCATGTCCGCTAAGCACTTTCCTGTAGGAGAGTGATCTGTAAGCCATTGCAGGAACGCTTCCTCGGTAGGACTCGGCCTCCGGTTAAGTATTACGAACAAACGCCCACTGGAACTCAGGGTCTCCGACGATCAAGCCCGTCCCTTTGAGTTAGGTTGCCCGACCATACAGTCACGTCTGGACCGTACTGGACGACTCTCTCGCTGGCAAGCATGGCAGGTTTTTTCGCCGCCTGCCCTGGGAGATCGAGAGCCCGTTTCAGATAGTGGACAACGGCATCTTCGGCGACGGTATCGGCCTCTGCGACATGGGGTCGTTGGCCAGAGCTTGGCGTTACAGTAACCCGCTGACCCGATGCCAAAAGCGTCGCTATTGGGATCGTGGGCAAGACCCGGGACAAAGCAGAGCTTTGCTGTTCCGGCATTTCCGCTACGACTGCGGTATGGCCAGGATTAGCTAAGAGCGGGCGACCGATTGACACACCCGTCACCGCGAAAAAGATCATAGCGATTGAGAGTGCCTCGACTGCCTTGAAAAACATGGCTCTGCTAGCGAAGATTCTCGTTGCATCTAGAACAGTAGGTCCAACGACGAGCCTCACCGATCCCGAATAGTTACGGAACTGTTCTGCACGTTGCCCTTCGGCCGCGGCATTAACCATCGAAACCCCGGCTACTTCGCTTACTGTCCCTGGCACCGCGGAGACGCGCGACAGACAGACTCTCTGGGCACTATTGGCGGAATCGCTCGGAGGAGTAATTGGCAGAGCAGATCGCGATGCCAGTAGGCTTGGTTTTCCAACCAGTAGGGACGAAGTTCGTTTCTGGACAATCGCTCCGGCCCTGAATGGACTCGGGTGCCCCGCTTCAATTGGCTGCGGTACAGTTCGATCTGCCTCAACCTGTAGCAGATACGCAGCCGCGAGAAGGCAATGAAAGCTTCCCGCGCTCAGGACGGGCTTTTCTTGAGCTCTCTTGGTTTCCTGGTTCACGTCGACACCCGCGCCGTCGCATTTACCGCAACTGTCAGCCTCAAGTCATTTCAAGCTGACGTTCGTCCCACACTCTTTGCCTGTCCCGTCCATACTTCAGCGCGCTCCGAAGAGCATGTAAGGCGTATATGGCATCCTCCAGGTCCTCTTGCTCTTCTATATTGTCTCCGCTAGCGTGAAACAACTCGTGTGCCCGCAGGACAACCGCGTGCTCGGCTTCGAAGATGCGCAAGACCGCCACGGTCTGATCGCGCTCGAAGATGGCGGCTAAGTAAAGCTGAGCCCACCCTCTACCTCGATCGGCAGAATTGGAGGTTGCGACCCGCATGATCCGTCTCCGGTGAGAATTTCGTCAAGGGTGAGAAACTGCCGGGAAAAGTTTCACTCTAGGTCGAAAATGGGAGCGGGGTAAATACAGCGAATCATGTAGGCTCTGCTGGTTGCTTCGGAGAGTGCAATGGAGCATCTTCACTATGTAACCCTGGAATAGATGCTAAGTGCGCCTTCCTTCTCTGGCAGGCGCAGCCAGCGCGGCAATGATAATGCCGCCACCAATCGCCAAAGCGTCTTCCATCACCGCGATTCCAATATCAGGGATCCGGTCGCCAAGCTTCTTTCGCGTGTAATAGCCGGCCAGGGCCCCGGCGATGGCGCCCACTCCACCGAAAAGTCCTCCCTCCGCAAGAGGTTGTTCCGCAATGCCGTAGATTGTCGCCCCGCAAACTGCACCCGACAAGATGCGAGCAGCAAGTGGACCTGGCTTCAGGCGGCTCGGTGTAAAGGGCATCTTGTCCGCAATCAGCTCGCTTATGGCGAGGTCGGTAATTCTTTCCGACGCCTTGGCCGAAAGGATTGCGGCAAATGGCGAATCTCCCAGGCGAATCCATTTCCGTTTTACCGCCCAGGCGAGGACTGCGGGCGCTGCCAGGGTACGCAAACCGGCTACTGCGCCGATCCCCACAGCTAACGCGGGAGTGTATGAGCGTTTCATCCAGTCGGTACATTGTAACGACAAACCCTCGTCAGTGGTTCATAAGCCTTCTATGAAGCTCCCGGTATACCATGAGGCGTGCAACTTCCCGTGAACCCGCCGCTCCTGCCGATGCTTGCCAAGCGAGTGGGTGAACTACCAGCCGATGGCGATTACGTTTTCGAACCCAAGTGGGACGGGTTTCGCGCCCTCGTCTTTCGCGATGGAGACGAGATCCTGATCCAGAGCCGCGACGAAAAGCCGCTCAACCGCTACTTTCCTGAGCTGCTGGAGCCGTTGCGCTCGGCACTACCGCCTCGCTGCGTCCTCGATGGAGAGATTGTTATCGTGAGGGACAATGGACTCGATTTCGACGCCCTTCAACTGCGCCTCCATCCCGCCGCCTCGCGCGTGAATCTTCTGTCCCGGCAAACTCCATCGTCATTCGTGTTCTTCGACCTGCTATGCCGGGGAGACCGGGATCTTCGAGGCGACCCATTCCAAACCCGGCGCCGCGAGCTGGAATCGCTGATTTCATCGGCGCCCCCACCCATCCATCTCACCCCGGCAACCAACGACCGCACTGTTGCTTCCGATTGGTTTCGCCGCTTTGAAGGCGCAGGTCTCGACGGCGTCATGGCCAAGCCCATCTCAGGGACCTACGAGTCCAACAAACGCGTAATGCTCAAGGTCAAGCACGAGCGCGACTGCGACTGTGTGGTTGCCGGATTTCGTTGGCACAAAAAAGGAGATCGTACCCTGGTCGGCTCATTGCTGCTGGGCCTCTTTGACGATGCCGGCGCTTTGCAACACGTCGGAGTTTGTGCGAGCTTCAGCACCAAGAAGCGCGAGGAACTCGCAGGATTCCTCAAGCCTTACCGTAAAGACGCGCTCGCCGGTCATCCGTGGAAGGCGTGGGCCGAGCATGGAAATGCCGGCGATCAGGGTGTCAGTCGCATGCCGGGTGGCCAGAGCCGCTGGAGTCAAGGCAAGGACTTGTCGTGGGAACCACTGCGACCCGAGCTGGTGGTCGAAGTCGCATACGATCACATGCAGGGAGACCGTTTCCGCCATACTGCGCAGTTCCGCAGGTGGCGAACCGACAAAAAGCCCAGCGACTGTACTTATGCCCAGCTCGAAGTAGTTCCGCCACAGGAGCTGCAGGCAATTTTCCCTTCCGGTCGTTAAGCACGCGCCAGCCACTGCTATTCTTTTTCTTTTTTTGCCGCCTTGTTCCTGCGCCACTGCCGCCATTCCCGCGTCGGATCGTCATCCGGGTCGGGAGTTTCCTGTGGCGGCCGCAGCGCTTCGGGCACATGGCGCAGATTCACCCGGATGCGAGTCCACGTCGATGACCGGCCTCGCATAGAGTCCACCAGCACGTCGTCTACCGCAAGGAAACCGGCTATCTGGTCATGTTTGCTCTTCCATCTTTCGAGACCCGCCAGCGCAGCTTCTTTATCGGGAGAGTTTGCCACCACGATCAGTGGCATCTTCACCCGCGGCTTCTTTACCGCTGACTTGGCGCGTGAGGGCGCTACTCGCGGCCCTTCGGTTTCCATCTTGCGAAAATGCGGCGGCCAGGGTGCGTCGCCGAGACCGGCGGCTTCGTCTTTGTCCGCGAGCTCGAGTAATTTTTCAAGCGAACCAGGCTCTGCATCCATGCCCGCATGCGGATCGCCGATTTTCGCGAAGCGATCTGGAACCGTGAATATCGTGAATTCGGCGGGATCACAGTCAGAAACCTCGTGCCAGTGAAGAGGCGTCGAGACGCGGGCATCGGGAAGCGGCCGTACCGAATACGCGGAGCATGTGGTCCGGTCCTTTGCATTCTGGTTGTAGTCCAGGAACACCCCATGCCGCTCTTCTTTCCACCACTTCGAGCTGGCCAGAGCCGGCGCACGCCGCTCCACCGCGCGTGAGAACGCAATGGCTGCGCGTCGAACTTCGGTAAACGTCCAGCGCGGTTCGATACGCACATTTACGTGCATGCCGCGTGAACCGCTGGTCTTGGGCCAGCCGCGTAGCCCTAACTGTTCGAGCAGTCCCTGCACTTCGAGAGCAACACGGCGCACATCCGCCCAGCCAACCCCTGGAACCGGATCGAGATCGATCCGCAATTCATCGGGATGGTCAAGATCGCTCGAGCGCACCGGGTGCGGGTGCAGCTCGATGCAACCCAGATTGACGATCCAAGCAAGCCCGGGCGTGTCATCGACCACGATCTCTTCCGCAGTCCGGCCTGAAGGAAATGACAGCGTGACTGTTCGCAGCCAGGGTGGCCGCTGGGTGGGCGCACGCTTTTGATAAAACGCTTCTGCCTCGGCGCCGTTGACGAAGCGCTTCAGAACAATCGGACGATCCCGAATTCCGGCAAGCGCGCCCGGTGCCACGGACAGATAGTAGCGTACAAGATCGAGCTTCGAGACTCGTGCCTGCGATGAGAAATAAAGCTTGTCGGGGTGTGTGATCTGGACTTCGCGTCCTTCGATCGAGAGCACCTCGCTGGCTGCTTCTTTTGCCATTAAATCAGGCTACCACTCGACCAATGTTGTCCTGAAGTCCTAGCTCAATTAATCTCAGTTTCGAACGAATCTGAATAACGCGGAAGCAAAAGGTTGGTTAACGCCGCCAGCCCGAGCGCTGCTGCGAGGAGAACCAGCAAAGAAGTGTAGGAGCCAGTCACATCAAATGCGCGCCCCAGTATCACCGGCCCGATGGCTCCCGCAGCGGCATAGAACGTCCAGGTAAGACCGTAAAGAGTGGAAAAAGCACGCAGCCCAAAATAACGGGTTAGCAGGTAAGGTGTAATGGCGGCTTCGCCTCCGGCGCCAACGCCAATGAGCGCAGCCGCCAGGCAACCGGCCGGGAAACTGTTCGCCCGAGCCAGGAGAAAAATACCCAGCGCGGTGATGAGGTTGATCGCGAAGGCGACACGTGGTCCGAAAAAGCGGTCCAGCAGCCATCCCACCACGACCCTGCCAAGCAGACTTGATCCGCCGAGTATGGACGCGCAAAGTGCCGCACTTCCGGCCGTAAGGCCTCGATCTGTCAGCAACGCGGAGAGGTGAGTAATCGCCCCGTTCATGCTGATCGAACTCACGAAAAGGATGGCGGTGATAATCCAGAAGGCAAGAGAGCCCAGGCCTTGCCGCCAGGTCATTCCAGAATGCGGGACCGGAGCAGACTCGTGCCCGGTTCCCCCGCGCTCGCGGATGTAGCGCCAGCTCAGGGGCAAGCCCAGCAACAATGCCAGACCGCCCAGTGATCCGTAAGCTGTGCGCCAGCCATATCGGCTGATGATGGATTGGGCGACGACTGGCAAGATCATGGCGCCCAACCCCGCTCCAACCATTACAAAAGCCAACGCCGTTCCCAAACGCCGCCGAAACCAGGTGGAAATCGATCGCGAATAGGCCAGGTGAGCCGCACCGTTCCCCACGACTCCCAGCACGAAGCAAGTCACGTAAAACTGCCACAATCCGGAGTGCAGCAGCGACAACGAGGCAATGGCGCACCCGTATATCGTCATGCAGAGAAGAATGATGCGGCGAGGGCCAAAGCGATCGATCCACTGGCCCAAAAGCGGCGAGCACAGCCCCAGCGTGACGGCGGCGATGGCAAAGCCGCTTGAGATGGCTTCACGACTCCACCCAAACTCCGCGGCCAGCGGCTTTACAAAAACCGAGAAGGTATAGACGAATAGCGAGCCAAATCCCGCCATCACGCCGAGACATGCCGCGAGCACCACACGCCAGCCGTAATAACCGAGATCGAATTCACTCAGGCCGGGCGATTGTTCGGCGTGCTGCAATGTACCTGTGCTCTTGGGCGAATCCATGCGAGGAATGGAATACTACACGGGCTGTTCAAGGAGCATCTGTAGTCCTTTTCTAGTATCGCCGCCATTTTTGCCGGCGGCCACAGCGTGTCCCACACACACTTCGGCCTCACTCCAGGGTGCCATCCTGCGTTGCGACGTCGGGAACCGGACTATGTCGGCCCACCTCTCCGCGCCACTGCTTGACAACCGCACACTGCGGGTGTACACGACTAGGATTTCAGCGAAGTCTCACCTGAAAAACCAGTCGCCGCTCGAGGAGGGGAAAGACATGGCCAGACACACTGCGTCCGCCCGCCTAGCTTTGGCATTTCTTTCGCGAATATCGCGATGCTCTTCCATCTTGTCGACTATGGCCTTAGCTCTCTTCGCCTGCGTGGTCAGCGGCACTGCCATGGGGCAGGCCGCCACTTCGATTCGCGGCACGGTCACCGATCCACACGGAAACGTCGTGGTTGGAGCCGACGTGGTGCTCGCAAATAGCGAATCCAAGAGGGAACGCACCGCGAAAACCGGGGCTCAGGGAGACTACCAGTTCATCCTTATCCCTCCTGGCACCTATACGCTCACCGTGACGGCGCCCGGGTTTAGCAGCTACGAACAGAAGGATCTTGCCTTGCTTGTGAATACGCCAGCCACAGCCAACGTTCAGCTAAAGGTTGGCGCGGCGAGCGAGGTCGTCACGGTAACGTCGGAAGCCCCCGCCCTGGACCTGGTGGACGCTTCCATCGGCAATTCTTTTGACGAAAAACAAGTGCGCCAGATTCCCCTGGAGGGCCGAAACGTTCCTGATTTGCTGAGTTTGCAAGCCGGAGTGGCCTACACCGGCAATCGCATCGGCGACAAGGACCAGGACACGCGCAATGGGGCCGTGAATGGAGCACGCAGCGATCAGAGCAACGTCACCCTCGATGGCATAGATGTAAACGATCAGTCCAACGGATATGCGTTTACCTCGGTGTTGCCGGTGACTCAGGATTCGGTTGAGGAATTCCGGGTGACCACGACAAATTACGGCGCCGATCAGGGGCAGGGCTCCGGGGCGCAAGTGTCACTGGTCACAAAGAGCGGCACCAATGCCTTTCACGGCTCGGCGTATGAATACCTCCGCAATACCATCACCAGCGCCAATGACTACCTCGTCAAGCAGTCGGAACTGAATATCGGCGACCCCAATAAGCCCCTGCAATTAAATCGCAATATCTTTGGTGTCTCGGTGGGCGGGCCGCTTCAAAAAAACCGGCTGTTTTTCTTCACCAACTACGAGGGGACCCGCGAGCGTGAGCAGCAGCGAGCCGAGCGGGTTATTCCTACGCCGTCTCTCTGCCAGGGTATCTTTCGCTATGTAAACGTAAACGGGGGGACCACCACTTTTGATCCTACCCAACTCCAGACCCTGGATCCTCGTGGGATCGGGATTGATCCTGCCATGCTTGACCTGACCAATCACACTGGTTATCTCGATCGGACCTTCTGTACCGGCCAGACCGTGACCAACGACCCTTCTGCAGGAGACGGCTTGAATTATGCCGGGTACATCTTCCGCGCACCCACTAGCCTGGACAACGATGTCTTCATTGCGCGCGTCGATTACCATCTCACCGCGGATGGCCGGCACAGCCTGTTCTGGCGCGGAGCGCTGCAGGATTTGCGGAACCCTGGAGCTCCCTTTTTGCCCGGCGAAGCTCCCGAGCAAACCACTGTGGATCACAGCAAAGGCTTTGTCCTGGGCTACATCGCGGTTCTCAGTTCCAATAAGACCAATTCCTTTCATTGGGGATTCACCCGGCAAAGCTTTGGGGTCGTGGGCAATACCGACCAGCAATGGAACACGTTTCTGGGCCTGGATCAGGGCATCACCTTCAGCCACAATTTCCAGGTGCCGCTGCATAACTTCGTGGATGATTTCTCCTGGACCAAGGGATCCCACAACTTCCAGTTTGGAACCGCGATTGGAATCGCGCGCGATCCCCGTACCAGCTTTCTGCACTCCAACACCCTGGGACTGGGAACCACTAACTGGACCTCGCCGATCGGCTTTGCCGGCACCTCGAGCACGTTGGATCCCACCAATGTAGCCGCCCATCCGCTCATTAATGCGCCGGAGCCCCTGACCGCGACGCAGTACGACCGTCCTCTGCTCGCCTTGTATGGCATGATCTCGGACGTCGTGGCCAACTATAACCTCGACCGCAATGGCAACCCTCTGCCCCAGGGTGCGCCGGTCAACCGGAATTACGGGCTCAACTGGTACGAGTTTTACGGGCAGGATACCTGGCGCATAAAACCGAACCTGACGCTGACTTACGGACTGCGGTGGTCATTCTTTCCTGCGCCGTGGGAGACCAACGGGTTGCAGACATCGCCGACCTTCGGCCTGGGAACACAGTTCGCGCAGAACGTCACGAACATGCAGCAAGGCATCGGCTATGGGGCTGAGGGGCCGATCCAGTTCAATCTCAGTGGTCCAGCAAACCACGGTCCGGGTTTTTATCCGCTCGAAAAGACGGACTGGTCGCCGCGAATCTCTATCGCTTATTCGCCGCGCGCCGAGGGCGGCCTGTTCAGGAAGATCTTCGGGGACAACGACAAGACCGTTATCCGCGCCGGTTTCAGTCGAGTCTACGACCGGGCGGGATTCGCCCTGCTGAACAGCTTCGACCAGATAGGGGCGGCCGGCTTATCCACTACCATTCAGAATACCTGCTGCACTTTTGGCGTCACCAGCGCCGAGGACTTGCCTCGGATCACGGGCATCAACACCATCCCGCAAAGCAATCTGAATGGCGTTCCATTTCTCCTGCCTCCACCCCCTCCGGGCTGGCCACAGACGCCTGCTACGAACGCCCAGGCCAACCTGTGGGGAACCGACAACACGCTGAAGGCCCCGCATGCCTACACCGTCGATTTTTCCGTCGGACGTGAACTGCCCAAGCAATTCTCGCTACAAGTGTCTTATGTCGGTCGCTTCGGTCGCGACCTGCTGACGCAGCGCGATCTGACTCAGCCTCTGGATATCGTAGATCCGAAAACAGGAATTGATTACTTCACGGCTGCATCCGCCTTGTCGAATCTGGCGAGGAAGTTTGCCTTGGCCAGCAACGGTGGAGCGCCCACCAACTATTACCAGGCCGTGATCACGCCCGCCCAGATAGGTACCGTTACCGCGAGCATGCTTGGCCCTACGGCCCAATATTGGGTCGACATGCTGCCGGCCCTGCGTCCAGGAGCGACGCAGTATGCGGACACCTTTGGAACTGGGTTCGTCCCGACCGCGACCAATCCCGCGGATGGTCTGATCCAGGAAGTTTTCAACCTGTATTACAACCCGCTGCTTTCCGTCATCGGCGACGAAATTGTCGGGCTGGCGGATCTCGATCTGTACGGCGGGCTGGGAGATAACATCGGCTCAGGATCCTATTATTTCAATGGTCCGCCAGGCTTGCTGGGCAATAACTCCGGACAGTTCCTGAACAACCAGGCTATTTCCATGTATGGATGGAGTTCTATTGGCAGTTCCAGTTACCACGCGCTACAGGCCAGCCTGAGAAAACAGTTCAGCCACGGAGTTCAATTCGATCTGAACTATACGTACTCGAAGTCGCTCGATATCACGTCGGCCGCGTCCCGCGTCGGATTTTCCGTCTACGGCTACCAGAACATCGGTCTTGTCGGAAGCCGCCTGGCAAACGCCTTTTCCCCGAACCTGGCCCGTGCCCCCTCCGACTTCGATCTCACCCACCAGATCAACCTCAACTGGATTGCAGATGTGCCCGTAGGCAGAGGACGCGCGGTCGCGGGAAACGCCAGTCGCCTCCTGGATGCTTTCATTGGTGGGTGGCAACTCTCCGGCCTGGCCCGGTGGACCAGTGGATTTCCCTTCAGTGTGGATGGCGGGCAGCGCTGGCCTACGGACTGGTTCCTGACCGCGATCACTCAGATGACGTCAAAACCGAAAACCGGCACTTTCAAAGGAGGCGGAAGCGTCAACGTCTTCGCTGATCCCGCCGCGGCACAGGCGGACTTCACCTTGCCGCTTCCGGGCCAGGTCGGCTCACGCAACGTTCTTCGTGGGGACGGCTTCGCGGGCCTGGACATGAGCCTGAGCAAACGCTGGAAGATACGGGAAAATCAAGGTCTGCAATTTCGGTGGGAGGTGTTTAACGTGCCGAACCTCACCCGCTTCAACGCGCAGGGTGTGGGAGCGTCTTTGCTCACTTCGCTTACGCAATCGCCGAACAGTTTCGGAGCCTATACCAGCCTGCTTACCCAGCCGCGGGTAATGCAGTTCGCGTTAAGGTACGAATTCTGAGACTAAGGGCCGAACTTCAAGAGCAAGTCTCAAGTTCGCAATGAGTGAACTGCCGGTTCTCAAGTGGCGCGAGGTGGACTGACTGAATACGACTGACTGAATACGAAGAAATGGCTCCTCAGGTAGGACTCGAACCTACAACCCTTCGGTTAACAGCCGAATGCTCTGCCATTGAGCTACTGAGGAGTGTTGAGGGGCGCGTCGAGCTGACGCGTCGCCTGCGTTGTCGTTCTTTATATTAGCATCCTGCCTGACTTGCTGAAAACTTTCCGGTTCAGGTTTTGATACCCTAGTTGGCGATTCCCTGCTTCTTCCCGACAACTCGCGAGGTGCGTATGACCGGAGGTTTGCGTTTGCTCTGGATAGTTGTTTGCCTGTGTCTGGTGGCTGCGACGGCTTGGGCGGAGGACAACTCGTCTCCCAGCACGTCTCCCAGCACGACGGGGCCTGCCGGGCCTCCCAAGGCTAAGGTGGATATCGTCGAAGAGACGATTCACGGCCACAGGATTGCCGATCCCTACCGCTGGCTGGAGAATGCGAACAGTCCGGACTCGCAGGAATACGTGCGCCAGGAGTTGGCCTACACCCGCAGCATTCTCGACCCGCTGGCTGGACGGGACCAGATCCACGAGCGGCTGACGCAGCTTCTTTCCATCGGCACAATCGACACGCCACAAATCGGCGGGCCTTACTATTTTTATACCCGGCGCGACGGCACGCAGAACCAGCCCGTGCTGCTGGTGCGCGAGGGATTGAAGGGAAAGGACCGCACGCTCGTCGATCCCAACCAGCTGTCCAGCGACGGAACCGTCGCCCTGGACTGGTGGTTTCCTTCCGACGACGGCAAGTACGTGGCTTACGGCACCTCGGCCAGCGGGTCCGAAAACAGCACCCTGCACCTGATCGAAACCGCTACCGGCAAGCTGTTGCCTGACACGATCGAACACGCGCGCATCGCTCAGGTCGCGTGGAAAAAAGATAACTCCGGTTTCTATTACGGCCGCAATCCCAAAAAAGGCGATGTGCCGGAGGGCGACGATGTCTACTACCTGCATATCTTCTATCACGCTCTTGGTTCTGATCCGAAAAACGACCCGCTGATCTGGGGCGAAGGGCGCAAGAAGGAAGAAATTCTCGTCTCCCAATTGCCTGACGATGATGATCGCTGGCTGCTGCTCACCTCATATCAAGGTTCCGCGGGCAAGAATGAGCTTTTTCTTCAGGACCTGAAAGCCGGAACGCCGCCCGTCGAACTGACCAGCGGCAAGGATTTTCACTATAGCGGCGAGATTTTTCGTGGAAAGGTCTACATCACCACCAATGAGGATGCGCCGCACTTCCATCTGTTCGTGCTGGACGCAGCCAGTCCCGTTCGCGCCAACTGGAAAGAGATCATTCCGCCGGCCGACGGAATCCTGAAAAACGCGGGGATTCTGGACGGCAAAATCCTTGCCCTGTATGAAAAAGATGCCAGCTCGCGGCTGAAGCTGTTTGATCTCGACGGCAAAGCTCTGGGCGACATCGAACTTCCAAGCATTGGCTCCATCGAAGGATTGGGTGGCCGCTGGGACCGCAAAGAAGCCTTCTTCGGATTTCAGTCGTTCACGGTTCCGCCTTCGGTCTACCAGGTGGATCTCGCGTCTTCATCGCGCAAGACCTCGCTGTGGGACAAGGTATCCACTCCCGGCATCGACCCTTCGCAGTATGAAGTGCGCCAGCTCTGGTACACGTCGAAGGACGGAACCAGGGTTCCCATGTTCGTCTTCCACAGGAAAGGATTGCAACTCAACGGCAAGAATCCCACACTGCTCACCGGCTACGGCGGATTCAATATAAGTCTCACGCCCACATTCGCCGGCGGTCGCTTTCTGTGGCTGGAGCACGGAGGCGTATTCGCGGTGGCCAACCTGCGTGGCGGCTCCGAGTTCGGCGAGGAGTGGCACCGCGCCGGCATGCTGGACAAGAAGCAAAACGTATTCGACGACTTCATCGCCGCCGCCGAGTTCCTGGTCTCCGACAAGATCACCGACAAAGACCATCTCGCCATCCAGGGCGGCTCCAACGGCGGCCTGTTGATGGGCGCGATGATTACGCAGCGTCCTGACCTGTTCCGCGCGGTGGTTTGCCAGGTCCCGCTGCTCGACATGCTGCGCTACCAGAATTTTCTGATTGCGAAATTCTGGGTCCCGGAATACGGCTCCGCCGAAGACGCCAAACAGTTCGACTGGCTCTACGCGTATTCGCCCTACCATCACGTGAAAGCGGGCACGGAGTACCCGGCGATCATGTTCATGACCGCAGACAGCGACAGCCGCGTCGATCCCATGCACGCAAAAAAAATGGCGGCGTTAATGCAAGCCGAAGCCGCCAACGGCCAAAGCCGCGAGCGTCCAATCCTGCTGCGCATCGACACGAAAGCCGGACACGGCCAAGGCAAGCCAATCACCAAGCAGATTGAAGATGGGACGGATGTTTACTCGTTTTTGTTTTGGCAGTTGGGGGTGAGGCCGTGAGGCGGCGGTTGGCCGGTAGTCATTGGTCTTTGGCCCGGAGTTGTCTGTGGTTTCCACCTTTCGAAAAAGGTGGGGCAGCCTGAGCAACTCGGGGGGAGCGAGTGTCACGCTACCTCATTCCCTATCAAGAGTCCTTGGTAAGGAATGGCTGGAGGCGGGCTGGCCCACCCTTCGTTTTTTGAAGGGTAGGGACTTCTCTGTCGTGTCCGCTGGGGATTCTCGCTTATTCATATAGTGGTACCCAGCGCGCTGGAAGGCGAGGATTCCCGTCACCCACCCTTTTCGCAAAGTGCGCGAAAAGGATGGGGCATCCTCGCCGTTAGAAAGTCGCTCAGATTCTATTTGGTGGGCTGCCCCACCCTTGCGCCTTTCGCAAGGTTGGGAGGATTGGTGCCGGTGGCGCATCCCCTTTCTGTGAACTCCGAACCTTCAATTCCGCGGGCTTCTGTTCATTTACCAGAACTGGCCCTGCCTCGTCGTGGGCGTAGTGTCGGAAACTGCTCCACGGCCATTGTTCCGGCTCCAGCACGAATCCGCGTTTTACCGGATTGCGGTGGATATACCGGAGTTTCTCCACTCGCTTGGCGTGGCTCCAGACTACGAAATCATAAAATCGCCGCTGCCACACGTGTCCCTCCCAGAACTGGCCCTGGGCCGGATCGCCATGCCCTCGCATCCTTTTCAGAAGTTTGTGCGCAAAGCGCTGCTTGAGTACTTGCATCACCGTCGATGGCGTCCCCTTCTCCGGCTCGCTGATCAGCAGATCGAAGTGCTCCGGCATCACTACACATCCGACCACGACAAAACCGTACCGGAGGCGCACTTGTTCGAGGATTTCGAGAAACAGGGTTCGACGGGCGGCGGTTCCCAGCACGTGACGGCGATGATAGGAGTTTAGGCACTCCTAAACCCTAGACTCTTCGTCGGCGGAAGCGCTGTGATGGATGAACATCTCCCACCCTTGCAAAAGGCAAGGGTGGGGCAGCCTCGCGTGGACGGGCGGGGACGCCCGTCGCTCCATCGAATCAGGATGGATTCGCATCTTTTTCTCCCCCTTGACCGATTGTCGACGAAATAAATAGAATTCCTGCACTATCATGCGATGTTGTTGATCGGCGACGCGGGGACGGATAGCCAAGTGGTAAGGCGTCGGCCTGCAAAGCCGATCATCGCGGGTTCGATTCCCGCTCCGTCCTCCAGCTTTCGCTCAGTTGGTTCTGCTTCCTGCAATCCCAAATCCAGAGGAGGTTCCCTTTGAGCAAGATTCTGAATGACGTTCTCGATGCCAACCGCAACTACGCCACCAGTTTCGGCGAACGCGGCAAGCTGGCGCTGCCCCCCGCCAAGCGCTTAGCCATTCTCACCTGCATGGACGCGCGGCTCGATCCCGCCAAGTACGCGGGGCTGGCTGAAGGCGATGCGCACGTGATCCGCAATGCCGGGGCCGCGCCTGCGACGATGCCATCCGCTCGCTGGTGATCAGCTACAAACTTCTGGGCACGCGGGAGTTTTTCGTGATCCATCACACCGAGTGCGGGATGCAGTTTTTCTCCAATGAAGTGATGCGTGGGCTGCTGGCATCGAGTCTGGAGACGGCCGAGTTGACCCCGCAAGGCTTTCGCGACGTGGGACACGGGCCGGGCTCGCGCGCGGGAGAGTACATCGAGTGGCTTACCTTCAAGGACCCGTCTCAGGCCGTGATTGATGACGTGGCGCGGATCCGCAATCATCCGCTGGTGCCGAAGTCGATTCCGATCTAGGGATTTATCTTCGATGTCCACAGCGGGAAGCTGAACGAGGTGGAAGGGTCGCGGTCGGCGGGGAAAGCGGCCTGACAAAGGGTTTAAGCGCTGAAAGCTGAGAACGTTTTTCCGGCAGAGTCTCTACTGGCAGGAAAATCCCTGCTAAGAAAATCCCCGCCCTGTCTCTCCAAAAAACGGAGCGACGAGAGTGGAGCACCCAATCAGAATCCGCACGTGCGGCTTCCTGGTGTCTCCCGTCAGAACTCGAAGTAGCCGCCCGCTGCGGCGCGCCGAGGGCGGCTTTCGGCATCGCCTGCCGGTAGCAAGCCCACAATGCCTCGCAGGTTTTCCCAGGCCGCCTGGTTCAGCGCGGGGTCAGACCCTACGAGGTCGCGGATCATGTTCCAGGCCGCAATATTGAGGGCACCCTCGGGGGGAGGTCCCATGGCCAGGGAGACGGAACACTGCGGGCAGAAGCAGATTCGCTGAGCTGAGGATTTTTGCCGCGGCCGGATGCCCACGGTCTGCGCAAACATGTATACCGCGACGGATTTGTGTCCTAATTCGAGTTCGCGGTTGCAACGAAGACAAAATAAATTTTCCAAAGCGCCCTTCCTCACGGCCAGTTCGGCCAAAGGAAAATACTGGCGTCCCGCCCCTGTGGGATGCAAGTACGTAGAAGGATTCCCGCGAACTCGCATGCTGGTTGGCACGTCGTTGTAATGATTCCGTCATTGCAATCCGTGCTGACTGTGGACGGAAGCCTGCAGCTGCCACGATCCACGTAGGAGCGGGCGCCCCCACCCGCCCAGCCGAGTGCAGCCCGGCAAGTCTGAACCCGCTGCTCAAGTCAGGCGAGCTGCGCTCGCCTACCCGGACGAGGCGTCCGGGTCTACGTGCGCGGTTTAGGCGGCAATGCTCGAATAATCTCCAGCCCGCTGCGGTTTCGAAATGATTATCCGGTTTGCCGATTTGTTTGAAGCAATGGGACAATAGATTATGCACAAGACTTTCACTTTCACAGCAAGCATATTGGCGGCCGGAATGTTGATGCTGGGGAATAGCTACTCCCAGCAGGCTCCAGCTGCGAAGACCCCAGCGGCAAAGACTCCGGCGGCTCCCGCGGCCACGACCCGGCACGCGCCTGCGGCGAAGAGTCCGGCCGCCGCTCCTCTCACCACCCAGAAAGACAAATTCAGCTACGCCCTTGGGATGGATCTGGGGACAAACCTGCGTAAGCAGTCCGTGCCAGTGGACCCGAACATTCTGGCGCGGGGCATGAACGATGCCCTTGCAGGCGGCAAGACCGCGTTGACGGATGATCAGGCGAAAGCCGTGCTGATGGAAGTGCAGAACGATATGCGCAAGAAACAACAAGCGCAGATGCAGCAGGCGGGCGAAGCGAATAAGAAAGAAGGAGAAGCGTTTCTGGCGGTCAACAAGGGCAAGGAGGGCGTCGTCGCTCTGCCGAGCGGTCTGCAGTACAAGATCTTGACCCAGGGCACGGGACCGAAGCCGACTGCCAGTGATTCCGTTGTCTGCAACTACCGGGGCACGCTCATCAACGGTACGGAATTTGACAGCTCCTACAAACGCGGTGAACCGGCAACTTTTCCGGTAAGCGGGGTCATCAAGGGGTGGACCGAAGCTCTTCAACTTATGCCCGTAGGATCGAAGTGGCAACTCTTCGTTCCCTCGGACCTGGCTTACGGCGAGCGCGCGCCCGGCCCCGAAATCGCTCCCAATTCCACCCTGATCTTTGAAGTCGAACTGCTCTCGATCCAGGGCAAGAGTGACGACAAGAAGTAAATCGGTCACGTTACCGGGAGAAACAGCCCCACTTCTCGCAAAGGACGCGAGAAATGGGGCACCCGGCATGCATTCCAATTTCACCCCGAACCAAGCTGTGCTCTAGGCAGAAGCGGACGGTCTCATGCACTCTGCTGTTATGGGTGCTGCAGACTCACGCTTGCCTACCGGCCTGTCACGAACCCGAAGCAACCAAGCCTCCGCCAGGTTTTTCCGACTGGCGGAACTCCGCAGACTGCGCAAATGTGAACAGGTAGCGGCGGTTTGCTACCGGATGCGCGGCCAGGACATCGAATTTCTGCTGGTACAGACTCGCAAAGGACGCTGGACTTTCCCCAAGGGGAGTGCGATGCCCGGGCTAACCCATGCCCAGGCGGCTGCGCTCGAAGCTTTCGAAGAAGCCGGAGTTCACGGGCGGATGGAGGAAGCTTCTTTCGCCCGCTACGTTCATCCCAAGGGCGGTAACGCGCAGCGCTCGGTGGTAACGGAGATTACCGTTTCGGCCCATCTTTGCGAAGTGCTGCGGCTGGGGCCGCCGCAGGAGTTCGATAGAAGTCCCACGTGGTTTCCTGCAGACAAGGCAAAGAAGCGTCTACGGGATGACCGCGCGCCCGATTTTGGGTCTGACCTGGCTCGCGTGATCGATCGTGCCATCAACCGTGTCCGGCGGCTGCGGATTGAATCTGGCATGGCGGCAGAATTGCCGCGAAAAGCGCAGTTTATCGATATTGGTAAAATCCGGGCCGCGACTCGATCCCGGACCTCCCGAACCGGCTAAGGAGGCGCGGGCCGCCATCTAGTCCTTCTTCTTGACCGTATCTTCCTTGTTGGCTTCGATCGTGACGTCGACCTCAGCGCCTTGCTTGAGGGCAACTTTTTCGCCGCCTCGGTCCTTCAGGACATTATCAATGCGAATCTCCCGGTATAGGTGCTCGGCGCCTTCAATGCCAATCTGTGCTTTTTCCGGTACGTTGGGATCGGGCGACTTGATGATCTTCTCGACCGTGCCTGGCAAGGTCGTACTCGGTTTTTCGTCTGGATTCGTTAAGGTTTTGGTCATCGCAGGGTCCCTGAGAACCTGCCAGTATACGAGTTTTTGGACGGCGCGGAAATCGGGAAAAGATCGGGATGTCCGAAAATCGCTGCCGAGGCGACGCGAAAATACAAAAGTAGGACCGCTTATGATCCGACCCGCCAGCTCATGAATCCAAAGCACTAAGGACGGCCTTGGGGTGTGGGAGAGCCCTTCCCGGCATGGGTTGGGATGGACCCGTTTGAGGAAGAAATCGAACAAATACCTTGACCACGCGCTCTTTCCCCGCTAAATTACTAGGTTCCACGGACATAGGGAACGGTTTTTAGCTGTTCCCGGAACCTCCGCTGACAAGTGGGACCGATTCCGGATTTGGAGAAACTTTCGGCTCGGGCGGAGCATCTATACCAAGTAGCCAGTGCATTCCCGTACAACCCATAAGAACTGAAGGACTTACGAATCTGGCGGGATTTGCCCTGTCGTAAAGAGTGAGAATTTCGCCGGTTTATTGGGGTCAGGAGAAAGAATAATGAAGCGCTCTGATCGAGTTTTTGATGCTTTACATACTTTGCGGAACCGTTATATGCTCTGTCAGCTTGCATCGAAGGCTACCCGTAAGTTTCACAAGCCCAATACCAGAATCCAGGAGACTATGAACGAGGTCCTGGACCGGATTGCAAGCTCGGAGCGGCAGACGGTTCTGGCCGAGCCGGAACATTTCGCTGAGGCACAACGGCGGGCTGCGTAGCTTAGCCCGCCTTCCTGCCCCGCCGATGGATCCTTCTCTAGTTTTGTACCCCCCTTTGAAAAATCCTCTCGCAGGTGATTGATGACCATTGCTGAACTCAAAGAAAAAAATATTACCGAGCTAACCAAGATCGCCCGATCTTTGGACTTGCCCGGAGCTAGTGGATTGCGCAAGCAAGACCTGATTTTCAAGATCCTCCAGGCGCAGAGCGAAAAAGAGGGCCACATTTTTGCCGAAGGCGTTCTGGAAATCCTGCCCGACGGCTACGGCTTTCTGCGCTCGCCGGACTATAACTATCTGCCCGGCCCGGACGATATCTACGTTTCGCCGTCGCAGATTCGCAAGTTTGACCTTAAGACCGGAGACACCATCAGCGGCCAGGTGCGTCCGCCGCACGAGGGCGAGAAGTATTTTGCCCTGGTCAAGATTGAAGCGGTCAACTTCGAATCGCCAGAAGAAGCGCGCAACAAGATCCTGTTCGACAACCTGACACCGCTCTATCCGCAGGAGCGTTTGAAGCTGGAGACGGTTCGCGAGAACGTCAGCGCCCGCGTGATGGATCTGCTCACCCCCCTTGGCAAAGGCCAGCGTGGCCTGATCGTGTCGCCGCCCCGCGCCGGTAAGACCATGCTGCTGCAGAACGTGGCGAATTCGATTACCACGAACCATCCAGAAGTTGTGCTGATGGTCCTGCTTATTGACGAGCGTCCGGAAGAAGTCACTGACATGCAGCGTTCGGTCAAAGGTGAAGTGATTTCTTCTACCTTCGACGAGCCCGCCGCACGCCACGTGCAGGTCGCGGAAATGGTGATCGAGAAGGCCAAGCGCCTGGTCGAGCACAAGCGCGACGTGGTGATCCTGCTCGATTCCATTACCCGCCTGGCGCGGGCTTACAACACCATCGTTCCGCCCAGCGGCAAAGTGCTCTCAGGCGGCGTGGATTCGAACGCGTTGCAGCGTCCGAAGCGCTTCTTTGGATCGGCCCGGAACATTGAAGAAGGCGGATCGCTGACCATCATTGCGACCGCATTGATCGATACCGGATCGCGCATGGATGACGTGATCTTTGAAGAATTCAAAGGTACCGGCAACTCGGAAATCATTCTCGACCGCAAGCTGGTGGACAAGCGAACCTTCCCGGCCATCGATATCCAGCGCTCGGGCACCCGTAAGGAAGAGTTGCTGATCCCGAAGGAAGACCTGACGCGGATCTGGGTGCTGCGCAAGGTGCTGAACCCGCTCTCGCCCGTGGAAGCGATGGAACTGCTGATCGACAAGCTGAGCAAGACGAAATCGAACGGCGAGTTTCTGTCGAACATGAGCTCGTTGTAGGAAAGTGCGGAAACAGCGCGACGGGAAGCGATGCGAAGGGAACAAAGGGAAGGGCACGACTTCCAGTCGTGCCGAAACCAGGACCAGCGATGCCGGCTTTAGCCGCTGAGGTCAGCTGCCTTTCGAAGATTCAAACATTCCAGACAGGTTTTTACGGCCCGCCCCAGCAGCTAAAGCCGCAATCTAGTTCAAACCTCTTGCGGCACGAGTGAATTCGTGCCCTTCCCGCTGTGCCCTTCCCCGCGTGTTCTTCCCCGGGAACTCTTGACGCGTCGCCTTTCCTGCGCGTTCTTCCCTGCGGACTCTTGACGCGTGTTCCTCCCTGTGTGTCCTTCCTGTGTGTCTCCCCCTGTGTGTCCCTCCCTGCCGACTGTGACCGCGTCGCCCTCCTGCGTGCGGTTTCGCGCGGGTCCCCTGGCATGCCTTTCGCTGGTTTGGGGGGCGCCGATGGGCCCTCACCGGACCAACCGTATAATGACTGTTCAATTTAGTGTTCAGAGGTGGACTTTGCGATTCCAGAGCCTGCTGCGCGTAACTCTCGTGTTCCTGCTCACGGCAGTATTGCCTTCCGCATCCCAGAGTGGCCCTCTGCAATTTCCCCAGCCTTCTCCGCTACAACAAAAACCTGGCCGTGAAGACGAGTCTCGCATCCAGATGGAAAAAGACATGGCCAAGAAGGCCAATCAGGAGCGCCAGGCCAATCTCAAGCGCGATACGGAGAAACTGCTGAAGCTGGCGGCTGAACTCAAGGAGTCGGTGGACAAGACCAGTGAAAGCACACTGTCCGTGGATGTAGTCAAGAAGGCGGAGGAGATCGAAAAACTAGCCCACAGCGTAAAAGACAAGATGAAAGGCGCTTACTGAGTGGAATAAATAACTGCCCGATGCCTGTCCGCCCACCAGCCCCAGAGAACCGTCAGCAACATCGCGAGGCCGCCCCAGGCAATCGATGGCAGATTCGGGGGAGCACCCGCGAATAGAGTGCCGATCCAGCCGAAGAAAAGAAACGCAATCAATGCCCAGAATCCAAAGTGCCCGACCCAGTCCCGGCCACGCGTGCAGCTCAGGTAGATCGACAAACCGACGCCGAAGAAGACTGTTTCCACCGCGACCGATGCGGACGAAGAGTTCCACAATCCCAAACCGACGCGCAGCCGGACTCCGGGAAGCAGCTGAAGATCGGGACGGTGCACGATGAAATCCAGCACCCAATGGCTAAGGACGGCGGCGGCCACCACCCACGCCCCCCGCGCATAGCCCCGCAGCATGTAGTAAGTTCCGCCAAAGAGTACCGCCCACACCAGTGCCATCAACAGACTGTGCGAGATGGGATAGTCAGTGAACTCAAGAGGCGAGACGGCAAAGGCACCCGGCACGATCCTCACCTGCTCGATCCCGAGGAGCAGGAACACGGGCCATAGAAAATCCAGGAACTGGGCGGCGAGAATCAGTGTGCCCAGCGAAGTCCTGGGAGCGGCTTTCTTGGCCGCGAGCGCGACGCCGAAGTGACCGATGAACATGACGATGGACTTCCGGGTAGCGCCGCAGGGACCTGCGGCGGGCGGGACGCCCGCCGGACAGCCGGCAAGATGCCGGCGCTACGAAAGCAAATGCTGGCTGACGACGCTTCCGCTCCTGTCGACACTGGATGGGCGGGACGCCCGTTTTCCATTGCACCGTTAGGCCGCCTTCGCAGCTTCCTCCTTCACGATGCGCATGCCGTAGAACGAGCGGTAAACGAAGAAGAACGATACCAGAAAAAATCCCAGGGCCAGCGCGTGTTCAAGCGTGCTGCCGGCGTCGGCAGTCAGTTTCACTGCCAGTTCCACTGCCAGCAGGCCGAACAGTGTGGTGAATTTGATCACAGGGTTCAAGGCTACCGAGGAAGTGTCCTTGAACGGATCGCCCACGGTATCGCCGATGACCGTGGCATCGTGCAGAGGGGTGCCCTTCTGCTTGAGCTCGACTTCAACGATTTTCTTGGCGTTATCCCAGGCCGCGCCGGCGTTGGCCATAAAGATTGCCTGGTAGAGCCCGAAGACAGCGATCGAGATGAGGTATCCGATGAAAAAGAACGGCTCGACGAAAGCAAATGCCAGAGTCGCGAAAAATACCGCCAGGAAAATATTGAACATCCCCTTCTGCGCGTACCTGGTACAGATCTCAACCACCTTCTTGCTGTCGGAGACCGAAGCCTTCGCCGCGCCTTCCAGCTTGATGTTGGCTTTGATGAACTCCACCGCCCGGTAGGCGCCGGTGGTTACCGCTTGCGTGGATGCACCGGTAAACCAGTAGATGACAGCCCCGCCGGTGATGAGGCCGAGCATAAAAGGCGCGTGCAGCAGTGAGAGATTGTTGACGTTTTCCTTGAGGCCGTTGGTGAGTGCCATGATGATGGAGAAGATCATCGTCGTAGCTCCCACCACAGCGGTCCCGATCAGGACCGGCTTGGCGGTAGCCTTGAAGGTGTTGCCGGCGCCATCATTCTCTTCCAGCAAATCCTTGGCGCGCTCGAAGTTGACGTCAAGGTTGAAATCCTTCTTGAGTTCCTGCTTGATGTTGGGGACTTGCTCGATCAGCGACAACTCGTAGACCGACTGCGCATTGTCAGTCACAGGTCCGTAAGAATCAACCGCGATCGTCACCGGACCCATGCCCAGGAAGCCAAATGCCACCAGGCCAAAGGCGAAGACCGGGGCCGCAACCATCAACCCTCCCAGCCCCATTGTGCTGACGTAGTATCCGATGGACATAAGTGCGACCATCGTAAGCCCGAGATAATAACCCGAGAAATTTCCAGCCACGAATCCGGAGAGTATGCCGAGCGAAGCGCCGCCTTCCTGAGCCGAAGTTACAACTTCCCGCACGTGGCGCGACTCGGTCGAGGTGAACACCTTTACCAGTTCAGGAATAACGGCTCCGGCCAGCGTGCCGCAGGAGATGATGGTGGCCAGCTTCCACCATTGCGTCGGGTCTTCACCCAGTTGGGGAATGATGACGGAGGAGATGACGTAGGTCATGGCGATAGAAACCAGCGACGTGATCCAGACCAGGGAGGTCAGAGGAGTCTCAAAATTCATTTCATTGACGTTGCTATAGCGGGCTTTGGCAATCGCGGCGTTCAGGAAGTACGAAAGCGCGCTGGCCACCAGCATGGCAATGCGCATCACAAAAATCCATACCAGCAATTGCACCTGCACGGTCGGATCCTTGACCGCCAGCAGGATGAAGGTAATCAGGGCCACGCCGGTGACCCCATAGGTTTCAAATCCGTCGGCGGAGGGGCCAACCGAATCGCCGGCGTTGTCACCGGTACAGTCGGCAATTACGCCGGGGTTGCGGGCATCGTCTTCCTTGATCTTGAAGACGATCTTCATCAGGTCAGAGCCGATGTCGGCGATCTTGGTGAAAATGCCGCCCGCGATACGTAGCGCGGCCGCGCCCAGCGACTCGCCAATAGCAAAACCGATAAAGCAGGGTCCGGCGTAGTCAGCGGGAACAAAAAGCAGAATAAAGAGCATGATCAGCAGTTCCACGCTGATCAGCATCATGCCAATGCTCATGCCGGCCTGCAGCGGAATCTTGTAGATGGGATAAGGCTTGCCCGCCAGACCCGCGAAAGCGGTACGCGAATTGGCGAACGTGTTTACCCGGATGCCGAACCACGCGACCCCATAGCTTCCCGCGATCCCGACCACGCTGAAGAGCAGAATAATCGGCAGGGTAACGGCGATCGGCTTGTCCGGCACGGGAGAGAGCACGCCGAAATAAAGCACGATCACTACTGCGATGAAGAGCCACAGGACCAGAAGAAATTTTCCCTGGGTGATCAGGTAAGTCTTGCAGGTTTCATAGATGAGTTCAGAGATTTCGCGCATGGCGCGATGCACCGGCAAATTCCGCAGGTGGGTATAAATGACCAGCCCAAAGCCCAGACCAAAGATACAGAACAGAATGCCAATCATCAGCAATCGATGACCATCAATTCCCAGGAACAATACCTGGGAGAGGTCGGGCAGCTTCAGACTGGCTTCACCACCGACTTCGTGAGCCGGTTGGGCCAGGGCGGCGGTGGTGCTGAGACTGAGGGCGGCGATCGTGGCTGCCAACGTCTTCATTATTGTTGATATCTGGGCGAATCGGTAGCCGTTGGACACAGCTTTCGCCAGCCAGGTGCGCATAGGAACTCCTCCGCTTATGAAAACTAATTCGGGATCATCACGTGTTTTTAGACTGCCTCCCGGCGAACAGCACCAGCCGGACGCTCTGAGCCAGAGCGCCGGGGAGCGCATTGCCGGAGTTCCGAACACGCTTCCACTACACGGCTTGAACAGGAGTGTTGAGCTTGGCCGCGTCGGATGTTTCGTACCACAGAGCCCGCCGGATTGACGCCAAACCTGCCGCCGGAGCCCGATACAAAACCAGCTTTTATAACATGTTAGGTGGGGATGGTCAAACCGAGGTGGGGGTCGTGTGGCGCGGGCGGGACGCCCGTCTCCCCATAACTTTGTTACGCCCAGAAGGTGCGGTCCAACGTCCGGTACTGGATGGCTTCGGCGATGTGCTTGGGATGGATCGCTGGGGCGGCTTCGAGGTCGGCGACCGTGCGGGCTACTTTCAGGATGCGGTCATGCGCGCGGGCGGTCATGCCGTGTTGAGTCATGGCGCGCTCCAGCAGGCGCTCGCAGTCGGCGGACAACTCGCAGGAAGAGCGGATGTGGCGTGGAGCCATCTGGGCGTTGGAGACATCCACTTCAACCTCAATGATGCTGGCATCGATGCCATACACCGCTGCGCTCAACGTCAAGTGTGCAGTCAGCGGCCAGCTCTTCAGTGGTCCTGATGGTTCGGACGTGAACTGTCCGACTCGGAGCACACAACCTCATGCTCTATAAAACGTTCACAATACGAGCCTGGCAAGGAACAATCGGTGACGGATGTCACAAAGTCGAGTGACGGATGAACTATGACGCGGCGCAACGACCCGGCGAAGAATTACCGAGGACACGGGAGCCGTTGTGCGAACCAAGTTCCTAACAGGCTTTTCATTCCGTGGGCTCTGCTGTTGAATTAGGATTCAGCTAACATCCCCAGCAAGACAACGATTCGCAAAAGCGCCGGCTCCCAGCCGGTCGCGGCAGTTATGGCGGAAGACGAAGATAAACCCGCAGGCCCGGCGCGACCCTCCGGTCATCTGGAAAAGGAAGAAGCCCGGCTGTGGCGGCTTGCTCTCGGATTTCTGATCCTGCTGGCTACAGGACTAGCCGCACTTTCCTGGGAACGCCTGCAAGATCTCCCCTACCACTTGGGAGCGATCTCCATCGGACTTCTGGTGTTGGCGGTCCTGTTCGCCGCCTATGTGTATGGGCGGCGGCGTGAAGTTTCCGAACTCAAACATCTGTTGCAGGATCTGCACGGCCGCACCGGCGCCACGCCTTCCGACGAGCAGCTCGACCAGTTGGGACAGGTGATTCAGCGCTCCCAACGAAGCTTCAAGGAGCTCATCGACTCGTTTGATGACGTGGCTTTTGCCTGTTCGCTGGATGGCACGCTGAGAACGGTAAACCGTCGCGTAACCCAGCTGCTGGGACTCGCGTACGCGGACGTCGTAGGCCACAAGATCGACGATTTCCTGGCGGAACCGCTGCGCTCTAACGTAGAAACTGGTCTGCCTCGGTTTCTTGAGAAGCGTCGCTGGTCCGGCCTGGTGCGTGTTCAGGTAAAAAACAGTACCCGGGCGCTCTACTTCGACTGCGTGTTGAATGCGATCGTCAAGAGCGACGAGGTGGTGGGCATCAGTGCTCTTGCTCGCGACGTGACCGAGGAACGCGAGAAAGAACGGCGCTTTACCGAACTGTTTGAGACCTTGCAGGAGGGCGTGTATTTCAGCACTCCAGAGGGCAAGCTGCTCGATGCCAATCCTGCGTTGGTTCAAATGCTCGGGTGCAACAGCCGGGACGAGCTCCTGTCGATGGATCCGAGCTCGCTGAATGTCGACCCCGGCCAGGGGTCGGTGCTGGGGCGCAGCGCAGACGATCGTGGGAGCGAGCGCAGCTGGGAGCTGGTGCTGCGACGAAAGGATGGCACCACGGGCACGTTTTTGGATACTTCGCGCGCGGTCTGGGACGGAGCCGGCAAGATCATTCGCTACCAGGGCACGCTGGTGGACATTACGGAGCGGCGCAAGATGGAGAAGTCGCTGCGCCGGCAGGAGGAGTTCCAGCGCTACCTGCTCGAGAGCTTTCCCGACCTGATCCTGGTGATTGATCTTGAGGGACGCTACAGCTTTGTCAGCTCACGTATTCGCGATCTGATGGGGCGCACCCCCGCGGACATGCTGGGAAAAAAGGTAGACGATGAAGCACAAGAGCAGTCGCCGGAGTTTCTGGCTCTCTATCGAGATGTGAGCACCGGCGCGAAGAAGTTCGGCTTCTGTGAGTTTGGAGCGCGGCACCGCGATGGGAGCTGGCGCACCATGCGGGCCAATGCGAGCCCGCTTTCTGATGCTGAAGGGAAAGCCAGCGGCGTGATCGTATCAGTCCGCGACATCACTGTGGAGAGAAAGCTGGAACAGCAGATCATTCAGAGCGAGCGGCTGGCGGCCATGGGACAGATGATCGGCGGCTTTGCCCACGAACTCAACAATCCCCTGACCAGCATCATGGGCATGGCTGAACTTTTGCAGGAGGGCGAGAAGGAAGAGGCTACTCGCAGGCAGTTAGTGATCCTGCAACAGCAGGCCCGGCGCGCTGCTGACATCGTGCAGAACCTGATGTATTTTTCGCGCCCGCCCGCTCCGGGGAGAGGACCCGTCAACCTGAGCGAACTGATACAGCGGACACTGCACCTGCACACCTACTCTCTGCGCAAGAACAATGTCACCGTGGATTTTATTCCTGAACCTTCGTTGCCGGCGGTTCTCGGGGACTCGCATCAGTTGATGCAGATTTTTCTGAACCTGATTCTGAACGCCGAACAGGCGATGCGGGAAGCACGGGACCGCGGCACGCTGAGGATCCGGCTGGAAAAGATCAGCAACTCGGTTGTGGTCACGTTTCAGGACGACGGCCCCGGTATTCCGCCGGAGGTGCTGCCCAATATCTTCGATCCGTTCTACACCACCAAGCGTCCGGGGCGTGGCACGGGACTCGGCCTGAGCATCTGCAAAGCAATCCTGCGGGAACACGGAGGAGAGATTGAAGCCAGTTCCGGCCCAGGAGGGGGTGCCGTGTTCCGGGTCACGCTGCCCGCGCAGGGGTTGGGGACGCCCGCAAGCGCCGACTGAAAAGATTTTGATCGCAAAGCACTCCGAGACTGCGCGAGGGCGCAAAGAAAATCACTTGAATTCTAGCGTTCAACCGCCATCGCTACCGCGTTTCCACCGCCGAGGCAGAGAGCTGCGATGCCGCGGTGCACATCGCGGCGAATCATCTCGTAGATCAGGGTGACCAGTATGCGGGCGCCGCTGGCCCCGATAGGGTGCCCGATCGCGACCGCGCCTCCGTTCACGTTAACCTTGTTGGTATCGAGGCCGAGTTCGCGTATCACGCCCAGCGCCTGCACCGAGAAAGCCTCGTTGAGCTCGTACAGGTCCACGTCTTCATTCTTCCAGCCAGTCTTCTCCCAAATCTTTCGTACCGCGCCCACCGGCGCCATCATTACCCACTTGGGATCGATGCCGCTGGTCGCCTGGGCAACAATACGCACCATGGGCGTTGCCCCCAGTTCCGTGGCGCGCTTCGCACTGGTGACCACCACTGCCGCAGCGCCATCGTTCACGCCGGGAGCGTTGCCCGCCGTCACGGTGCCATCTTTCTTGAACGCGGGCTTCAACGATCGCAGCACTTCAATCGTGGTGTCCTCGCGGGGCGATTCGTCCTTGTCGAAAATTCCAGGAGCCTCGCCTTTTTTCTTCGACGGCAGTTCGACTGGAACGATCTGCGACTTGAAGCGGCACTCCTGGATTGCAGCCAGCGCTTTACGATGTGAGTTGAGCGCGAACTGGTCCTGCTCGTCGCGCGCGATGCCATATTTCTCCGCCACGTTTTCGCCGGTGACACCCATGTGATAGTTGTTGTAAATATCCCAAAGCCCATCATTGACCATCGAATCGACGATCTGCGCATTGCCCAGACGATATCCCTTGCGCGCCTGGGGCAAAAGATAGGGAGCGTTGGTCATCGATTCCATGCCACCGGCCACCACGATGGAACTGTTTTCCGTCTGGATGGCTTGCGCTGCCAGTGCCGCCGCTTTGAGTCCGGAACCACAAACCTTGTTGACGGTCATGGCACCCACTTCCGGAGGCAGCCCGCCGAAGATCGCAGCCTGGCGAGCGGGATTTTGTCCCAGACCGGCGGAGACGACATTGCCCATAATGCATTCGTCCACCTGCTTCGAGTCGAGATTTGCACGCTTCACCGCCTCTCGTACTACGATCGCACCCAACTGCGTAGCGCTCAGATCGGACAGGCTGCCCTGAAATTTCCCCACTGGAGTACGACAGCCAGAAATGATCACAACATCGTCGTAAGCCGCCATTTATGTGCTCCTGCGTTGATTTCTACACTTCAATTATAGATGCGCGCGGTGGGAAAAGATCAGAATTCTCGGCGGCGGTGTCTGTGCTTCTGCGAACCGCGTTCACTTTTGCTGATCCCGAGGAATGAGTGGGCCAAAAGTCCGCGAAGAAGTTTTTGGACGAGAAAAATTCGGCGATCATGCCTGGAGTCGAGAAAAATTCCGGTCGGATGCTCTCCGGTGACTTTGGTGTACGGGTCGAATGCGCGAGTAAGCATCATTTTTTTCTTGACATCACTTTTTATTGACTCTATACATTCAATAAGTTGCAACTGAACACCGTTGCATAGCAGTCCATGAAAAATGGAAGGGAGAATAGAACCATGGCAACCAAGAAAAAGGCAAAGAAGAAAAAGAAGCACTAAGAGAAAGTATTGGCAAGCAGCAAACCGGGGACGCGGAAGCGTCCCCTAAGTTTTTCCGGCAAAAGATTTCTCCCACCCAAAAAACCCACCACGTTCATCGTTTCGCAGATGCCGCCTTGTTCTTCGGCGCGGGTTCCTGCAGGCGTTTCTCTGTAGCAGGACAAAGATTGCGATAGGCGCAGAATCGGCAGTAAAAACCGGGCTTGGGATCGAACATCCCCGCCGCGATATTTCCCGCGACCTCGGTGACCCGACCGCTGGCTTCGTTCAATTGAAAGTCGGTACGCCTGGTGACCACCGGACTGTTTCCTTCCAGATTGTAGAGAACGAGTCGATCGGCGCGGTATCCCCACTTCTCGCGCGCCGCCAGGGCATAAATGGAAAGCTGCAGGCTTTCGTCGGAATCTTCCTGCGATTGTGCTTTGCCGGTCTTGTAGTCGGTGATGACGACGCCATCTGCCGCTTCGTCGATGCGATCGATGCGACCCACCACTTTTATCTCGCCCACCTTCACGTCGAAGTACTCTTCGGTATGAAGGACCTTGGGCGCGGGAGCACGGCGGAATCCGGTCAGGAAATCCTGCAGCTGCAGCATGCCTTGCTCGCAGTAGAGGTCATGCTGGTAATGGTCCTGAATCCCGGCGGCAGCGAGCTCGTCACGAAAGAACTGGAGAACAGCTTCGTCCGTCATCGGTCGCTGCTCGCGAACCGAGTTGTAGAACGCCAGCAGGACCCGATGTATGACCCCGCCATATTGCATGGCGGCGGGGACCTCGCCCGGGATCTTCCACTCGCGCTCCAGCTTGAATTGCAGCGGGCAGGTCTCGTAGGTCTGGACCGCGCTGGCGCTTAATCTCGCCGACAGGTCAGAAGCCGGCGGCAGGTTGAGCCATTCGCTCGCGCGCGTCATGGGAGCCACACCCGCCGACTGAGCAAACATGTCGGTCTGAAAGCCGCGGGGTTGGCCCGGCACCAGCCAGCGTCCCAGCAAGCTCGAGTCTTTCAGAAGATCACGCAAGAAACCGGGAGGGCTGGGGTCTTTACCTGAACCCTGTTTGGCATAGATGGTCAGCGAATCCCTCGCCCGAGTCATGGCCACGTAAAACAGGCGGCGCTCCTCCTGCTTGCACAGTTCCTTGTCATCATCCTGCGCAATGGATCCCGGGTCGTGCAGTTCCCGGGGAAACTCGAGCAGCGGCTCCTTGTAGGGCGACGGAAAAGAAGGCGAACTGGCGCGCAGGATGAAGACGTGAGCGAACTCGAGACCCTTGGCGGCATGCGCGGTCATGAGCCGGACGGCGTTTTCATCGTTTGAGGCCAGCGGAATTCCGCCTCCTGCCTCCCGGAAATATTCCAGGTAGTCGAGAAGCTCGCCGATCTCTCCGGTCTTGGTGATCGGCTTCTCCTCCCATGCGGTGATGAACTCGAGAACGGCCTTCACGGCGCGTGACGTACGATCCAGGGAAAAGTTTCGCACCACCAGATCCACCGCCGCGCGGCCTCGGGCGTTGGCGGCGGCAATTTCATCGCGCGTCCGCCGCAGAAGCTCCAGCACGGCGGGACCGCCTTCGACTTGTGAGAGAACCAGCGCTATCGCCGCCGTGCCCGCGTCGCGTGGCAGCGCCTTGATACCGGCACGCAGTTTTTCGGGATCAATGACGAACTGCGGCAGGGCCGCGACTCGAAACAGGCTGGCGCCGTCTGCATCGGACACGACCGCACCCAGGCAGGCGAAGAGGTCGCGAGCTTCGGGCATATCCAACACGTCCATGTTCTCGATGGAGAACGGAATGCCCTGGCTCGCCAGCTCGGTCGCCAGCTGATCGCGATGAGAGTGGGTGCGGTAGAGCACAGCGCAGTCGCTCCACGGGCGACGCGTCTTCCGCTGCCAATCGCGCAGAGCTGTGACCAGTTCGGTGCACTCAAAATCTTTTTCAGTCAGCACCACGGCCTCAACCGGCACGCGCAGTAACTGTCTACCTTCCCGCACCGCATCTTCCTCGCGGGCGGAGATCAACACCGAACGCTGATATGCGGTTGAACCATGTACGGTCGAACCCGGACCCGCGTTGAAGACGTTCGGGTTTTTCGAGATAAGAGCGAAGGCGCTGTGCAGGATGGGTGAGAGAGAGCGGCGATTCTTTTCCAGTTTCACCAGGCTGAGGCCCGGAAAGTGACGTTGAAAGAGAACGAAGGCGGCACTCGAGGCTCCCCGGAAGCGGTAGATCGCTTGGTCCGGGTCTCCAACGGCAAAAACGTTGCGTTCTTCCCCGGCCAGGCGTTCCAGAACTTTGACCTGGGCGAAGTTTACGTCCTGAAATTCGTCCACCAGGATGAAGCGGCTGCGCGCCCGTAGCGGTTCGCTAGCTTTCTGTAACAGCTGGTAGGCGTGAGTGATCATGTGGCCGAAGGTTCCCAGGTTATCTAGCCGCAGCATCCGCTCCACGGTGGTAAATACACTGGCGATCTCGCGGCAACGCCCCAGCACTTCTTCGTCGGACACATCGTCTGCGTGCTTCGACCTGGTGACGCGTGGAATGGGCAGTTCCCCGCGTTCGAGCCGCTGAAGATATTCCTGGTACCTTTCCGGAGTGACCAGTTCGTCGTGGCAATGCTGCATGAATTTGAGCAGGTCTTCCAGAAACTTGCTAACGCTGGCAGCCCGGACAAAATATTTTAGGTTCAATTCACGAAGGCGACGGCGCAGGTAAATCCAAAGGTCCTTTTCGTCGAGCACGCCGAACTCCACCCCATTTTCCTGCAGAAGAGTGTTGCAATATTCGTGAAAGGTCGCGATTCGCAGGCCTGTGAGGTCGGTGCCACGCAACTCTTCCTCGACCCGCTGGCGCATCTCCTGGGCTGCATTCTTGGTATAGGTAACGGCGAGAACTTCGTCGGGCCGGGCATGGCCCTCGCGAACCAGGCGGGCGATGCGCTTGGTGAGGACAGTGGTCTTGCCTGTGCCTGCGCCGGCGATCACCAGCATCGGCCCGTGGACGTGCTCGATGGCTTCGCGCTGATGCTGATCAGGCTCGAAAGCACGGGGGCGAGAGATGGATTTTACGGCTGCCACTTTCGAGGAGCATACCAGAGAAACATGAGGATTTTTCTGAGGAGCGTCTTATTGAAGTTCGGCGAGGGCAACGGCGGTTGCAGCGATGGCAGCCGTCTCGGCGCGCAGGATCGTGGTCCCCAGGGATGCTGCGGTCCAGCCAGCATCGAGGAAACACTTGAGCTCCGGCTCCGTCCAGCCACCTTCGGGACCGAAGGCCAGGGTCAC
>CAZGSU010000071.1:0-30115 GCA_964528615.1 uncultured Acidobacteriaceae bacterium | reverse complement strand
CGGCGCCCAGTTCCACACACTTCTCGATGGCCCATTCCATACGGTCAAACTTGAAGATAGAGAGGAGCAGAGTCAGGTTGGGGATGGTCGCGGATGGAATAACCTCGCCCAATTCGAATTCGACACGCCCCTCGACAATGCTGGCAACACGTCCGCGGCGGACATCCTGACCAGTCGCGATTTCGAATTCCTGGCCGACGCGACCACGCAGGACCTGCGTCAGATGATCGGCGTGGGAACCCAACAAAGCGGCGCGATTGCCGGAAACTTCATCGGCGATCCAGCGGCGGCGGGTCATGGGGATAAGAGTGTCATCCTGAGCGGGGTATATCGACTCGCTTGCGAGTCGATATACGAAGTCGAAGGACGCCTGCAAGTTGATCGGACCTGTACGTTTCCGGCGTGCAGACTTCGTCGGGAACAGCGAACCTCAGCGGCTGAAGCCGCATCATTTGCGTGTACTCTAGCGGCACGGCTGAAGCTGTGCCCTCCCCGAACATCGCTATCCGAAGATGTCTTTGACCTTGCCCAGCAAGGTCCGGCGTTCCGGGCGGTTTTCCACCTTGGTCAAGCCTTCGAGTTCCTGCAATAACTCGCGCTGGCGCTTGTTCAGCTTGCCGGGAGTCTGGACCCGCACTTCGACGAACAGATCGCCTTTGCCGTGTCCATTGAGCACGGGCACGCCCTTGCCGCGGATGCGCAGCGTGGTGCCCGACTGAGTGCCGTCCGGAACTTTCAGAACATGGTCGCCTTCGAGAGTGGGAACGCTGAGTTCCGCCCCTAGCGCCGCCTGCGAAAACGAGACTGGAATCACACAGTGCAGATCGTTTCCTTCGCGCTCAAAGAACGGATGCTCCTTCACATGCAAAACCACGTACAGGTCGCCGGGTGGGCCGCCGTGCAGGCCGCCTTCTCCGAATCCGGAGTAGCGAATGCGGGTCCCGTCTTCCACTCCTGCAGGAATTTTCGCGTCTACCGTACGCTGCTTCAGGACCCGGCCCTCACCTTTGCACTTGGCACATGGATCGGTGATAACGCTGCCTGTGCCCTGGCACGTAGGACACGTGCGCGCGATGCTGAAGAAGCCCTGCTGGTAGCGAACCTGTCCCCGGCCGTTGCAGGAGCGGCAGGTGACCGGGGCCTTGCCCGCCGCGGCGCCTGAGCCTCTGCACTCTTCGCAGCTTTCATGACGACGTACCGTTACCTTGGTTTCGGTGCCAAAGACTGCTTCTTCGAATTCCAGGTTGATGTCCTCCCGAAGATCGGCGCCTCGCTGGGTGCGGCTTCGCTTCCGCGTCCCCCCGCCAAAAATTTCTCCCAGGCCGAAGAAGTCGCCAAAAATGTCGCCCAGATCGCTGGGATCGAAGCCTGCGCCTCCGCTTCCGCCCAGGCCGGCATGGCCAAAACGGTCGTAGACAGCGCGCTTCTCGCCATCCGCGAGCACGGCATAGGCTTCGCTGCACTCTTTGAATTTTTCCTCTGCGTCGGGATTGTTGGGGTTCCGGTCGGGATGAAACTGCAGCGCCAGCTTGCGATAGGCGCTCTTGATTTCCTGCTCGGTGGCGGCGCGGGCGACGCCCAGCACCTCGTAATAGTCGCGTTTTCCGTTGCTGGTCAGAATGGCCTTTCCCAAATCCTTTCAGTTTTTCGGTTGAGTTCAGTGCCCGGAATTGCGCGCAACCCTCACCATGGCAGGACGCAGCAGGCGGTCTTTCAGTTTGTAGCCCCGCTGCAACTCATCAAGCACATGATGATCTTCGGCCTCGTTGGTGTCCACCATTTCAATCGCCTCGTGGAGGTGGGGATCAAAAGGCTCACCCCTAGCCGGGATCGGGCGCAGTCCCAACTTGGCCAAGGCATCCTGCAATTGCCTGTAGATAAGTTCGACTCCGCTGCGAAGTTCACTCTTATCCTCGGAGCTGGTCTGCAGGGCGCGCTCGAAGCTGTCCAGGCTGGGTAGAATCGCCTTCATCGCGTCGGCCAGCGCGTATTCGCGGAACTCCTGTTGCTCGCGGATACCGCGTTTGCGCGCGTTCTCGAATTCGGCCTGCAGTCGCGCCAGACGGTCAATGAGCGTATCGCGCTCGGCTTTGATCTTGTCGAACTCAGAGTCTCGCCCATCGCGGGCGGCCTGGGGAGGAGCGCTTCCCGCGCTTGCGTCCTCGCGTGAGTCCGCGGCTGCGGGCAATTCGTGCTCCGCATCCAGTTCCGCAGCGTCAACTTCCGATTTTCCGTTTCTTCTTACCATAAACGTCACTCAGATTCGTTCAGGATCTTGTCAAAAAGGCGTGCGATGTACGACACCGCAGTCATGGTGTGCTGATAATCGATGCGGGTGGGCCCGATGACGGCCAGCGACCCCATGACGTCGTGGCCCACTCGCGCCGGAGCGCCGATGAGCACAAAATTTCTCATGGACGGCAAAGCTTCGTCCAGTCCGATCACCACCCGTACCGCTTCCTGCTTGGCGTCGAGATAAGCGCCCAGCAGTTCGACGATCTTCCGCTTCTCTTCGAGAGTCTGCAGCAACTGCTGCAAGCGTTGACGGTCTTGTTCCCCGGTTACGAGATTAGATGTTCCTTCCACAAAAACGACTTGCGACGTCTCGTCGGCGGCCAGGGCTCCCTGCCGGTAGAGCTGTTCGATCGACGTCATCAGCCGGTCGTATTCGCTGCGCTCCTGTTCCAGCCGGCGGGCCAGCTCGGCGCGCATTGCCTCCATCGTCCAGCCGCGAAAATTTTCGTTGATGAAGCGCGCGGCCGCGTCCAGATCGGATTGCGGAAGATCGAGACGCAATACCCGGTCGCGCACCAGGCCCGACTTTGTGACCAGCACCGCCAAAACCTTCTGATCGCCCAGACGGGAAAAATACACGTGCTCAAGCGCATTCTTCGGCCCGCCGATGGCGACGGTTATCCCCACATTGTGGGAAATCAGGGAGAGAACATGTGAAGTCCGCTCCATGAATTCTTCCACGTCCGAGATGCCTTGCAGCGACTCCTGAATCATCCCCTGGTCTGCCTGGGAAAGACTGGCATCACCCGTAAGTTGTTCCACGTAATATCGATACGCTTCCGTGCTCGGCACCCGGCCCGCGGAAGTATGGGGCTGCTCCAGGAAACCGGCCTCGGCCAGGTCCGCCATTACGTTGCGGATGGTGGCCGGACTCAGTCCTTCTTTATTGGAGCGTGCCAGGGTACGCGATCCCACCGGATCGCCGGTGGCGATAAAGGTCTCCACGATGGCGGTCAGTATCTCTCGCTCCCGCTCCCCGATCGGTGGCCCAGATGGCATAATAAGTACTTTTAATCCAAAAACTTAGGCTGGAGACAGCACAATTCCCCACTTTTGATTCTAGGAACGGGACGCCGCCCTGTCAAGCATTAGCACTCTGGCACCCAGAATGCTAATCCTTGACCCCGGACTGGTCCTGACATAGGTTGGTTCGACTCTCGACTGGCCGATTGCAAATACATATAAACGACCATGTTTTTGTCACGAAGATCTCTGCTGAAGGTGGGGGCCGCGGTTGGCTCGACGAGTACTCTTGGGAGTTGGTTTCCTTTTCTCAAACTCACTTCCGCGAATATGCTCAGGCAAGCCAACGTGGGGACAAAAGAGATAAAGGAAAAGATGCCAGCTAAAACTCACATCGCGGTGATTGGCGCGGGAGCCTTCGGAGGCTGGACCGCTCTCTATCTGTTGCGCCGTGGAGCACGCCTCACTCTGGTGGACGCCTGGGGGCCGGGCAACTCGCGCGCCTCCTCCGGCGGCGAGACCCGCGTGATCCGCGGGACTTATGGCCCGAATCAACCCTATACGAAGATGGCGGCGCGGGCGATGCAGCTCTGGAAGGAAAACGAGAAGCGCTGGAACCTGAAGCTGATGCATCAGATCGGCGTACTGTGGCTGGTGACCACCGGGGATGACCAATTCGAGCGTGGCTCGTTGCCGGTATTGCGCGACGCCGGCATTCCTTACGAGGAGCTATCGGTCGCGGAACTCACAACCCGCTGGCCACAAATTAATCTCGAGACGGTTCATTGGGGAATTTACGAACCTGAGGGTGGCTTTCTTACGGCGCGTGTCGCGTGCCAGGCTGTGCTGGACGGATTTCTAGCGGAGGGAGGCGACTACAAACAACTGGCCGTGCTGCCGAACGATCTCGACTCCGGCTCTTGGGACGGCGTGTCACTTTCGGATGGCTCCCAGCTTCGCGCCGATCAATACGTCTTCGCCTGCGGGCCTTGGTTGGGAAAACTGTTTCCTCAAACCATTGGGAACCGCGTCCGCCCTACCCGGCAGGAAGTATTCTTCTTTGGCACTCCCGCCGGAGACGACCGCTTCAGCGATGCAAAGTTGCCGGTCTGGGCCGACCGTCGCGACAAATTCATGTACGGGATTCCGGGGAATCAGGGCAGGGGCTTCAAGATTGCAGACGACACGCGCGGGCCGGAATTTGATCCGACGTCGGGGGAGCGCTCGGTCAGTGCCAAGGGCCTCAAGTCGGCACGGGACTATATCAGCTTCCGCTTCCCGGCGCTGAAAGACGCGCCGCTGCTGGAGTCGCGTGTCTGCCAGTACGAGAATAGCCCGGATAACAATTTCATCATCGACCGCCATCCCGCGCATGAAAATGTTTGGTTGTTGGGGGGAGGCTCGGGCCACGGGTTCAAGCATGGTCCGGCGCTGGGCGAGTTGGTGGCGGGATTGATAATCGAGCACGGGAATCCGGATGCGCTGTTCAGGCTGGGCAGGTTTGGAAAATAAGGACCCAAGCACCGTTTTGGTCCTGCCCATTTCCGGTCCCGCAGCTCCAGCAAAATAAATCCATGTCCAGCATGAGAATCGACAAGTGGCTCTGGGCCGCCAGATTTTTCAAGACGCGAGCCCTAGCGGCACGAGCCTGTGCGCTCGGCAGAATTCAATTCAATGGGCAGCCTGCCAAAGCTGCGCGTGAAGTCCGGATCGGAGACATGCTGCGAGTGACCAACGACGGCGGCGACTTTGAGGTAGAAGTCCTGCTTCTCAGCGAAGTGCGCGGTCCGGCCCCGGTTGCCCAAACCCTCTACCGAGAAACTGAGGCCAGCCGGGAGTTACGCCTGAAGGTGGCGGCGGAGCGTAAGGCGATGAGGCAGTTCGAACAGTTGCCCGCCGGCAAACCATCAAAACGCGATCGCCGGAGAATCATCCAGTTCCGGGGTAGATCCTGACTCTCGTCAAGAGAAAGTCAAAATGAATCTCGCGGGTGGCCCGTCCAAGCTTTGCTTGGGCGGGGGTTTCTGAGAATGGTCCCGAGGTTTGTTCCATGGCCGCAGGTCCCCTCGGCTTGGCCGGCACCCAGGTCTCGAACATCATAAGACGTGGGGCACCCGCACCCGAACCTCTCGAAAATCGTGAGACCTGGACACCCGCGCGCTCATCCACTACAAGACCACAGGAGAAACATCATGGGAAAGCTGGAAGGCAAGATCGCAGTCATCACCGGAGCGACGTCCGGCATGGCCCTGGCCACAGCGAAGCTGTTTGTCGCTGAGGGCGCGTACGTCTTTATCACAGGCAGGCGCCAGGAGCAGCTCGACAAGGCGGTCAAGGAAATCGGCAGGAACACCACCGGAGTGCAAGGAGACGCGGGACGTCTCTCTGATCTCGACCGTCTCTATGGAAAAGTCAAAGCCGAGAAGGGCCGGGTTGACATTCTCTTCGCCAGCGCCGGCACCGGCGAATTCAATGTTCCCATTGACTCCGTCACCGAGACGGGTTTCGACAAGGTTTTCAACGTTAACGTCAAAGGGACTCTGTTCACGGTGCAGAAAGCGTTGCCGCTGATGCCGGATGGCGGAGCGATCATCATGAATGCCTCCATCGCCAGCATAAAAGGGTTCGGAGGCATGAGCGTCTACAATGCGAGCAAAGCCGCTATCCGTTCCTTCGCGCGGAGCTGGACGTCCGACCTGAAGGCGCGGAAGATTCGCGTGAATGTCATCAGCCCGGGGACGATCGATACCGGCGTGTTCGTCGGAGTTCCGAGCGAAGTCAAGGACCAGTTCGTGTCCATGATTCCCATGGGCCGGATCGGGCGGTCAGAAGAAATCGCGAAGGCGGCGCTCTTTCTGGCTTCGGATGATTCCAGCTTCATCACTGGAATCGAGCTGTTTGTCGACGGAGGCACGGTGCAGATCTAGGTGGAGGAAATCGGGTGCCCCATCTTTCGCGTTTTTGCGAAAAGGTGGGTGATGGAAATCAATACGAACGGTTCAAGTTTCAAGGGTCACAGAGAATCTGCCGTGGGCGAAGAACGCGTAAGGATGCGGTACCCGGCGCTTCCTCAGATGCACAGGTCCTTCGCTGCGCTCAGGATGACATTGCTACTGAATCTGGATTACGCTCTCGCCGGCGGTTGATTTGATCTCATCCACACGGGTCTCCACATTGCGGGCAAAATCGTAGAGTGACTGCGCAGGCATTGAGGCTTCTCCGGCGAGAACCATGGGTTGGCCATCGTCGCCGGCTTTGCGGATCGCGGGATCCAGCTGAACCGCTCCGAGGTAGGCAACGCCAAACTGGCTCGCCGTCTTCTCTGCGCCCCCACGGGAGAAAATGTCGGTCTCCTGATGGCAGTGCGGACAGACGAAGTAGCTCATATTTTCGACCATGCCCACCAGGTCAACCTTCATCTGCCGGAACATCTCAATGGCTTTGCGCGCATCCTGCAGTGAAACATCGGAAGGCGTGGAGACTACGATCGCGCCGGTCAGCGGAACTGTCTGGATCAATGAGAGGGCGACGTCTCCCGTGCCTGGTGGCAAATCCACAATCAAATAATCAAGCTCACCCCACACCACCGAGCCCAGAAACTGCTTGATGATGGAATGCAGCATGGGGCCACGCCAGATCAGAGGTTTGTCTCCAGGATTCAAGAATCCTACCGAAATGACTTTGAGGCCGTGGGCTTCGAGCGGCTCAATCCGATTGTCGCCGAGAACCTTGGGTTGCGCATTGATGCCAAGCATCAGGGGCACGTTGGGACCATAAACGTCGGCGTCGAGCAATCCGACCTTGTGTCCCAGCTTCGATAAGGCAATTGCCAGGTTGACCGCCAGCGTCGTCTTCCCAACTCCACCCTTGCCGGAACCGACGGCGACGATAGCACCCACTCCGGGCAAAGGCTGCGGGGATGGCGGCTGCTGTGGTTGTCCGGGACGTGGGGGAAGAGGAGTGCTCATGGGTCTGATTATACGTGAGGAAAACAGCTCTCAGCATTCAGCTATCAGCTCTCAGTTGTAGGCCATTCCTCATACTGCCAAATACCCTCCATCCACCGGAAACACCGCGCCCGTCACCCAGGACGATTCATCGCTGGCCAGATAGACGGTGAGTCCCGCCATATCTTCCGGCTGGCCCAGGCGGCCGATGGGATGCACTCGGATGCGCTGGCGCCTTACCGCCTCCGGGTCCGGAACTTTGCTCAGATACCCCGCGGTCAATTCCGTCTCGACAAACGACGGGCAAACCGCGTTGACACGGATATTTTCATGGCCATGATCAATGGCCATGCATTTGGTGAGCAGTACGACCGCTCCCTTGGACGCCGCATACACCGCGCGGTCGCGTGCGCCATTGATCCCCAGAACCGATGCAATGTTGATAATCGAGCCGCCGCCGGCCTTGCGCATGTGCGGCAACACCGCGCGCGAAAGCAGCCAGAGCCCGCGCACGTTGATGTTGAAAGTCTCATCCCACTGCTCTTCGGTGACCTGTTCAGCCGTCCCTGGGTGAAGAATTCCGGCGTTATTGACCAGGACGTTGACTTCCCCGAACGCGTTCACCGTGCGCTCAATAACGTTTTCAATTTCGGCCTTTTTCGATACGTCCGCAGCCAGGGCAAGCGCAGATGCGCCCGCCTCGGCGGCAACCTCTTCAACCCGATGCTTGCGGCGGCCCACCAGGACAACGTTAGCGCCTTCACGTACCAGGGCGCGGGCACAAGCGCAACCGATTCCGCTGCCGGCGCCGGTCACGATGGCAATCTTGTTGTTGAGGCGATGGCTCATGGATGCGATGGGTCTTGACGTTGAAGTTTTATTTACGTCAACGAGCTAACGTAGGCTGCGGAACAGCAGGTCCCTCCACTGCGCTTGCTTCGCTTCGCTCCGGTCGGGATGACAGGCCCTCAACTTCTAGCGGCGCGTTTGCGCTCTGTCTCTGCGCGTCTGATCTCCCGCCGTCGCCCGGCGTCTTCGTAGCGGCGTCTCTGCTCATCGGTTTCCGGAACCACTGCCGGAACCGGGAGGTGCCGGCCGGCCGCGTCCACCGCGACAAACGTCAGATAGGCGGAGCTTACGTGCTCGCAATGGTCGAGAAGATAATTCTCCACCCAGACTTTCACTCCCACTTCCATCGAAGTACGGTAGACGCGGTTCACCGAAGAGCGCAGGATCACCAGGTCGCCGACGTGCACCGGAACCTTGAAGTCGAGATGATCGATGGAAGCAGTCACCACGTAATTGCGCGAGTGCCGGTGCGCGGCCATGGCTGCCGCCAGGTCGATCCAGTGCATGAGGCGTCCGCCCAGCAGCGCTCCCAGTACGTTGGAGTCGTTGGGCAGGACAATCTCGGCCATCTCTGACTGCGAGTCCCGGACCGGCCGGGGCAATGCCAGGTCTTCGCTTTGGGTCATGAGTTTTCTCTCGCTACAGGATCCGTAGGGATGGGGGAAATTCTACGCTGCAAATAGGCCTGAACATAACACTCCAACATCTTCTGAATACGCTGGTCGGGGTGCTGCGAGACCCACTCAGTCCGGTCGAGATCGTATTCCAGCCTGCCGTGTTTTACGGGACGGTGGCCTGCCTCGCATACGAACCATAGAAGCAGGCGGGATCCGTGGTCGCGGGCAACTGAGAAGCGGACGGCATCGAACTCGCGCTGGCTGGGCAGGCGTGAACATTTCGTGGCGTATCCCAGATTGCAGAACTCGTGAAGTTCTTCCGTGGAAGGCTTGGTCTCTTCGTGGCCCGGGGCCGAGCAATGACCATCCCACCCGCCTCCTAAAGGCAGGCGCGAAGGATGGAGCCAGGCACCATCCAGTTTCTGCACCGGCATGAAAAAAGGGCACGCCAAATTGATTTCTCCGTGGTTAGGTAATGAAAAGTGATGCACATTGTACTCATCGAAAAGCCGTCCCGCCAAATCGACGCCAGATTTGATAGAGGACGGGCATCCGCCTGTCCTGGAGGGGGCATCGTTCGACGGGCGGCGACGTCCATCGTCCATTGAACAATGTCAGGGTGTAGTAATCTCGTAGTGGTTTGGTGAGCCAGGAGCTAAGAGCCAGGAGCTAGAAGCTGATTTATGGACCGCATCGCGATGCTTACGGAAATCCTCTCGCAGAACCCCGCAGACGCTTTTGCCCGCTACGGTCTGGCGTTGGAGTATTCGAACTCTGGAGAGGTCGATCGGGCGCTGGATGAATTCGCCAAGCTCTTGGCTGCGCACCCTGACTACACCGCCGGCTACTTCATGGCGGCCCAGACGCTGGCGAAAGCCGAGCGCACGGGGGAAGCGAAGAAGATGCTGGTAGAAGGCATTGCTTCCGCTAGCAGAACCGGCAACACCCATGCCCAATCCGAGATGACTGCCATGCTGACGGAACTAAGTTAAGCGGGAGGGTTCTCCGCGTCCCTGGCATGACTTTCTTTGCGTCCTTTGCGGTCAAGAGCCTTTAAGCGCAAAGGTCGCAGAGACGACGCAAAGTTCGCAGAGAAAAGCTGATCACTCCACCCGCCGCCCCATCTTCGCCATGGTTCGCTCCACCAGGGCGGGGAACAACTGGTACATCTTTATTGCAGGATGCATGGTCCAGGGCACGACGACTTCTCGTTTCTGCTTCAGGTAGCCTCGCAGCACAGCGCGCGCGACGCGTTGGGTACTGATTCCGCGAACCGAGGATGGCCTTACCGTCTTTGCCTGTTTCCCCTTGACCGCATTGGCGCCAAAATCCGTGCGCACATACCCCGGACACACAGTCATGATATGGATACCCGAACCTTTGAGTTCCACGCCCGCAGCTTTGCCGAACGCGTTCATGGCAAACTTGGTGGCGCTGTACACGGAGTGAAATGGAAGCGGAATGTGTCCGGCAACGCTCGAGATGTTGATGATCGCTCCCGAGCCCTGCTGCTTCATCACTGACAGCGCAGCCTGCATACAGGCGACCGTGCCAAAGAAATTGGTGTCGAAGGTTTCGCGGCAGGCGGTCATGTCCACGTCAGCGGCGGTATCCATCAATCCGTGTCCGGCGTTGTTGATCCAGATATCGATGCGCTGGAAATGGTGGAGGGTCAGGCTGACGACGCGATCAATTTCCTCCCGGTTGCGAACATCGCAGGATAGCGCCAGCGTGTTTTCGCTGTGACCGATCCGCCCGCGGGCAGCCTCGGAGCGTCCGGCGTCGCGCGAGAGCAGGACAACCTTGGCGCCCTGATCCACAAAAAGCTGTGCGATGGCTTCTCCGATGCCCATCGAAGCGCCGGTGATCACCACCACTTTTCCGGAGATAGTTGTCTGGCTGTTCATCTCGCTTGCGTTCATTCGAATCCCTGTCATGACAACAAGTATTTCTTTGCGATCTCAGTCACTTACTCTACGTCCTTTGCGGTTAAAAGCTTTTCACCGCAGAGGGCGCTAAGAAATCGCTAAGGACGCTAAGGAAGCCGGTACCGAAAATCATGGTCCCCGATTATGTCAATTCACGGGTGGGCGTACAATCTAGGAATCCCACCCGCAATTGCCGGGAAAATATCTGGAGCACCTGCGTGGGCCTTCTGCCGCTGTTTCCGCTGGACGTGGTCCTGTTCCCGGGCACGCCGCTGCCGCTGCACATCTTTGAGCCGCGCTACAGAGAAATGATCGCCGAGTGTCTGGACCGGAAGAAATCGTTTGGCGTTGTCCGGGCCAAAGAGGAAGGCGTCGCGGAGATCGGCTGCACAGCAGAGATTATCACCATCACAAAAAAATATCCCGACGGGCGCCTGGACATCATAACCGAGGGGCGGGACCGCTTCGAGGTCATTCAGGTAAACCAGGAACGGTCGTTCTTGCAGGCAGAGGTGCTTTTCTTGCAGGACGAGCCCGAAAAACCCACCCCGGAGGAGATTGCGCTGGCGGTAAAACTGCAGGGAGAGATCGCTCAACTGGCCGGAAATACTTCCGACCCGCCGGAGATTGACGCTTCGCACCTCTCTTTCAATTTGGTCGGACCGCTTCCGCTCGATCTCGATTTCAAGCAAACCCTGCTCGGGATGAAATCAGAAGCAGAGCGGATGCAAGCGATCATTTCCTACCTTGAGGCCATTTTGCCGAATTTGCGACGCACCGTGATGGTGCGCCAGAAGGCCGGCGGCAACGGCCACGTCCATTAGTTCCAGGGACTCCGGCAAGAATTGTGCTGGACGGGCGAGGACGCCCGTCTCTCCACAATATTGGTCGATGGATCGACGGGCGCCCCCGCCCATCCCATCGGCGCATGAATCAATCGACGGCGTATAATCCGAGTCAGACTTGCTTTTTTGGGGGCCATCATGAATTTGGCGCGGACACTCGGCGAGTTGCGTTCCAGTCCTTTCACTGAACAACGGCTGAGCACGCGCCGCGTGAAAGACGAGATGCGCGACAACCTGATCGTGAGACTCCGTCAGGGTGGGCCCATTTTCCCCGGCATTGTCGGATACGATGACACGGTTGTGCCCCAGATCGTCAACGCCATTCTATCGCGGCACAATTTCATTCTTCTGGGATTGCGCGGACAGGCCAAAAGTCGCATCCTGCGCGCCCTGACCTCGTTGCTCGATCCGCAAGTGCCTTATGTTGCAGGCTGCGAGATCCACGACAACCCCTACTCCCCGATATGCCGCCGGTGCCGCGAGGAGATCGCTAAGCTCGGCGACAACACGCCGATCGCGTATCTCACGCCGGACCAACGCTACGTGGAGAAACTGGCCACGCCCGATGTCACCATCGCCGACCTGATCGGCGACATCGATCCCATCAAGGCGGCACGTGGCGGACACGAACTCGGCAGCGAATATACGGTGCACTACGGACTGCTGCCCCGCGCCAACCATGGCATCTTCGCCATCAACGAATTGCCCGATCTCGCGGGAAAAATTCAGGTGGGCTTGTTCAACATCATGCAGGAAGGCGATGTGCAGATTAAGGGCTATCCCATCCGCCTTCCACTGGATGTCGCTCTGGTGTTCAGCGCCAATCCGGAAGACTACACGGCCCGCGGAAAAATCATCACACCGCTGAAAGACCGCATCGGATCCGAAATTCGAACGCATTATCCAGCCACCGTCGAAGAAGGTATGACCATCACCGCCCAGGAGTCCTGGACGCAGCGTGACGGATACAAACTACACGTGCCCAAATATGTGCAGGAGGTCATTGAGCGCATCGCCTTTGCCGCCCGCGAAGATAAGAAGATCGACAAACGATCCGGTGTCAGCCAGCGCCTGCCCATTTCATGCATGGAGAATGTGATTTCAAACGCCGAGCGCCGGGCCATCCATCAGGACGAGAAACTGGTCGTGCCGCGCATCGCCGATATCTACGCCGCTATGCCCGCCATCACCGGCAAACTGGAACTGGAGTACGAGGGTGAGATGAAAGGCGCGGACCATGTCAGCCGCGAACTGATCAGGGCCGCGGTCGCGAAAACTCATGACGGATATTTCAAAGGCACTGACATGCAGCAGATCGTGCAATGGTTCGATCTTGGCGGAGAAATCCAGCTCGCCGATACTGCCAGCGCCGCCGAAGCGCTGCAGTCACTTCGCAGCATCCAGGGCCTAATGGAAAAGACGGTCAAGGTTGGCGTCGGCCCCAAGGACAGCGCAGAAGTGCAGGTTTCAGCCGCGGAGTTTATCTTGGAAGGCCTGCACGCCCACAAACGCATCGGGCGCAACGAAGAACGCGTCTTCACGGCAGGAGAAAAGCAGCCCAAGCAGACCGAGAAGCCATTCGAGCGCGAGGAACTGCCGTTCCGAGGACGCAGACCGTATAACTAGTCGTTGGCCTTTGGTCGTTGGTCGTTGGCTTAAGACCTCCGGATTAGAAAACTTTTCCTCGGGAGCCAGGGCTTCCCGCAGAATGTTAAACGCTGGGTTTTGGCCAACGACCAAAGGCCAAAGACCAACGACTGCCTCTCTATGAAACGCATTCGCTACAGCAAGTACGTTCCCGACCCCGCCGGCGAAATGAGCATGGAGGACCTGCTCAGCGCGCTTTCTGACTACCTGCTGCAAAGCGGATTCCAGAACTACATGTTTGACGATCTGGCGGACGGAGAGCACAGCCTCGACGACCTGCGCCGCGCTATCGAACAGGCATTGCTGGATGGAGATCTCCTGGATGAAGAAATGCGGGAGCGCATGCGCCAGATGCAGATCGATGGCACGCTGGACGAACTCATCGAACAGTTGATTGAGCGCATGGAGCAGGAGGATTACATCAGCGTCGACCAGCCTCACGACCCGTCGCAGCGATCGAGTGTGGGCGGCCACGCTGGCGACGCCCAGCAAGCCAAGTTTGAGATCACCGACAAGAGCCTGGACTTTCTCGGCTTCAAGACGCTGCGCGATCTGATGGGATCTTTGGGCAAGTCCAGCTTCGGCCGCCATGACACCCGCGACTTGGCGACGGGAGTTGAGGCCAGTGGCGCTTCCCGGCGTTACGAATTCGGCGACACCCTCAACCTCGATATTACGGCCACGCTCTCCAGCGCCATTCAGCGCGAAGGCCTGAAGCTGCCGCTGAACATCGAGTATTCCGATCTGCAGGTACATCAGTGCGAGTATCAGTCTTCCTGCGCGACCGTGCTCATGCTTGATTGCTCACATTCCATGATCCTCTATGGCGAGGACCGTTTCACTCCGGCGAAGAAAGTCGCAATGGCGCTCTCGCACCTGATCCGGACCCAATATCCCGGCGACTCGCTGTCGCTGATCCTGTTCCACGATTCAGCGGAAGAGGTCCCACTCTCGCAATTGGCCAGGGTGAAGGTAGGCCCGTACTACACCAACACGCGGGAGGGCTTGCGGCTGGCACAGCGTATTCTGCAACGTCAGCGCAAGGACATGAAGCAGATCGTGATGATCACTGACGGTAAACCTTCCGCGCTGACTCTTGAAGATGGCCGCATCTACAAGAACGCGTTCGGCCTCGATCCCCTGGTGGTGAGCCAGACGCTGGAGGAAGTATCCAAGTGCAAGCGCGCCGGAGTCATGATCAATACCTTCATGCTGGCATCTGATTACGGGCTCATACAGTTCGTGCAGAAGGTCACGGAGATGTGCCGCGGCAAGGCCTACTTCACAACGCCCTACACGCTAGGGCAGTATCTGCTGATGGACTACATGTCGCGGAAGACGAAGACAATTCACTGAGACGGAAATTGAGACTGGAGTCGCTAACTTCCGGCGTTAAGCTTCTCGTTTGTTAGTTTCTGTTTACTAAATTCAGTTGTCAGTTTTCGGATCTTAGTTCTCTCTTTCACGCCTTTGTAATTTCTCCTACCGCCCTCCACGCGTGATCGATCGCGCAGTCGGTGTAGGCGTAGGCGCCGGCATCGGCATTGGCAATCGCAATCCGTCCGAAAGGTTTGCGGGCCACTTCACAGGGAGTTTCTCCACCTTCCAGCCAGAATTTGTCCCACAGGGAGTTGTATTCGTAGGCGTAGCCATGCGGCCAGCGGTTTACCGTGATCGCGGTGATGTCATTCGCCGGATCGAAACCTCCCGGGCCCACGATACGGGCCAACTGTTCGCGGATATTTCGCTCCATGGTTTCGAAGGTAGTATTGAAAAGCTCCACGCGGCCGAGGCGGTGTTGGTCGCGAGCCGGGCGTCCGGGTTTGCACGGCGTTTTCATCATGTGGATGACGACCTGCTCTTCCGGTTTGCGCGAGCATTCGTACCCGCCAATACTCACTGGCAAATCCAGATTCATATTGGTGTGGTATCCGGTCGGGGCATAGATCGCGTTGGTGCCGAGCTTCTGGAATGCTTTCCAGTTCCGGATGGCTACGTTGGTGTAGAGCAACGGAACCTTGGTCGCGAATGCGAGCGCTTCTTTTTGTGCGTCCGGCAACCCCTCGCAGATATATGGGATCACCACGTGCCAGCAGGCGAGAATGCAATTCGCACCGCGAACGGTGTACACTTTGCCGCCGCGCGCGTAAGTAACTTCCACTGCCTTCGAATTGGCGGGATCTCCCTGATGCTTCACTCGCACAGCGGTGCTGTTCAAACGGATGCGGACCGCAGAGCTCTCCTGATCAAGATCCGCATAGTTCGCCCGCGCCAGAATCACGTCGGTCACGGAATTTCCCGGAATCGCTTCGGGAATCAGCTTGCGCACCAGCAGGCGAGCGATGGAAGCATTGCCATCGGGAAAATGGAAGAAGTATTTCTCGGCTTCTTCGTTCGGGATGGCATCGCGGTTCATCCCTTTTCCCGGCGTGGCATCGAGTTTCATGCCGGCGAAGCCAGGCGCTCCCAACCCCCATCCGTCCTGGGCGGAGACCGCGTCAAACCCAACGCCGAACAATGGATGCGGCATGGCCTGAAACAGCTTTACGATTTCGGGGCTGACTCTGACTGTGTCACTCAGAAAGCTGTTGTAGCTCATGCGGGCGAGGCGAGCCTTTTTATCGTCGGAGCTCAATCCGGGCAGATAGTCTTTCTTTTCGGTGAGCAGACGTTCGTAGTCAGCTTTGGCTTGTTGGGAAAGCGGAGCCTCCTTCAGGAACATTTCCAATGCGTGCGCCCGCACCCGGTCGTTTTCGCTCTCTCCACCCACATGGGGTATGGGATTGGTGGCAAGGCCGTCGGCGCCGAACGTTTCTTTGTCGAAGAACACTTTCGGGTTTAGGCCAAAGGATGGGTACAAATCTTTCGCGACATATTTGTGATACGACGGAACATCAATCCCCAGTTCCTTGATCAGGCCCTTGGCTATAGCGCTGTAGGGCGCGGGGCTCTCGATGGAGAAGGTCCCGCCAAAACCCAGCATGGTGCGTTGCGCGGAGTGGAACTCGTTGCGCTTGGCGTGTCCGCCAAAGTCGTCATGATTGTCGAGCACGAGTACGCGCGCCTTGGGGCTGGCAACCTTGCGAAAGAAATGCGCCGCTGAAAGCCCACTGATACCGCCACCCACAATCACCAGGTCGTAGTTCTCGCCGGTATCGACCGGCGACCCGGCCTGATCCCAGAAGGTGCCGTCGCGCAGGCTATGAGCCACTTCGAATGATCCCGGATGACTGCCGCGCAATCCGGTCAAAGCCGGCGGATAGTAGTCGGGCGATTTTTCCGCCCCGGCCGGCATATCGATGGCAGCGAACAGACCGGAAGGAAGAATTGCAGCGCCGACGGTAAGAGCGACTCCATTCAGGAAGTCACGGCGGGTGATGCCGCGACTCATCCCCAGCTCTCGATCTTTCCAATCGCTCACAAAACCCCTCGGAATTATGATGCGGATTCAGTCGCGGCGAGGCACAGACAGTGAAAGACAAGCCGGAGACTGATCGCCACTCGATGGCAAGTCCGCGGCATTGCGGGCGAGTCGCCCGCGACCACACTGAAGCTACCAGTGCCTAGCCGTTGCCCTCTGCCTTCTTTACTGCGGATTCTGCTCCCTGGAACCCGATGCGGCTGTGGGTACCATCGCAGAAGGGTTTCGTCACCGATCCCCCACAACGGCAAAGAGAAAATGCCGGCTTGCCGGTCAGGTCATACTTGTTGCCGTCGGCATCGACCAACTCGATCGAGCCTTCGGGATCTTCTACCCGATAAGGGCCGTTCTTCCTGACCGTGATTTTGACTGCAGCCATGAAGCCTCCGTTTGAGTCTTCGTTAAAGATAGCAGCTTTCGGGGTGAGCTTTCAGCTCTCAGCCTTCAGTTCTCACCTTTCAGCCGTCAGCCGACCCAATCGTCTCAGGTGGAGCAAGTCCGGAGCCGGAAACTGGTAGGTGAAGTATTGTTCTGGCTGAGAGCTGATGGCTGAATGCTGACTGCTACTATGCCGCCGCCCGCCTCGTTCCCAGCAGGCTTCCATAGAGCTCGAGGTATTGATCAATCATGCGCTTCGAGGTAAAGCACTCGCGAGCCCGTTGAAAGGCGCGGTTGCCGTAGGTGCGGCACAGGTCACGCTGTTGACTCAGGCGGCGGATCGCGGAGGCCAGACTGGCGGCATCATTCTCGCGGAAGTAGAGAACCGCATCACCCCAGATCTCGCGGAACGCGGGAATATCGTTGGCGACAATGGCGCAGCGCGAGAACGCAGCCTCGACTGCGGTCATGTCGAACGGTTCATAGCGCGAGGTAGCGGCATAAATCGAAGCCCGGCTGTATAGTGAGCGTAACTGCGCTTCGGTCTGCGGGCCTTTCAACGCGACGTTCATCTCATCGACCGAGAGTTTGACATCGGCGCGAATCGGAATCCTGCCGTGGTCGTGAATCGGTGTGTCCGACCCGACGATACACACGGGAAGGGGATGGCTGTGCTGGGTCAGCAGTGAGACCTGCTTTCTTGCATCCCACAAACGGCCGACGGCCAGCACGGAATCATCTTTCCCGACGTAGGGATTAAAGAAGATCGGATTGCGGCCGTTGTAGATCACGGTGTCGTGCCCGGCCCGCGTATAACTGGCACGCACGCTGTCCCGCATCCATACCGAAGGCGCCACCACCATGCTGGCCAGCGACAGGCCTCGCGTGACTACTTCCCGATACCATTGTAGCCAGCGGTCTGGCTTCGGTTCCCGCCCGTGGACCGCCTTCCACCAGGTGATGAGGTCACCATGAGCCACGACCACCCGGGGCACCGGAACCGGGAGACTGCCGTAGCACAACTGGTTCAGGTGAAGCACGTCGGGTTTCAGCTCTCTGACCAGCGCGGTCAGGTACGCGGAAGACTCTCGAAGATCCTGCTCCCCTTCTTCCATCCAGTCCAGGCGGAACGCCGTGGGACGGTACTCCAACCCATGCAGGCTCTCCATCCACAAAGTCTGCTGGGGCAGGGGGATTTCGCCGAAGCTGACCAGGGTGACGCGCAACCCGCGACTCACCAACCCGGTGACTAACTCGCGGGTGTAGGTCCAGGTACCGCTTAAAGTGTCGGAGGTGACCAGAACGTGCACGAATTTCCCCTGGGAGAGTACGAAAAGCCGCAGGGAGGGCGACTCCACGTCTCTTTGGCGCTGCGTCATTGTAGTGCGGGAATGAGAGGCTGAGAAGGATTTTCGTTAACAGGGGTGGGCGCGCGGGTGCGCAAAACCTTGCACACCGAAAGGTTCTTGATTGGAGCGGAAGCCCAGAGAATCAGTACGACCCGTGTGGGGCCCGGTTCTCAGACCCGGTCAGGGTGCGAAGTACGGCAGCTTTGCGGAGAGACATACCGAACCTGCGGCCCGTTGGGCCACCCGACCGGGTCCCTTCGACTACGCTCAGGGCAGGCTCCGACCCGGTCCCACACGTGAATCTTGCGGGCAAACATTTCTGACCTTCTCTTTCAGGATTCGACGGTTCAGGCGCCGTCGAGTTTAGCGCGCATCTCCTGCGCCAGTTCATAAACGGAGTGCATCTTTGCCTTTGCCTCGGCGGCGTTCTGCAATTCTGGTACGCGCAGCGCCATTTCGCACGAGAGCAGGAGTGCAGTGACGGTGCCCTTGAGTTCGTTACGCAAAGCCTGTTCTGCCTCATGCCTGGCCTGTAGCACATCTTTTTTGCGACGGTGCAGGGCAGCTCGCAGCTCGCGCACCACCCGGTCCATGCCGCTGATGGCGAAGTTCACCTGCACCGGGATGGCGGAGCCGATGTGCTCCAGCACCATGTCGCTCTCGACCGGTTCGGTCTCAAGGAAGGCTTGATCAATCAGGACTGCCACGTATTCCTGGGCCCGCAACTGCGCCATCGCCTGCGACAAAGTCGCCGCCACATGCGTCTCTTCGGAGGTGACTTGCTGAATCGCCTGTGCGCACCCCCGAGCTTTGGCAGAAGGCGTAACCACTAGCAGCATAGTCGTATCTCTTGCACGTTCCCCGCCAAGATCGTGGTGCTGAAACCAGATGGGTTAGTTTGTGCTTCGTGCTCATCTCGTCCCAACGCGGGAAGCTGGTTCCGAAAGCAGGACAAAAACAGGATGATCGGGGACTGGAGGTGCCGTTCTTCATGGCTCCCATTGGAACGGAGACTTATCGGCAGTGAACGATCACCAATGATATTGTTTCTTTGATTTACCGATGGTCCGGGAGGAATCGAATGACCAGCAAGATCACGCGGCGAGACGCCCTGAAGTTCGGAACCAGTGCGGCCATTTCCGCCGCGGCCACTCCATTGCTGTCCTCACCAATCGATCCTTCTGTGGCTCCCTCCGTGCGCAGTCCGATGCTTGCGTCGCAGACCGAAACCGGTGCGTCCTCGGACGAGATCTGTTTCATGCGGGCGGTCGACATTCTTGAGGCGATCCGCAGGAAAAAGCTCTCGGCGCGCGAAGTCATGCAGGCGCATCTGAAACAGATCAAGCGCGTGAACCCGAAAGTCAACGCGATGGTCACACTGGTGCCGGAAGACGAACTGATGGCACAGGCCGCGGCGGCGGACGAGGCACTCGCCAAAGGCAAATGGCTCGGCCGGCTGCACGGTCTGCCGGTTGGGGTCAAGGATCTGCACGAAACCAAAGGCATCCGCACCTCCTTTGGTTCTCCGCTGCATAAGGACTACATACCGGACTTCGATTGCCGGGTGGTCCAGCGCGAGAAAGAAGCAGGAGCGATCGTCATCGGCAAGACCAACGTGCCCGAGTTCGGGCTGGGATCGCAAACCTTCAATCCCGTCTTTGGCCCGACGCACAATCCCTATGACGTAACAAAAACCTGCGGCGGCAGCACTGGCGGCGGTTCTGTCGCCCTGGCATGCGGGATGGTTCCGCTCGCCGACGGCAGCGATATGGGCGGCTCCCTGCGCAACCCTCCCAACTTCTGCAATATTGTGGGCATTCGCCCGTCGCCGGGACGCGTTTCCGACGTCCCGACTCATCTGGGCTGGTTCACGTTGTCGGTTCCCGGACCGGTAGCTCGCAACGTCACCGACTGCGCTTTTTTTCTTAGTGTGCTTTCCGGTTTTGACCGGCATTACCCGATTTCAATCGACCAGCCCGGCACTCAGTTCGCCCAGTCCCTGGATCGCAGCTTCAAAGGCGTGCGCGTGGCCATGTTCAAGGACCTTGGACTGCCATGGGATCCCGAAGTGAAAAACGCGGTGCAGTCTCAACGCAAGGTTCTTGAGTCGCTGGGATGCATCGTCGTAGAGGCCGAGCCTGACTTCACCGACGCCAACGAATGCTTCCTGGCGTGGCGGCACTGGGCGACGGAACTGTCGTTCGGCGATCTGCTGGCCACACACGGCGACCAGTTGAACCAGTACATCCACTGGCATGTGGAGGAAGGCCGCAAGCTGACTGGTCCCTATCTTTCCCGCATCGAGGCCAAGCGGACAGCGCTATACGAGCGTTTGTGCGGGTTCAAAGGGGAGTACGATTTTTTCATTCTGCCGGTGAACCAGGTCCTCCCTTTCGATGTGAACACTCACTACCCAACCGAAATCGCCGGCGTGAAGATGGAAAACTATATTGCGTGGATGAAGTCGGCTTACTACATTTCCACGGCCGGCAACCCAGCCATGTCCGTCCCCTGCGCGTTTTCGACGAGCGGCCTTCCCATCGGAATTCAGATCGTGGGACGCCATCACGACGACTGGGGCGTCCTGCAACTGGGTTCCGCTTTCGAGCAAGCCACCGGTATCGGCAAGCGCCGTCCCGCGGTAGTGGGATCGAGCTAGGAACCAAAGCTTACTTTGCCTTGTGGGTCTTCAAGTGCATGATCTCTGAGTGCACCGTAGTGTGCCCGGAAGACCTTTGACACCGTCGACATTCCTAGATGACGATTTTTCGGAAGTAGAATGCTACTTCATGAAAGCCGTAACCTACAGGGCGAAGATCGAACGCAAGTACTCGCATCTGCCTCGTTATGTGGTTATTCCGGCGAGAATATCGGAAGCTTGGAATCTAACTGGCACCACTGTTACTGGAACCCTGAACGGCATCGATCTAGGGCGGAGGGGGCTAAAAGAGTGGGGTGACGGAAAACGGTGGTTCTTCGAGGTACCAGAACCTGTGTACCGCAAGGCTGGCGTGGACACGGGTGACGCGGTCGTGCTGGTGTTTGCGCCTGCCAAGGACACGATTCCGCATGAAGTTACCCAAATGCTTGCCGTCAGTCGTGAGTATGCCGCCGTTTGGAGCGCCCTGACTCCGGGGCGACGGCGGCAGTTTGCAGAATGGGTTGCCAGCGGCAAAGCGGAGGAAACACGCACCCGACGCGCACGTTCGCTATTCGACAGTGGCCCAGGAATAAGGTAGCACGCATTGTCCTGTCGTCGCATCCTTAGTTACGCGGCAAGGTCCACGATTATTTCCACCCACTCGCCATCCAAATATGCGCGCCCGTCGTTTGCAAGCACGAAAACCAACACCTTTGGCTGTTCCGAGAGGGTTCTCGCTTCAATCCAATCGGCGATGTAATAGTCCGCTTCCGGACCGAGTCCTTCTTCACGATTGGATAAAACTCGGGTTACGACCGCTTTTTGCCTAAATCCTTTATCTGCATGCCTCGCGAACTCGAATTGCTGGCCGATCTTTATCTCTGATTCCATGCCTATCCTTTCCGCTTTGCCTCTCTCTCCCGTTTGTGGTCGATTCAACACGACCGCAATTCGCCGATACCGAGTCGAGGAGACGAGCATCCTACCCCAGGGCTAAACCTCAAGAGTTGTAAACGGCGATTACACCAACCGAGAACTGCTCCGGCACCCGGAATGAGACTGTGGACCGAACTCCATCATCGCGGACGATAGTCACTGAGCTGATATTCGCCCAGGAGATCGGCGAGAATCCACGCTGTTCCGGCAATCGCGAAGGTCTCGACGGTTTCGCTCCAATTCGCGTGATTGTGGGGATCCGAAACAAGCAACGGTACCCACACCAGTAGCCCGAAGATCACGAGCATCATCGTCAGAAGGCGAGTCGCGAGAAGTGCCATTCGATTCACAAGAAGAGCCACAACCGCGAGTGCGAACAGAACGGTCGTCGTTACCGCCCAAAACATTTGACTTGGCGGGAGCCACTTCGGAACAAGAGTGGCGGTCGGGTGAAGATAAATCGCCTGTTCGAAGGTAAAGGAAGCGGTGCAGATGCCCAAAAGAATGCGGCCGATCCGGTTAAGCGTTTCCCGTGACCATGGCAACGACAAGCGCGCATAAGCGATCGCTGCTCCCGTCACGAGAGAGAACTGCTCGAAGAAGTTCCCCCAGCTATTGTAGATCTGCGGTTGGGCGAAGATTTGTGGCACGCAACGGAATGCGGAGACAAGATAGATCGCAACAAGGATGAGTGCGCCGGTTTTCGCGGTCCGGCGGAACTGAATTGCAGCTCCGCCGAAGATCTCGGCAGCGGCGGCGGGGTAGGCAATGTAACGTGGTAGATGCCAGCCGTTGTAGTCGTGCCAGGCCAGTGTGATAAGGCCAGAGGCTACCGCCGCCGCTCCAAACACATGACGGCCGAGGTTCGAACCAAGCTTCGAACTAGGCGTTGATATTGACACGGGCATAACGAGGAATTGACACTGCGCCGCGTGAATCTTCCGGTCTCATCTGATCCCCACCAGCCTCTCGGAAGGGCACTCTACGCCGAATCGCAACAACAATCCACGATTACTTACTGTTATGAGCAGGCGAGAGTGCTCACCAGCCGAGCACCAAGCAGCAAACTCGAATCCTGCTATAAAATCGCTCTGTTGGGAACCTCAAGGAGCCGAACGAACGTTACGCTCCTTGACTGCCAAGTGCTGAATGCCGACTTCCGATACCCAATCAGTGGCGACCACTCTACCCGCCCGCTACTACACCGACCTTGATCTCTTCCGCGATGAGCTCGAACGCTTTTACTGCAATAGCTGGGTCTGCGCCGGGCGCGCCGACCAGATTCCTGCCGCGGGCGACTATTTTCTGCGCGAGGTCGCGCGTGAAAGCATCATCATTACTCGCGACGCGAAGGGCGCGGTGCGGGCGTTTTTCAATGTGTGCCGGCATCGCGGCACTCGCATTTGCGCCGGCGCTGAAGGACATTTTCCGGGACGGATCCAGTGCGGCTATCATGGTTGGACCTACGGGCTCGACGGCGGGCTCATTGGGGCTCCTCACGCGCAGGATGGCTTTCGGCGCGAAGACTATCCCCTCAACCGCGTTCATGCCGAGCTTTGGGACGGTCACATCTTCATCAACCTCGGCTCCGAGCCCACCTCGCTGGCCAGTCAGTTGGAAGATTTGCCGCAGAAGTTCCAGAACTGGCAAATGGCTGAGCTGAAAGCGCTCCGGCGCATCGAGTATGACGTAAAGGCCAACTGGAAGCTGATCATGCTAAACTACAACGAATGCCTGCACTGTCCCATTCTGCATCCGGCACTCAGTGCGATCAGCGATTACCTCTCCGGGGACAATGACCAGCCCCATCGCGGATACATCGGCGGCTCCATGGAATTTCAGGCTGGCGCCCGCACCATGAGCAGGGACGGCAAGCTGCGGCGCGCCTATCTTCCCGGACTCACCGCAGAGGAACGCAGCAAAGTTTATTACTACTCGGTTTTTCCCAATCTGCTGCTAAGCCTCCATCCGGATTACATGATGACGCATACGCTCTGGCCTCGCGCCGTGGACCGTACCGCCATTATTTGCGAATGGCATTTTCATCCTGATGAAATGGCCAAGCCCGACTTCGAAGCCAATGACGCGGTTGAATTCTGGGACGCGACCAACCGCGAAGACTGGGGCATCTCGGAGCTTTCGCAGGCGGGAATCGAGTCCCGCGCCTACAAACCCGGCCCCTACTCCCGCTGCGAGTCGCTGCCCCACGCCTTCGATCAGATGGTTCTGGATCGCGAAAAGCAGTCGCTCAAAAAACGAGTTTGATTCGGTTCTCCCGTTATCCGCACCGCAAGGTTGTCATCCTGAGCACAGTCTTTCGTCCCGCGCAGGGGGATGAAAGGAAGCGAATGACCTGGTGCATTCCACGCCGCCCTCACATGCAGTGTTGGCGCAAATCCAGCGCGAAAGCGCATCCCCTTCCTCAGGATGACAGGCTGTGAAAGGATGACAGGGTGTGAAAGTTGAAGCTGATCCACTAGTGCTTCCCCCGCTTTCATTGACTTGTCTGTCCTGCCCGCCTAAGATTGGTCGCCACAGTAACTCCTTCATTACTGATTGGCCAAACAATGATCGGCCAAACCATCTCGCACTACCGGATTGTCGAGAAGCTGGGCGGTGGCGGGATGGGTGTCGTCTACAAGGCCGAGGACACCCGGCTTGATCGCTTTGTGGCTTTAAAATTCCTGCCCGAAGGCGTGGCCCAGGACCGTCAGGCCCTGGAGCGTTTCCGGCGTGAGGCCAAGGCCGCGTCTGCTCTCAACCATCCCAATATCTGCACCATCTACGATATTGGCGACGAAAACGGCCAGGCGTTCATTGCCATGGAGTACTTGGACGGCAACACCCTGAAGCACCTGATCGGCAACCGTCCAATGGATCTGGAGGCGCTGCTCGCCATCGGAATCGAGATTGCGGACGCACTCGACGCTGCCCACGCCGAAGGCATCGTCCACCGCGACATCAAGCCCGCGAATATCTTCGTCACCAAGCGTGGGCATGCCAAGATTCTCGACTTCGGCTTGGCCAAGGTCGCGCCGACCGGCGGCCGAAAAGAAATGGCCGGACTCTCAGCGCAGGCGACCGCCGCGGAGAGCCTTGACCACCTCACCAGTCCAGGCTCCACGCTGGGAACGGTCGCCTACATGTCTCCCGAGCAGGCCAAAGGAAAGGAGCTTGACGCACGCACTGACCTGTTTTCCTTTGGCGCCGTGCTTTACGAGATGGCGACGGGCACACTCCCGTTTCGCGGTGATACAACCGCCGTTCTGTTTGATTCTATTTTGCACAAAGTGCCGGTTGCTCCGGTGCGGCTGAATCCCGATCTTCCCGCCGATTTCGAACGCATCATCAACAAGGCGCTGGAGAAAGACCGGGAACTGCGCTACCAGCACGCAGCGGACATCCGAACCGACTTGAAGCGGCTGAAACGAGAGACCGAGTCGGGCCGAGCCAGCGCCGCGAGTGTGGTAGAAGAGGACGAAGCGCCAGCCGCCGCGGTCGTGCCGCCCGAGAGTCGCCAGCCCTCGAGCCAGTCCTCGCGCCAAGCTTCAAACCAAGCCCCAGGACAATCCTCAGCCCAATCCTCAGAAAAGACCCGCGCCGTTTCCTCCGGGCAAGCCGCGGTGACAGAGCAAGCGGCACGCCGCCCATGGAAAATACTGGTTCCGGTTGCTCTGGTGGTGATCGCGCTGGTGGCTGGCGGTCTTTTCTACCGCTCCCACAAAACTCAAACCCTCACCGAAAAAGATTCCATCCTGCTTTCGGACTTCACCAACACTACCGGTGATCCGGTCTTCGACAGCACTCTTAAGAAGGCGCTGGCTGTGAGCCTGGGCCAATCGCCTTATCTGAATGTGGTTCCGGATTCCAAGGTGCAGCAGACGCTGAAGCTGATGGGCAAACCTCCAGAGACACGTCTCACCAGCGACATTGGCCGGGAAATCTGCCAGCGCGCCCACGTTAAGGCCATGCTCACTGGAAGTATTGCGCCGTTGGGAAGTGAATACGTGATTACGTTGGAGGCGATCAATGCCGCCACCGGCGATTCCCTGGCGCAGGTGCAGGAGCAGGCCGCGAGCAAGGAGCAGGTGTTGAATGCTCTGGGTCTGGGCGCCGACAAGCTGCGCGGCAATTTGGGCGAGTCGCTGGCATCGGTCCAGAAGTTTGACAAGCCCTTGCAGGAAGTTACCACTTCGTCGCTTGAAGCTCTGAAGGCCTTCACTCAGGCTGATGAGTTGCGCGAAAAAGGCGACGCGCTTCCGCCGGTTGCGCTGTACCAGCGCGCCATCGAGCTCGACCCCAACTTTGCCATGGCCTATGCCCGCCTGGGAAACCAGTATTTGACCGTGGGCCAGTTGGACCTTGCCCGCCAGAATTTTCAGAAGGCGTTCGAGTTGAGAGAGCGCGCCAGCGAGCGCGAAAAATTCTACATTACTGAAAAATATTACGATGGCACGGGCCAGTTGGAGCAGTCCATCCAGGCGATGGAGCTCTACGCCCAAACCTATCCCGGCGATCAGACGCCGCGCGTCAATCTGGCTGTCGCTTATCAACTACTCGGCGACTTTGACAAAGGCTTAACCCATAGCCTCGAAGCGACTCGCCTGGAGCCCGATTCGTGGTACGGATACGTGAACGCGGCTTATTGCTACGCTGCGCTGGGAAGATTCGACGAAGCCAAAGCGGTGATCAACACAGGTCTGCAAAAGACCAATGGCGGGGTTATTCTGCATGCCAGTTTGTACTACGTTGCCCTGGTTCAGGGCGACCAGGCGGCGCAGGATCGCGAAGAAGTCTTCATCAAGGACTCACCGTCTTTCGAGTCGCAATGGGTTTTAGCTAACACAGCCGGGTTGGCCCTGGCGCACGGCCAACGGAAAAACGCCCGCGAAATCTACGCCCGTCAGGCAGAACTGGCCAAGCAGATCAGTCTGACGGAGAGCCAAGCCGCTGCCATTCAGATTCCAGCCTGGATCGATTTGCTCTTCGGCGATACCGCCGCCAAGAACAAGTCGGTCTCCCAGGCAACCGCAGCTGTGGCCTTGGCAACCAGCCCCGATGTTGCCATCCTCTCGGCTGAAATTGCGGCCCTCGCGGGTGCTGAAGCCCAGGCCCGTCATTTGATCGAAGATGTGAGCCGCCGCCGGCCTCTGGACACCAGGTTCCAGACCATGTTCATCCCCACTGTGCAGGCTGTTCTCTTCCTGAACCACGCTGAGGCCGCCAAAGCCATTGATGTGTTGAAGCCCGGCGAACAGTACGACAAGGGCACCACCGACATCCACTTTGTCCGCGGCCGCGCCTATCTGCTGAACCACCAGCCCGCTCAAGCCGCACAGGAATTTCAGGCCGTATTGAACTTGAGAGGAGCGTACATCGGAGATCCGCTGATGGGCATCGCCCAGCTCTACCTGGCTCGCGCCTACGCCCAGCAAAACGACGCCGCCAAGGCCCGCGCTACCTACCAGGATTTTCTGGCCCTCTGGAAAGACGCCGACCCCGACATCCCCATCCTGAACGAAGCCAAGGCGGAGTACGCCAAGCTGCAGTAGCTGCGCGAACGCAGACTCGCAACGGCTGCCAATCCAGGCTTTCACCATTCACGTTCGAGGGCTGGCTTATCTGCAGGCGAGACGCGGAGCCGAAGCCACGGCCGAATTTCAAAAGATGGTGGACCACCGCGGAGTCAGTCCAACTGCCCCCGAGCACTCGCTGGCAAAGCTAGGTTTGGGCCGGGCCCACGTGATTACCGGTGACTCGGCCAAAGCCAGAGCCGCCTACCAGGATTTCCTGGCGCTGTGGAAGGATGGCGACTCCGATATTCCAATCCTCAAAGAAGCCAAGGCGGAATACGCCAAGCTGGCGTAAGCCCGCAGACATTCCTTTTACAAGGAAATAACACCTGCCTGACACTCGCGCCTCTCTCCGTCGCTAGATTCGTAACAACACTCGGAGGAGAAACCCATGAAATTGATCTGTGTGCTATCGCTCGTTGCCATGAGCCTGGGGTGTGGATACAGCAAGCCTATGGCTGCCGCTCCGACACCTGGAGTGGTTCCCACAATTACGCAACTTATGCCTAACGCGGTGGCATCCGGCGGGCCTGGTTTCACCTTGACCGTCAACGGCAACGGCTTTGGGACTACCGCCGTCGTGAATATGGGCGGCACGCAGCAAAACACCACATACGTGACGGCGAACCAGCTGGCGGCCATGGTTCCCGCTTCGGCTATCGCTACTCCCGGCACCGTGATGGTCACCGTGACTAACCCCGCCACCGGCACAATGGGTGGCGGCATATACGGAGGCAGTGGTGGTACTACCGCAGAGACATCCAATTCGATGACCCTCACCATTCAATAGACCGGACTGCTCCGTAGGCAAGGTGCAACCGCCAAGTCTTGGCAACCGTGTGGAGCGGTTGCGCCTGAACCAGAGCTGGACGCTAAAAGACGAGACATTTATCGCGCTGGACAACGTAGGTCGAGGCGATGAAATAAGTGGCGTGCTTCAGACGAATCCGTGAAACAAGCCACGTTAGGATATTTAAGAGGAAGAGAAGTAGTGATTGAGTGCCAAAATATAATCCTAAGCCGTCTTGCTCGGGGTGACCGCGAGCCAGCCCGCGCTCTACCGGCGACCGCTTCCCTCCACTAACCTGCGCTTTCTCGATGCCATCATGTGGGACGGCCGGGAGCCTAATTTGCGCAGCCAGGCCAAAGACGCGACCCTGGTGCATACGCAACCAGGACATCCGCCCACGAATGCAGAACTACAGCAGATCGTGGATCTCGAGACATCGCTGTTCACCGCGCAGTCGGAAGACAATCGGGCAGGAAGCTTGATCGCACAGGGCGCGCGCGGCGGTCCACTGTATCTCGCCTTGCAGCCCTTCCATGCAAACGTCAACACCGGCGCTAAGTTTAACCCCAACGCGTTTAACCTGTACTCGAAGTGGGCGAACGCGGGCGGGCCGGACGCCGCGGCGCGGCAGTCCATCGCGCGCGGAGAAATGTTGTTTAACAATTTTCCTTTTACAATCTCGACCGTGACGGGATTTAACGACGTTCAGGGCCAAACCCAGGTGACCGGTACCTGCACCACCTGTCACAACACGCCGAACGTCGGCGGCAACTCGTCGTTCGCCATGATGAACATCGGAACCGGTTCTTCCGCGCTTGAACTCCCTCTGTATGTGATTCAGTGCAACAATGGCACATTCACCGTGTCCACCGACCCCGGACGGGCGATGGTGACCGGCAAATGCGCCGATATCGGTAAATTTAAAGTCCCCAACCTGCGCGGCTTGGCCGCCCGTGCGCCCTACTTCCACAACGGTTCGGCCAATACCCTGCTGGACGTGGTGAATTTTTACGACACGCGTTTCAACATGCTGCTCACCGACGACCAGAAAGCTGACCTGGTGGCGTCATGAGCACGCTGTAGAGGCAGCAGCGAGGCGCGTCCCGGAGGGACGCCTGAGAGTAGCCCGGCGTTTCAACGCCGGGTGGCGAGAGGGCACGATTCCCGTCCCGTAGGGACGGCTGAAATGCCTCCCGAAGCGCGTTCGTGATCTATTTCAGGCGTGCTTACGGCACGCGGATTGTGTCGTCGATCCACCCCCCACTGAAGTGGCGGGCTATTGTCAAAGATCCCTCCGGGATCTTGTTACGAAGCGGGACCACCCTGGTTTTTAGTTGACCGGCGAAAAATCCACGATGTCCAGATCCATCGGGTACTGGTCGCGTCGCGGACTGGGGGCAGGAAGAACTCCCTTGACCCAGTCTCCTTCAATGCCGGGCGCGGCTGCGAACTCGGCCGCGGGGATCCGTCCTTCAATCGCGAAGGAGTCGATCGAGTAAGGAATTCCGTTTGAGCCGAGAACCGACGGGCCTTCCATCAGATGAGAGTGCAGGTGCGGCGCCGAGGTGTTCCCGGTGTTGAACTGATCTGGTTTCGAATTCGCATCCGCGAAGAGCGGAGCAACAGCGATGGCGAAAAAGAGAGCGCTGGGAGATATCGAAGCTTTGGCATCGCGGAATTCTACTCTAAGGTGGAAACGTCATCCACCAGTGCTCTCGGGGGAATCGTATAAACAAGCCAGGTCAGAATTCGAGAGGTAACGGCTGGGCGAGATGAAATGTCAGACGTCGTTCTGGGGTGATGCCAACGTCCCGGTTCTCGGCGTAGACGGGTCCGGATACGGTAACCGTTCTGGAGGAGGCGCCAGTCAGCCTGCCTTTTCTGTTCCCGGACGATGTGACCGGCGATGCTCCGCCCGGTGCTGGCCCAATTGAAG
>CAZGSU010000070.1:0-21139 GCA_964528615.1 uncultured Acidobacteriaceae bacterium | reverse complement strand
CGGAGAGCGCTATACTTCGCTCAGACGCGCTGGCCGGGGTGATTTCTACGTCCCCGGCGAAGGAAAATGATGATGGTAGGCAGTTCTCGTCGCGCACTCTTCCTGGTTGTATTGATTCTAGTCACCTGCGGACTCCTCGGTATCGTCTTCGGACAAAAGATTAATCCTTCAGCCGCTCCCGGCGGGGATACTGATGTCCGCGACAGCCTGCGCCAGTTCGCTACGGTGTATGACGTCGTAGAACAGAACTACGCCGAACCTGTGAATCCGGACAAGGCCATCTATAACGGCGCCATCCCGGGCATGCTGCATGTGCTCGATCCGCACTCGAATTTCTTCGATCCAAAAGCTTATTCATTGCTGCGCGAAGATCAGCGCGGCAAGTACTACGGCGTAGGTATGACGGTCGGCCCGCGCAACAATAAGGTCATCGTGATTGCGCCGTTTGTCGGAACGCCCGCATATCGCGCCGGCATCCGGCCCGGCGACATCATCGCCGCCGTCGATGGCAAACCCACCGACAACATGACGACCGGGGACGTGGCTGACCTGCTTAAGGGGCCAAAAGGAACCACGGTCCATATCACGATTCTGCGCGAAGGCGCGGACAAGCCGCTCGAATTCGCCGTGGTGCGCGATGAAATTCCGCGTTACAGCGTGGATCTGCACTTCCTGATCAAGCCTGGCATCGGATACATGCACGTGTCCGGCTTCAACGAAACCACGGAACATGAAGTTGCAGACGCACTCGACCAGATGGGCGACCTGAAGGGTCTGATCCTCGATCTGCGGCAGAATCCCGGCGGCCTGCTCAACGAAGGCGTGGGCGTAGCCGACAAGTTTCTGCGCAAGGGACAACTCATCGTTTCGCACCACGGCCGGGCTTCTCAGGAAAAGCGCTATTCCGCGGCACACGGGAACGGCGGCAAGGAGTACCCGCTGGTGGTACTGGTGAACCGGGGAACGGCTTCGGCGGCGGAGATCGTGGCCGGCGCAATTCAGGATCATGACCGCGGCTTGATCGTGGGAGAAACCACCTTCGGCAAGGGCCTGGTCCAGACCGTTTATCCGCTTTCTGAAAATACCGGATTGGCCCTGACCACGGCGAAGTACTACACGCCGAGCATGCGGTTGATCCAGCGCGATTATTCCAACGTCTCGCTCTACGACTATTACTTCAACCGCGAGAAAGAAGACGCTGAGAACCTGGCCAATCGCGAAGTGAAACTTACCGACAGCGGCCGCACCGTCTACGGCGGCGGCGGTATTACGCCGGACGTCAAGATTGCCCAGGTAAAGAGCAATCATTTCCAGGACACGCTGCTGCAGCACTACGCGTTCTTCAACTTCGCCAAGCACTATGCCGTGACCCATCATCCGGGTAAAGGCTTTGAGGTGGACGACGTAGTCCTGCAGGATTTCCGCAAATTCCTCGATGACGAAAAGGTTCCGTACACCGAGGCGGACCTGCTGGAAAATAACGCCTGGGTACGGTCCAACATCAAGAGCGAGATCTTTGTGGACGTATTCGGCCAGGAAGAAGGCCTGAAGGTGCGTGCTGAAACCGATCCGCAGGTGACCAAGGCGCTGGAGCTTCTGCCCCAGGCCAAGCAACTGGCGGAAAATGCCCGTCGCGTGGTAGCGGAGCGCGGCAGCGGGCATCCGCTGAGCCAATAAGGGTACGACTTCGATTCACGACGTAAGTTGTTAAATGGGAAGGGCACAGTCGTGCCGTAAGCTCCTTAAATTGGACCGGCTTCAGCCGCTGGGTTTCGCATAAGTCATTCAAAGAAGGCTCGATAACTCGGGCCTTTTTCTTTGACTCAACCTACGAGGGCGGGACGCCAACGCTACTTTTTGCCCCGTTTCTTCGCATTGACTTGAGGCCACTAACCGCGCATAATCCGCTGTTAAGGCTGGTCTTGACCCTCCCCGGCCGCCAGATCCGGACATTCGGATGGCCACCCCAAATGCCAAAATCCGGCTGGTTTTTGTGCGCGCCCAACCCGCGTGGTTGAGCCGATGCTGAAACAGGGGGTTTGGATGTTGGCGACAATTCCCGCCGTGATCGCCGGGTGGACCGACTGGCGCTCCCGCCGTATCCCCAACTGGTTGACGGTGCCAGCCCTGCTGCTGGGCATTGCCGCGAATTCGCTTGCCCTGGGCTGGTCTGGAGCCAAAGAATCGCTCCTGGGCGCGGGATTGGGCCTGGGACTCCTGCTGCCGTTCGTTTTAGTACGCAGCCTCGGAGGAGGAGACTGGAAGCTGGTAGGGGCGCTGGGAGCCTTTTTAGGACCGCCGCGGCTGATTGCGGTGCTGGTGGTGACGATCTTCGTAGCGGGCGCGATGGCCGTCGTCCTTGTCGTCTGGAAAAGGCGGGTAGGCCAGACCCTGCGCAACCTCGGACGCATGCTGGCGGCGCTGTTTACGCTTCACCTGCCCGGCCCGGAGGTTTCGCTGGATAACCCCGAATCGCTCAAGGTACCGTTCGGAGTGGCCGTGGCGGTAGCGGTTGTTCTTTATACTGTCAGGCAGGTGTGGGTCTAATGAAGCGAGCTACGTACCCGAAGATCGAGTCCTTGAGCCGGCTCCTCAAGGGAGCTTCAGGTGCGGAGATCGCTGAAGCAGCCGTGATTCTGCCTTTGCTGTTCATGCTGCTTTTGGGGATCATGTGGTTTGGGCGTGCATTCAATATTTATGCGACCGTGAATCACGCGGCGCGCGAAGGGGCGCTGGCGGCAGCGGCCCACAGTTGCGCGTCCTGCGGAAACACTACTCAAACCGTGGCGAATGTCCGGAGCGTGATTGATCCCATTCTGAGCGCCTCGCACCTCGATCCCGCCCAGGTACAGAACTTCAATGTGCAGCATGTGGTCCTGAATCCCGCATCTCCATTACCAGAACTCGGAGCGGTGGTCACCTTCGACTATCCCTTCAACTTCAAATTGAACGGGCTCTCGTGCTGTCCGCCTACGCTTTCTCCTATAACCACGGGCATCCTCATTAACGGGCGGGCGCAAGCCAAGGAGGAGGAGTAGCGGTGTCACGCAGAAGCTCATTCACGCTGGCATCGCTCTCGTCGCTTTATGCGCGGCTCGCAAGTCTATGGTTCGCAAGGCTTTGGTCGGCACGGCTGGGCGGAAGCGAGGGCGCCGAGATTCTGGAATTTGCCATTTCCCTTCCCTTGCTGCTGGTGGTGGTGGTTGGAGTTTTCGACTTCGGCACCGCGTTTACAGTCAAGCAAAAGCTGGGCAACACCGCTTTGCAGGGGGCTCGCGTGGCCTCGAACCAGCCTACCGCCGACCTTTCGCTGGCGGGGGGATGCAATGCGCCGGCTTCGATTTGTTCGGTGCGCGACGTGGTAGACAAGAACCTGGTTGCCAGCGCCCTGAACGATTGCGGACTGGCCACCGCCAACGGCGTGCCCGGCGCCGCACTTACCTGGACTTTTACCACCACTGGAACGTGCGCCGGCCCGCTCACACTCACCATCGAGCGCGGATACACCTACAACGCGGTGTTGCCCAATCCGCCTTTTCAGGCGAACTACACGATTGAAGCCACGAGGGTGACGTTGAACTATCCATACCGCTGGCAATTTAACCGGGTGGCCCCGCTGGTGGCGCCGGGGGCGAATTATCCGGCAGTGTCGCAGATCAATTCGGTCGCCATCATGCAGAATCTGAATTGAGACTTTGAATTGAAGGATGCGGCAATCGTGATCCCCGTAAACAGATCCGATCGGAAAAACGAACGTGGAGTAACCATCGTCCTGGTTGCATTTTCCTTGTTGGCCTTGCTGGGCATGGCGGCGCTGGCCATCGATATCGCGACCCTGTATGTAGCTCACGGCGAAGCGCAACGGGCAGCGGATGCGGCCGCCCTGGCGGGAGCCAAGATGTTTGCCTTCTCGGGATACACCTCGGCATCCGCTACCGTCGCGGCCGCGGACATCTGCCAAAGCGGTGGTCCCGGCCTTGCCGCAGCCGCCAACCGTCAGGCCGAGGCAGTTGCGGCTCAGAACCAGGTTGCGGGACAGCCAGCCGCAGTCCAGACCATCACCTGCGATACCACGCCGGCGAATCCGCAGATTGCGGTGACGGTGCATCGAACCGCCCTGCCCAGTTTCTTCGGAAAAATTTGGGGAGGCGCGGCCAACAGCGTAAGCGCCACTGCGGTGGCCGAGGCCTACAACCCATCTGGGTCGACGGCTCCGATCCAGGTGACTAGCGTTAAGCCCTGGCTGATACCGAATTGCGATCCCACGAATGGTGCGCCCGGGGACTGTGCCGCCGGAGGCCGCTTTGTAGACAACACCACCGGGGCGATTCAGAACAACGGTAACTTCGTGGGAAAAACTATCACTCTCACTCATGTCGCGGGCGCAGCCGCTCCTAATGTCACCCCTACCGCGCCTTGGACCCTTGACTACTACCGCGCGAACGTCCCCATGAACCCGCCGGCTCCAGTCTGCCCGGCAACCAGCGCTGTCTCCTGCGGACAGGTAGGCAGTGACGACTATCACGACAACATCGCGTGCGCGTCGACTTATCAATTCAGCTGCGGCCAGACGGTTGGATTGGGTCAGGCGGTCACAGTGCAGACGGGCGGCGGCCTTGGGGTGCGCACCAATGAGGGGACGCAGTGCCTGATCCACGCCGGTAATCAGGGCTTGACCCAGGGCCAGGACGAACTGCTTCCGACCGGCGGGACTCCCACCGGAACCCCTCCCGTCACCATCACGGGGGGAAACAACAATCCAAACCCGGTACTGCAGGGTGTCACCAGCATCAGCCGCAGCGACTCAATTGTCACGGTGCCGATTTACCACGCAGCCGGAAACCCCAATCTCTGCCCCGGCGGCTGCAATCAGACGGGAACGATTGTCGGCTTCCTGCAACTGGGCATCACCCAGAACGTTCAGAACGGTGCCGCGCCTGCCCCCGGAACCAACGGGAAGGTCGAAGGCGTGATCATGAACGTAGCCGGCTGCAACACCGGGGCTGGCGGAACTGCAGTTTCTGGCGGCGGAGTATCTGCGATTCCCGTCCGTCTAATTCACCAATAACCCAGATTTTGCGACGTAGCGACGGGCGTCCGCGCTCGTCCCGCCCAGGCCTGTGCTCTGGCGGGCGAGGGCGCCCGCCCCTACGTGGTCCGCTCTTTTAAATACGTAGACCCGGACGCCCTCGTCCGGGTGGGCGGGCGGGGACGCCCGCCGCTACATCGCTACGGCGACGATCGAGTCTATTGTGGCGGAGGATTATCCTGGGGTTGCGGAGTCTCCTGCGGTGGAGGCCCCTCCTGGGGTGGAGCTTCCTGCTGCGGCTGGTCGGGTTGCATCTGTTGTTCCGGTTGGGGTTCGGGTTCCGGTTCGTTCTCAGTGACGGGCTGTTGGGGAGATGGCGCCATCGCGGGCTGAGATATGCCCGTCGAGCCGCGGAAGCTGAGAATCACACTCTTCAGCTTGGCAGGATCATTGTCTGCGCCCACCAGGATGAAGTTGAAGCGGGAGCCGTTCAGCAGGGAAGTCAGGGTCTCGCGGACCGGCATCATGCCGATGTTGGCTACAACCTGCTCCTGCGCCGCTCCGAGCGGAATGGGAATGTCGGCCCCGATCTTGCGGCGTACCTCGTTGAGGACCTGCGCCAGGCTCACGCCTTCAGCCCGGATACTCAGCTGGCCATTCCTGGATACGACTTCCAGCTGGGAAGCAGGCTTAGCGGGCGCCGCCGGGGTGTAGGAAACGGGATCGATATGCGCCGCCCCGGGCGCTGTCGCAGCCTGCTGCTGGCCGGTCATCAGTTTCACGATCACGGTTTTGCCGTCGGGAAAAATGCGGTATGGCTGCGGGCTTTTCAGGTCGATGACCACGCGGGTGACTGGCGGGTTCTGGGAAAACAGGCCGACACGGACACCGATGACTTCGCCGCGATTGATGGCCTGATTGTGCAGATCCGGAGCCGGGAGGGCATCTGGAAAATCGAGTACCAGGCGGTCGGGGTTGGTAGTTACCTGACTTCGCATCGCGACCGACTGGCTGGTCGCAATCTCGACTTCGATTCCGGCATTGCTCGGCGTGACCGTGACCTTGCTGACCCGAGCCACAGTTTTGACTGCAATCTGGGCTGCGGCCAGGACAGAGGAAGCGCCTCCGGCGCGTGCCAGCGCTAGAATCATTACTGGCAGGATCAGCGCTTGCAAGATCGACGTTTTTTTTAAAATACTAAGCATTATTACGATTACTCCAGGCTCGATTCTAGCAGTCTGAGCCCAGTCTGGCGGTCACATTGGCCCTTCTGAGTAAATGATCTTTGGACAATCTGAGCTGTTTCGGGAAAGGCCGAGAACGGGAGAAGCAGGACTTAGCGCCTGGTACTTGCGGCGAAACGAACCACGTACGGGCGGACGCCTCGTCCGTCAGGCGGAGCGACGCTCCGCAGTTTCCAGGCAAGCTGCGCTCGCCCGCCCGGACGGGACGTCCGGGCCTACGTATTTTGTGGTTGCGGCCGGGGCTACTACTTCTTGTCGGCGTTTGCCGGGACGCTCACCGCCGCTGAGAGCTTCGTGATCTCATCCAAGCGCTTCTGCGCATCGGCTATTTCTGAAGGCTGGGTGGCTACCCGGAGGTAACTCTGGACATGGGTGGCAGCCTCCTGATACTGATGTTCCTGCATCAGAACGACGCCGAGCAAGTACTCCAGCTTCGGAAACTGGTGGTTATCGTCCATTTTCATTCCCTGGCGGGCGCTCTTCTCCGCAGCGGGGAAGTTTTGCGTGTAGTAATTGCCCAGCGCGTTGCGGAACCAGGCATCGGGAAAGCTCACCGGATTCAGAGCCAGAAGCTGATCTGTGACGCTGACCAATGCCGGCCACTGTTCCTGCTTCGTATCCAGCTCCGCCAGACCACGATATGGATTGACAAATTTCGGGTCCGCCGCAATCGACTGCTCGAAGGATTTTCGTGCCTGCGCGTCGTTCTTCTTGATGAGCTGCACGCGGCCCAGTTCAGACCAGGCCTCGGCATACTTCGGATAAATCTCCACCGCTTTTTCAAGCAAGGGCTCAGCCTCATCCCACTTTTGCTTGCCGGCCTTCTCGCGTCCTTTCGCAAAAACCTTCTGCGCATCCTTGGGCGCCATCGCGCTGGTGGCGCTGATGGTCAAACCTTCGACGTGGCCCAGCCGGTGCAAAGTCAGCCGCCCGATATCGGTGGTCTCAAAGGTCGACATCCTGCTGCTCAAATCGATTGGCTGCGAGGTAAACCCGGAAAGCTCAGCCTGCAGCTCACAACTGCGCCACTCGCGATTGCTTCCGCGCGGTGAGCCGTCAGGGCTGAAGGAGGAGTCCACGTCCGCGGAGCTGATTCCGGCCGCGGCGGCGGCCATGCGGTCGCCAAATTCAAAGGTGAAGCCGCCGTGCGAGTCGGTATGCGCCACGGTCTGCCGACGGCCCTGACAAACAGTCTGAATCGAGGCCGCTTCGGTAAGCGGGCTGCCATCGTCCAAAACTACCTTGCCGGAAATAAAGGCCCTTCGCCCTACCGTCGAATCGGGAATGTTCGTGGTGGGCTGCATCGGAGGAATACCGGTGGTGGTGGAGCTGGTGGTACCGCTGGTGGTGCCGCGGCCGGGCGATTTGCTGCCCTGCGCAAACGCAAAGACAGAAGCAAAGACGGTCAAAGTCAGGGTGAGATACGTGCAGCAAGTGAGACGGTAGTTCATGGCAAGCCCCCGAGGAACAAATTACGAGGATTATACGTCTCGGCGGAGGGAGGCCGCACCAGGTTATTTCCTGAAAGCAGCTATCAGCTCTCAGCCGTCAGCTTTCAGCGTGAATCTGGCTTTCGCGTTCTGCGGCGACGGTAGACAAGCTGACTGGCAACCGCTGGCAGCATTGCGATTCTGTTATAGTTTTTGGCATCCCGAGGTTTTCTCGATGTCACGAATCGTTCGCTGTGGCCTGATTCAGGCGCGCAATGTGCTCGGTCCCGAACACTCGCTTTCCGAGATTAGGGAAGCGATGGTCCGCAAGCATGTAGAGCTGATTGAGCAGGCGGCCGGCCGGCAGGTCCAGATTCTGTGCCTGCAGGAATTGTTCTACGGCCCCTACTTCTGCGCCGAGCAGGACGCACGCTGGTACGAACTGGCTGAGCCTGTGCCCGACGGCCCCACCGTCCGCCAGTTGCAGGAACTGGCTGCCCGGCACCACATGGTGATAATTGTCCCGGTGTACGAACAGGAGCTGCCCGGCCTCTACTTCAACACTGCGGCGGTCCTCGATGCCGACGGACGCTACCTGGGGAAATATCGCAAGCATCACATCCCCCATTGCCATCCCGGCTTCTGGGAAAAGTTCTATTTCACGCCCGGCGATCTGGGCTATCCCGTCTTTGCCACCAAGTATGCCAAGGTGGGCGTGTACATCTGCTACGACCGCCACTTTCCTGAAGGCGCTCGCGCCCTGGGCTTGAATGGAGCGGAGATTGTTTTTAACCCGTCCGCTACGGTCGCCGGCCTTTCTGAGTACTTATGGGAGTTGGAGCAGCCGGCCCATGCCGTGGCCAATGGGTATTTTGTCGGCGCCATCAACCGGGTGGGCGAAGAGAAGCCTTGGAGCATCGGACAGTTCTACGGCAAGAGTTATTTCTGCAATCCCCGCGGCAAGATCATCGCCCAGGCCAGCCGCGATCAGGACGAAGTGCTGGTGGCCGATCTTGACCTGGATGAGATTTTAGAGGTGCGCAAGGTCTGGCAATTCTTCCGCGACCGCCGGCCGGAGAGCTACGGCGTTCTAACCTCTCAGAGCGGCAAGGCCAGCAGAGACTAGTAAGCTACCCGAAAGGTGGGTAGTGCGTCAGTTTGAACTGAGGCACTACCGAAAGGTGTGATCCAAAGGCGGCCTATCCGCTGGCTAAGGTCGTTCTTGCAATCGCCGGTTTACAACATCAGTTATCAATTATCCATCATCCCTTTCCGATAGGGCTATCTCCCGAATCTGGTTCTTCAACCGACCCCATGAACAGTATTGTGTTCGTGAAGGTGTCGCAGATTGAAAAAAAGAACGGGCGGTCTACGATCATCTCGAACTTACGTATTCGTGGCCGGCTGTATTCGGCGGATGCAGGCATCATCGCAGCGGTTGTTGCGGCAGCCTCCGTGCCCTCTTCGTTGACCTCAACGAATGCACGATGGAGGACCGTTCCGATCCAGATCGCCGGGGGTGACGGGCAGATGGCATCGAATCGGGCATGTTTTGGGTCGAAGGCTAGCGCCATCCCAAGCTGTGAAAGGGGACCATTCAGCATCGCCTGATATGTCAGCTTGAAGCGGGGGAGCCGAAGGTGACCTTCCATTGCCTCGAAACGTCGCATCCACTTGTCCCAGGCCCCGGAGTTCAGATCCAGCCGAAACTCACGCAGGCTCGACTTCTTCGCTGGCAGAAAGACATACATCGCCAGACGTGACGTCTTGTATGGGAGACGCACGGCCTGGAACCTGGAGTCCTCGTAGTAAGAATAAGAGCCGTATTGGCTCATGAGGGGAACTTTCAGTTTTTGACCTTCGCTGGTATGAAACAATTCCTCGCGAGTGAGCTTTGGCATGAATCGATCACGCCAGGAATCCTTGAAGTAGACGGCATTGATGGCGACTAGAAAGGTGAGGGGATCGAGCGAGCTTAGAATGCTTCCGATCTTGCCGTGAGTTTTCTCCGCGACCCAGGCATTGATCGTTGCCACGGCCTGATCTCCGCCAAAGTCGAGCGCACAGACTTCCGCGCCGTAAGCTTCCTTGACCCCAGAAATGTACTCGGAACGAGGCCTGAACTTCTGATTGCACCAGAGTGCATTGGCAGCCTCGAGTTTCAGGCCCGGACTTTGGATTTGCAGAGCAGACCGCAGGGTACCGACTACCGATTGCAACTCTTTGGGTTCCAGGCCGGCAACTTCGAGAACCTTGGCCATCGCCTCTCGTGTCTCCCCGGTAGCGCCGTCGTGCAGCGGCCACAAGCAGAGCATTACGCTCGCGGGAGAGAAGAAGACGTTCGGCGCCTTCGGTTCCGCGGCAAGTTGCCGGAAAAGTCTAAAAGCGAATCGTGTGCTCGGGGATTCACTCTTCTCAGGAAGATCCACCGGCAGCCCTCTCTTGGCGGCAAAGGACCAACGCATATACCCCTCTCAGTACGGGGTCGGCTGGCAGACGGGCATCAAGAACAGTCTAATTTCCTTTGCCGGCACTAGTCGTACCAGCAACATTAGGGTCTTGGCAACCGGATTCAAAAACCAAAGAGAAACTAGCGCCTAGCCACTCCTAGGCGCCGCTCGCGAATTGCACGTGCATCGGATCCGGCGTCGGGAAACGCCGCCCGTCGCTCCACCCGCGCGCAGTCCAGATGTCATACCACCAGTCCGGCATTTGTCAGCGGCTTTTTTCGTGGATTGTGCCCCGGGTCCCAATCGATCGCGATCCCGTAGGCGTGCAGGGACAGTTTGCTCCGGCAGTAATCTTGCGGAAGTTGAACCCTCCGCCGTGCTGATCCAGCCGTCGCTGGTGCAACCATGCCCGAATATCGTCATCGGTCGGCACACCGCCCAGTTGGATTGCGGCCCGATTCCAGATGTCGTCCATGACGGCCAGGAACGTATCCTCCAGCAAACGATGCATTCTGATGCTGGAAACCGCAACCAGGCCGGTGTCGCCCTGATAGAACAGGCGCCAGCCGTCGGGCGGAGCTACTCTGCGAATATTTGCCCCTTCCCAGGCCTCATTGAGCGTCCCATCGGAGTTCACGGGGTTTCCGAACATGGCCTCGATTTCGGCTCGTCCGTTTGGGGTCCTCATGGCATTTTCTCCTAAGCGATTCTGATAGCACGCGGAATGCCGCTAGCCGGGCGTGCAGAGAAACTCGTGCGTGTATTTCAGAGGGAAGGTCTTAACGCTCCGACTGGTTGGCTCGGGAAGGCAAGCGTATTTACGGAAGATGAAGATGAAGACCCGGGGAAGCGGCGCGACGCTGGACAGGCCGTGTATAAAGATACGTCGGTTCTGATGAGATTCGACAGCGGCGGGGCAGGCAGGACGCCCGCCCGACATCCGGCGAGACGCCGGCGCTACATTTCCGCCTCACGGCCAACAAATACGAGCCTTTGACCGATGCCTACTTCATACGCCCGCGCCAACATCGAATCCAGCCCGCTCTACAATCCTGATCTGGCGCCGACCGTCCAGCCCGGCGAGGCTGCCGCGGGCCATCGCGGAGCCCGCACATGGGGCACGTATAACTACGCCGCGCTGTGGGTTTCAATGTCGGTCAACATTTTGACCTACATGCTGGCAGCCAGCCTGATTCAGGGGGGGATGAACTGGAAGCAGGCGGTGTTCACCGTTTTTCTGGGGAACTGCATCGTGCTGGCCCCGATGCTGCTGAATTCGCATCCTGGAGCACGTTACGGAATTCCCTTCCCGGTGCTGGCGCGGGCTTCCTTCGGAGTGTTGGGAGCGAACATCGCGGCAGTGCTGCGAGCGCTCGTAGCCTGTGGCTGGTTCGGCATCCAGACCTGGATTGGAGGCGAAGCCATCAACGTGCTGCTGGCGACGGTCTGGCCGGCCTGGAAATCCGTGCCGCACGGCGCCGGCATCTGCTTCATGGCATTCTGGCTGATCAACCTGGCCGTGATCCTGAAGGGAATCGAGTACATCCGTTTTCTGCAGGGCATCAGCGCGCCGGTGCTGTTGGGCGTGGGCTTGCTGCTGCTGGGCTGGGCGTATGTTCAGGCCGGGGGCTTTGGGCCTATGCTGTCGGCGCCTTCGAGATTCAAGAGCTTTCCGGAGTTCCTGAAGTTCCTGATCCCCGCGCTGAACGCCACCGTCGGCTTCTGGGCTACGGTCTCACTCAATATTCCGGATTTCTCTCGCTTTGCCCGCAGCCAGAAAGCGCAGGTGATCGGGCAGGCCTTGGCCCTGCCCACCACCATGACCCTGTATTCGCTGGTCGGCGTGCTGGTGACTTCGGCGACGGTAGTCATTTATGGGTCGGCCATCTGGGATCCGGTGCAGCTCTTGAGCCGCTTTCACTCGCCGCTCGCGGTGGTGGTTTCACTGATTGCGATTCTGCTGGCCACACTGAATGTGAACATCGGGGCCAACGTGGTTTCGCCGGCCAATGATTTTTCCAACTTGTGGCCGCGCAAGATCAGCTTCAAGCTCGGCGGTGTGATCACCTGTTTTATGGGCATCGCTATCATGCCGTGGAAGCTCTTGGATAACTACAAGACTTTCATCTTTGGCTGGCTAGGAGGATATGCGGCATTTCTGGGGCCGGTGGCGGGCATCATGATCTGCGACTACTGGGTGATCCGAAAACGATCGCTCCTGGTGGATGACCTGTACCTACGTGGTGGCGCCTACGAATACTCGGGAGGCTTCAACTGGAAAGCGGTGGCAGCGCTGGTTCTGGGGGCGGCAGTGGCGCTGTCCGGGCTGGTGATTCCGATGTTGCGCTTTGGGTATGACTACTCCTGGTTCGTGGGCTTCGTTGTTTCGTTCGCAACTTATTATGGGTTGATGGCTTGATTGTTTTAAAAGCGAAAACCAGTTGGCAGTAATCAGTTCCCGGTTCTTAGATTCCGGTTCTCAGATTCTCAGAACTTTTCGAGACCGGAAGGGGTTTCGGCGAATCTTATTAAGTAGAACATGGACCAGAAAACTCCACGTGTCGCGATTATCGGAGCCGGCTTTGGCGGGCTTACAGCTGCGCGCACTCTGTCGCGTTACCCGGTTCAGATCACGCTCATCGATCGCCAGAACTTCCATACTTTTCAACCCTTGCTGTATCAGGTGGCGACCGCCGGACTGTCTCCGGGAGAAATTGCCGCGCCCATTCGCTGGATCATGCGCAGACATCACAACGTCGAAGTGCTGATGTCAGAGGTGCAGGGCTTTGACCTGGCGCGCCGGGTGGTGAAGATGGAAGATGGCGAAGTCGGCTACGACTATCTGATTGTGGCGGCCGGCGCCAGCCACGCTTATTTTGGACACGACGACTGGGAACCCTTCGCGCCCGGCCTCAAGACTATCGAGGACGCGCTGGAGATCCGGCGCCGTGTGCTGCTCGCGTTTGAACTGGCGGAACGCCAGGCGGACACCGAGAAGGAGCAGGTCCAGCTGAATTTTGTGGTGGTTGGCGGTGGTCCTACTGGAGTGGAGTTGGCAGGAACTCTCGCCGAGATTTCACGCCAGGTTCTGGCCAACGAATTCCGCTCAATCGATCCCAAGAAGACCAGGATCGTCCTGCTCGAAGGCGGGCCGCGTATTCTTCCTGCCTATCCCGCAGATCTTTCCCGCAGCGCCGAGGAACAGTTGCGCCAGCTTGGAGTGGAAGTGCAAACCTCAGCCATGGTGACCCTGGTGGAACCGGGAGCAGTCCATGTCGGGGAAACCAGGCTGCCGGCAGCGGTAATTCTGTGGGCAGCGGGTGTAGCTGCGTCGCCTCTGGGAAAAATGCTGGGAGTGCCTGTAGATCGAGCCGGGCGTGTGCTGGTGAATCCTGACCTCAGCCTCCCGGGAAATCCGAATGTTTTCGTGATTGGGGACCTGGCTGCCCTGAAGGACGAAGACGGCCATTGGCTTCCGGGGGTCTCGCCGGTGGCGATCCAGCAAGGCGCGACCACCGCCCGCAACATCGGACGCGAGTTGCAGGGTGAACCTCGAAAGAACTTCCACTACTGGAACAAGGGCAGCCTGGCGACCATCGGCAGAGCCGCCGCCGTGGCCGATTTCGGAAGGATTCATATCTCGGGGTTTCTGGCCTGGCTGGCGTGGCTGTTTATTCACATATTTTTCCTGATTGGTTTCCGCAATCGTCTGATCGTAATGATCCAATGGGCATGGTCATATCTGACCTATGAGCGCGGCGCCAGGTTGATTACTGGCGACAAGCATCTGCCCGGCTGGGACGAGTTGCGGGCAGAAGAGGAAAAAACTCCAGTTCAGACCACCGCTCGGTGATCCGTCCCAACTAACTGTAGCCCTAGCGCTACAATTGCACTCCCGGCTTCAATTTGAGAGACAATAGAGCTGTGAGGCTGGGGCGATGAAACTGTTTTTCAGCTCGCGCTTGCTGTGCAGCGTACTTGTCGCGGTGTTTCTATTCATGCTTTCGGCCCGCTCCTCGGCCGAAGTGCTGAAGATCGTCGTCGACGACACTATCCATCCCATCACCGAGGAGTACATTGGCCGCGCTTTAGCCGAAGCTGAGCGCAATAAAGATCAGGCTTTGCTGATCGAACTGAACACTCCCGGCGGTTTGCTCGACTCCACACGTCACATTATCGAGAAGATTCTGGCCTCGCCGGTTCCGGTAATCATTTACGTTACGCCCAGCGGCAGCCGGGCAGCCTCCGCGGGGTTCTTCATTCTGGAGAGCGCGGATGTCGCGGCCATGGCTCCGGGCACTAATACTGGCGCGGCTCATCCCGTCACCATCGGCGGCGGCAAGGTGGATGACGTCATGAAAGAGAAGATGGAGAATGACGCCGCCGCTCTGATGCGTTCGGTGGTTTCGAAGCGTGGCCGCAATGTCGATGTGGCCGAGAGCACCGTCCGCCAGTCCAAGTCATTCACCGAGCAGGAAGCGCTTTCACAGAAACTGATCGACTACATCGCCCCCAGCGAACAAGACCTGCTCAAACAAATGCAGGGAAAAAGCGTCAAGCGCTTCGACGGAAAAACCATCACTCTCAATCTTGCAAACGAATCGATTCGTACGTTCGACATGACACTCAAGCAGCGGATCCTTGCCTTCATCATGGATCCGAACATCGCATTCATACTTCTCGCGATCGGAGCCCTGGCGTTGTATGCCGAGTTCAACCATCCCGGGGCGGTGGTGCCGGGAACAGTGGGCGTCGTTTTCATACTGCTGGCAGTTTTTGCGCTGAACCTGTTGCCGGTCAGATTCGCGGCCGTGGTCCTGATTCTCGCCTCCTTTGCGCTGTTCGCCCTGGAGGCTAAATTTGCTGCGCACGGGGTTCTGGCAATCGGCGGAATGGTCACCATGATTCTGGGCGGACTGCTGCTGGTGGATGCGCCTATTCCGGAAATGAGAGTGCACCTGCTAACCGCGCTGGCGGTGAGTATTCCGCTCGGGGCCATTACTGTATTTCTCATGAGCATTGCTTTGAAAGCGCGGGCCAACAAAGTGGTCACGGGAGCGCAGGGACTGATCGGAGAAATTGGAATCGCACAAACGCCACTCTCACCCCGCGGGAAAGTCTTCGTTCACGGCGAGATTTGGGATGCGACCTCCACGGTAGGCGTGGTCGCGGGCCAGACGGTAGTGGTCCGCGAAGTGGACGGATTGCAGTTGCTGGTAGATCCATCGCCCTCCGTAAAGCAAACTCCGGCGGCGACCCTGGCATAGAAGTAGTTCTACGGCCGTTACTCTGGCTTGCTTAATGACTTTCGGTCGCGGTGGCTGAACCGCTGGCCGATAGAGACGAGGAGCGCAATCACGGCCAATACGAACACGAAATGAATAAGCGCCACGACCGCTATTTCGGGGGGATGATGCTCTACCCATTCCCGCCACGTCAGCAAAGCCGCTGCCGCAAGAGCGATGAGGAGTTTCCGCGTCGCCCACAACCCTCCCCAGAATCCCGCGCGCGCTGAACCAGCGGGGTCCCACAGTAGATGGCCGAAAATCCAGAGCGTGAATTTCCGAGCACTCGGACGAGCCATTTTTGCACCGTAACACTGTTTCAGCGGGATGATCAAGAAATCAGATTGCGGGTGCTGATTCAAGCGGACCAGGCGCGTATCTACTCCACGCCAGATCCTTCACGACCTGAAAAGCGTTCAGGATGACGTCCTAATATTTGGCAAACTTGTCGCCGCCGACGATTGCCTCGCACTCGGTTGGCATCATGCGAGGCACCCCCACGGGCTCGTGAGTTGCCGCCTGAGGCAGCGATTTGCGGTACAATCCGCGACAGATGCGTTCCTGACATTCAGGGCGCGGGGGTTTTTAGATGGGTCTATCGTTCTCGGCCATCGCTACTATCATTGCGGTTCTGTATCTCCTCAGTTCGATCAAGATTCTGGCCGAATACGAGCGCGGCGTGATCTTCCGCCTGGGCCGCCTGCTGGGACATGAAAAAGGTCCCGGGCTGATTCTGGTGTTCGCGCCGATCGATCGCATGGTACGCATCTCGTTGCGCCAGGAAGCACTGGAAGTCCCGCCGCAGGACATCATCACTCGTGACAACGTCACGCTCAAGGTCAATGCGGTCATTTTTCTCCGGGTGATTGATCCGCGCAAGGCGGTCGTGGAGGTTTCCAATTACGTCTACCAGACTTCGCAATTCGCGCAGACTACGCTGCGCTCGGTGCTCGGAGAACAGGATCTGGATGAACTCCTGTCGCATCGCGAAAAAATCAATCTGCGGCTGCAGAGCATCCTGGACACGCACACCGCGCCCTGGGGCGTGAAGGTCACGAACGTGGAAGTAAAACAGGTGGATATGCCCGAGTCTATGCTGCGCGCCATGGCCAAGCAGGCAGAGGCGGAACGCGAAAAGCGTTCGAAGATCATTCATGCCGAAGGCGAATTCTCCGCGGCCCAGCGCCTGGTGGATGCCGCTGCACTGTTGGCCAAGGAACCAGTTAGCGTGCAGTTGAGATATCTGCAGACACTGACCGAAATCGGGGTGGAGAAGAACACCACCGTGGTCTTCCCCGTTCCCGTTGATTTCTTTTCCGGAATGCAAAAGATTTTAGGCACACCCGGCACAGAGGCGAACAAAAAGTAAGTGATGCCGAGTAGATTCGGGCGTGATGAGGTTCGGTGACAATGGCGGCTACTGAAGACACAGAAATAACTTTAGGCACGGGCAAAATGCTGGCCCTCTTTTTCGGGCTGGTGGCGCTGTGCGCGGTGTTTTTCGGGATGGGATTTTCACTGGGAAAGAGTTCCGTCAAGCCCGAAAACACTGACTTGCAAGGGACCACGACTTCGTCCGGTGGCTCGCGTCCACCCGCAGTCAAGACGGCGAACCCTCACCCGCCCTCGGACCTCACTTTCTATAAGGCGGTGGGACAGAAAGATCCAGATGCCCAGCTAACCCCGAACAGTGCCCCCGCACCCACGAGTGCGAGCGCTTCCACGAAAGCTCCGCCGGCCAATGACAGTGACGCGCCGCCGCCCGATCCCACCGGAGCGCCGACTTTGAACAGCTACTACGTGCAGGTGGCCGCCGTCAGCAAGCAGGAAGACGCCGAAGCGCTGGTGGATGCGCTCAAGAAAAAACAATACGCCGCCTTCTCCGCAAACGCGCCGGGGGACAAGCTATTTCATGTCCAGGTCGGTCCCTTTTCCGACATCAAGGACGCGGAGAGCGCCCGCGGCAAGCTGGTGAGCGATGGGTACAATCCGATATTGAAGAAGTAGGAGGGCGGTCTTCGGGCGGCCGGCGTCGGACCTCGGAGTAGTGGGAATGTCGAATTACAGATCTTAGATTGTAGATTTCAGATTGTAGATTTCAGATTTTGGATTGTTTAGCTATTGAAACGGTGCCCTGGAAACGATTTGGAGGCCTGAAATCTGCAATCTCAAATCTACAATCTGAAATCCACCATCTGAAATCGTCTCTCCGCCCCTAGCTGAAGCGCTGCTCCTTCCACGGATCGCCGTACATGTGATAGCCGTTCTGCTCCCAGAATCCGGGGGTGTCGTGGTCGAGAAATTCCAGCCCGCGTAACCACTTCACAGACTTCCACGCATAAAGATGGGGAACGATGAGGCGCAGCGGATAGCCGTGCTCTGCAGTGAGGGGTTCGGCGTCATGATGCGTAGCAAGTAATACCTCTTCCCGGTCGAGGTCGGCCAAGGAGACGTTTGCGGTGAAACCCTGTTCGGCATGAACCAGAACGTATTTCGCTTCCGGTTTGGGATGCACGCGCGCCAATAGTTCGCGGAAGGCAACGCCGTCCCAGCGGTTGTCGAAGCGGCTCCATCGCGTAACGCAATGGAAATCGCTGGTGCGCTGGATTTTGGGAAGCGCGTTGAACTCTTTCCAGCTCAGTCTGAGGGGCGAACCAACCAATCCGGTGATGCGCAGGTCCCACGTCTCCGGATCGAAGCTTGGCACCGAACCGTAGTGCAACACCGGCCACTTGAGCGTGAGGGACTGGCCCGGAGGAAGCAAGCCTTCGCTCTTCTTTAACTTCTCCAGCTGCCGCCGATCAGTGCCTTCGAACAGCATCTTTCGGACCTCGGGCGTCGGGCGTCAGACCTGCGCCTTCAGACCTCGACTCTTCGGGTACGCGTTGACATTGATACGATTTGCTCGGCTGTCGCCGAAAACGTCGTCCAATTAGTGTCCAGTATACTGCCGCTGCCTCAGTTCATGCGCGATTGGCGCCCCGTCTCACTCAAGCAGGGAGACCCGAGCGGACCAACTTGCCGGGGCATTCATTCGGTACGGATTAGTTCATCGGGCGAAAACTAACTGGGCGGCTGTAGGTCCCGGTGTGCCGAGTCACGTTTTTGCCAAAACTAAGAGGGTGGATTCCCATTGTGGGCCTGCGCACTGGTGTCGGTCGATTTATTAGTTTCCGATTGTGACGTATATCACACCCCAGAAGGGCCGCTGTGTCCTAGGCTATCTGAGCAGCGTTCTCATTCGGGGAGGTAAGTTCTTCGACTTCCCGATCGGAAATGTATGAGTAGTCACAGTTCTCCGCTATTTCTCATCGTTTTCCTACTTGCAATCGATACGTCGTTTGCGCAGGTGGCGGTGAATATTTTCGGCGCGAGCACGCCCGCAGTCGCGGACAGCGGTGACGCTCAGTCCATCGTGCTGGGAGTCAAGATCTTCACTGACGTACCGGGGCAAGTTCTTGGATGTAGTTTCTATAAAGCTGCGACAAACGTTGGCATCCATGTGGTCAGCCTGTGGGATTCGGCGGGCAAGTTATTGGCGACCCAGCCAGCGGCGTCGGAGGCAGCTTCGGGAAAGCAATTGGTCCTATTTTCATCTCCGGTCTCAATTGGCGCGAACCAAGTATTCACATGTGGATACTTCGCGCCGAAACGGTCATTTTTCGAATGACAAGAACACTTTCACGGTGCAGAAAAATGTTCCGCCGTTACACGTTCCGGCCAATGGCGGCGTGTTCGGGTATGGGGGGCAGGCGACCCAGTGGCCGACGAGTACATGGACGGCGAGCAATTATTGGGTGGACGTATTGTTCGTCGCAGCCATCGGGTCGACCTGGATCAGCGCAATCACGGCCACAACAACAGCCACGGCGGCAACTGTCACCCGGAACACGGCGATTCCTTCGGATTCACAGGTTGAATACGGGCCTACCACATCTTATGGCAACATCACTGCCCTGGCCAACGCTCTGGTGACCGCTCATTCAGTCGTTATCTCCGGCTTGCTGCCAGGAAGCATCAGCCACTTCCGGGTGCGCTGCCATGACTCAGACGCTGTCCTGGTGGTTAGTGCGGACCACACTCTGGTCACGGCATTTCCGGTAAGTGTTTCTACTTCTCCTTCGAGCGCGACAATGGTTTCGAATGCAACTCAGCAGTTTACGGCGATCGTCAGCAACACTCCGGATCTGGACGTTGCCTGGTCGGCAACAGCCGGAATAATCAATTCATCGGGCCTGTTCACCGCTCCCACGGTGTCCGCTCCCATCTTGGTGAAGGTAACCGCAACCAGCCAGGCTGATGCCAGCAAGAGTGCCTCTGCCATCGTGACAGTGAACATGGGGCTGGCGCTGACAGCAAATCCGACGAGATCGCCTCCGATCCAGCATTCAGTTGCGTTGTCCTGGAAGGGCAGCACGAACTTGCACGTGGTGAGCTATAACATGTACCGTTCGACCGTCTCCGGTACTTCTTACGGCCTTGGCGCCAGCGCAATCGGCACATCGACGTTCCTTGATCAAGCCGTGCAATCGGGAATGACGTACTATTACGTCGTGACCGCCGTGGACGATCGTGGCGTAGAGAGTGGTTATTCGAATGAAATAAGGGCTGTCATTCCCCAATAGCGTTAAGAGCGAGCTGAAGTCTGACGCCCGATCCATATTGACATCTGTCGATATGTGGTCTATTCCTTGGTGCCATGACGCATTCTGAACAGGAACTGGATCGCATATTGCACGCCGTTGCCGATCCCACCCGGCGGCGGATCCTGCAGGCGCTCAAGGAGCAGGGCCGCTGTTCGATCGGCAAGGAAGTGGGCCTGTGCGCCTCTGACATTGAGCAGCGCATTCATCTGTCTCAGCCTACCATTTCGCATCATATGGCAATCCTGACCAAGGCGGGAGTGGTGGAGGCGAAGAAAATTGGGCTTTGGATGTGGTATCGCAGGAACGAGGCGACGCTGCGAGAGTTCCCACGATCTCTGCGGAAGAGCCTGTAGGACGGACCGCGGACGTCAGCCCTCGGACGTCAGGAAAAATAATTGGAAACTCGCGCTCCGAAACATCCGGGGATAGTTTTTGGGTGGAGCAGCGCTTCAGCCCTGCATCAAAAGCTCAACTAGATCCGGCGGCTTCAGCCGCTGAGATACGTAAACATCCGGATTCTGCGCAGATTTCAGACAACTACCTCAGGGGGCTGAAGCCCCATTCATTCGGCACTTATCTTGCAGGGCCAAGGCCCTGTTCCACCCAATATCGAATCTCTTCTGTGAAGCAGTCAATTAGGAGGCCTGAAGCCCGAGGTCTGAGGTCTGAAGTCTGAAGTCCGAGGTCCGAGGTCCGAAGTCCTATCCTGCGGTGGCGGCAAGTGTCTTTTGCAGCAGGCGGCGGGCCTGCGAAATCAGATCGCCCACCTCGAAAGGTTTCACCAGGTACGGGATGTTGTTGTCGTGCAGGAATGAGCGGATCTCGGGTTCGACTGCATTGGAGAAGGTGAACATGAGGTGCTTCTCCAGTCCGGGACGGTTCTCGGTGATCCAGCGATGCACCTGGGGCGCGTTCCAGCCGTTAGGCATCTTTCCGTCGATGATCACTGCGTCGAACGAGTCTTTCAGCAGACGCGTCTTCACCTCTTCCAGACTCGTCAGGCTTACGACCTGGGCGCCGGCTCCGGCGAGCACGTCACGCTCGAATTCGAGGAC
>CAZGSU010000069.1:0-123324 GCA_964528615.1 uncultured Acidobacteriaceae bacterium | reverse complement strand
ACCACGCCATCGGGCAAACCGCATTCTTCCAGCAACTCCACGAATTTTGCCGCGATGGTGGGAGAGTCGCTCGAGGGTTTCAGGATAACCGTGTTCCCGCTGACAATGGACGCCAGCGTCATGCCGGCCATGATCGCGCAGGGAAAATTCCACGGCGGAATCACCGCTCCGACACCCAGCGGAATGTACATCAGGGTGTCGCGCTCTCCGGGCATCTGCACCGGAAGTTCGGTTCGAGCCAGTCGCAGGGCTTCACGGGAATAGTATTCGCAAAAGTCGATGGTCTCGGCAATATCGGCGTCGGCCTCCGCCCAGTTCTTGCTCACTTCGAAGACCAGCCAGGCACAGAATTCAAATTTGCGCTCGCGCAGCAAATCGCCCACGCGGAAGAGCAGGCTGGCGCGCTCTTCGACCGAAGTGCGGCTCCAGCCGGCAAAAGCTTCGAGCGCCGCTTGCATGGCAGGCTCAACGTGCTCTCTCCCGGCCTTCTGGTGCAATCCGACCACCTGTGAAGGCTTGGCTGGATTGATGGACTTGATCTTGTCCTTGGCCTGCACCCGCTTCCCGCCGATGATCAGGTCGTACTCCCGGCCCAGTTGACCACGCACTTTTTCGATGGCAGCGCGCATCTCACGCGCATTTTCCGGCTTGGTGAAATCGGTGAGCGGTTCGTTTTCGAACGGGCCTTCGTGCAGACGTGTTTGTGGGCGGGTTGGAGCTTCAACGGTTGCCATCATTGCACCTCAGAAGATATCGATGATCGCGGGGATGGAAAAGAACCTTGGCAATTGTAGCACCGGAAAACCCAAAGAACTGCTGGCTTCCACCCGGTCAGGCGGGCGAGGCGCCCGCCCTTACATGGTCACGGGCTATGGGACCTTCACCGACTCGGGCTGAACTTCCGGCGGCTTGTAGCTCATGGCGGCGGTGCGCTCCAGCTTGTCCCAGGCGAACTGGCGGCCTTCGGCGGCGCGTTTCAGCGTTTTCAACAACACCAGCGAGAACAGTTGGCGATAGGCGAAGCGCTGCAACCACACCTGGCTGAGCAGCCACGGATCCTCGGGCGCGTCCGGGCGGCGCCGTTCCAGCGCGAAAGCGATTGCCGAAGCCAGGAAGTCCATCACCAGGAACGCCATAAAGAAAATGAAAAGGCGTTGGAAGCTGGCAGGGTCAGTGGACTCGGGGTGATAGGACTTCTGCACAAAATACCAGATCGCGCCCACGAAAAACATAATGTCAATAAATGGAGAGACCAGCGGCAGCAGGACCTGGAAGATGGCGATGTTGGGAAGCGCGACCCAACCCAGCACGCCCTCGCGTGCAAACACGGCGCGATGCTTCCACAATGACTGCAAGATTCCGAATGACCAGCGAAAGCGCTGGCGCATCAGCCCACGCGCGTTCACTGGGGCCTCGGTGTATGCCAGGGCCAGGTCCTCGTATTCCACCCGATAGCCCCGCTGCAGCAGGGCCATGGTGAGGTCGGCGTCCTCGGCCACGGTATCGGTGTGGAACCCACCTGCCTCGCGCACCGCCGAAACCCGCCACGCGCCAATTGCGCCCGGCACTACGCTGACCGCGCCCATTGTGTTCAGCGCGCGGCGTTCGAAGTTCTGGCTGGTGATGTATTCCAGCGCCTGCCAGCGCGTCCACAGGTTCACGCGGTTGCCCACTTTGGCGTTGCCCGCAATCGCGCCGACTTTGGGATTCAGAAAATGTGGAACGAGACGGGAAATCGCGTCGGAGGCAACCAGGGTATCTGCGTCAATGCCGACGAAAATTTCTTCATCAGTCAAGTGCTCGAGACCGAAGTTGAGCGCGTCCGCCTTGCCCGAGTTCGGTTTGGTCAGGATCAGGACTTTGCCCAGCGCTTCTTCGTGGGTAAACGCGGCCTGAGCGACTTCGAGCGTCTTGTCGCTGGATCCGTCGTCAATCACGATGACACGCAAGTTGGGATAGGTCGAGGCCAGCGCGGCACGAATGGTCCGCTCGATGACTTTTTCTTCGTTGTATGCAGGAATCAGCACCGCCACCAGGGGAAGATACGACTCCGCTTCCTGCGGACTTCCGTAACGCCGCGGCCAGAGCCGGTCGTAAATTGCGAACGCTCCGATGAACAGCAAGCGTCCAGTCATGAGGACGTCGCCGACGAAGAAGATCCAGGTAATGACGTTGAACGCCAGCGGAAACAGGGCAAATCCAAACAGGTTCAGGGTTGCGACCCAGCGCTGATTGGAAGGAAGCGGAGGCATGACGTCCGCCTGCGTCTTGCGCAGCAACTCGTGCAGGGGAACGATCCGCAAGCCTTTTTCCCGTGCGCCGGCGATGATTTTGGGCAGGGCCAGCACGGTTTGTTCGCGATCACCTCCACCATCGTGCAGCAGGATAATGTTGCCGCAGCGGGTGTCGTTGTGCGCGCAAGGCGGGAGATGATCCAGCACGTCGCCGGCGATCTCATCCGCGCTGCGGCGGCGCGGACTGTCGCGCCAATCGCTGGGATCAATCTTGTCGCCCACGGTGATGTAGCCCATGTCCTGTGTGATCTCAAGCGGGCGAACCTGGTCTTCGGTGTCAGGCTCGGCATCGATCGAGTACGGAGGGCGGAAGAGGATGGTACGAATCCCCAGCAAACTTGCGAAAAGTTGTTCGGTAAGATTGAGTTCGACCGCCCGCATGAAACTGCGCGAGATGTTGCTAATGTCGGGATGGGTAAAGGTGTGGTTTCCTATTTCGTGTCCCTCGCGATAGATGCGCTTGGTCACGTCAGAAAACTTGTCGGCCTGAATGCCGATCAGGAAAAAGGCTGCAGGCGCCTGGTCGCGCTTGAGCACGTCCAGGATTTTTGGCGTCCATTCCGGATCCGGTCCGTCGTCGAAAGTGATGGCAACTTTGTCCGGACTCGATCCGTAGCGCGCCACCCGGTAAGGCTCAGGCAGCGGGTCGAGGTTCTGATCCGTAACCAGTCCGGTGGCCTTATCCAGCGTCATCGACCGTTGTCCGTTGGCGGGCCGGGCCTCGATACGCAGTATCTCGCCCTCGCCTTCCATATCCACATCCTGGCCGGGAGGCACGTCCTTCAACTTTTCTTCCGCGCCTGCTTCACCCGGCGCGTCCCAGACTCGCCACAGCGAACGGTCTTCGGAACCCAGTCGCCAGAGCGCGAAAGTCTGGATTCCCAGTGCTTGCGCGGCGCGCATCTCGTTAAGCGCAGTTACCGCGTCAAGAAACCAGATGTCGTGCTCCAGGTTGTGCTCGTCGAGATAGCTGATGTGAGGATTGAGACTGTCGCCATCAAAATCCACATCCGCTTCCGAGTCGCGCGCGGCCAACCACGCATCCTGGACGGAGACGTTGATGTCCTTCACTCCGGGCGGCAACGATCCATGCTTCGGCCTTTTGACCCAGTCATATCCGTAATTGCCGATGGCCGAGATCAGCTTGTCCTTGGGGATTACTTTGACCGCAGCTTTCAGATTGTCGGTAAACCAGTCCTGCGAAGCCACCGGCCCGGCTAGTCCGGGCGCCGGATAGTGTTCGTCATAGTTCATGAGCACAACCCCGTCGACGTGCGCGGCGGTAGCGGCGTAGTTGTAATCGGTGTTGCGGGCCTGCACGCTGACATAGAGCTTCATGCCCTTGGCATGCAAGTCGTCGGACAGTTCCCGCAGCAGGGTCAGGTAGCCGGCCTGTCCCTTCCTGGAAAAAGTCTCAAAGTCGATCATCAGGCCGTGATACTTGTCGGTACCGAGGAAGGTCGCAACCTCCTTCCGCAAGCGGGCCCGGGCGTCGGTATCGTTCAGCAGGGCAGTAATGTCCACCCAGTCGTTCCCGTCAAAATTGTTGATCATCGGGAAGACTTCCATGCCGGTGTCTTCCGACTTCAGGAAGGGCATGACCTTCTCGTCCACGGGATGGATGCTGGCCCCTTGCACCACATCGAAGAACGTGTTGGTTTGTTCGTCGATGCCTTGCAGGCGGCCGTCAGGCGTGATGGCATGGAGCCAGTCGGGAAAGAGCAAATCGATCTGCCTGGCGTATTGGCGCAAGGAAGAAAAACTGGCAGCGTCGTATGGAACGTAGTATGCCGCGCGGATGCCTTCTTCCGCGTTCAGCTTTACCTGGGAGGGCGCCGATTTGGACTTCCGATGACCGCGGTGCACCGCCGCTAGCCTTCGCCGCTCTTTCGCCTTTTCCTTTTCTTTCTCCTTCAAGGCGCGATAAGGGCGTTTTTGCGGGGGAAGCAGCAGGTCGGGCAGAGGCTCGTCGCGCAGTGCCGTGTATGCAAAGAAAACGATCAGCAGCGTAATGCACAAGCCAACGAGATCGAAGACCAGTCGTATCCGCTTCCAGCGAGCTTTTCGGGGGTCGTAAAAAACAGGTTGCGCCATGAAATAAGACAATTGTCGTCTTTCTATCCTAAGCTGAGTGTGGAAAGACGGTCAAACCTGGACAGGAGTCGGTAGTGGGACCAGTTTAATTTGCTCCGGCTTCTGCCAGGCGTCATGCTGAGCTTGCGAAGCATCTTGCGCGGAGCGGATGTGCACCGAGTAAGCTACCATGGCGATGCGCGCAAGATCCTTCGGGACCAAAAGTCCCTCAGGATGACTCCGGGCTTGTGGAATTTGCTCAAACTGAGCACTCGGCACGAGTCCGCTTTGCGGTCTTTCAGAACTTTGCGGTCAAATTCTTAAACTGCGAAGGGCGCGAAGAACAACTCACCGAAGGCGCGCGACGCCCCTGGTTTACTGCGGTATATTCTTAACGTGCGCCAACTGGTGCGCCAACACCTTCGCTTCTTTCTGTACGTCACCCTGGCAGCGGTCGGGCTGCGCCTGCTTTTCATTTTTCGCTTTCCCGGAGTGACCACTGACTCTTTCGTCTACGGCGATATCGCCAAGAACTGGCTGCGCCATGGAATTTACGGACTGAGCGGGCCGGACGCGATTTCTCCCACCTACATCCGCTTGCCGGGATATCCCGCGTTTCTGGCTGCGGTCTTTGCCATTTTTGGCATGGAGCATTACCGGGCAGTGCTCGTGCTCCAGATGTTCGTGGATGTCGGAACCTGCTTTTTGATCGCCGACATGGCGCGGCGCCTGCTTTCCCCGCGTGCGGCGAAGGCAGCGTTTCTGTCAGCGGCCCTGTGCCCGTTTCTGGCAAGTTATGCGGCGGCAGCACTTACCGAGACACTGGAAATTTTCTTCACCACCCTGGCTCTGGATTTTGCTATCGCCGGGCTGATGTCTCCACGGGGAGTGCGCGCGTGGATCGGCTGTGGAGTCGCTGTCGGCGGCGCCATTCTTCTGCGTCCTGATGGCGGGTTACTGCTGATGGTGATTGAGTTTTATTTGATCGTTCGGCTGGTGCGTTTATGGGCAAACAAGACGCGGGCGAGCCGCCCGCGACCACATGAGCTTTCTGCGGCACACATTTTGAAAGCAGGATTAATCATTGGGTTCGTTTCCTTGGCTCCTTTGGTGCCATGGACTCTGCGCAATCTTCACACCCTGCATCGTTTTCAGCCGCTGGCGCCACGCTACGCCAACCAGCAGGACGAGTTTGTCCCTGCCGGATTCAATCGCTGGACGAAGACCTGGATCGCCGACTATGCCTCAGTCGAGGAAGTTTACTGGCCGGTGCCGGGAGACACCGTGGATGCTGGCAAACTTCCCGCTCGCGCTTTCGATTCCGAGGCGCAACGCCAGGAGACGGCGCAGTTGCTGTCTGACTATAACGACGTCCTTCACATCACTCCGGAGTTGGACGCCCGCTTCGCCGCGCTGGCCGAGCAGCGCATCCGCGGGGCGCCGCTGCGCTTCTATGTCTGGCTACCCTTTCTGCGCATCGCCGACATGTGGCTGCGGCCGCGGACCGAGACTCTGCCTTCTGACAGTCGCTGGTGGGAGTTTAACGACGACCCCAAGTGGTCCGCTCTGGCAGTGGCGCTGGGAATCGTTGGCCTGTTCTACGCCGGCCTGGCTGCTGCCGGGTTGATGCGAGGCCGGGCGATCCCACTCCTGGGTCTGCTGGTCACATTTGTGATTTTGCGATCAATTTTCCTGGGCACACTGGAAAATCCCGAGCCGCGCTATACGCTGGAGTGCTATCCGGCGATCATAATTTTCGCGAGTATTGTTTTTCGATAACAACAGATTCGACCCATAACAAGATTCGATGGATAACAAGAGATTCGATGGAGTGACGGGCGTCCCGCCCGTCCGGCCGGGCGAGGACGCCCGGCGCTCCACCGGCACTGTTCATTGCGGCGCGTTCAGTTTTTGCGCGGCTGCCCGTTCATTTTTGGCGTCGCTAAGGCGGCCTAGTTGCGTGTAGGCGTCGGCCAGAAAGAGATGGGCCTCCCGCGAATCCGGCTGGACTTGGGTTGCCTTCTCCAGGTTGTTGAGCCCGCCAAGAGGGTTGCCTTGCAAGGAAAGAATCCTCCCGCGCAGCAGATTGGCACGGTAGTGGTCGGGACTAATGCCCAATGTGCTGTCGAGTTCCGCCATGGCGTCGGGAACGCGGTCGATGCGAGCGTACACCGCCGCGAGCGAGAAGTGGGCATCAGCCCAGCGCGGAGCCCGCGCCACCGCAGCTTCGAACTCGGGCGCAGCCCCATTCCAGTTACCGGTTTCAAACAACGCCAGCCCCAACTCATAGTGGCCCATGCCATTGTCCGGCTGCAGCGCCACCGCTTTCTGCAGAGGCGCGATCGCCTTGTCGAAACGTTTGAGACGCGCCTGGGCCATACCGTACTGCAGATTCGCCACCGGCATATTGGGCTGGACGGCAAGCGCCCGCTCCAATAGCGGGATGGCCCGCTCATAGTTCGCATCTTCCACATCCAACATGGCGTCGTGCAGCAGGTTGGTGATTTCGATTCGGGTCTTGGGGTCGAGTCCGGAGAGTTTATTGCCATCCTTAGCCGGAGTTGCGTCCGAACCCACATATCCGAGCGCCTGCAGCTTTTGCATTTTCTCCGCATCCGGCTTGCCCAGGTCGAGCAGGGTCTGGCTGGTCTGGTTGCGGAAGTCCGCGAGCTGGGAGGCGAGTGTGTCGGTGACCGCCTGCGAACTGGCAGCAAGGTTGTGGGTCGCATCCGGATCGTTTACCTGGTTGTATAGCTCTCGCTCGGGCGCCTGGATGTATAGATATTTTCCAGTGCGCAGAGCGCGCAGGGAGCTCCAGCCAAAGGCGCGGTGAGGATAGTCGGTTTCGGCGTAAGCCGGACGGTCTTCAGATGACGTGTCAGTGTTTTTGTCGTTTACCGCCTTGCCGGATTCGAGCAGAGGTTGCCCTTGCATCTCCGACGGCGGTGTGACTCCGGCGGAGCTCAAAATCGTCGGCGCAACATCCACCAGGCTGGCGCGAGTTTCTACACGCCGCCCGGCCTCACGATTGAGCGGCAGCTTGATCAGCAAAGGAACGTGAAGGGTTTCGTCGTAGAGAAACACTCCGTGCGTGTTCTCGCCGTGCGCCCCCAGCGACTCGCCATGATCCGCCATCACTGCAATCAGGGTTTCGTCGTAGAGGCCGTGCTGGCGCAGCGCGTCCAGCAATTTACCGACGCAAGCATCCGCATAAGCGATTTCACCGTCGTAGGGCTGCGCGGCGTAGCGCTCCTTGAATGGGAAAGGGGGATCGTAGGGATCATGAGCGTCATACAGATGCACCCAAAGGAAGAACGGCCCGTTGGGCACCTGGCTGAGCCATCCCAAGGCGTGGTCCACGACCACCGCGGCACGGCGCTCGACCGTCTGGTAGCGGTCGGCACCGTGGCGGCGCAACCGAAAACCCGCATCATACACATCGAAGCCGCGGTCAAATCCGGGCGCAGTGCCGTCCAAGGGATCGAGAACCAGCGACCCCACGAATGCACCAGTCTGGTACCCGTGGTGATGCAATATGTCTGGCAGATAGGGGAGGTTGGCGGAGAGCGGAACGCCAAAATCATTCACATGGTTAAACTGCGGATAAGTCCCGGTAAGGATGGTCGTGTGGGAGGCCGTGGTAAGCGGAACGTGAGAATAAGCATGGGTGAAAACGACTCCCTGCCGGGCCACCGCATCCAGGTTCGGCGTCAATCCCCGTTTCGATCCCAGGAATCCCATGCGATCGGCACGAGTGGTGTCCAGCGTGATCAGGATGACGTTAGGATACTGGGACACGCTCCGGCGCGGCGAAGCCTTCGGACGCTGGGCGGGCGCGCTGGTAATCGCTAGCAAAAGAAACGGCAGGAAGGATAAAACGCGGCGCCAGACTGCCATAAGAATAAAAAAGGGAGTCTACCATAGGGAGACTCCCGGGAACTGAGCTGAGACGCTGACTAGAAGATGAATCTCAGCGTGAAGTTCATATTTCTTGGGCCGCCCTGGGCGATCACCGGATTGCCAGCGGAAACGTCCGGTGTCTCGGTGAGTGTGCCGAAGAAGGCGCTGGTGGCCGTATTGTTTAGACTGGCAAGAGCGAAGTTTGCTCGATTGAGCACGTTATAGACTTCCCAGCGAATCTCGAAGCTCAACTTTTCGCTCAGCTTAGTGTTCTTGATCAACGACATATCCCACTGGCTTAAGCCCGGTCCGGTCAAAATGTTACGCGGCGAATTGCCCACGGTGCCGGGGTCTGGAACCGTGAACTGCCCAGGAACGATTTGCACGTAGGCATCTGGATTTCGTGTGTTGTAAACGATTGGAGAACCATCGTAGTTTGCCCGAATGGCGGTTCCGGTCAGTCCCTGCCCGGAAGGATCGCCGCCACCGTTCTTGAAGACGCCGATCGGCCTGCCGCCAACAGCGGTGTAAATCGTGCTGAGCTTCCAACCGTTCCCCAGCCGGGTCCCCAGAGCATGGAAAGCCGGGAAGGTATAGACGCCCCCGACGTTGAAATTCAGGCGTACATCGTGATCGCAGAGCCCCCGGTTTTCGTCAAAGTTCGGATGAGCCAGAGCGGTACTCCCCACCGGGTTGTCATTGTTGATCTGCGGATAGTCTCCCTGCCCGCCGCGGTTCACGGAATTCAGGTCGATACATTTGCTCCAGGTCAGGTTGTACTGGGTGTCAAACCCGCGCCAGTTACGTTGGTTGAAAGAAACCTGCAGGCTGTCGTACTGCGATGTCCCAAAGTTGCTGGCCTGGATCACATGCTGCAGGTTCGGGAATGTCGCCGCCAGTGGCCGGGACGCATCGCAATCGCTGGCTGAGCTGCATATCGTCGTCGGGTCCGATGACGACGGGCTCCCGATCGGCGAGGCATTCAAATCGTGGTAGATGATCAAGTCCCGCCCGCGCTGGCCGGAGTAGGTCAAGGAAAGCACGTTGTTGCGAAAGACCTCCTGCTGAATACCCAAGTTGAAGTTGTGATAGCGCGGAGTCTTGAAATCGTTGACCACCGAAAACGCGTTCACCTTGGGCGGGTTAATGGCAAACAGAGGACCATTTACCGCGGAATCGAAGCAGACGTAGTCACCGACCCTCGTGTTGGGATCGAAGCAGGTCGAGGTGGCGTCATTGGGCAAAACCGTGTTAATACCTGCTGCCACATCGGACAAATTGGCTACCGACACGTTCCCCAGGCTGGGCTGAGTGAAGATACCGGCGTGGGCGTGCGCGAACGAATAAGGTGAGGCCAGAGCACCGAAGTTGGCGACGTCGTAAGTTAGGGAATACCCCCCGCGCAAGGCGGTGCGGCCATTGCCGAACACGTCCCAGGAAAATCCCACATGCGGTCCGAAGTCGTGGTAGTCCACATTGTGGATTCCGTCGATACCTTGTCCGACCTGAACGAAACCACGATCTGGGAAGAAGTTGGCTTCCTGATTGTTCTTGTCGCGGATGGTGCCGTTAATCTCATAACGCAGGCCCACATTCAGGGTGAAACGCGGTTTGATTTTCCAGTCGTCCTGGGCATAGAACCCGACCGAGTTCTGGGTGATGTAACGATGAGTGTTGCCAAACTCCCGATCGGCGTTGTCCGCCTTACCCAGCAACAGTTCTTCGATGTCGTCGGTCACGTGCGTGGGATCATTGGGATGAATGTAGCCGGCGTAATAGCTGAAGTAACCAACCGTCAAGCCAGTCCGGGCGTTGTTGCGCGTGCTGTTGGTCGATGCGCGCTGGAAGTTGCCGCCGATTTTGATGGTGTGGTTGCCCTTCACCCAGGAAAAGTGTTCCGACCAGTCCCAGGTCGAATCGGGGCGGGTAATCAGCGGGTAGCCCTGAACCCCTCCGATGTATCCGCCGTATCCCAGGTGATACATGTAAACGTAGGGGACGCCAAAATCATCGGGACTGAGCGGGCCGGTGTCGATTCCGAGACTCTTGGGATCGACCTTGTTATTTACCCCCAGGAGTTGCGAGAAGCGGGTGTATCCAACCCGGCTTTCCAGCAACTTGTTGGCGCCCATGTTCCAGGTCCAGCTCACACCCGCCATCTGCGCTCGCGAGGGAGCGTAGGAATTAAACATGTCCTGCGGGAAGTTCTGGTTTGGTGGTAAACCGGCGAACGGTGGGCCATTCTGCAGGCTGTCGCCAAAAATGTAGCGAACTCCAATGGATTGGTTGCTTTTCGGTTTGTAATCGAACTTGACGCCGAATTCGTTGTTACTGGCGGAGCTAGGGGTCTGCTGAATAATCGTACCGGTGGGTGAGGTAGGAAAGTAATTCAGCAGAGTCTGCCCCACTGGGTCGATGGTGAGCCCGTTAGCGGCAATATCATCTTCCGCGTCCTGAATCTGCTGCGGCGTGGGAACGTTTCTGCCCTTGATGGCCACCGACTTGTTACGTTGGCCTTCGTAGAAAAGAAAGAAGAAAGCCTTATCCTTGACGATCGGGCCGCCGATATTGGCGTGGAACTGGTTGTTGTGAATGGGAGTCGGTCGACATTCTCCCGGTCCCTGGCAGTTGTCCGAGTTGTGATTGGCGAAGTAATTGTCTGCGTCTCCAAAACCGCTGTGGTTCACCCAGGTCGCCCCACCATGCCAGTTGTTGGTGCCGCTCTTCATGCTCAGCAGAATCGGAGCGCCCCCCTTGACGCCAAATTCGGAGGACGGAGTTTCCTGCACGCTCAGTTCTTCAATGGCGTCAGGAGGAAAGGTAACCGCGGGAATGCCCAGAATGCCTACCTGATTGATGGCGGAATCGCCGTAATAGCGATCGTTGTTATACATCCCGTCGATGAAGTAATTATTGGAAGTGGTGCGCGAACCGTTAATGCTGATGGCCAGGAAACCGCCACCGGCCTCCCGCTGCACGCCCGGTGTGATGGCCAGCAGCGAGTTGAAGTCGCGTCCGTTGAGCGGGACGTTTTCGATCTTCTGTTGGTCAACGTAGTTGGTCTCATTCGGGGAAGTCTCGACCAGCGGCGCCGTACCTTCCACCTCGATCGTCTCGCTGCGTTGTCCGAGGGTAAGTTTGAAATTTGCCTGGAGTACTGCGCCAGCCATGACGTCAACCGTTATGACGGAGGTTTTGAAGCCCTGCGACGATGCGCTTACCTTGTACGCCCCAATCGCAAGTTCCGGAATGCGGTAGTTACCCTCACTGCTGGTGACTGTGGTTCGTGTCGTGCCGGTGCCGGCGTTGACTGCGGTGACGGTAACGTTAGGCACCACTGCACCCGTGCTATCGGTTACGTTACCGGAGAGATCCCCCGTAATTCTCTGGGCAAAAACCGGATTGCCGAAACACAGACCAACAAGGACTAGAAGATAGGATGCACGTCGAAAAACCAGCTCTCGTCGCATGGTTCCCCCCGCTTCACTGGCAATTCCTTAATTAGGCCGGAAGTTTAGTGGGCCGAAGACGGAACTATCAAGAGGATTCTGCTGCACATAACACGCCGAAACTGGCTTGCCACGGTTGACTGAGGGTCACAGAATTGTAGTTAGTCTCGTGTGCTGACTACGTGTCATTTGAAATTTGCATAGCGATGAATTGTTTTTTCTTTAGGGCTGTCAACGTTCAGCAGTCAATGACAGTGTGGGCTGACTGGCTGTGTTTGCCGGAAAGACTTTTAGCTTAAGGGAGAATCGCTCATGCGGAAGCGTGTTCGTACATGTTCGGAAAGCAGCTCGATGGCGCCGCGGTTGGCGATAGGATCAGCCTGGGCGAGATATTTCATGGCTTCGACCAGCAGGCGCTGGCCGTCCACATAGCGCGGATCGGTCGTGCGCTCGCGGCGTTTGCGCCCAATCTTGGGGGGAACCGGGATCGTGAAAACCTTGGCCATACAAACCGGGTATTCGGGTACGTGACCTCTAAACTCTCTACCACTGGGAAGGGCGCAGAATCAGTATACCGTCCCGGACGGGGTTTTTCAGCTTCTATCTTCCTCTTTTCCTGATCTTTTTCCTGATCTTTTTCCTGCTCTTTTTTTCGAGGTTTTTCCGAACTTCGCGGCCCGCTAGCCGTGGGGCGTGATGAATTTGGTCTTGCCGGTGGTTTTAAGCTTGAAAACTCCGTCAGGAATTTTTTCGTTCAGCTTGATGTCGGAATACTTTGCCAGGCGGTAGTCACCCGAGTTTCCGAAAAAGAACTGCTGCTGCACCGAAATCCCTCGTGCCGGATCGATCCACAAGAAAATGTGGTCGATGTTGTTGCGTACGTTCGCGGCTTTGGGAACCAGATCCAGCTTCGCGGCGTTCTGGCCATCCACTTTTTCGTCACCCAGATACTTCACATCGAAAGATTTCGGCAGGTCGTGCCCGCGGCCGCCAAAGCCCAGCACCAGGAAACTCTCTACCTCCTCGCGATTCTTGCCGGTGCTGTAAATCGTCACCTGCTCGATTTTGGGCTGGTAGACCTGGACCTTGGAGTCGATGAATAGCACATATTTCTGGTCGGGGTCGGAGATGTCAGCAGCCATCTGAATTTCGTTGTTGGCGCGACGGAAGTACACCTTCCCTTTCTGCGTCTCGTGCTCATCCACTACTTTTTGATATTGATCCCAGGCGACGCTAGCCTCGGTGGTGTGAAATTTTGCGGCCGCGCCATCCATTTCTCCCAACACACCCTCGAGCGCAGGGTTGGGGGGAGGATCGGCGGGGGGCTGCGCCAGAGCAAGAGTAAAAAGAAAAGCAGCTACCGGAACCAGCCAGGGAAGTGATCGCACGGGTTTCATGTTCCGCCTCGCCGGGCACTAGCGGGAATGTTGCGGCTGCGCTTTACTCCACCACTCTTACTTCGTCAGTCTGACTCCATGACTCGTTACTGCATCACTCTTTCTGCACCCACACTTTATATGTCAACACCCGGCCTTGACGATCACGCACCGCTTCATACCTGGTGATACTGACTTCCCCTGCGATCGGCTCCACGATGCGCAGCAACTGTCCCCGCACCGTCGCCTCGTCTTTGCCGGAGATGGCAGCTCCGTCAATCTGATAAATGAATCCTCCACCGGCCTGCGGGGTTACGACTACACCGGTTGGATGCGGATTGCGTTCCACCGGTTTATCGTGAAAGTTGATCCAGTAAGGTGAAAGAAAGACAAAGAGCAGAATGAGGGTCACCATCACGTCGTACTCGAGGGTGCCGCGCTCGTGGGACCAGAGAATATAGTCACGAATTGTGCGCCAGAACCTGGTCATGGGCACGGCGGGCGCGTCGGCAACGGTCGTGTTCATCTGGTGTCGAACAAGTCAGTCTCGGTCAATCTGGTCTCGGTCAAGTTTGGTCTCGGTCAAGTCTAGGCTCTGCGTCATAGGCTTGGCAACCGCTGTCCTCATACACACTGACGCGGGCGAGTCGCCCGCGACCACACTGTCCTTGCTAGAACTTCCTGGGTTGGATGCGATCGGTGCCCATGGCAGCCTGCAGGGCCTGCGGGATCAGGACACTGCCGTCGGCCTGTTGGTAATTCTCCACGATCGCGACCCATGTGCGACCAACCGCCAGGCCGCTTCCGTTCAGGGTGTGAACCAGTTCGGCCTTGTTCTTGCCTTCGGGGCGGTAGCGAATATTGGCGCGCCGCGCCTGGAATGACTCGAAATTCGAGCAAGACGAAATTTCGCGAAAGAGTTGCTGGCCCGGCAGCCAGACCTCGATGTCGTAGGTCTTGGCGGAAGAGAATCCCATGTCGCCGGTACTGAGTGCGACTACGCGATAGTGCAAGCCCAGCTTCTGCAGGACTTCCTCGGCGTCGTGGGTCAGCTTTTCCAGTTGCTCGTACGAAGTATCCGGCCGCGCGAACTTAACCAACTCGACCTTCTGAAATTGATGTTGGCGGATGATGCCGCGCACATCCTTGCCGTAAGAGCCGGCTTCGCTACGGAAGCAGGGAGTATAGGCGGTGAGCGAGACCGGCAGGCGATCTGCATCCAGCACTTCGTCGCGATAGAGATTCGTGACTGGCACTTCCGCCGTGGGGATCAGCCAGAGATCCTTTTCTCCGTGCGGCACGCGGAAGAGGTCGGAGGCAAATTTGGGCAAATTTCCGGTGCCATACAGGGAATCGGAGTTCACCAGGTACGGCGGCAGCACCTCGGTGTAGCCGTGGTCGCGAGTGTGCAAATCGAGCATGAAGTTGGCCAGTGCCCGCTCCAGCTTCGCACCCAGGTCCCAGTACACGGCAAAGCGAGCGCCGGAAAGTTTCGTAGCACGTTCGAGGTCGAGAATGCCCAACTGTTCCCCGAGTTCCCAGTGCGGCTTGGGAGTGAAATCAAATCGAGGCGGAGTGCCCCAGCGCCGGACTTCAACATTGTCTTCGGGAGTCTTGCCCACGGGCACACTCTCGTGGGGCAGATTCGGGATGCCCGCCAGAAGCTCGCGCAGCCGGGCTTCCAGTTCAGCGGCGACTTTTTCCCGCTGCTGGATCTGCTCGCGGAGCTCCTTGGTTTCGGCCATCTGGGCAGCGGCATCCTGGCCGCTCTTTTTAAGCTTCGCGATCTCCTCCGAGGCGCGGTTACGCTGCGCCTTCATGGTCTCGGCTTCGGTGATGGCGTACCTGCGCTGAGTATCGATTTCGAGGAAGTCCTTCAACACCTCGCCCGGATCCATACCGCGCTGGCGCAGTTTTTCCTCGACTAGAGGCAGATTGTCGCGAACGAAGTTGAGATCAAGCATGGGAGCTAACTACTGTATCGAAAAAGAGGCAGAGAATGCACGTCGCCGGTGTGGCGCGGGCGCCCTCGCCCGCGAGAAGCATCGTCAATGTCAAAGGTCGAGAGACACCTGCCAGCGGAAGTTTGGCGAACATCAAGCCAGAGCACTCGGCCGTTCAGAACTACAGTTAAAGTCAACGGCCCGCGGGCGAGGGCGCCCGCGCCACACGGTCCGTGCCACACGATATTTTGGCCCGGCCAGTCGCACGCTGTAAACTACAGCGCGATGCAATCCTCTCTTCGGTCAACGGTCCTGGGATTCCTATTTTGTCTTGGCATCACCTGCGCCGGTTACGGCTCAGCGTATAACGGACGGCCCAAGCTCGTGGTCATTATCGTGATCGACCAGTTTCGCGGCGACTATCTGGAGCGCTACCACGATCAGTTTGGGGAAGGCGGCTTCCGTCTTCTGCTGGAACGGGGAGCAAATTTCACTGACTGCAACTATGACTACGCCAACACCCGAACCGCGCCCGGACATGCCACCCTGCTGACCGGGGCATATACCAATGGCCACGGCATCATGGCCAACGAATGGTGGGACCCGGGGAAAAAGCACATGGTCGCGGCCGTCGATGACGACGAGACCAAAGCAGTTGGCATCGCCGGAGACGCGCCTGGAGCCTCGCCCCACTACCTGCTCGCCGATACCCTGGGAGACGAACTCAAATTGGCCACTCAGGGCAAAGCTCACGTGTTCGGCATCGCATTGAAGGATCGTGCTTCTGTAATCCCTGCCGGCTTCGCGGGCGATGGCGCCTACTGGATCGACCGCGAAACCGGCACCTGGATCACTTCCACCTACTATCGCAACCAACTTCCCAAGTGGGCCCAGGATTTCAATGAAAGCAAGCGAGCGGCAAAGTACCTGAACCAGGAGTGGAAGGATGGCAGCGGAAACGTTCTGCGCACCACCAAGCCGGTTGAAGGGAAGCAGGGGACCTTTTACGAACTGGTTGGTTCCACACCTTTCGCCAACGACTATGAATTTGAATTTGCGCGCGAACTGATCACCTATGAAAAGTTGGGCAGTGGCCCTGCTACCGATCTGCTGGTCGTCAGTTTGTCGGCCAACGATATTCTCGGGCACAAGGTAGGTCCCGACGCACCGGAGATGCAGGCCATGGTGCTGGCCACGGACCGCCAACTCGCCGGGTTTTTCGACTTCCTGGGACACCAGATCGGGCTGGCTAATGTTTGGATTGCGCTCTCCGCCGATCACGGGATCGCTCCCCTGCCCAAACTCGCTGCGGGGATGCACCTTCCGGCGGCGAATGTCCCCGGCGACAAAATCCGCGCGCAACTGAATAGCGCGCTGTCTTCCCGGTTTTCTCATCCCGCCGAGTACGTCAAGGCTCTCGAGTACCCGGTGGTCTGGTTGAATGCCGACGCCTTCTCCGCCCTGAAGATCAAGGAAGAAGATGCAGAGCGTGACGTGGGGGAGGCGCTGAAGCCTGCGGGTTTGCGCGGTTTCTACACGCGCTCGCAACTGGAGCGGGGCGACGCGCCGAACACTGACCTCGGATTAAAGTACCTGCACAGCTATTCCCCGATCGGCGGATGGTATGTGCTGGGTGTTCCGCCGCCATTCATCGTGGGCTTCGTGAGCGGAACCGATCACGCCACTCCGTACAACTACGACACTCATGTGCCGCTCGCGTTTTACGGACTCCCCTTCCAGGCTGGAACTTACCGCACCCACGCTGAACCCGTCGACCTGGCGGCGACACTGGCTTCCCTGCTGGGGGTGAACGCTCCCAGCCATTCCGTCGGCCGGGTACTCACCGAGGCGCTGGCCCCGGCTCATCGCCCGGCTAGCTCCATTCATCATGGCGTGGATCAGGACGATCGCGCCTTTCCTAACGTGGAAGGGCACGGGGCCTTTGGTGGAGCTGGTGTTCCGGGAGGTTCCCAATGACCTCTCCTGCGACCAGCGCGGGGCCTGATCTCAGCGTTAGCTTCGCCGGCATCCGGTTGAAGAATCCGGTCATCGCGGCCAGCGGCACTTTCGGATACGGCATTGAATTCGAAGACGTAGTGCATCTCAACAAGCTCGGCGGCTTTGTGGTGAAGGGACTGTCCGCGGAACCAATGGCAGGAAATCCGCCTCCCCGCCTGTTTGAAACACCTGCAGGGATGCTCAATGCCATCGGATTGCAAAACATCGGCGCGCGCGCGTTCATCGAGGAGAAGCTGCCCAAACTGCGCAAGATCAAGAATATCGTCGTCTTCGCCAACGTCTTCGGGTATACCCGCGAAGACTATGAGCGCTCCATCGAGATTCTGAACGAGGGCGAGGATATTGCAGCGTACGAACTGAACGTGTCCTGCCCCAACACTGTCGCCGGTGGCATCCAGTTTGGCAGCGATGCCCGGGCATTGGACGAAGTGGTGAACACCGCCAAGCGGATCGCGCGGCGCCCCCTGATCGTGAAGCTTTCGCCCAACGTGACCAGCATCGCCCAGATGGCGCATGTGGCCCAGGAGGCCGGGGCGGATGCGATCTCGCTGGTGAATACGTTCGTGGCCATGGCCATCGACGCGGAGACGCGAAAGCCGCGCATCGCCAACGTGACTGCCGGACTGTCTGGCCCAGCTATAAAGCCCATCGCCCTGCGCATGGTTTACGACGCCTCCAAGACGGTGCACATTCCCGTGATTGGCATGGGCGGGATTTCAACCGCCGCGGACATCGTCGAGTTCATGCTGGCGGGGGCCACCGCGGTACAGGTCGGAACCGCCAGCTATTGGGACCCGGTCGCGACCGAAAAGATCGTAGGCGAACTGGAAAGCTGGTGCACGCTGCACCACGTAGAGAAGGTGGCGGAGCTAACCGGCGGCCTGCTGACGGAGTGAGGGGACTGGTACTGTCCGCCGTTGGGACTATGTGGGAGCGGGTCTCTGACCCGGTCAGGCGGCCCAACGGGCCGCAGTTTAATTGCCGAGACCAACCCATGCGTTCGTGCTGTGCCACACGGCGTGCTAGCTTGCACTACCGGATCCACGCTGCCAAGATCGCTCCCATCGCCAGATAGCACACGAGCTGGTAGCCAGTGTTGATCAGGTACAGTTTGGTTGACTGGTTGCCGAACAGCTTGGCCGTCAACTGTACCGTCGTAACGAACCCAAGCCAGACCGCGAATCCTACTTTCATTCCGTAGAGCGGTTTGTTGATCGTCATTGCGTCGATGATCTTCGCGAGCACGAAAGCGGATGCCAGGCTGGCCACAAACGAGAGGGCGTAGCTTTTACCGGCGCCCTTGCGCAGCTCCTCCGCCTTGGCCTTGTCTTCCGGATCGTAGCCCATTGCCACCATCCAGGGGCGCGCAAAAAGCAAAGGCGAGTACCAGACGAAGCCCAGAACCATGGTGGCAATCGCGGCCACCAGCACGGACCACAGGTTGACATCCATAAAGGTCATGCAATCTTCTCCGTACAGCCGAATTGACGGCCAGCCATAGTACGCCGAGTTGTGCGCGGCGCAAACTGCTTTCGGGGGTCAGGCCAGTTTGGAATTCTGGTACTCTTACGCGGTCACTCTACACAGGCATCTTTGAGAAGATTTTGGGTGGCGCGCTGCTTTTAGCGCTGCAATAAAGCCCAGTGGTTGCGGCTTCAGCTGCTGAGGTACCTCACGAGGCTGAAGTCCCTCGCAAGATGGCCAGCTCGATGCAGGCCTGAAGGCCTGCTCCACCCTCTCATACGCTCGGCCAGTTCCGCGAGTCGCGCCTGCCACTTTCCCGCCGCTCATTCATCTAATAAGTGCCGCTATAATTCATGGAGGAGTCTTGTCTCTATGGCTAAAGCCACCTTTGCCGCAGGCTGTTTCTGGGGAGTAGAAGCCACGTTCCGCCAACTGCCGGGCGTCACTGCAACCCGCGTCGGCTATACCGGAGGGCACTTCGCCAATCCGACTTACAAAGATGTTTGCAGCGATAACACCGGCCACGCCGAGGCGGTGGAAGTGGAATACGATCCCGCCAAGCTGTCCTACGAGAAACTGCTGCAAGTATTCTGGGAGAACCACGATCCCACCCAGCTCAACCGGCAGGGTCCGGACTGGGGATCGCAGTACCGTTCCGCGATCTTCTTTCATACTCCGGAGCAGGAAAGCGAAGCCCGGCTTTCGAAAGAGCAACTGGAGAAGTCAGGTCGATTCAAGAAGCCGATCGTAACCCAGATAGTTCCAGCGGTGACGTTCCATCCCGCCGAGGACTATCACCAGCAATATCTGGAAAAGCGCGGACTGGCAACCTGTCACATCAAGTGACGAGCCTGTATCATCGCAGTTGACCACGTGGGGACAGCCGCCCTCGGCTGTCCGGCGGAGCAAGGCTCCGCTTTTTTTCACCAGTAAAATGCGGCCGAGCTGCGCTCGACTGGACAGCCGAGGGCGGCTGTCCCCACGTGTCCTCGATAGGCTCTCTCCCTCCTGCATTGCTTCTTGCGGCCATCACTCCATTCACCTATTCTGCCCTGCAGAAATGCCGAGTCATCCGGATCAACTTCTTCTGCAACTGCTGGCCATCTTCGTGTCTGCGAAGGTGGTCGGTGAGTTGTTTGAGCGCATCAAGTTGCCTTCGGTTCTGGGCGAGATTCTGGCTGGAGCTGCTCTCGGTCCTTTTGCCCTGGGCTGGATCCGTCCCATCGACACCATCTATTCCATCGCTGAAATTGGTGCAATCTTTGTCTTGTTCAGCGCGGGCCTTGAAACCAGCCCGCAGGACCTGATCCGGGTAGGTCAAAAAGCCTTGCTGGTTGCCGTCGCCGGAGTCGTCGTGCCATTCATTCTCGGGTTCGGCTACATGAAATGGCTCGGAGATGCAACCAGTGAGGCGATTTTCGTGGGCGCGGCCATGGTTGCCACTAGCGTAGGAATCACGGCGCGGGTGCTGGGCGATCTGCGCGTGCTTGCCACTCGGACGGCAAAGATCATCCTGGGTGCGGCGGTTTTTGACGATATTCTCGGCATGGTGCTGCTGGCGGTGGTGGCTGGACTCGCCTCCGGCGGCGGTCTGGAATGGTTGCACCTTGGGGTCCTGGTCATCGAAGCCGCCGCGTTCGCGTTGTTCATGATCTTTGTGGCGCCGCGGATTGTGCGCAGAATCCAGCCTCGAGTGGATCGCCTTTCCACCCAGCACGCTCCCCTACTTGCTCTCGGGCTTTGCCTGTTCCTGTCCTGGTTGTCGGCTCAAATCGGAATGGCCGCGATCATCGGTGCATTCTTCGCCGGCCTGATGTTTGCCGATTACGCTCCGCGATGGAATTTGCTGCCTCGAGTAGGAGGCATCACTGAGTTTCTTGCCCCTTTCTTCTTTTTCACGATCGGGTCGCAGCTCAACGTGCATCTGTTTGCCGGCAACGTGCTATACACCGCGACCGTGATTTCGTTTCTGGCGATCGTATCCAAGGTGGTCGGTTGCGGCCTGCCCCTGTGGCGCGAAGGCCGGCTGAGCGCGCTGCAGGTCGGCGTCGGCATGATGCCTCGTGGTGAAGTCGCCTTGATTGTCGCGCTGGTCGGGCTGCGATCGGAGATTGTGCTGCCCACCACTTATGCCGTGGTCGTATTCATGACTGCGGTCACGACGATTCTGGCGCCGCCGCTGTTGCGATATCTGTTTCGTGGGGAGATGAAATCCGTCGTCGTGCAATCGTGATATTCCAAATCAAAATCCTGCGGAGCGTTGCTCGGCCTGGACGGGCGGGGGCACCCGTCCCCACACAGTCCTTGCTGCTTCGCGGGTATAATTCCACGTTCTGCGAGTGAGGAGAGTTCATGACTTTTTCGGGGCGAGTGGCACTGGTCACGGGAGCGTCGCAGGGCATTGGGCGAGCTTGCGCGTTGAAGCTGGCTCAGGCGGGAGCAACTCTCGCGTTGGCGGCGCGCGGCCAGGAAAAGCTAGAAGAGCTGGCGCGGGAGATCGAGACTACCGGGGGCAAGGCTGCCGCCTTCCCGCTCGACGTCAGCGATGAAGAGCAGATCAAGTCTGTATTCAAGGCCGCCATCGCCCAGTTCGGCAAGATCGATATCCTGGTGAACAACGCCGGCATCACTCGCGACCAACTGGTGATGCGCATGAAGCGGGCCGACTGGGATTCGGTCCTTCACACCAACTTGACGTCGGCATATCTCTGCACCCAGCAGGCAATCGGCTCCATGCTCAAGCAGCGCTGGGGAAGGATCATCAATGTCACATCGATTTTTGGGCAGATGGGACAAGCGGGGCAAGCCAACTATGCAGCCTCGAAGGCCGGGCTGATTGGCCTGACCATGGCCATCGCCCGCGAGGTCGGCTCGCGCAACATAACCTGCAATGCAGTGGCTCCCGGATTCATCGAAACTGCCATGACCTCCGGGCTGGGCGACGACTTCAAACAGAACGCGGTGAAGATGATTCCACTGGGGCGCGTGGGTTCGCCCGAAGATGTGGCGGGTGCGGTGGCGTTTCTTGCCTCCGATGAGGCTGCGTACATTACCGGGCACGTGCTGAACGTGAACGGCGGCATGCTGATGGGCTAGGTTGTGTTGAGACGGATCGCAAGAGGCAGATTGCAGAAGGACAGACCGCGTGGCGAATCCCAGACTTACCCTGAGGCAAGCTGAGTCGCCTGCCCAGATCGCTCAGGCCCGTGAGCTTTTTCTGGAGTATGCGGACTCGCTGGGCTTCAGTTTATGCTTTCAGAGTTTCGACCAGGAACTGGCCGCGCTTCCCGGAGACTACGCACCACCCGATGGCCGGTTGCTGATTGCCGAGTATCGCGGTCAGCTGGCGGGATGTGTGGCACTGCACAAACTGGAAGCTGAAATCTGCGAGATGAAGCGGCTCTATCTTCGTCCGCAACTTCGCGGCCGGGGCGTGGGGCGCACGCTGGCGGAAGCGGTGATCGCGGAGGCCCGGGCGATCGGGTACCGGAAAATGCGCCTCGACACAGTGGAACCGGTGATGCCGAATGCGGTAGCCATGTATCGACGGCTCGGATTCGTGGAGATCGACCCTTATCGCGCCAACCCAATAGCCGGGGCGTTGTACATGGAGCTGGGGTTGTAAGGCCTGCAAAGAAGCGGTCAGCTCTCAGTTTCTGGTTTCTGACTTTTAGGGGCTCGGGTGGAGCAGCCGCTTTAGCGCTGCGTCCGGACCGGCTCAGACGCGGCTTCAGCCGCTGAGATAGCCGCTACGCCGCACCGGTCTTGTACAGCGAGGGCGGGACGCCCTCGCGACAGCCGGCGGGACGCCAGCGCTACGAGGAACTCACAATGAAACTTGCCTGCTTGATTCTTTCGTTTGCTTTTGTCGCCTCCGCTGTCGCCGCCGACGGCAAATCCGTTTCCTACAAGAGCGGCGATGAAACCGTGCAGGGGCTGCTCTACGCTGCCGAGGGTAAGGGGCCATTGCCTGCCCTGGTCGTCATCCACGAGTGGTGGGGACTGAATGACTGGGTCAAGGAGCAGGCCTCGAAGCTGGCGCACCAGGGCTACGTGACGCTGGCAGTTGATCTCTATCGCGGGAAGGTCGCGACTACTCCCGACGAGGCCCACGAAATCATGCGCGGCGTTCCGGAAGACCGTGCCGCTCGCGACTTGCACGCGGCCGTGGAATTTCTGCGCTCACAACCGAACGTGAGAAAGGATCGTATCGGCTCGATTGGCTGGTGCATGGGCGGCGGATACTCCCTCGATGTCGCGTTGCAGGAGCCAACCTTGACCGCGGCCGTCATCAACTATGGCCACCTCGCCACCGACGCCGCGTCCCTGAAGAAGATCAACGCTTCGATCCTGGGAATTTTCGGAGGCCAGGACCGAGGCATCCCCGTGGAGGACGTGAAGAAATTCGAGCAGGCACTGACACAGCAGGGCAACCGGGTTGAAGTTGTGATTTATCCCGACGCCGGACATGGCTTTGAGAATCCCAACAACAAAACGGGGTATCGCGCGGATGACGCCGCTGACGCCTGGAAGCACACCACGAGTTTTCTTGCCGGCACGCTGAAAAAGTGATCGCGGTCGCCTCGAAAAATGATCGCCTTCGATCAGATTCCCGAAAACGGTACCGGAACTGCGTTACCTGCCGTGCAACGCGGTATGATTCGCGCCTTTACTGTATGACCAGTCCTGGTGCAACGAAATTCCTCTTGCCAGAAGGTACTACTCTGGTTACTATGCACCTCATCCTCGGGAGCTTGCTTTGGTTGCTTTCTCTATGAACATCGGTGAGACCATCCGCAACTATCGGCTGCAAAGAGGCATGTCCCAGGGTGACATTGAGAAGCGCACCGGACTTCTGCGCTGCTACCTCTCGCGGGTCGAAAACGGGCACACCATCCCTTCACTGGACACGCTGGCCAAGATTGCGGGCGCCATGGAAATCGCGCTCTCGCAATTCTTCTCCGAGTCGGGCCACACCAATGGCTCCAAGAATCTGCCACAACTCTCAGACGACGAAGTTCGCTTCCTGAGCCAGATACGCCGCTACGCTGTCAGCCTCAACGACAGCGACCGCAAGCTGGTGCTGGCCATGGTTAAGAAGATGGCGGCGAAGTAAATCAGCTCTTAGCCATTAAGCTTTTAAGCTCTTAGCCAAGCGGCACATTTTCTTGGAGCCTGCCCTATGGAGCCTTGGAATTGAGCTAAAGGCTAAGAGCTAATAGCTGGAAGCTGCCCTTGGGTACTTTCGTCCCATCCCTCTCGTGACCGACGGGAATCTCGTCCGACTGCTTGCGAACCCCTACACTGTCGGCTGGAGACTCTCGGGTGACCATCGACGAAGAATTGACTTTGCTGGATTCGCAGTTGCGCCGGCTGAAGATCGAGTACGAGATTTTCTTCAGCAACCCGGCCAAGAGACCCCCTACCGATGTTGAGTGGAAGGTACTTTCCCTTTTGCGCAAATTCAGCGATGGCAACCGGATGAGCTTTTCGCAGCGCTTTCGGTATAACGAGATCGCGCAGCGTTACGCTATTTACAGCGACCTGTGGCGCAAGAAAAGCCGCATTCGCGAAGAAGGTTACCGCCGTCCTCAGGATGCGATCCTCTCGGTGCAGGGAGTGCGTCCGGAGGAGCGGGAGCCAGAACATAAAGTCTACGGGGTCAGTCACGCGGCAATCGCGGGCGGCTCTGCGGCAGGCGCCGCGCCCGCTACGACTGCGGCCGTCACTGCTCCCGGCACAACTAGTGTCACAAAGGAAGAAAAACCGTTCAGCATGCAATGCGTGGATGCGCGCGCTGAGCGCGACCAGGTGCGAAAGCTCTATCAGGCCCTCACTGAAGCCAAGAAGAAATCCGGGGAAGCGGTCTCCGGAAATCTCGAAAGCTTTTCATCTTTCGTCCAAAAGAAAACCGAACAAATCCGCAAGCAATATGGCTGCGAGGCCGTCGAATATACAGTCGAAATGCAGAACGGCCAGGTAAAGCTGAAGGCCAAGGCGAAGACGTAGGCTTGAGCCGTTGGCCGTTGGCTCTTCACTACGCGCATCACTCTTAGAGCCTTGTCTTCGTCCTTGGGATCCGTCCTTTCAGGAGCTCATCTTGAGCACAGGTCTGCGGGAATTTCCGCTTTGACCGACGACCAACAGCAAAGGACCAACGACGGTTTCCCTGACGACTGACGACCGCTACTGGTAGAATTTCGCTCTGCCTTTCCCAGGCACAATCCCATTCCTATCGAGGTCTGCCATGTCTGCGAGCCAGACGAAGATTCAGCGTGCCATTCTTAGCGTGACCGACAAGACGGGATTGGTGGACTTCGCCCGCAAGCTCAGTGGCATGGGTGTGGAACTTATCTCGACCGGCGGCACGGCCAAGCTGCTGCGCGACGCCGGGGTCGGCGTGAAAGACATTTCCGAACTCACGGGTTTTCCTGAAATGCTCGACGGACGGGTCAAAACGCTGCACCCCAAAGTGCACGGCGGCATCCTGCACCGGCGGGAGAATCCCTCACACCGCAGCGCGGTTGCAGAGCATGGCATCGAGCCAATCGACATGGTTGTGGTCAATCTTTATGCCTTTGAGAAGACTGCCGCCAAAGCAGGGGTGCCGTTTGAGGAGCTCATCGAGAACATCGATATCGGCGGACCCTCGATGATCCGCTCGGCGGCCAAGAATTTTCAGGACGTGGCGGTGGTGACCTCGCCCTCGGACTACGACACGATCGCCGAAGAAATGGCCCACACGGGCGGCGAGCTTTCCGCGGCCACCAAGTGGCGCCTGGCGCAGAAGGCTTTCGCCACCACCGCGGCTTACGATTCAGCCATCGCGTCCACACTGGAGCGCGTCAGCGCCAATGGCCACTTCGAGTTCCACCCCGACGCAGGTTTCCCGCACAACCTTCGGCTTTCATTCAGCAAGGTCATGGACCTGCGCTACGGCGAAAACCCACATCAGAAGGCTGCCATGTACAGCGACGGCTCGGGCGCCGGCGTTGCCAACTGCCGCCAGATTCAGGGCAAAGAGCTTTCGTTTAACAACATTGTGGATTTGCAGGCGGCCTGGGAACTCGCCCAGGAATTTGACGATCCGGTTTGCGCCATCATCAAGCACACCAACCCGTGCGGCACCGCGACCGGGAAGAATCTGGCAGAGGCTTACAGGAAAGCACTGGAGTGCGACCCGGTGTCAGCTTTCGGCGGCGTAATCGGCGTCAATCAGACAGTAGACGGCGACGCCGCAGAAGAAATGGCCAAACTTTTTCTCGAAGTGATCGCTGCGCCAGAATTCGACGACGTAGCCAAAGCGAAGTTTGCCGGCAAGAAAAACCTGCGCCTGGTGGAAATCAACAATTCTCCGCAGAAATGGGTGCTGAAGAACGTCTCGGGGGGAATCCTGCTGCAGGACGCCGACGTGAGACCGCTCCAAAAAGACGATCTCAGAATCGTCACCAAGCGCCAGCCCACGCCCGAGGAGAAGCGCGCCCTGCTGTTTGCCTGGAAGGTAGGCAAACACGTGAAGTCGAACGCAATTGTGTACGCCCGGGATGGTCAAACCGTAGGTGTCGGGGCTGGACAGATGAGCCGGGTGGATTCGTGCAAGATCGGAGCCATGAAGGCGGTCTTGCCGCTGAAGGGAACCGTGGCCGCTTCCGACGCATTTTTCCCCTTCCCTGATGGAGTGGAAGAAATCGCCAGGGTCGGTGCTACGGCCATCATCCAGCCGGGGGGATCGGTCCGGGACGCCGAGGTCATCGAGGCGGCTGACCGCCTGGGATTGGCTATGATCTTCACCGGGGTCAGGCACTTCAGGCACTAAAAGATCGGCAATTGGCAATTAGCATTCAGCTCTCAGCATTCAGCAAACCGCGGGCATGAAACCGGTTGTCATCCCGAGATTGCTGACAGCTGAATGCCAAACGCCAAGTGCAAAATGCGCCACTCAATGCAGTACTGGTGTTGCATTCGTGGCAACGCAAGTCCACTTGCCTCCTTTGAAGACCCAGGTATCGACGAAACGCTCGCGCCGCACATAGGGCTTGCCGTTTTCGACTCCCTTGGCGCGAAATACTCCGGTCGCGATAGCGGCATTTCCGAATATATGCACGCTCATCGACTCGGGTGCCACCTGCTGCTCCTGGGAATTGGACGCGCTCACACTGGCCAGAAACTCGCCTTTGCTCTGCACCGTCCCGTCGTCGTTGATGAGCACGATGTCATTGTCGAGGATTGTGTCGAGCGCCCGCCTGTCCCCGGCCTTGTAGGCCTGATTCCAGGCCTTCTCCAATGCAATGATTTTTGTTTCAACACCGCGATCGTCTTGTGCGTGGACGGGCAAAGCGGCGGCGCAAACCAACACCAGGAAAGTGGTTAACCTCATTGAGCACCCCTCCGATGACCGCAGTATAGGTCAATTTGTTCTTTCCTTGGTGCCTAGCGGGTTTCGTCCACATTCACGATCAAACACACCAGCCAGAATGCCAGTTGTTGATTGTCAATTGATGTGCCACCCCCATCCGTCCCTGTACTTCCGGTCATTGATTTCCCCGGTTCGGGAAACGCCTTTTTCGCCGGCTCCCACTGTCACGGTTTACAATGTTTCAAGCACCCACCAGCGGCGGTTCAGCATCCAATCGCTATGGTCCAGGGAAGTCGAAGGTTCTCGATGAAAAGTATTCACTGCACTCTTATTTTGCTTGTACTGGCTGCTACCTCTTTCGCACAGCAAGCCCCGGCTACGGATTCGAAGCCTGCGACCACGTCTGCACCCCGGAAGGTCGATAAAGCCGCCGCCTACTACCACTACACCGTGGCGCACATGTACGAGGAACAGGTGGCGGTGTACGGCCGGAGCGAACTGGCTAACAAGGCGATCGAGGAATACCGGCTGGCGATCGAAGCTGATCCTACGTCCGCCTATCTGACCTCCGCCCTGGCCGAACTCTACGCCAAGACCGGACGCATTCGGGACGCGGTGATGGAAGCCCAGGACATCCTGAAGCGCGAGCCCAACAACCTGGAAGCGCACAAATTGCTGGGCCGCATCTATTTGCGATCCCTGGGCGACATCCAGGCCGGGCAGGGTTCACAGAACGTTCTCAAGCTGGCCATCGAACAGTATGAGCAGATCATCAAGATTGAACCCGATAACGTCGACAACCATCTTCTGCTGGGGCGCCTGTATCGCCTGAACAACGACCTGCAGAAGGCGGAGGGCGAGTTCAAGACCGCGGTCAAGCTGGAACCGGATTCCGAAGAAGCGGTTACCACGCTTGCATATCTTTACAATGAAGAAGGAGACACTGCCCGCGCGGGTGAAGTTCTGAGCTCCATCCCGGACGCTTCCCGCTCCGCCAAGCTTTATTCCGCTCTGGGATACACCTACGAACAGCAGAAGCAGTACAAGAACTCGATCAATGCCTATCGCAAGGCGATTGAACTGGACCGCGAAAATCTGGACGCGATCCGCGGACTGGCCCAGAACCTCACCAATGACGGACAGACCGATGCGGCGCTCGAGCAGTACAAGATCATCGCGGACGCCAACCCGGAAGACGCGCAGACTTACTTGCGCATGGCGGAGATCTATCGCAAGAGCGGCAAGTTCGACCTGGCGCTGGAGAGTCTGAAGAAAGCCGGGTCCATGGTGCAGGACTCGGTCGAAGTGCCCTACAACATGGCCGCCGTGTACCAGGCGCAGGGCCGCTACGATGAGGCCATCCAGCTGCTTCAGGACCTGGTAAAGAAGACCGAGAAGTCCGACAACAGCTACACCCAGCCGGAGAAGAACAACCGGGCAGTGTTCCTGGAACGGCTGGGCACGATTTATCGGGACAATAACAACGACGCCCAGGCGATTGAAACTTTCAGGAAGATGTTGACGCTCGGCGATGAGAATGCCGAACGCGGTTACCAGCAGATCATCGACACCTACCGTGAGGCCAAGCAGTGGCAGCAGGCCACCGACGCCGCCAAAGAAGCGGTCCAGAGGCTGCCCAACGACCGCTCGCTCAAGATGGTCTACGCTGCCCAGTTGGCCGATATGGGGCAGCCCGATGCGGGATTGCAGCAGGTGAAATCTCTGCTCAAGGGCACTCCCGAGGACCGGGATGTTTACATCACCCTGTCTCAGATGTATAGCCGCCTGAAGCGCTGGCCGGAAGCTGAGGAAGCCCTCGACAAGGCGGAACAGCTTTCCACGAAGGACGAAGACAAGCAATACATCTATTTCCTGCGCGGCTCCACCTTCGAGAGACAGAAGAAATACGAGCAGGCGGAAGACATGTTCCGCAAAGTGCTGGCCGGCGATCCGCAGAATGCCAGCGCCCTCAACTATCTTGGCTATATGCTCGCCGATCGCGGGGTAAAACTGGATGAGGCGCTGGGCTTGATCAAGAAGGCGGTCGATCTCGATCCGACCAACGGCGCATATCTCGACTCGCTGGGCTGGGTCTATTTCAAACTGGGCAAGTTCGAGCCTGCGGAAGACACCCTGATCAAGGCTTCACAGCGCATCGGGACCGATCCGACAGTGCAGGACCACCTCGGCGACCTCTACCAGAAGACAGGACGCCTTAAACTGGCGGCGGCACACTGGGAGCGGGCGCTGTCTGAGTGGAACCGGACGGTAGCCGCGGAAGTCGATCAAACCGACGTGGCCCGGGTACAGAAGAAACTGGAATCCGCCAAGATGAAGTTGGCCAAGGAAGACTCCGACAACAAGTAGCCAGTAGAAACCATGTAGGGGCAGGTGTCTCACCTGCCCGGCCGAGCGCAGCTCGGCTTTTTTATTTACCCTGAAATATCCAACGGAATCCCGGAGACGCGAATGAGTCTCGACCTGCTCATCCGGCAAGCCACGCAGGATGACATCCCCGAAATCCTCCGCCATCGCCGTGGCATGTATGAGGACATGGACTATCGCGACGACCATGCCCTGTCCGCCATGCTCTCCACTTGTGATCCTTATCTGGCCACGGCGGTGGCGAACGGCACGTTCCGCGCCTGGCTGGCACTGGAGAAGGACCGCATCGCGGGTGGCGGAGCCGTCCTGATCAATCCCTGGCCGAGTCATCCCTACGATCTGGAGTGCCGTCGCGCAACGATTCTCAACGTCTACGTGTACCCGGAATTCCGACGAAGAGGCATTGCCCGCGAGTTGATGCAAACCATGATCGCGTGGTGCCGGGAGCGCGGATTTGCTGCCGTCTATCTGCACTCGAGTAAGGACGGCCGGCCGTTATATGAGGCCCTGGGCTTCGAACCTACGACGGAGATGCGGCTGAAGCTGAGGGGGCGCAGCGCTTAGCGGCGGCATCTGACATTTAGCGCTCAGCTCTCAGCTTTCAGCCCTCGGCACCCGCCTAACGAATTGTCCTCCCGAGCGATCTGTCTTCGCGCACCGCGCGAAGACGGATTGTCGAGGGACCTGGGTTTTTGCCGTCGCGACGCCACCGGTTGCGCAAGGCGCAAGAACCCAGGTCCCTCCTTGCCCTCGCCGCGCAAGCGCGGCTTGGAGCGGCGCTCGGGATGACAAGGGGTCGGGGTTGCTGAGAGCTGACGGCTGATAGCTGAGGGCTAACTGCTAACCGCCGCGCCCACAATGCTAAACTTCCCCCATGCTGGCCGACTACGCCGTGCGGGTGGAGCAGTCCCGCGGACGCCGTTTGCCCGAAGCCCAGCATCCCTATCGCAACGATTTTCAGCGGGACCGCGACCGCGTCATCCACTCACGGGCGTTTCGCCGTCTGGAGGCCAAGACCCAGGTTTTTACCCGGCGTTTTTCCGACCACTTTCGCAATCGCCTGACCCATACCATCGAAGTGGCGCAGATCGCCCGAACGATTGCGGCCCAGCTCGGCCTGAATGTCGACCTGGTGGAAGCCCTGGCCCTGGTCCATGACGTCGGCCACCCGCCCTTCGGTCACGCCGGCGAAAAGGCGCTGGATACGGCCATGCGCGAGCATGGATATTTTTTCGACCACAACCTGCATGCGCTGCGGATCGTCGAGGATTTTGAGCTGCGTTACGCAGCCTTTCGCGGACTGAATCTGACCTTTGAAGTGCGCGAAGGAATCATCAAGCATTCCCGCGATTATTCCGCCAACCAGTTTCCGGAGCTGGCAGAATATTTTCTCGATCAACGTCCGCCGCTGGAGGCCCAGCTCATCGACCTCGCCGATGAGATCGCCTATGACACCGCCGATCTTGACGACGGCTACGAAGCTCGCCTGCTTACGCTTCCCGAGATCCGCAGCGGCCTGCCCGTGTTCGACCGCTTTTACCGCGAGGCTGAGCAGAGATATCCCGATGCCATCGAGAAGCTGAGGTTCAACGAGGCAGTGAAGCGAGTGCTCGACCGCATGGTTGGCGACTTGATCAGAAATCTGCAGCACCAGATCGCGGCTGCCGGCATTCGCAGCGTCGATGATGTACGCAGCTGCCCGCACCGGCTGGCTACTTTCAGTCCCGAGGTGGAAGAGGAGAGGCGAGGCACCAAGCAATTCCTCTATGAGAATCTCTATTTCAGCGCGGCGCTGGACCCGGAAAAGGACGATGCCGAGCGCATCATCCGGGAACTCTTTGAGCTCTGGACGGCGAAACCGGAAACCCTACCACACAACTATCAGGAAAAAGCCCGGCAAGAACCTCTGGCTCGAGTGGTTTGCGACTACATCGCGGGCATGACTGACAATTTTATTTACGAGCAGTACGAAAAGCATTGCGTATCGCCACGAACCGCGTAGGCCCGGACGCCCGTCCGGGTGGGCGAGCACAGCTCGCCAGTTTTAAGATTCGGCCACGGGAAAACCATCCGGGCCTTGCCCGACCCGGGCGGGCGAGGGCGCCCGCCCCTACGTGGTCACCCGATACACCACTCCCGCTGCGTCGTCGCTGACATACATCACCCCGTCAGGTCCAACCACAAGCCCCACCGGCCTTCCCATCCAGAGGCCCTTCCTGGTTTCAGCGGGACGAATCCAGCCGCTAATGAAATCTTCCGGCGGACCCTCGGGCTCGCCCTTGGCGTTGAACTTTATGCGTACCACCTTGTATCCGGTCGGAACGCTACGGTTCCAGGAGCCGTGGAAAGTCACAAACAGGTTTCCGCGATATTCCGGCGGGAACATACTGCCATCGTAAAAAAGCAAACCCAATGGCGCCGAGTGCGCTTGCATCATCACTCTTGGTGCGACCGTTTTCGAGCAGTCGTAATTAGCGCTCTCGGAGCCGTCCGGAACGCGATCGCCGTAGCAATACGGCCAGCCGAAGTTGCCGCCCGCGGAGCCCAGGTCATTCACTTCCTCGGGGGGAAGATCGTCGCCCAGCCAATCGCGGCCATTGTCGGTCGCCCAAATGGTGTTGGTTTTGGGATTGAGCGTTAACCCGACCGCATTCCGCAAACCGGAGGCAAAGATGCGTTGCCCGCTGCCGTCCTCGTTGAACTCGATCACCGCTGCACGGCGCTTGTCGTCTTCCTCACAAACATTGCAACTCGATCCCACCGCGACATACATCTTGCCGTTGGCGAAGAGAATGGTCCGGGTAGAGTGCCCGCCTCCGCTGCCCGGAAGCTCCGCCAGTTTCTGAGGATTGCCGGCGCGCAATTGCGACTCGTCCCAGTCGTAGCGCTGGACAGCGTTGATCTCCGTGACGTAAAGCTTGCCGTTGTGAAATGCGATGCCGTGGGGCGCATTCAAGCCGCTCAGTACCGTGACGGTTCGTTCTGCGTGGCCGGTATGTCTCGGGTCGGGGAATGCCAGCACCGTGCCGTCGCTCATATCGGTCACCAGCAGCACGCCACCTGGGCTGAAAGCCATCTGACGCGCGTGTGGCGCATGGGCGAATACCTCGATATGGAAACCCGGCGGCAATTTCAGCCGCTCCAGATCAAGCTTTTCCGTGCGCGTACAGGCAAGCAATACCAACAGAAGAAGGGCAGAAAACCAGGCTCGAAGGGGAATTCCGGCACGCACAAGACAGCGTCGAATGGCCGCCCACTGGTATCTGGATGCGCTGCCGGGTACTCGATTACTGCAATCTTTTGCGGTCTTTTTCGCAGTTTCGCACACGCAGTTTTTATATCAGTTTTCGCCAAAATTACCCTGCTTTGCGATTTTTCGCCGCCGCCGGCAAGGCCGCGGCGTTACAATGTATTGCTGGCCAAAGACTTAGATTTCCGCAGGTTTGGCATCTGACCTGTTATACACAAGAACAGGCGTCAGGCTCTCAGGACGCCGATAGTTTTGGCTTATGTTGGAGCGGAGCCCGGATGCTCCCCCACTTGGAGGACGTAGAAATATGAAGAACCGTCTTTTTGTAGCGCTGCTTCTGGCTGTCGTGCTGGCACTTCCCGCGTTTGCGCAGCAGACTGGCTCAACCACACAAACTCAACCCGCCGCGACCTCGGCTGACCAGAGTACCGCGACAGCCACCGGCGCCAGCGGCAAGCCCGCTTTGCAGCCCGATACCCATGAGGGCTTCTGGGGCAAAATCAATCCGTTTGCTCGCAAGAAATATGTGCAGCGGCAAACCGCTCCCATCCGTGACCGCGTCAATGAGCTCGATGAGCTGACGTCCTCGAACACCAAGATGATCAAGGACACGGACTCGCGCGCCCAGGAAGGTATCCGTTTGGCCTCGACCAAGGCGAACGAAGCCGACCAGCATGCGATCGAAGCCGGGAACAAGGCCCAGATGGCGCAGCAGACCGCGACCCAGGCCAACACCCGCCTGACCACAGTCGAGCAGGTGGTCGGCAACATCGATCAATACAAGGCTGCCACCCAGACCGAGATTCGCTTCCGTCCCGGCCAGAGCGTGCTCAGCAAGAACGCCAAGTCCGCACTGGATGACATGGCTACGCCGCTGAAATCACAGCGCGGCTACATTATCGAAGTGCAGGGCTTCTCTTCCGGCCACGGCCAGGCTGCCATCGCCACTTCGCAGAAGATGGCAGACTCGGTGGTCCGTTACCTGGTGCTGAATCACGAAATTCCGGTCTACCGGATTTACGTGGTCGGCATGGGCAACGCTCCAGTGCAGTCGGCGAATGCCGATGATGCCAAGACCAAGCGCACCAGCGGCGGTCGCGTGGAAATCAGCCTCCTGAAGAACGATCTGGAGACCCTGGCTTCCACCAGCGCACCTGCCCCGGCCGCTCAGGATCAGCCGGCGCCGGCGAAATAGCCAATTAAGGACGACGGACCAGGACGGCCCGGACGCCCTCCCCCGGAGAAGCCTCCCAATCGGGAGGCTTTTCTGTTTCTCGCCCCCCTCAGGATTTCGGATTTCTGATTTCAGATTTCGGATTGAACTTCCTCAAGGCCGACAGACTGGGGGCAAATCTCGAATCTGAAATCAACAATCTGAAATTCTGAGATCTGCAATCTGCAATCGCCTTTCTCCTCGTATAATCCAACCCCGTGTCCGCCGCAACGAAGTCCCCAACAAAGTCCGCTCTGCGTAAAGCCAGCCTTTTCTATTTCGTCTGGGTGATGTTCTCGTATTGCACTGGCGGCCCCTTCGGACTTGAGGACATGGTCACCACCTCGGGCCCGGGATTGACACTGATCTACCTGCTGATCATTCCATTTTTCTGGTGCATTCCGGTCTCTCTGGTTTCCGCTGAGCTGACCACCGCTATGCCTGTCGAGGGCGGCTTCTATCGCTGGGTGCGCGCCGGCTTCGGCGATCTCTGGGGATTCCTCGCGGGATGGTGGAACTGGTCCGCATCATTTCTGCTGGGCAGCGTCTACGCGGTGCAGTTCGCCGACTACCTGCGCTTCTATTTCCCCGAACTCATCGGATGGCGCCACTGGCTGGTCTCACTCGCCATGGTCGCAGTGATCACCTACATCAACGTGCGCGGCATCCAGATGGTGGGAAAATTCGCCACCGCGCTCGAGCTTTTCATCTTGCTTCCGGTTCTGGTTCTGGTCGTGATCGGACTGGCCAAGTGGCATCACAATCCTTTCGCCCCGGTAGTGCCTCCGCACCAGCCCCCATTCAGCGTATTCGGCGTCGGGCTGGCGCTGGGTTTGTGGCTCTACTCTGGATACGAGCAATGCTCCACCGTGGCCGAGGAAGTAGACAACCCGCGGCGCACTTATCCGATTGCGCTCGCGCTGGTCGTCCCCATGTCGATCGCGGCTTATTTCCTGCCAACAATTGCGTCGCTCGCGGCGCTCGGCAACTGGAGCGACTGGCACACCGGATACTTCTCCACTGCAGCGCAACTGATCGGAGGCCCCTGGCTCGGCGCCTGGCTTACAGTCGCGGCCATGATCACATACGTGTCCCTGCTCAACGCCACCATCCTCGCGTCGACGCGCATGCCCTTCGCCATGGCTGAAGACGGCTACCTGCCACAGGTCCTCAGCGGCAAGCATCCGCGTTACGGGACGCCGTGGATCGCGATCATCGTTTCGTCGGTAGTTTATGCACTGCTCGCCCTGCATTCGCTCGTCCAACTCATCAGTATCTACAACTGGCTGCGCGTAGCGACTACTGTGATGACCGTCCTGGCCGCCTGGCAGCTCCGCGGCAAGAAGCCAGACATGCCGCGTCCCTTCGTCATCCCCGGCGGGCGGACAGGACTGATCTACTCGGTAGTCGCAGTCCTGATCATGAGCGCGGTCGCCCTGCTGGGCAGCGACCGCTACGGCCTGATCTGGGGACCGGTGGCGCTGGCTGTGGGACCGGTGGTGTATTTCTCCCTGCGTAGCGGCCTGCGAAGCTCCGACCCGCCACGAGCAACGTGATCGGCACGAACCACGTGGGGACGGCCGCCCCCGGCCGTCCTGGCCGCGCAAGGCGCGGCTTGATTTATTACGGCCCGAAAGGATTTCCGCCGGTAACCAGAATTCCAGCGGTCACTCATGACGTCATCCTGAGGGACTTCAGTCCCGAAGGATCTAGCGCGAAGCCGATATGCGGCACGCCAGAGCGATGGTGCCGATCCGCGCGAGATCCCTTCGCAAGCTCAGGGCAGGCTCTTCACGGCCTGAAGGCCGTTCAGGGTGACGCGGTGGTGGTAGAAGACCTCAAGTAGGTCACCGGAATTCAACACTCCCCCGGCGGAGAGTCAGCTCATACTCGGTAGATAGCCGCTCAATTCTCCAGATTCCACCCGCTGACCTCAACCACCGGCTGTGCTCCTCCCAATTCCTGAGTTCTGTAGGTCGCTGTCACCTCGCGCTTCTCGCCCGGCAGCAGGGAGATATAGTTGTCCTGCCACAGGACGGGCAGAATTTCTTCTCCCCCTTTGCCTTTGCTGACTTTGAGACGCACGAAAAATGCCAGGCTTTTGCTGGGATTTTCCAGCGAGACGTGCGTGATCGCATCTTCTCCCTTGTGCTCGGTGTGGTGTGCCAGGTTCAGTCGGACCTTAGGCAGTTGGGCGAGCGCGGTGTAGTCAGCGTAGGAAGATGTCGGGGTGGTGTACCAGTTCGATTTCTCCCAATCCAGCGTTTCCGGCTTGGTGGAGAGCCAGTAGAAATTCGAGCCGACAAGTTTTCCCGCGGAATCTTCCAATCGCAGAACCAAAAAGTAGGTTGGGCTGAGACCGTCGATGTCGGGCAGAGTCATGACTTTGCTGGTGCTGTCGGCGGCGGCATCGAGGGTGGCCTGTTGCGAATTCTTCTCGGTCATGTCGAGGTTGAAAACCTTGGCCGTGAGCTTTAAGCCTTTGGCGTCGGTGTACTGGCTGCTCACCACCCAGATCGAGTGGTCGTCGTAGCCGTACACCGGATGCAGCGATTCCATTGCCTTCTTGGCGCCGAAGTAGCCGCCACCCGGCCGCAGGTAGAAGTCGTAGAGGTGCCAGATCATCGATGGCCAGGCGTTGTTCAGCATCCACTGGATCACGCCGGTTGAAACATATTTGTTCCGGCTGTAGGCCTCATACATCGCGCGCACGCCTTCGTAAGTCTGAAGTTGGGACTTGACGGCATAATCCTCGGCACTGGTGGCGGGTCCGAAGCGGGCATTGAGGGCGTCGCTGAAAACGTGCAGGTCTTTGAAGGCGCCGCCGCCAGCGTGATAGTTCCACACGTCGTCCATGGGCCAGAGATGGTCTTTGCCCACCATGGCGCGAATGCTTTCAATGGGAGGAACGGCGGGCCCCATACTGGTTTCGGTGTTGAAGCCGTAGGCTCCGCCGCACCCGCCCTGGTTACATTGGCGGGCTGAATCGGTTTTGTCGGTCTGCCAATACGAGGGTGCGACGTACTCGTACGGTCCCGTCATCTTCACGCCGCTTTCGCCGGAGTAGCCGGCCAGCTTTGCGGTAGCGGAAGAGATCACCGGATTCGGCCACAGCAGTTCTTTTTCTACTTTGAGATACGTTTGTTCTACGTCGGGTGGCGGCGGATTGTCGCTCCCATTCATCCAGGCCACCAGGCTGGGATGCCCGCGGAGCCGGTACATCTGGTCGCGCAGCGATTGTTCCGCGACCACGAAATCCTGCGGCTTCCAGTTTGGCCAGTGCTCCCAATGATCACAGCAGCACCATCCGGCGAGGACCAGAATTCCGCGCTCGTCAGCCAGATCGAAGAATTCCTTGGTCTCGAGTTTGCCTTCGAGGCGAATGGTGTTCAGTCCCATGTCCTGCACGTAGCGGAACTCGTCGCGCAAGCGCTGCGAATTTTCGCGCAGCATCATGTCGGGAGACCAGCCGCCACCGCGGATCAGGACGTTCTTGCCATTGATGGAAAACAGCCGCCGGTTGGCCGCAAGCACCTCGGACTTGACCTCGCGAATGCCGAACTTCGTTTCTGACTGTTCGGAAACCTTGCCGTCGGTGGTGAATTCCAGGCTCAGTCTGTAAAGCTCCGGCTTGCCCATCTGCGCCGGCCACCACAAACGCGGATTGTCGATATTAAGTTGGGGAAACTGCTCCGGCATGAAAGTCGCATCCCTGGACTCTCCCGCCGCGAGTTCTACATCCTGAGAAAAACTGATCTTTTCGATCCGGCCGGTCAGTGTTCCCTTCACGGGATGGTTGGCGGCGTTCTTCAGCAGCGCGCTGACCGTGAGGTGCGCTCTGTCGTTTCCCGGCGAATCTACCTTCGAAACCACGGTGGGATAGCGCAACGCCACCGGACCGCTGGTGGAGATGTCCACGCTACGAAACAGGCCCATATTCTTGTCGGGCGGCGCGGGGTTCCAGTCCACGAAAGTGATCGCCAGGTCAGTGTCGGTAGGGGAAAAGACCTGCACCGCGAGCGCGTTCGATTTGCCCGGCAGGGCTGTGTCGGTGATGTTGAATTCGTATGTGCGCCACGCGCCCGCGGTGTCTTCAGCCTTGGCGATCTGTTTGCCGTTCAGCCAGATGTTGGCGCGATAGTTGATTCCGCCAAAATTCAGCCAGATATTCTTTCCCTTGAAACTGGCGGGCAGGACGAATTCCTTGCGATACCACCAGGGCACGATGAAGGGGCTGTCCTGCTGCATCGGAATGTTGGAAAAGTTTGCGCCGATAGGATACGTAACCCCGGGAAAAGACCGCAGGTCCATCCCGAAAAATGGATCGGGATAGACTTTGCGCTCGACCAACGCCGCGACCACTGTGGTCGCAACAGTCACCGTGTACCAGTCTTTAGGTTGGAATGCCGGAGTTGAGAGCGTCTCGCCCTTCTCGTCCACTTTGCCCGATGATTGCAGCGACCATCCTTCGCGAAGGGAGAGTGTGGCTTCGGAGTGGGTATGGCCCGGCTTTGCTTCCTGGGAAAAAATCAGACCGGAGAAAGACAGCAGCGCTACGCACAACAGCGTGCTTCGGTTCATCAAGCAATCCTTTGCTGAATCATTATTTGAAGGGCACTCCATTATGACGCATTCGATGTTCGGCTTTCACGTCACAACTGGACACGAGAAGAACCCGCTCCAGCTTAATAACACGTTCTATTAATACGTTTCAATGGCTGATTTCAGCGATGCTCGGAAATGTTCGATGGAGAGACGGGCGTCCTCGCCGGTCAGCGGTGGTCTGTGCAGGACGGGCGGGGACGCCCGTCGCTCCATCGGGCTATAATTGAGTTTCCGCCTAAGACTTTCGGAGTGATAAAGAGATGATTCGATTTTTGCAAACCCCTGGTCCGACCAAAAAAATAATCCTCGGCGGCATGCTGCTAGTCATTTGCGCCGCTATGGTGATCACGCTCGTTCCGGGCGGCATCGGCGACAGCATCGGCCTGGGTGGACCCGGGCAGGGTGTGGTGGCCAAAGTGGCCGGTGAACCCGTCACCACGCTCGAAGTGCAGCGTGAGGCCCGGCAGATGCTGCGCCAGCAATTCCCACGCGGGGGTGAACAAGCCGCGATGCTACTCCCTTATTTTTCCGAGCGTGCGGCCCAAAACCTCATCAGCAGGAAAGTCCTGGTCGCGGAAGCGGAGCGGTTGGGATTGCGGGCCACGGACGAGGAAGTCCGGGACGAGCTGCAGCATGGACGCTACGCCCCCACCTTCTTTCCCGGCGGCAATTTCGTGGGACAGCAGCAGTACGAATCGATTCTGCAGAACGCCGACCTAAGCGTGCCGGTATTTGAGCAGAACGTGAAGTATGACATCCTGCTGGACAAACTGCGCGACCTGGCGACCGGCGGGGTCCTGGTTCCGGAAGAAGAAGTCCGCAAGGAATTCGAAAAGCAGAATTCGAAAGTCAAATTCGACTATGCCGTGCTGCGCAAGGACGATCTGTTGAAACAGATCCATCCCAGCGAAGCCGAATTAAAGGCTTTCTACGAGCGCAACAAGGCGACCTACAACAATTCGATCCCGGAAAAACGCAAGGTCCGATACGTGGTGCTGGATACGGCAAAAATCATGGCCGAAACCAGCGTTTCACCACAGGACCTAGAGGCCTACTACGATCAGCATCGCGAGGACTACCGGGTGCCGGAGCAGGTCAGCGTGAGCCACATTCTGATCAAAACCCCGCTTCCCGGCCCCGACGGCAAAGTCGACCCCAAGGGAGTCGAAGAGGCGCGTAAGAAGGCGGAAGACGTCCTCAAACAACTGAAGGCGGGTGGAAACTTCGCCGAACTGGCCAAGAAATATTCTGAGGATCCAGGCAGCGGCAAGAACGGTGGTTCCCTCGGATTTATCGGCCGCGGCCGCACCGTTCCTGAGTTTGAAAAAGCGGCGTTCTCGCTGCCCAAAGGCTCCACCAGCGAACTGGTGCAGAGCAGCTACGGCTTCCATATAATCCGCGTGGACGACAAACAGGCTGCGCACGTCAAGACGCTGGACGAAGTCAAGGACCAGATCGAGGGCACAATCCGCGAGCAGAAAGCGGCTCAGGCTACTTCAAATCAGGTCAACGGACTGCTGGGGCAAGCCCGTACCGCCGGACTCGAAAAGGCAGCCGCAGCGAAGGGCTTGAATGTCATCAACACCGACTTTTTCAGCCGTACCGATAACCTGCCGGGCATTGGCAATTCGGCTGAGTTCATGAGCGCTGTCTTTGGTCAGGCAGAAAAATCTCCGCCTGAACAGGTCGCCCTGCCGCAAGGATATGCGGTGTTCGAGGTGTTGGCAGTGAAGCCTCCGGCTACGCCGACGTTCGATGAGATTCGCAGCCGCGTGGAAACCGAATTTCAGAATGAACGCGTGGCCGCGCTTCTCACCCAGAAAACCCAGGAGCTCGCAGACCGCGCCAAGGCTGAGCACGACCTCAAAAAGGCGGCCAAGGAGGCTGGCGCAACCGTCAAGACCAGCGAGCTCGTGCAGCCCGACGGCCAGGTCCCCGACATCGGCTCCATGGCTGGCGGCGCCGCAGTGGCGTTTACCCTGAAACCTGGCGAGATCAGCGGTCCCATCACCAACGGCAATACTGGCGTCGTGTTGTCGATTCTGGAGCGGCAGGAGCCGAGCCCTCAGGATTTTGCTGCCAAGCAGGACCAGCTCCGTGATTCGCTCCGCCAAGCCAGGCAGATGGAGATGTTCAACCTCTTCGTCGCCAATCTGCGCACCCAGATGGAGAAGTCTGGAAAGATCAAGATCAATCAGGACGAGTTGAAAAACCTGACCCGGGCGCAGGGCGGGGAACAGGGAGAGTAAAGCGGGAGAGCCTCGCCGGTTCCATATTTGCTGGTAGCATCGGTGGTAGTAGACCGATGTCATTCCCCCGCGCTACCGGTATCCTGCTGCATCCCACCTCCCTCCCATCGCGCGGCGGCATTGGCGACTTCGGTCCGGCCGCTTACGAGTTTGTAGATTTTCTTGCAGCCGGGCGCCAGGGCTTGTGGCAGGTGCTGCCGCTGGGCCCGCCGGCCAACGGGAACTCTCCTTATTCTTCCACTTCCGCCTTTGCCGGCAACCCGCTGCTGATCAGCCTGGAGCGGCTTTCGGACTGTGGATGGATTGAACCATCGCGTCTGGAAGATCTTCCCAGCCAGGCCGGTGCCATTGACTATGAGACGGTCTACCAGCGCAAGCTGCCGCTGATCGTCGCTGCGGCCCGCACCTTCCTGCAAAGTGCCCGCGGCAATGCCCGCAACCGCTTTGACCGTTTCTGCCAGGAAAACGGGTGGTGGCTGGACGACTTCGTGGTTTTCGATGTCCTGCGCGAGCGTGCGGCCCGGCAATGCTGGAAGGAATGGCCGCGCCCGTTGGCCTGCCGTGAACCCGCGGCTCTCGACGCCACGCGCAAAGAGCTGGCGCCTGAGATAGCGATCCGCCGCGTCATCCAGTTCTTTTTTTACGAACAGTGGCATGCCCTTCGCCTTTACTGCGCGCAACGCTCCGTCCGCGTGGTGGGCGATATCGCTATTTTCGTCGATCACGACAGCGCGGATGTCTGGGCCCATCGCGATCTCTTTCGCCTGCGGAAGGACAATTTTGAAGCCGAGGCGGTCGCCGGCGTTCCGCCCGACGCTTTCAGTGCTGTTGGACAGCGCTGGGGCAGTCCGCTCTATGACTGGAGCGCCATAAAGGCGCAAGGCTACGCGTGGTGGATTCACCGGCTACGCTGGGCCACGCAGACTTGCGACTACATCCGGCTCGATCACTTTCGTGGGTTCGAGCAGTTCTGGGAAATTCCGGCCAGCGAGCCTACCGCAGTGCACGGGCGCTGGGTGGACGGACCGAAAGACGAGTTGTTCAACAAACTGCGTGATGCCCTGGGCGGCCTGCCCTTTTTTGCTGAAGACCTCGGCCATATCACGCCCGAAGTACACGCCCTGCGCGAGCGCCATCAGATTCCCGGCACGGCAGTGCTGCAATTCGGATTTAGCGATCCCGGTGCGCACGTTTATTTGCCGCATCGCCTCACCCCGGACCGTGTGGTCTACACCGGCACTCACGACAATGACACCACGCTGGGCTGGTGGAACTCAGGGACCAGTGAAGACGAACGCCGCGCTATTCACGCCTACATAGGAAAGAACGACGACGGCATCCACTGGGCTTTTATCCGGCTGGCGCAGGAATCGGTTGCCAGCTTGTCGGTGGCACCACTGCAGGATGTGCTGGGACTAGGAAGCGAGGCCCGCCTCAACACGCCCAGCGTTTCCGAAGGAAATTTTCGCTGGCGCTATCAGCCCGGATCGCTCACCCGCCCGCTGGCCGAGAAGCTGGCTGCCCTCGCCGCTGTGACGGATCGCCTGCCTCCGCACGTCCTCCCGCCGCCCAGCGAAGATTTCGCGGCCTGAGCAATTCCATTCCCTTGTCATGCTGAGCTCTTCCCCTGTCATCCTGAGCGAAGTAAATCGTTTCGCTCGCGAAAGGATTCACGGAGTCGAAGGACCTCTACCTTAATCGGGATGCCAGGCGGCACGATTTCATATGCAGAGGTCCTTCGACTTCGCGGCTGCTTCGCGAAGCGAAGCCGCTGCTCCGCTCAGGATGACAACAAAAAAACCGGAACCTTGCGGTCCCGGCTATGCAGTTGGTGGTTGCCCGGATAAACTCTGTGATCTTTCGACAGCGATCCGCATGCGCGGACCGGCGCAATCGTTCAAGCGAGGCCCGAGCATGAAGGCTCGTGCCTCGATCAAATCCTAGGCACTGCGGCGCGGACGCAAAGTCAAATCGCGGACCTGCGCCAGCACGCTCGAGAGTTGCATGCCGTTGAGTTGCGAAACGAAAGGCATCAGTTCCGCGATAAACTGGTCCTTCATCAGTTCGCCGATTTCCTCCTGGCGGTTGCGTTCACCACCGGAGAGCAGATCGGGAACGGTGACTTCCAGGGCCCGCGCCAGCCGTTCCAGTGAGGAAAGGGTCGGGGTGGCTTTCTCATTTTCGATCTTTGACACGTAGGTCCGGGGAACCGACATGCGCGCCGCCAGTTGCCGCTGGCTGAGCCCATTGCGCAAACGCAATGAGCGGATCGAAGTTGCCAGGTTCAGGTGTCCGCGGCCGTTGCCATTCGCCGGCATCATTTGCGGCGGTGGCGGAGCCATGACGACTTCCGGCTCTTCCTCGTCTAACGAGGCACGGCAGCGGCGACAGAGATCGTTGGAAGTACGGAATTGAACCAGCAGGCAGTGATCGCAACGAACTACTTCCCTTGAATCTACAGGTGCAAGGGTAGTGGCCATCTAGGTGTGGGAGTTGCCAGAGCGGGGGCCTCTCCTGGAACCCAAAAAGAACTGGTTCCAACCTGCAGGGTAATCTGCGGTACAACACCTGTGGATGTCAAGATAAATTGCGGTCTAAAAACAAAATGCCTTGTGCGAAACCCCAAACCAGCCGGAGAAAACCCGGAGAAAACAGGTAAGAAAACATGAACGATCGAGAACAGGCGTGGGGGTTACTAACTGAGTTCACCCAGTCGGAAAGTTTGCGCAAACATGCTTTGGCCGTCGAAGCCTGCATGCGCGCGTATGCCAGAAAAATTTCCCCAGGTTCTCCGGAGCAGGAGGACTTGTGGGGCGTGGTGGGCCTGCTGCACGACTTCGACTACCAGAAATACCCCAGCCCCGACGATCATCCCTACAAAGGTTGCGAAATATTAAAAGAGCGCGGCTATTCGGACGAAATCCGCCGCGCCATCCTGTCGCACGCGGAATATTCAGGCGTGTCACGAGACTCGCCCATGGAAAAAACTCTCTTCGCCTGCGACGAACTGGCCGGATTCATCACCGCATGCGCGCTGGTGAAGCCAGGAAAGTCTCTGGCCGAAGTCGAAGCCCAGTCAGTTCGAAAGAAAATGAAAGACAAGGCCTTTGCCCGTAGCGTAAAGCGTGAAGACATCGTAAACGGCGCCACAGATTTAGGTGTCGACCTGGAAGAGCACATTGCTTTCTGCATTGCTGCCCTGCAGGAGATTGCCGACAAACTGGGTTTGGACGGCAGCGCCGCAAAGTCAGCCTAGGGCAATGCCTGTGTGGGGCCGGGTCGGAGCTCAGCGGGAGTTTCGAGACGCCGGCGCCCATCCGAAACCGCGTAGGGGCCCGTGTCCTCACCCGCCGAGCCGAGCAAAGCTCGGCAGGAACTTCCAGGAATGAGGAGTGAGGGCGATACGCCCTCACGACAGCCGGCGGGACGCCGGCGCTACAAAGACTCACCGCAACGCCGCCGCCACCTTCCCGCTGGCAATCAACTCCGCGATCCGCGCGAAATCCTGGTACATCACCCGATCTTTATCCATGATTGCACTTACCGAGCGGATGGCCGCATGCGCCGCCTGCCCGCGCTTTGAAGTCTTCAGCGGCGCCAGGAAATCCAGCGCCTGGGCCGCAGCCATGGCCTCGATCGCCATCGTGTTGCGGGCGTTCTCCACAATTCGTTTCAGCTTCAGCGCCGCTGTCATTCCCATGGAAACATAATCTTCCTTGTTGCCGGAAGTCGTAATCGAATCGACCGAAGCGGGATGGGCCAGCACTTTGTTTTCGCTGACCAGCGATGCGGCGGCAACCTGCGCCATCATGAATCCGGAATTCAGCCCCGCGCCGGCGGCTAGAAATGGCGGCAGACCTTCGTTCAGAGCCGGGTTTACCAGCCGCTCCAGCCTGCGTTCGGAGATACCTGCCAGCGCGGTCAATGCGATGCCCAGGAAATCCAAAGCGAAAGCTACGGGCTGGCCATGAAAGTTCCCGCCTGAAAGCACGTCAGCGTCGTCTTCTGCGGAGCTTCGCTCCGCCCGGACGGGCGAGGCGTCCGTCCCCACGTGGCCCCTGATGGTTCTCACGAATACCAACGGATTATCTACTGCCGAGTTGACTTCGATCTCCATGACTTCGCGGCACTGGGCGAGCGTGTCGCGCACTGCGCCGTGCACCTGGGGCATGCAGCGCAGGGAATACGCGTCCTGCACCCGGGCACAATCACGATGTGATTCGCGCAGCTGGCTGCCTTCGAGCATCTTGCGTAAATTAGCGGCACTCCTGAGTTGGCCGGGGTGCGGCCGTGCCTTATGGATACGCTCGTCGAATGCGACATCCGTTCCTCGAAGCGCGTCGAGAGAAAGCGCGCCGATCACATCCGCAGTGTCCGCCAGATTCTCTGCCGCCAGCAGCGCCAGGACTCCAACCGCCAACATGCCCTGGGTGCCGTTAATCAGCGAAACCGCTTCCTTGGCTTCGAGTACCAGCGGCTTGATCTGCGCGCGCCGCATGGCGTCGGCTGCGGGAATCCGAACGCCCTTCTCGTCGTCCTTCGAACCGAGACACTCACCTTCTCCGATCAGCGCCAGCGCCAGGTGTGCCAGCGGAGCCAGATCGCCGCTCGCCCCCACGCTGCCTTGCGAAGGCACCATCGGGGTGACGCCGCGATTCAGCATCTCGCAAATCGTGTCAATGACCACACCGCGCACGCCGGAATGGCCCTTGGAAAGCGAATTCGCGCGCAACAACATCATGGCCCGGGTTTCAGCGAGCGAGAGCGGCTCGCCCACCCCCGAGGCATGAGAGCGCACCAAATTGAGTTGGAGTTCGCGAATCTGGTCACCGGCGATACGCACATCCGCCAGCTTACCCACGCCGGTCGTGATCGCGTAGGAGACCCGGTTTTCGGCCACCAGCGCATCCACCACGGCGCGCGCCCGGTTCACGGCCTCCCGGGCCTCGGGAAGAAGGAGGACAGCGCGGCGCTCCACTGCCACCTCGCGTACCGCTTCGAGAGTCAGATCGCTGCCGTTGATGTGCAAAGCGTTCACGAGAGTTTCCGGTTTTTAGTTTCTGGTTTCATAAACAATTTTGGACAGAGCACGACTCTGCAGCTCAGGAGCATTCGCACCAGACGGGGCCGCGGAAAGCGTACGACCTTGGGAAGGGCACGACTTCAGTCGTGCCACAAACCGCCGACCCCATCCGGCTTCAGCCGCTGCGACTCGCTTCTTCATCCTGCGAGAACCATTCTTCCATGCCGAACAAGTTCGCGAAAACTTCCTATTTCCCTGCTGCCTCGCGAAACACTTTCAGAAATGCAGCCGGCAGGGGCGCTGTCTTCATCTGAGCGTCGATTACCATGTGCGTGGTTTCGCCTTCCGCCAGCACTTCGCCGTCGTCGGCCCGCACCAGCTGGTATCCGAAGTGAATCACAGATTCGCGGACATTCTTCAAATGCGTGCGTACGATAATCTCGTCGTCATAGCGCGCGGGCGATTTGTAGCGGCAACGCGCGTCCACCACTGGGATAAAGCATCCGTGCTCTCGCTCCATGTCGCGGTAGGTGAATCCCAATTGGCGCATGAATTCAACGCGTCCGATTTCGAACCAGATGAAGTGGTTGGCGTGGTAGACCACGCCCATCTGATCGGTCTCCGCGTAGCGGACACGCACCCGGCTCTCGCAGACCACACCATTGTGGTTGCCGGCTGCGCTCACTGGCCGCTCCAACGCGGTCTCCGTTTTTCAAGAAATGCCGAGATGCCTTCACGGAAGTCCGCCGTGGTGCGGATGCGCGCGTTGTCTTGCACGGCTTCGTTGATCTGGCGGTCAAGTTGTGCGGCAATGAATCCATTGATCAGGCGCTTGGTGGCTCGCACCGAGGATGGACTGTTTTCCATCAACTGCGCCGCCAGTTCGCGCGCCCGCGGCATCAGGCGGTCCGGGCTGACGACTTCATTGACCAGGCCATAGCGATGCGCCTCGGCCGCGTCGAACAGCCGTGCGGTCAAAAGCAAATCGCGGGCAATCTTGTGTCCCACTTGCCAGACCAGCATGGAGGAAACGATGGCGGGCACAAATCCGATGCGCACTTCGGTGTAACCGAACTTCGCTTCCGGCACCGCCAGGGTGAAATCGCACATGGTCGCAAATCCCGTGCCGCCGGCTATCGCAGCCCCGTTCACCGCAGCGATGGTCGGCAAGGGGAAATCGTAAATGCGCCGGAAGATCCGTCCCATGCGCGACGAGTCTTCGACGTTTTCGTCGTGGGTCTTTCCCAGCAGGTTCTTCAGTTCATCGAGATCGAGTCCGGCGCAAAACGCCTTGCCCGCGCCGGTAAGGATCACCACCTGTGCGGAAGACCGTTCCACTTCGTCGAGCGCCGCCAGCAATTCCCCCAGCAGCGCAAAACTGATGGCATTCCGTTTGTCAGGCCGATTGAGGATTATGGTGGCGACGCCGGAATCGATCGCAAGCTGAATGGTCTTATATTCCATGTCTACGTTCAATCCGCTGCCGTGGACGCCGTATACCGGACACCAATCTCCGCCGTCACCCGCAACAATACGTCCAGCGGCTTCAGCGCGGGCAACTCCGCTCCCCGTTGCTGCAGCACCTCGATCACTTTCTCCGTCGCAATATTTCCCACCAGCGCATCCTGGGCGAACGGACATCCACCCAGCCCGCCCAACGCCGAATCGAATCGGCGGCACCCGGCGTCATACGCGGCCAATATTTTCTCCACGGCCTGCTCCGGCCGGCTGTGCAAATGCAATCCAATCTCCAGATAAGAGAACTTTGAATTCACCGCGGAAAACAGTTCGCGAATCTGCGCCGGCCCAGCCAGCCCCACCGTGTCAGCAAGAGAAATGGTGCGAACACCTTCGGATTCGAGCAGGTCCACCGCGTCGATCACTTCACCAACATTCCAGGGATCGCCATAAGGATTGCCGAACGCCATCGAGATATAAACCACGGTGTCAAGCCCGGCCGGTTCGCCCGTGTTCCTGACCTTCTCCAGTTCCTCGATCGCATCTTCCAGGGTCTGATGCTGGTTGTTCTGCAGGAAAGTCGGTGAAACCGAATAGGGGAAACCCAGCGTCCGCACTGCCTCGCTGGCGATCGCCCGCTGCGCCCCCTTTTCATTCACGACAATTCCGATGACCTCCACATCATCCGGCGGATCGAGTTCTTTCAATACTTCTTCCGAGTCCGCCATCTGCGGCACGGCTTTAGGCGAGACAAACGAAACCGCATCAATGTGCTTGAATCCCGCGCTAATCAAGGCTTTCAGATAGTCGGTCTTGATGTAGGCAGGAATCTGCCCCTGCAACCCCTGCCACGCATCGCGCGGGCACTCAACGAGTTTTGTAGGATCTGACATCAAAAACCGGGCCACGGATCTTCACGGATTCTCACGGATAACTCTTTATTCTAAATTCCAATTTGTTTCTAAATCCGTGAAGATCCGTGCAAATGCGTGGCGCGGTTGCCTTAAGTTTGCAGCACGCCTACTTTAAACTCGGGCACGTCCGGATTCAGCGCGGCGGCCTCGAGAGCCAGCGTGATCGCGTCCCGGGTCTCCACCGGATCGATGATCTTGTCGATCCACAGCCTGGCAGCGCCGTAACGCGGATCGGTCTGCTCGTCGTAGGTTTTCTTCACCGACTCGAACAATTCCTTGCGCTCTTCGTCGCTCAACTTCTTGCCGCTGCGTTCCAATTGCTTGATCTTGATTTCCACCAGCGTGCCAGCCGCAGCATCGCCGCTCATCACCGCGTAACGCGCGGTCGGCCAGGCGTAAACAAACCTTGGGTCATAGGCTTTACCGCACATCGCATAGTGTCCGGCGCCGAACGACCCGCCGACGATGACTGTTATCTTCGGCACCACCGAATTGGACACCGCATTCACCATCTTCGCTCCCGCCTTGATGATGCCGCTCCACTCTGCGTCCCGTCCCACCATGAAGCCATTCACATCGTGGAAGAAAATCAGGGGAACCAGATTCTGATTGCAATCCATGATGAAGCGCGCCGCCTTCTCCGCGGACTCCGTGTAAATCACGCCGCCAAATTCAATTCTCTTGTGACCCTCATGATCGGTTTGCTGCGCGTGCAACTTCTGGTTGGCAACGATACCGACCGCAAAGCCCCCAACCCGAGCGTAACCGCAGATCACGGTCTTGCCATATTCGGGCTTGTACTCGTCAAAGCGGCTGCCGTCCACGATGCGGGCGAGGATTTCTTTCATGTCGTACGGTTTCGCCGGGGAAGCGTCATAAATACCGTAAATTTCCTCCGCGGCAAGCGCGGGCGGTTGCGGCTTTTTGCGATCCCAGGGAGACTGCCGCCGGTATCCCCACTTTTCGATAACGGCGCGAATCCGCGCCAGGCAGGCTTCGTCATTGGGCTCGCGGAAATCCACGGTGCCGCTGATGGCGGAGTGCATGGCTGCTCCGCCGAGGTCTTCAGCGGAAACCTTTTGCCCGATGGCTGCCTGCACCAGCGCCGGGCCCGCCAGAAAAAGCCCGCTGCCGTCGGTCATGAGCACGTGATCGCACATCACCGGCAGGTACCCGCCGCCGGCGACACACATCCCCATGATGGCGGCCACCTGAGAGATGCCCATGGCGGACATCACCGCATTGTTGCGAAACACACGCCCGAAATCGTCGGTGTCGGGAAAGACATCTTCCTGCAAGGGCAGGAACACTCCCGCCGAGTCCACCAGGTAGACCGTCGGGATGTGATTTTCAATCGAGATATTCTGGGCGCGAATCACTTTCTTCGCGGTCATGGGGAAAAATGCTCCCGCCTTCACCGTAGCATCGTTGGCGATGATCATCACCAGCCGCGTCTGGATGCGTCCTAGCCCAGTGATCACTCCGGCGGCAGGTGCGCCTCCCCACTCTTCGTACATGCCGTGCGCGGCGTAGGCGCCAAGTTCGAAAAACGATCCGGGATCAACCAGCAGGTTAATTCGCTCGCGCGCGGTCAACCGTCCCTTGCCGTGCTGGCTCTCGATGGCCTTGGGACCGCCGCCCTCGCGAATTTTCTCCTCCTCGTTGCGTACCTGCGAAACCAGGTCGGCCAGGAAGCGCATGTTGGCTTCAAAGCGCGCCGAGGTGGGGTCCACGTGCGACTCGAGAACGGTGGAACTCGAAGGCATGCCTGGATCAACGCGCTCGTTCATAGGGAAAGAAGCTGAGACTGTTTACGGTATAACAGCCAAGCCGCACGCGCAAATTCAAGTTCGTACTCCGGGAATGAGCGGAACAGCGCGGAGTGGGCTCGCGGCGCTGATCGAATTCACAATCAGAAATCTGCAATCTTCAATCTGAAATTGGTTCCTCGATCCAGCGCTCCAGCCGGCATCCATCTTCCTCCAGCAGAAAGCTGCCGGCTCCAAAGCACTCGCCGAAGATGTGGTGCGATTCCCGGTCTCGGGCTGCCCGCGTGATCCACTGCTTTCCCACTTGATATTGGCTGGCGGTAAACCACCTCTGCGGCAGAACCTCTGCCAGCCCGGCTTGCGGATAGATCACATAAAGGGCGAATGCAGGGTCATCAGAACTTTTTGCAGGATAGCTGGTGGGAATGATCAGTTCGTCGACTCCGCGCAGCGCGGACGGCACCTCGATGTTATGCATGCCCGCGCCTAAGCCGAGCGCGACTTCAAAATCGGCAACCGGTTCCGTGGCGGCATAGATGCGCTCACTCGACGGCTTGAACCAGCCGGCAATTTCCGCCAGGTCGAATGCCTTGAGCTGGTCAGGATCAAAACACACGAAGCGAATGCTCCGGCCTTCAGGACACCAAATTCCCAGGTGCGACGGCGGCACAAAAAACGGTCGGCAATATGTATTGAGGGCGAGGCGCGGTTTGCCGGGTTCCTGCTCCAGGCCCAGAGTAACCAGATAACCCAGCGGCCCCTCGCTGCCGTGATGGGTCCATGTGAAACGCTGACCGGAAACGGATTTTAACGCAGGAAAAGTCTTCCAGTACCACGGCGTTGGGCCGACGGTGCGCTGCAGAAGTTCTTTCAAACGGGAGGTGCTGAGTTCAGCCATCAATGTCAAGTGGCCGTGGGCACGCCGCGCGGCTTGACGTTGGCGCGAATGAATTGGACGATGTCGTCCATGGTCGTGCCGGGCTGAAAAATGGCTGCGACGCCGGACTTCTTCAGATGCTCCACATCCTGATTGGGAATGATGCCGCCGAGGACGATGAGCACGTCGTCCATCTTGTTCTGCTTGAGCAGTTCCATCACGCGAGGAACGATGGCATTGTGCGCGCCTGAAAGAATGGAAAGTCCAATCACGTGGACATCTTCTTGCAGCGCCGCATTCACGATCATTTCCGGGGTCTGCCGCAATCCCGTGTAGATCACTTCCATTCCGGCATCACGCAATGCGCGAGCTATCACCTTTGCGCCGCGATCATGCCCGTCCAGCCCGGGCTTGGCCACCAGCACGCGGATTTTCTGCTCTGCCATCGCTTCCATTTAACCACAGAGGGCACTCAGGAGCACACCCTACCGCTGGATTAAGCATTTTAGAGTGCAGATTGTAGATTTTCGATTTGAGATTGTCGATTGGAGATTTTAGATTCTCGATTTCAGATTCTCGATTTTAGATCGAAATGTGGCTTGCCAGGCAAGGTTGAAATCTTAAACTTTAAATTTTAAATCTCAAATTTCAAATCTCAAACCTGAAATCTCAAATCTGCAGTCCGCAATCTAAACTCTAGTCTGAAACTTTCCCCTACATGGTTTTGATGTCCAGACTCCGCCACAGATACCAGCAGGCAACCGACCGGTAAGGTTCCCAGGCCTTTGCAATCTTTTCCATCTGCTCCGGTTTGGGCATTTTGCGCTTTCTGTAATGCTTCTTGATCGCCGCCTGGATGCCGTAATCGCCGGTAGGCAACACATTCGGACGCCGCAGCGTAAACATCAGAAACATGTGCGCGGTCCACACGCCTACCCCTTTGACTTGCGTCAGGTGCTTGATCACCTCTTCGTCGCTCATCTCGGGCAGACGCGAGAAGTCGAGGTCTCCGCGGGCGGCGCGCTCGGCCATGTCTTTCAAGTAGGAGGACTTTTGTTTCGATAATCCCACCGCACGTAACTGCGCGTCCGTGAGCTTGAGGATCGCTTCCGGTGTGACCGGATCGCCGGCCACGGCGGCAAAACGCTTGAAGATCGTCACCGCAGCTTTTCCATTCAACTGCTGATAAACAATTGCTTCCGCCAGGCTGTGAAATTCCGGCGGGCCAAACTCCATGCGGCACGCCCCGACTCGCTCAATGATGGCGGAGAGCACCGGATCAGATTTCTTCAGATGGTTGACAGCCTTGCGCATGCGAATATTGGACGACAGTCAGATTCAAAAGGATAGCAGAGGGTCAGTCTTCGGTCGTGATGGCGACCTGGAGCGAAGGCATTCGAGTCTGAAGGCTGACGACCGAGGACTGCTAGGAAAGATACTGCAAGGTTGTGTTAATCAAATCAGCCGTTCCCTTGTACGGATCGCCCACATCGTCCCACTCCATGGAACAGTAGCCCTTGTAACCATGCTGTCTCATGAGGCCGAATGTCTTGGCCATATCTACACGCACAGTGATGCCGTGACTGTTGGTCTCGGAAGACTTCACGTGCGCGATGCAATAAGCATGGCCAAACATGGCGTCAATGCCGCGGTAAGCATAGTCAGAATCCTTAGCCGCGAGCGTGTTGCAGAAATCCGGTAGGGCGCGCAGCCACGGGCTGTTGACCTTCTCGATCACCTCGACCAGAAAGAAAGGATCTTCGCTGACCGGGTTGTCATTTTCCAGGTTGACGACCACACCCTTCGCCGACGCGTACTCGATCACGCGCCGCAGGCTGGCAACCGTGCGCTCGAGATCCGGCTTCACATTTTTCGCGCCAGGAAGGTTGGTGCGAATGCTGGACGAGCCCAGAGTGACGGCAGCATCCACCCACTCTTTGCTGAAGGCAACAGCCTGCTCGCGTTCGGAGCGATCCGTGGCATACGGGCTGTGCTCGCCGTCTACTGCAACGTTCGCGATCGCGGCTCCTGCCTTTTCCACCGACGCCCGGAATTGCTCCAGGTACTTCGCGTCACGTGACGGGAAATGTCCGGTCCATGGTTCGATCTTGTTTACATTGAATTTTTCAACGACGTGCGCCGCGAAGTCCTTGAGTTCGATGACCGGGTTGCCCGGCTTGTGCTCAGGCCCGGCAATGAATTCACGGAACGGGTAAGAGGCCACGGCAATTCGCTGCCTCGGCTCTGAGGGAAAGTGAAGGCTGGGAGCGGAGGCCGCTCGGGCTAGTGCGGGACTGAGGTACGCTCCGGCTGCGATGGCTGCGCACCGTCCAAGGAATCGTCTGCGAGTGGTGGGCACGCGCGCCAGTCTAGCATGGCTGCTTTCGGCAAATTTCCGGCAAGCGCAAGGCACGCGGGCGGGGGCTGCTTCGACTTCGCTCAGGGCAGGTCCGCGCCACACAATCAGCGAAAGCGTTTACCATTGACTGGATGATCACAATTGTTTCCGGCCTCCCGCGCTCGGGTACTTCACTGATGATGCAGATGCTGGCGGCGGGCGGCGTGCCGATCCTCTCTGACGGCGAGCGTCGGGCTGACGTCGACAACCCCCGCGGCTATCTGGAGTGGGAGCGCATCAAACAGCTTCCTAAAGACCCGGCTTGCATCGCCGAAGCCGAGGGCAAGGCGGTGAAAGTGATCTCCCAGCTCTTGCTTTCGCTTCCTGCGGGACACGAGTACCGCGTGATCTTCATGCAGCGGCCGCTGCCCGAGGTCATGGCGTCACAGGACGAGATGCTGCGCCGGCGCGGGAATTTCAACCCCAACGAGGACAACACCGTGGTGATTCGGGCCTTCCAGGACCATCTTTCCGACGTCTACGCCTGGCTCAATGGCAAGCCCTATGTGAAGGTGAGCCGGGTACAGTATCACGCTGTCCTGCGCGAGCCCAGGGAAGTGGCCGCAACGGTGGCAAAGTTTCTGGACCTTCCCCTGGACATTGAGGCCATGACGCAGCAGGTAGACGGAACGCTGTACCGCCAAAGGCGAAAGTAGCTTGTGCTTGTGTAGCGCGGGCGCCCTCGCCCGCGTGCGGCCCGGGGAGGGGGACGAAGTGTTCGATTCTAACGGCGTCTATGCTTTTGGGGGAAACAGAAATCCAATCTTTCGCCGGGGCGCTTCCTCGGGAACCATGAGTTCCTTGATAGCTTCCATCAAGTCCTGAATCGCGGAGTCATGGGTCTCCAGGCGGCGGTCCAGCTCGCTTATCTTAGCGGCGAGTTGGCGGTTCTTGGCCAGCATTTCCCGCATGCGCACGAAAGCGCGAACCACAAAAACACTCATCTCGATGGCTTGCTTCGAGTTCAGCACGGCCGCGGCCATGATGGCGCCGTGCTCGGTAAAGGCGTAGGGCGGGTAACGGCGGCCACCATGTTTCTGGCTTGAGATCACAATTTGTGATCTCAAGATATGATCCTCTTTAGCCGTCAGCTGGAACATGAAATCCGCCGGGAACCGTTCGCGGTTACGTTTTACCTGTTGGTTCAACTGCCTGACGGTGACGCCATAGAGTTCGGCGAGGTCGCTGTCGAGGATGACCCTCTGGTGGCGGAGGATCAGTATCCGCGATTCGACCGGGACAGCGAGCTGTGCAGGGCGTTTTGCCATAGAACTAGGCGAGGTATATTACCTGGTTTTGGGGTCGCAATTTGCGACCTCAAGTTTGTACCGATCCAGTTTGAGGTCACAATTTGCAACCTCAAACAATCTTATCCCGTACAGGAACGCGGGCGAGGCGCCCGCGCCACACAATCACTGCACAACCGAAACTAGGTGATGCTGACTTCGGTGTAGGTGCCGAAGACTTCGCGGAGGGCGTCGCAGATTTCGCCAACCGTGGCGTAGGCGCGGACGGCGTCGACGATATAGGGCATGGTATTAGCTGGAGAAATCTCACCGCTTGCCGGCGACTTGGGCTCCTGCGCAGCGACTTTTTTCAGAGCTGCAAGCCGGCGCTGTACTTCCTCGTTTGAACGGCGGGCGCGCAGGGCCTTGAGTTTAGCGCTTTGCTGTCGGGCAACGCTTTCATCGATGTACAGAATGTGGGGCGGCTCTTCCTCGATCACGAATTCGTTGGCGCCTACGATGATTTTTTCTTTGGCTTCGGCTGCGCGCTGGTACTGGTAGGAGGCTTCGGCGACTTCTTTTTGCGGGTAACCACGCTCGATGGCTTTGACCATGCCACCCATGGCGTCAAGCTTTGAGAAATAATCAAACGCGCCGTTTTCCATTTGCAGCGTCAAGGTTTCAAGAAAGTAAGACCCGCCTAACGGATCGACCGTCTGTGTCACTCCTGATTCGTAGGCGATGATCTGCTGGGTGCGCAACGCGATGCGTGCGGCTTCTTCTGTAGGCAACGCCAGCGCTTCGTCGTAGGAATCAGTGTGCAGGGACTGGGTTCCACCCAGGACCGCGGCCATGGCCTGCAGCGCGACCCTAGCGATGTTGTTCATGGGTTGCTGGGCCGGGAGCGAGACGCCTGCGGTCTGGGTATGGAAGCGAAGCAGCGAACTGCGCTGGTTTTTCGCTTTGAACCGGTCTTTCATCACCTGATACCAGACCTTGCGAGCGGCGCGGTATTTGGCGATCTCTTCGAAGAAGTCGTTGTGCGCGTTGAAGAAAAAACTGAGCCGGGGACCGAAGTCGTCCACGTCCAACCCGCGCTTCAGCGCCCATTCCACGTACTCGACCCCGTCATACAACGTGAAGGCCAGTTCCTGAAGCGCGGTCGAGCCGGCTTCGCGGATGTGGTATCCGCTGATCGAAATGGTGTTGAACTTCGGGGTGAAACGGGAACCGAATTCAAAGGTGTCCACCACCAGGCGCATCGACGCTGCGGGCGGGTAGATGTATTCCTTCTGCGCGATGTATTCCTTCAGAATGTCGTTCTGCAGCGTGCCGGAAATCTTCTTCCAATCGGCACCCTGCTTTTCTGCAACCACCAGATACATCGCCCACAAGACCGAGGCCGGCGAATTGATGGTCATGGAAACTGTGGTCTTCTCCAGATCGATGCCGTCGAAGAGGATTTCCATGTCCTCCAGAGAGTCGATGGCGACGCCGCATTTGCCAACCTCACCTTCGCTGGCGGAATGATCGGAGTCGTAGCCCATGAGCGTGGGCAGGTCGAATGCGACTGACAAGCCGCTGCCACCGTGTTCCAGCAAATACTTGTAGCGCTGGTTGGTTTCCTCCGGCGAGGCGAAGCCGGAAAACTGGCGCATGGTGAAAAGCTTGCCGCGATATCCACTGGCATGAATGCCGCGAGTGAACGGAGGCTGGCCCGGGTAGCCCAGGTACTTTTCCGCGCTCCAGTCTTCGGGAAGATCGGCCTGCGTGTATAAGCGGCGGACCGGCGTGCCCGAAATCGTGGTGAAGCGGGCGTGGCCGTGCTGGTCGAGATTTGTCCCGGTAGGAGCGCCGATGGGCTTTTCGGGGGCCTTTTCCAGAGTCGGAAGGAGGACCCTTTCGGCCCAGTCCTTTTCGGCCTGCGAGGGATGGCGCCCCTCGAACACGTCTGCGATAGGGCTTTCCGCGACTTGCGGCTTGGGAGGATTCTTCTCCGGCATGCGAACCTTGTTCCTTCGATCATAGAAGACGCTGAGTGCGGGAGCAAGGTACGGAGTACTGGGGTTGAACCCATGACCGTTCAGGAGTACGAGCAGGGGTTGCGCCTGTATTGGCTGATTGCGGTCGTGATTTCGGGAAGGGCGGGAGCGACGGATTGCGGGAAGGCAGGGGCGGGAAGGGCACGACCTCGGTCGTGCCGCAATGCCGGTCAATCTGACGCGGTGCTTTAGCGCCTGAGGTCGGCTGCCATTGCCACGATCTCTCATCCGGAAAGCGTACCTCAGTGGCTGAAGCCAACGACTTCGGGCGGCACGACTGAAGTCGTGCCCTCCCCCAACTGAAGAGAGCACAAGTCATTCATCCCGGTGCACGAGCACGGCGCTCGCGCGCATAGGCGGGTCGTGGGCCCGGTTGCGGGAAGGGCACGACCTCGGTCGTGCCCCAATCGGCGCCGCGCTTTAGCGCCTGAGGTCGGCTGTCCTTGCCGCGATCTCTCATCCGGAAGCGTACCGCAGTGGCTGAAGCCACTCGACGCTTCGGGCGGTACGACTGAGGTCGTGCCTTCCCTTGCTGAAAAGATCATTTCGCCGCGAGCGTGTAATCCCACCCTTCAAAATCGAAGGGTGGGGCACCCAGCGTATCTTGGTTGGTCTTTTTGGTCCCTCTGGCTAGCTGGCTTTGCTTTCTTTCGCCAGCCGCGCTTGCGTGGCATCGTAGCTCTCGCCGTAGATCGAGGGCACTTTGGCCCCCATGGGCCGCAGGTACATGGAAAGCTGTCCGCGGTGGTGGATGGTGTGGTTCAGCGCAAGCTGTAGAAAGGCGGCCGCGGGAAGCTGGAACATGCCGCGGAAGTCGATCATCTTCGTCAGGGACTCGCCGCTGACCGCTTCCAGCTTCTTCAGATTCGCGGCAAAGCTTTCATCAAACCAGGCGGCGATGCCCGCGGAGTTCGTGATCGACTCGGGCCGGTGAATCGGGCTGAAATCAAACGCGCCCGCGGGTATTCCGCCCAGGAAGCGCTTTTCTGCCGCCACAATGTGCCATGCCAGCTCCAGAGCGGTTTTGGAAACGGCATCGGGACGATAGTCGCCCTTGTCCAGGGGAATGGCTTCGATTACCTGCCTGGTGATCTGGTGTTCGTTCTTGAGCGTGGGCAGTGCGGTCTCCAGGATAAATTTAGCCTGATCAGGTGTGAGCTGCGGAGAAGACATTGGTTCCTTCCTTTCAATTGGCTTGGACTATTCCTAACTGGTTGAGTCGGGCCTGGTGCTACGCGCACTGACCTGGACCGCAGTCACATCCTGCCTCATGGGCCTACTACTGGCGGGGTGGGCGGGCCTTCGTCGTTTTCGTCTTGATGTTTGTTTTTGTCGGTGGAGGGTTGAACTGGACCGAGGGTTGGTCCCACGGGATGCACCACCGATGGCCCGGACCAGTTGCCGCTGTCCCCAAGGACGCGCGATGTCACCGTTACTCCGGACGCATTCCGCAACTCCCGCAGAATATCCTGCCGATCGTGCCCGGCGTACTCGCGGGCAAAGCGGGTCAGTGCTTCGGTCAGGATGTCGTGGTGATGCAGCGCCTCCAGCCCGGGCTCGCGCGTAATGTTCAGCCACAAGCGGTGGACCAGGTGGATATCCTCGGTCTTCAGCGAAGGCGTGTGCGGACCGATGTGGAAGGTGTCCACCCGGGACTCAGGGTAGACGACTTGAAAGATGAACTGCCGCTTGGGCTCGGGCATCGCCTCCCAGGCATGGCCCAGGTAAAAGGCTTGCTCCTGGGCACTCATCTTGCTCGACAGGCCTGAGACCACCGCCGAAGCTTCCAGATTGTTGGCGGTCTGGACGATGGCCGACCAGGGATCGCGAGCCGGTACCACCAGCAGCGACACATGTTTGCCGAAGCTTTCCGCAACCGAGACGGCGCGGGTAAAAAGCTGTTGTTCGTAGTCGCTGAAGATCTGCTCGGTGGAAAGATCGTAGGCGGCAGTGCCGAACTGGCTCACCCGCGCCGACATGACCACAATATCCTGCTCTTTGGTGTCGATGCGCTCCAGCGCCCATTTCAGGTGATTCAAGGTGTTGTAGTCGCGAACCGTGACCATTACGTTGCCGGGGCGAATCCCCAGCGCTGAGCGCTCGACCGTGTCCCTTTGCAGCAGTTGGAAATGTTCCTGCATGTGCTGCTCGGCGAGGGCGTGCTTCTTCCGGTTAAAGCGCTCGGAAGTAATGAAAATCAGGAAGAACCCGGCAGAAAACGCAACGCCCGCAACCGTGGCGACGGACTTGGTGAAAAGATTCACAATGGCGGTGCAAAACAACACCAGGAACACAGAAGCCAGGCCGAGCGGAATCTCGTAGCCAGCGATGGTGATGTTGGGTGGAACCTTCCAGCCACGCTCGCCTTTGTACTTGAAACGCAGCACCAGCATCGCCAAGCTCTTAAACGTGAAACTCCAGATCACGCCAAAGGCGTAAGCCTCGCCCAGGAGGTACACGTCGCCATAGCTCACCAGGATGGTGAAAAGCTGGAGAAAGACGACCAGGTTGATGATCCGGTGAGTGGTACCGAATCGCGGATGAGGGTGGCGGAACCAGTCGGTGAGGATGCCATCTTCCGAAATGCGGTTAAGGACGCCGTTGGAGCCGATGATCGCGGTATTGACCGCGCCCGACAGGATCAGGAAACCCACGACCACGACGAAGGCGCGGAAAATCAGCTTCAGCAACACCGGGCCGTATTGATACATGGCGAGCCCGGCGATCAGGTTGTCCTTGTAAACCGGTATGCGCACCGAGTCCGGGATGATCATCACGAACAGCAGCGCGGTGAACCCGGTGAACACGAAGCTGTAGATCGCGATGATGATAGCGGCGCGTTTCAGGTTCTTCAGTTTGGGGTGGGCGAGCTCGCGGTTGACCTGGGCCAGCGACTCCTCGCCGCTCATGGCCAGCACGGAATGGCCGAAAGCGATCAGGATGCCGAGAATGCCAAACTTCCTGGCCAGATCCTGGGCCAGGTCAGTGTGCTTCATGAAGCCCAGAGCTTCCGAGCTGAACTTCAGGTTGTCGGCGGTGGGCAGCGGGACGGTCTGAAATCCCTGCTTGAGAAGGGTGAAGGCGGACCAGCCCAGCAGGATGATGACCATGACAGTGGTGATCTGCATTACCCGCAGGGCTTTTTCGCTCGATTCCTGAATGCCCTTGGTGTTCTGCCACCAGAAATACATCGTTACTGCCACGGCGAAAAGTACCGACGTCCAGTTGACGTCTACGTGGGGAACCCCATGAAAGATGGCGTGCATGGCACGCGGGATCCAGCCGTGGGCATCGGCAGTGGCGAAGGTGTCGTTGATCAATCCCGCGATGTATTGGCCGGCGGAAACACCCGAGATGGGTCCGGTCAGAATGTAATCAAACATCAGGGCGGAAACGCTGATCTTGGCCAGGGTCCCACCCAGAGCTTCCTTGACCACGCGGTAGACGCCGCCGCGCACGAACATGGAACAGCTCTCCACGTAGACTGCGCGCACCGCGAAGGAGAACAGCATCACCCCCACGATGAACCACGGGGCAGATTTTCCGACCGCCTGCTCGGCGATACCGGCGGCATAAAACGCTGACGAGCCCAGGTCGTTGAGCACGATGGCGGCGGCCCGCCAGTAGGAAATGAAAGTCAGCATCACCGAGGTCGCAACTACAATGCGGACGCGACTTGCGGCTGAGCCAGCGGGTTGGAGGGGAGATCCCATGCGGAAGGGGCTAGCTGATCATCGGGCTGGACTCGTCAAAGGCCGCAGGAATCTCCCCATGGTGGGCGATGCCCAGGGCCAGAGCAGTTGCAAAACCCAATACTCCCAAGGTGGAATAACTGTAGCAGATGAATAGTATCCCCGAGGCGGTACCCCACGCGAGCCAGTCATGTTAGCCCATGGCAGGGGAACGGACCAGCCGGAAAACAGATTTGGGTAATCGGTTGGACGTAAGCCGCAGTTTGCCTGACCTTCAATTTTCTGGTGACGCCAGCTTCTTAAAGATTTTAACCGCAAAGGTCGCAAAGAACCTCCCCGGAGATCGCGGAGGGGAGTTAACCAGTGTTTGCATTTTGTTATGCTTGCCGGGTGTTTCGAATGCACGCATGGCGAATGCACAAGAGCGCCTGGATGCTGGTGCTGCTCTCGGCCGGTTTGCAGATTGTAGTTTTCCCTTTGCCCGATCTGTACTTTCTTGGCTGGGCCGCCATCGCTCCGCTGCTGGTTGCTTTGTTGCGAGCGAGAGAACCAGACACCCTGCAGCTTCGCGCCGGCGTCAGGCTGCTGCCCGCCCGCCCAGCTCAGGCTTTTCTTCTCGCCTACTGCTGCGGCATTCTCTGGTACGCCGGAACCTGCTACTGGATCTACAACACCATGCGTCAGTATGGCGGTGTCGGTACCGTGGCCGCGCTCGGGCTGCTGCTTCTCTTCTGTCTCTACCTTGCGCTCTATCACGGCTTCTTCGGATTGTTAATTGGCCTGCTGGCGAATGCTTCCCGCGGCTATCCTTCGCAAGCGGGCCGTAGCGAGATCCCGGGACCGAACTCCTTCACTCGCCGGGTTCTTCTGCTGGCTCCCTTTGTCTGGGTTGCGGTGGAGCTGGCGCGCACTCGCATCACCGGGTTTCCCTGGGACTTGCTGGGTATCTCGCAGGTGGACAATATCGCGCTTGCCCGCATTTCCACAGTGACCGGCGTGTATGGCCTGTCTTTTGAGATCATGGTGGTGAATACTGCGCTGGCTGCGGCTTTCGTGATTCGAGGAGAGAAAGGCCAGCACAACCAGCGCCGGCCGCTCCTGCTTGCAACCATGGTCGCCGTGGCGGTGCTGCAAGGAGGAAGATGGATCGTTCCAGGCCCTCTGCCCGCCACCCAGAGCGCCCGGCTGGTACAGGAAAACGTCCCGATTTTGCAGGGGGGCGACTGGACCAAAGAATATTTCGAGGGCACGCTGCGGGACTTGACTCGCGTGAGCCTGAATAATCCCGCCTCCAGCGCCGGAGTTCAGGACAAGTCCGGTTCGATCGTTTCAGCCGCGCCCTCACACCCTGACCTGATCGTCTGGCCGGAATCGCCGGCGCCCTTTTACACCACCGATCCGGTCTTTCGCGAAGCTGTCAGCAATATTGCCCGCGAGGCACAAACCTGGGTGCTGGTCGGCAGCCTGGGCGTTCGCAATGCGGGGGAGACGCCGGAACGTGCTACCCAGCTCTACAACTCCGCCAGCCTGGTCAGTCCGGGCGGTGAGTGGGTCGCTCGCTATGACAAGATGCACCTGGTTCCGTTTGGCGAGTACGTTCCCTTCAAGCGGGTGTTCGGCTTTGCTGGAGGACTGACCAAGGAAGTCGGCGATTTTTCGGCGGGGAATTCACGCGCCCCGCTTCAGGCCGGTGACAGCAAGCTCGGTGTGTTCATCTGCTATGAATCGATTTTTTCGGATGAGATCCGGCAGCTGGCGGCGAATGGGGCCGAGGTCCTGGTGAACGTCTCCAACGACGGATGGTATGGTGACAGTGGCGCCTACGCCCAGCACCTCAAACAGGCCCGCATGCGCGCGGTGGAGAATAGCCGCTGGCTGCTCCGCGATACCAACACTGGCGTCACCGCCACGATTGATCCCTACGGGCGGGTTGTGTCCACCATTCCGCGAAAGATCCGGGCCGCGCTCGACGCTCCCTACGCCCTCACCACCGTAACCACGTTCTACACCCGTCACGGAGACTGGTTCGCTTATCTATGTGCGATAATTTCTCTGGCGGGATTACTTCTACATTTTCTTTACCGCCCCAGGACAGAACCATAATCATGCTGGATGAGTTGGAACAAGAATATTCGTCCCTGAAGGACAAGGTTCGTGATCTCCGGGAGTACCTTTGACGCCGGCAAACTCCGCGAACAGCTAGCCGAAGTCGACAAGCAGGCTGCTGACCCAAGCCTGTGGTCGAACCCACAAAAGTCTCAACAGGTCATGCGCCAGAAAAAGCGCCTGGAAAATGTGCTGGCCACGGAAGCCGATCTGGTGCGCCGGGGCGAGGACATCTCCGCCTACTTCGACCTGGGCCGCGAAGGCGAGAATGTGGAAGCCGATCTGCGGCGCGAGATTGATGCGCTGCAAAGCCTGGTAGATCGCCTTGAGACCGAAAGCCTGCTCTCCGGCGAAAACGATGCCCGCAACGCGATCGTGACCATCCACCCCGGAGCCGGCGGCACCGAGTCGCAGGACTGGGCCGACATGCTGTTGCGTATGTATCTGCGCTGGGCCGAGCGTCGCGGCTTTGAAACCATTCTGTACGACTACCAACCCGGCGAAGAAGCGGGGCTCAAATCGGCCACCTTTGCGGTCAATGGAGAATATGCCTTCGGCCTGCTGACCAGCGAAATCGGTGTCCATCGCCTGGTGCGCATTTCACCCTTCGACCAGGCCAAGCGCCGCCACACTTCGTTTGCCAGCGTTTACGTCTCGCCGGAAATTGACGACAGCATTGAAATCGTGATCAGGCCGGAAGACCTCCGCGTGGATACCTACCGCTCGGGCGGCAAGGGCGGACAGCACGTGAACACCACCGACTCTGCCGTGCGTATGACCCACATTCCAACAGGCCTCGTGGCCAGTTGTCAGAACGAGCGTTCGCAGCACAAGAACCGGGAGCGGGCCATGAGCATGCTGCGCTCCAAGCTCTACGAATACGAACTGGAAAAACAGCGGGCCGCCACCAAAAAGATCGAAGACTCCAAGCTCGACATTGATTTCGGTTCACAGATTCGTTCGTACGTCCTGCAGCCGTATCGTCTTATTAAGGACCACCGCACGAAAGCGGAAGTCGGGGACGTGGACCGTGTGCTCGATGGTGACCTCGATCCGTTCATCCGCGCCTATTTGCGCATGCGGCGGGGAGAGAAGAATAGCTAGTCGTTGGTCTTTGGTCTTTGGTCGTTAGTCATTCGTCGTTAGTCATTGGTCGTTAGTCATTGGTCGTTGGAAAGAGTCGCTGGCAAGGGCAAATCTGGGACGAAGTGGTTTTTAACGACTATCGACTATTGACTAACGGCAGCAGTCTTTGATCAGAGAGAGCTATCACAACCAGGAGTTCGAAACTATGTCCCGCATGATCGATCTGATTCGCGCGTCGGCCGTGCCGTCCAACCTGATGCAGTCGGCTTCCAAGGGGTCGTTGTCCGTTCCCGCCCCGGAAATGATCGAAATCCTGGTGTATCTGGCTGTCCACAACAAGATTTTTGGCCAGCAGGCGCAGCTTACGCTCGCTGGGTGGGACGAAGAGTCATCCCGGGCGGCCGCCGGCAATCCCGGCACGCCGAAAGAAGTTCTCGAATACCTGATTTCTCCCAAGAATCTGCGGCCGGTGTTGTTGCCGGCCCTTTTGGCGAATCCGTCCTTGTCCACGGAATCGCTGCTGGAGTTGGCTCCGAGTGCGGGCCGTGAACAGGTCGAGGTCATGCTGAAGAGCGAACGGATCAAGCGCTTGCCTACGATTCTGCATGCGCTCCTGTCCAATCCCAACCTGACTGGAATTCAGGGCGAGATGATTAGAAACCTAATCGAGCCGGCATCCGCCGAGCCAGCCGTGCCGGAACCGGTTGCGCAGGAAGCGAGCACGTCGGAGTCGGAGGCTAGTGCACAGAAGCCCGGCGCCTCGAAAAAAGAGGCGGCACCGTCTCCCGCAGCAGAGACTACCTCGGACCGCGCTGTCCCCGAGGAGGAAAAGACTCGATCGGAGGATGTCTTCCACTCGTCCGCTGCAAGCAGCGCACCGGAAACAGACGAAGTCCTTGACGAGGGTGTTCTCGCCTATATTTCCGCGCACGCTGAGGAGATTACCGCCGAGGCTGCCAGCCCATTCCAACCCATCGGGGGCAATTACGAAGACATGCTGCCCGGAGCCGAAGAACCGCTGGTGCAGCCGACGGCGACATCAACCGGGGCAGGGGCCGCGGTCAAGAAGGCGCCGAGCAAAAAGACCAGCCTGGCTCCGGCAGAGGAACGGGGCAGCGCCCTGCAGAAGATCGCCAAGCTAGATATCAAGGGCCGCATTCAGTTGGCTATGAAAGGCACCAAGGAAGAACGGTCCCTCCTCATCCGCGATGGCACCAAGATCGTGGCATTGGCGGTGCTGGAATCCCCTAAAGTGAGTGACGGTGAAGTGGAGAAATTTGCCGGCCAGAAAAATGTGCTGGAAGCCGTGCTCCGCGGCATCCCCATGAAGCGGCGGTTTGCGAAAAATTATGCCATCGTGCGCGCGCTGGTCTTTAATCCCCGCACACCGCTCGACCTTGCGCTTGGGCTCATGAAGAACATCCTCGTCGGCGACCTGCGCAACCTTTCCAACAACAAGGAAGTTTCAGACACGGTCCGCAAGCTCGCCACCAAAATGTTCAAGCAAAAGATGGAGACCAGCAGCAAGCGTTGATTTCCTTCGCCTCGGACCACCTGGGACAGGCGCCGCGGCTGTCCCCACGTGGTTCTGGGCGGGGGCTGGCTTTCCCGGTGACCGGCACAATACAATCCCTTCATGGCTTCGCGGCCGAATCCAGACCCCATTGCAGATCTGCTGCAGCGCTCCCGAACCATCGCGGTAGTGGGACTGTCCAATAGCCCGCTACGCCCCAGCCACGGGGTTTCCGCCTATATGCAGACCAACGGCTATCGCATCATCCCAGTGAACCCTAATATCCGCGGTTCGCTGGGCGAGAAATCGTACCCATCACTGCTGGACGTTCCGGAGAAGATCGACATCGTCAACATCTTCCGCCGGCCGGAGTTTGTGGAAGAGGTGGTCGATCAGGCCATCCGCCTGAAGATTCCGGCGATCTGGATGCAGGAAGGGATCGTGCACGAAGCGGCCGCGCAAAAGGCGCGGCAGGCCGGCATCTTCGTGGTCATGGATCGGTGCATTCTGAAAGAGCACCGGGCGCGGTTCAGATAGCGGGGCTTGAAAAAACCGCCGTAGGTCCGGACGCCTCGTCCGGGCGGGCGAACGCAGTTCGCCAGTTTCCAGTATCTGCCAGACTCACAGTTTTCGCCCAGCAACTGGCTCTGACTGCGGAGCTTTGCTCCGCCGGGCGGGTGGGGACACTCGCCCCTACGTGTTTTGTGCTAAGGAGAAGGCTTACGCCTTCACGAAAATTACCGTGGCATCATCATGCAGGCCCTCGCCATTGGCGAAGGCTCGCACGTCGGCCAGGATGCTCTCCGCCGAGGAGTCGGGCTGCAACACATGGTCGCGCATTCGTTCCGCACCGTACTCTTCGTCCGTAATCCCGGTGGCTTCGGTGATGCCGTCGCTGTAGAACACCAGGCGCGAGCCTTCGGACAGGTTCACCTGTCTCTCGGAAAATTCTCCCAGTCCCAATCCCAACGGCATGCCGCGTTCGCTGTCCAGGAAGCGTGCGCCCTGCTCGTCCACCAGCAGCGGCCGCAGGTGGCCGGCGCTGGCAAAGGTCAAAACCCGGGCGGATGGATCGAGAACCGCGAGCAGCATGGTGACAAATTTGCCCGAAGGAAAATCCTCCACCAGCAATCGATTCAGGCGGGTCAATACCTCTCCCGGGCCGGTGCACGTCTGTGCTAGGGAGCGCAGCATGCCGCGGGTAGCGGACATCAGCAGCGCGGCGGCTGTGCCCTTCCCCGAAACATCGGCCAGCACCAGTCCCCAGCAGCCGTCGTCGAAGGAAATGAAGTCGTACCAGTCGCCGCCCACAGCACCCGCGGGGATGGACAACCCGGAGATGGCGAAGCCGGGAATGTAGGGCGAACTCTTGGGCAACAGAGCCTGCTGGATGGCGCGCGCCTCGCGTGCCTCCAGGCTCATCTTCTCCCGCTCAAACCGTTCGTGCTGGAAGCGCCGCGCATTGTGCACAGCTACCGCCAGGTGCTCACACAATCCCTGCAGCATTCGCAGCTGCTCACGCGGAAAGGCGTCCAGTTCATGGTGGGAAGCTGTAAACACTCCTACCAGTTGCGCATCCACGACCAGTGGAATAGCCACCTCGGAAAGTGTGGATTCTTCGCAGGCAATGTAATACGGATCCTTACGCACATCCGGCGCATAACGCATTTGCCGGGTTGCCGCTACGTAACCCACAATGCCTTCCTTGCCCACCTTCAACCGAGAGCCCTTGCCGTGAACCGTGCAGCCATGCACAGCCGCCGCTTCCAGTTCGCCATGCTCCGGGTCGTGCAGATAGAGGTTGGCCTCAACGCACCCGAAATCGCAGGCCACGTCATTGACCACCTGATCGATTAAGACATCGAGATCGAGGATCGAAGTGATTTTTTGAGCCCATTTCTGCAACTTGAGCAAATGCTCGACTTGCTCAAGCTGTATCGGACGGACAGAAACGGGGTCGGAGGTCACGGTTCTCGGACTGGTAGCCATGGGTACGGTCTCCCGCGCTAGTCTCAGAGGAAAAAAACTGCTGCTCATGAGATGCCCGGCCCTAGCTGCCGGATTCTGTTTTCGGCGTTGCGGTAGCGCCTTTGCCTGCCAGGGAGCGCCGCCGTTTGATCTCGTCAAGTCGCTCCCGAATCCGTTTTTCAACGCCTTCGCCAGTGGGCTGGTAGTAGACACGGCCACTCAGGTTGTCGGGCAGACACTGCATGTCAGCCACTTTTTCTTCCAGATCGTGGGCATACTGGTAGCCCTGGCCGTATCCCAGGCCTTTCATCAGTCCGGTGGGCGCGTTGCGCAGGTGCAGCGGAACGACGTCGGCCGCGGTGCGTTCCACGTCGCCCTGAACCTCGCTGTAAGCGGTGTAGAGGGCATTGGACTTCGGCGCGGCGGACAGATACACCACAGCCTGTGCCAAGGCCAGATTGCCTTCCGGCATGCCAAGAAAGGCCACCGCGTCGCGGGCGGCCATGCACTGGGCAAGGGCGTTTGGATCGGCCAAACCGATGTCTTCTACTGCCATGCGCACCACGCGGCGCGCAATGTAGAGCGGATCTTCGCCGGCTTCGAGCATGCGTCCCAGCCAGTAAAGCGCGGCGTCGGGATCGCTGTTGCGCACCGATTTGTGTAACGCGGAGATAAGATTGTAGTGCTCTTCTCCGGTCTTGTCGTACAGCAGTACCCGCTTCTGCAGTGCGTCCTGGACAAGTTCATCAGAGATTTCCGCGGTCGCTTCCTTGCCTGCTTTCTTGTCAACTCGACCGCGAGCCAGCGACGCCGCCACTTCCAGCACGTTGTAGGCGCTGCGCGCATCCCCGCTGGAATATGCTGCGATCTTTTTGAGGATGTCGTCCGAAGCTTCCAGCTTCATGTTTCCCAGTCCCCGGCCGTCGTCATTCAGGGCGCGCCTGAGCAACTCGACGATCTGGACTTCGGTGAGCGGCTTGAGCACGTAAACCCGGCTGCGGGAGAGCAACGCGGAAATAATTTCGAAGGAGGGGTTCTCGGTCGTAGCGCCAATCAGCCTGATGTTGCCTTTCTCCACATGAGGGAGGAAAGCGTCCTGCTGGGCTTTGTTAAAGCGGTGGATCTCGTCGATGAAAACGATCGTCCGCGTGCCGTACTGTTTGGCGCGCTCGGCGTCAGCCATGACCTGCTTGATTTCCTTGATTCCAGTCAGCACGGCGGAGAACTCGACAAACTCGGCCCTGGTCATGCGTGCGATGATCTGCGCCAACGTAGTCTTGCCCGTACCCGGCGGCCCCCAGAAGATAAGCGAGCCGATATCGTCGCGCTCGATCTGGGTGCGCAGCGGCTTGCCGGGTCCGACCAGATGTTCCTGTCCGACAAACTCATCGAGTGTGCGCGGACGCATGCGGTCGGCGAGCGGACGAGTCCGGTCGCCGGGGTTGTCACCGCTCGGAATGGTCGGGAACAGTCCCATAGTTCACTAGTTCACCACAGAGACGCAGAGGCACAGAGAAAACCACTTGATCGAGAAAATCTCCTGATGACGACGACTGTCGACAATCGCGAGCAACTCTTCGTCTTGATTTTTGTCTTCGTTTTCTCTGTGTCTCTGTGCCTCTGTGGTCAGAATTCTCAACGCCTTTGCCTCGCGATCTCATACAACACGATGCTCGCCGCCACGCCCGCGTTCAGCGACTCTACCTGGGGGGCCTGCCGGATCGCCACGACTTCGTCCATTTCTTTGATGAGAGACCGAGGCACGCCAGCGCCTTCGCTGCCGATAAAAATCGCAAGCGGGCCTGAGAGTTTCGCCTGATCCAGCGGCGTGCCTTTGTGCGACGCGGTGGCGATCAGACGCAGGCCGACCGCTTTCGAGCGGCCGAGAGCATCCAAAAGTTTTGTCCGCACCAGCGGCAGCCGGAACACCGAACCTGCCGATGCACGTACAACCTTGGGATTGAACGAGCTTACCGTGCCCTCGCCCAGCACCACACCACCGGCCCCAAAAGCCTCCGCGGAACGCAGGATCGTCCCTAGATTTCCGGGGTCCTGGACTCCGGCGATCGCCAGCAGGGGTCCAGCTTGGGCCTTGGCCAGTACGTCTTCCAGAGAAAATTCCTTCCAGCGCGCCAGCGCAGCCACTCCCTGCGGCGTCTCGCTGGGGACAACGCTGGCAAACAGCTTGTCGGGCAGCAGCAGCGTCTCGACCTGAGCGCCGAGTTGGGACAGCAGGCGTTCTGCCTTGGCTGCGCCGGTCTCGCTGAAAAAGACCGCCCGGAACCGCAGGCCGCTGCGTATGGCTTCTTCCAGGATGCGCAGACCCTCTATGGCGCAATAGCCGCCGGGAGTAGGTTCGCCGCTGGCAAAGGCCCGGCGTAGTTCCTTGACCAGCGTGTTGTGACGCCCCTCGACACGGCGTAGGCGCTGGTCTGTGGTGGCTGCCTTCATGTTTCGCCCGTCGACGAGAATGATACCCGTTCTGGTGCTCAAGAGGGCTTTAGAGCTTCTAACCGCAGAGATCGCGAAGACAACCGCAAAGGCCGCAAAGAAAAGCCAACTCCAGGTGAAACTCCGCTACCACCCCGTTCCTCTCGGCTTTAGACGCTTTCCCATGTTATGTTAGCTTTCGCGATTTTAAGACTTCAGCGCTGGAAGGAATTGCGGTGCGCGTAGAAATCGTCAAGATTAATTGCGATAACCCGGAAGCGTCACTCATTCGGTATGCGGCGGACCAGATTCGCGCGGGCGAAGTATTGGGCATGCCCACCGATACTTTTTACGGCCTCGCGGCCGATCCCTTTAATCTGCGCGCCGTGGACCGCGTCTACGACATCAAGTCACGCTCCCGGCACAAACCGCTGTCCCTGCTGATCGCCGACGTGGACCAAGCGGAGCAACTGGCCCAGCCGCTGCCGGAAGAGTTCTACGCCCTGGCGCGGCGCTTCTGGCCGGGTCCGCTGACCATTATCGTGAAAGCATCTTCACGCCTTCCCCTGAAAGTAACCGCCAACACGGGCAACGTCGCTCTGCGGATCCCGAAAGCTCCGATTCCGCTGGCCGTGGTGCAGGCGGCGCAGATTCCGATCACTGCCACTTCCGCTAATTTGAGTGGCGAATCGGAGTGCACCACCGCGCTGGCGGTCCGCGATCAACTGCAGGGCCGCATCGCGATCATCGTCGACGGCGGCACTTCGCCCCGTGAAGTGGCTTCGACCATCGTCGACCTCACTGACGAAGAAGCCCGCTGGCGCATCATGCGAGAGGGCGCCATCCCCGCTCAGGAGATCTCTGAGTTCTTCGCGCAAGGATGAACCAGCCAGCAGACCGGCGTCGGCAAAGCCCCTGGCCCGTGTGGGCGGTAGCCGGGGCTGCGGCGGCAGTCGCGGTCTTTCTGGTCATCAGCAGCGTTCAGATCGTGCGTGAAGCTGGATTGGAGCAAATCCATCCAGCTGACGCCATCGTGGTCTTCGGCGCGGCCGAATATGCCGGACGCCCATCTCCCGTGTACCGGGCCCGCCTGGACCACGCCTATGAGCTGTTCCAGCGCGGGGTGGCGCCGGTGGTCATCACGACTGGAGGCGCCGCCGCAGATCCCAGTTTCAGCGAGGGTGGAGTCGGACACGACTACCTGATGCACCATGGCATCCCCGAGGCCAGCTTGATCGCAGAGACTCAGGGCTCCGACACGGCGTCCTCTGCTGAACGGGTCGCTGTAATCATGGGCGCCAACCGGATGCACAGCTGCGTAGCAGTCAGCGACGCCTACCACGTGTTTCGTATCCGCAAACTGCTGGAGCATGAAGGAGTGCAGGTGTACGTGGCGCCGCGCCCCGACTCGCGCCCGCACTCGCTCCCGCAGCGTGCTTTGGCGGTGTTGCGCGAATCGGCAAGCTACGTCGCCTGGCGGCTGCACATTCCGGCGTAAGCTACAGAGCTCGGATCCCCTACCCCTGCGTTCCGTCCGCCGCCATCTTCTGTCGCACCAGTTCCTCGACTCGCTCGAAGACCTCGTCCTCGGATAGCTTGGTCGAATCCAGCATGAGGGCGTCCCTGGCTGGGACCAGTGGAGAAGTGGCGCGGGTGCGGTCCCGGCGGTCGCGTTCGCGGAGTTCCGCAGCCATGGCCTGGGCAGCGGCTCCCCGGGCATTTTGTTGCTGCATGCGGCGCTGTTCGCGCACCACCGGGTCGGCATCGAGAAACACTTTCACGTCGGCGTCGGGAAAAACTTTGGTGCCGATGTCGCGGCCTTCCATGACCACGCCGCCGCCCGCTCCCATCTCCTGCTGGCGGGCAACCATCCACTGCCGCACTCCGGGATGCACGGAGACTCGCGAAGCCGCCTCGGTCACGTCGGGTTCGCGCACTCGCTGGCTCACGTCGCGGCCGTCGAGCAGAACCCGGTTACCGCCCATCGTGGGCTCGATCTGAATGCGGGAATTGTGCGCCAGGTTGACCAGCGTGGGCTCATCGTCGAAAGAGATATCCCACTCGATGGCTTTGAGCGCCAGCGCCCGGTACATGGCGCCGCTCTCAAGGTTCACGTAGCCCAGCTTGCGGGCGAGGCGGGAGGCAATGGTGCTCTTGCCTGCACCGGCGGGGCCGTCAATGGCGATGATGAGTTTGCGTGTAGAAGTAGCGGTCATCCCGGAAGGGAGCAATTGTACACGGTAGGGAGAGCGTTTCTTTTTCCTGAGACGTTCCTGCGACACCGATCCACCGGTCCCGGAGGGACCATTGACAGTAGCCCGCCACTTCAGTGGCGGTGGGCGGCGGGTGAAACGATGCGCGTGCCCTAGGCGCGCCTGAGACGGACCTCCGAGGTTTGTGGAACCATTTCAGCCGTCCTTACAAGGCGGGCGTCTTCACCCTTAGGTGCTCCCCGTCAAGGCTAAGGTCCCGGCGGGACCATTGACAGTAGCCCGCCACTTCAGTGGCGGGTGGGCGGCGGGTGAAACGATGCGCGTGCCGTACGCACGCCTGAAATGGACCTCCGACGTTCTGGAACCATTTCAGCCGTCCTTACAGGACGGCCGTCTTCACCCCGCGACCCCGGCGCTATAACGCCGGGCTATTATCAAGCGTCGGGCCCGATATCGGCGTCCGGCACGAGCGTGCCCACATCACCAAACCCGGCAAGCGTTAGCGTGCACCATGGGTTGTCCCGCACGGCAGCCGAAAGCGTACGCGAACTCCGGCATGTTGCCAACTACGTTGTTTACCCGGTAACGGTTGAGCGAGTGCCCCTGCGTCATCACCGCGGTACGGGCCGACTCAGGACGATTGTCCCCGCACCACACATTCCCCCAGGACAGGAAGAAATTCTGCAGCTCGGTGGCACCGGTAGCGGACTGCTGATCAAGACTCTTGCCCTCGGCTTTCAGTGTATTCTGCAGGCCGGCCAGAGCGATGTGGACGCCACCGTTATCGGCCGTATCTTCTCCCGCAGAAAGCTTGCCGTTCTGCTTCACGCCTGCCTCAGGCACATCCTGGGTATATTCGTCGGTGATGCATTTGTCGCGCTGGTCATAGTTGGCGGCGTCGGCAGAGGTCCACCAGTCTTTCAGGTTTCCTTCGGCATCGAATTTGCGCCCCTGATCGTCATAGCCGTGAATGATTTCGTGTCCGATCACAGCTCCAATCGCGCCGAAATTTATCGCATCGCTGGCCCGGGCGTCGAAGAATGGGGGCTGCAGGATGCCGGCGGGAAAGTTAATGGTGTTGTGCTGGGCATCTTCGTAGGCGTTGACGGTTGGTGGTGTCATGCCCCACTCCGTCCGGTCGGTGGGCTGGCCGAACTGGGCCATGCGGCGCTTGATCTCGAACGCCGACGCTCGCTGGACGTTGCCCAGGAAATCGTCGCGCCTGATTTCAACTGAGGAATAGTCGCGCCAGTGATCCGGGTATCCGATCTTGTCCACCTGTGCCGCAAGTTTGGCGTGGGCCGCCTTCTTGGTTGGGTCCGACATCCAGGTGGCGGCGTCAATGTCCTGGTCAAGCGCGACCTCGATGGCTTTCACCATCTGCAACATGCGCTGTTTGTTTTCCGGCGGGAAGTATTTGGCAACGTAAGCCTGCCCCACAGCTTCGCCCAGGTCGGTATCGGCATAGATGGAACAGCGCCGCCAGCGCGGCTGAAGCTTCTGGGTGCCGGCCAGCGTGCGTCCGGAGAAGTTAAAGTCTTCTTCGACGAAAGGCTCGCTGAGCGAAGAGGCCAGGGAGTCGAGAATCGACCAGCGCAGATAGGCGCGCCACTGCTCGATGGAATGTGACTTGATCAGGGCCTCCATGCCACGAAAGAAAGTGGGTGCGGTGACCAGGTACTGCGGCGAAGCCGGCGCCTGGGTGGCGGCAAAATACCGCTTCCAGTCGAAGGAGGGCATCATGGCCTGGAGCTGCTGCAGAGACATTTTGTTGTTCAGGTTCTTGGGATCGCGCCGGGCCACGATATCCATGGCGGCTTTGGCCAGTTCGGTTTCCATGGCCAGCACGGTTTGAGCATCGGCCGCAGCCTGGGCTTGCGGTTCGCCACTTAGCTCCAGCATGCGGGCCACGTGCTTCACGTACTTCTCGCGAATCTCTTTTGATTTGGCGTCGTCGTTCAGATAGAACTCGCGGCCGGGCAGAGCCATGCCGGATTGATCGAGTATGGCGAGGGTAATGCTGGCGTCGTCGAGTCCGGGCTGGGAATAAATTCCGAATACCACTCCCTGGTAGGCGGCGTCGATGAAATTCAGATTGGCGGGGCGGATGACCTGATGGATCGATGCCAGAACTTCCGGCAGCTCGGACTTGTCCTTCATGCGCGCAATGCGGTCGAGCTCGGGCTGCAGGGGCGTGATGCCGGCCTTGTTGATGGCGTCTTCGTCCATGCAGGACGCGTAATAGTCGCCCACCTTCTGTTGCACGCGCGCCCGGTCCGGCGAAGGCTGGCGGGCCTCTTCCAGGGTGTTGTGCACGGCGGCAATGTTCCACAGTGCCAGCTCATTGAACGTGCCCCAGCTAGCCTGGTCCGGCGGAATGGGATTGGCCTTGATCCACTTGCGGCAGGTGTACTCAAAAAAGTCGGAGCAGGGGTCGAGAGACTTGTCCAACTGATCGATGCTGAAGTGCTCCAGATCGGGTGTTGCAATGGAGGACGAAGCGGAGGTTTGAGCAAACGACGCCGCGCAAAGGACCAGGAGAACCGTCAAAAGAGCACAAGAACGCATAAAGCTACCTTCCCGAGCCAGGTGGCCTGTGGATAGACGTGCCAGGGTTGAAATAGTAAGTCAGGATGACGCCCGGCCCGGACGGGCGGGGGCGCCCGTCCCTAGACGGTTTGTGGGAGCCTTCGGCTGGGCGATCTGGATCAGGGAGCGGTGGCCGACGCGGATAAAATCCAGCTCACGAGCCGCCTGCAGGGCGTTGATGGCTTCCCGAACACGCGAGCGCGGGACGAAGTTGCCGAAGAACGACTCCACTTCCTGCTGGTCGGCGGCGATCACGCAATCCAGATACTTGGAAAGCAGCGCCGACAGCGCCTCTGCCACCGAGAGGCCCATCCCTTCGCGCACCGCATCCGGAGCCCAGCGATAGAGCACGTCCCAGAACGCGCCTTCCTCCGGCTTGTAGTCCACGCGAGTGATACGCAGCCTCGCCCATAGCTCACCCAGGGCGTGGTCCAGGGCGACGAATGAGATGCTTCCCCCCAGGTCCTCGCGCATCTTCTGTTTGGAAACCGGTCCGGCGCGGCTGATCAGCTCGAAGGCGTCACAGGCCAGTTGCGAATACTCCGAGCGCGGCTTGGGCTTGGGCGCCTGCCGGGGATTGCGCTCGCCGACTAGCGCGTAAAAATAAGGGAAGATCGAGCCCGCCACCAGGAAAGCGTTATTCTCCTCGAACTGGTTGGCTTCATACGCGTCATGGTTGCGCAACAGGCGCACCATGACCTCAGTCGCTTCACGGGCGCGCGGATCGGCGAAGGCATGCTGTTGGGTGGGCAGGTGCTTGTCCGATCCCGTCCAGGCGCCGATAAAGGTGGGAACCAGAAGCGCCGGCCGCATGGGATACATCAGGCAGAATCCCACTGACTCGACGAAGCGGTGGGCATCGTCAAGGGTGCGCAAGGGCACGCCGTTGAGCCGCCACTTCTCGCGGCGAAGCTGGTCAAGTTCGAGGTCAGTCATAAAAGCAGCTCTTAGCTTCTCGCTACTAGCCTCTCGCTTCCGTCTGGCTGGAAGCTCAGTCATTAGTGGTTTGCCAGCAGCTAGAAGCTAGCAGCTAGCAGCTAAATCCTCTTGAACGCTTTCTGGATGTCCTTCAGAGAGTATCGCAGAACTACCGGCCGTCCGTGCGGGCAGGTCATGGGACAGTCGGTCTTTGCCAGTTCCTGCAGCAGCCACTCCATTTTATTTTGCTCCAGCGGCATATTGACCTTGATGGCAGCATGGCAGGCAATAGAAGCGGCAATGCGAGCGCGGATTTTTTCCAGATTCATCTGTTCCAGGTTCAGGCCGTGCTCTTCGCGGGAAAACTGGTCCAGCAGTTCGTGCAGCATGTGCTCGACCGCGGCCGGGTCGATCCCGGCAGGCGCGATTTTTACCGCCACGCTGCGGGCGCCGAAGGGCTCGACTTCGAATCCGTTCCTGGCCAGTTCGTCGGAGATTTCGGTGAACGTGGCCTGCTGCGCCGGAGTTAGCTCGAGGATCAGCGGCAGCAGCAGACGCTGGCTTTCGAGTCTTTGCGCCGCCCGCTGCTTCAGAATTTTCTCGAACAGCACGCGCTCGTGGGCCACGTGCTGGTCGACGATCCAGAGCCCTTCCGGATTCACTGCCAGAATGAAAGAATCGCGGATTTGCCCCAGCGGCTTGAGCGAAGCCAGCGCGGGAGCGAGATCACTGGTCGCTTCCGCTTCGTCGGCGATCGGCGGAGCGCAGGTGTCGTCAGGAATCGAGCTGAGTACAGGATCAGGAGCGCGAACCAGAGACAGCGCGGCATTGCCATCGAGCGAAATGCCTTCGCCAAAGTGAAATCGCTCGCTGACCGGCGGCGGAACCGGAGCCTGCAGACTGAACGGTTGCACTACACCAGAAGCGTAGGGTGAGCGCCACGCGGCATCTGGCGAAGCTGGCCGGCCTCCCGCTGTTAGCGACGGGCTGGCGGTGGGATGCGCGCTGATTTCGATGGCGAACTGCGGCACCGGGCGCGCCTTCATCAGGGCGGCGCGAATTGAGTCGCGCACGAAGTCGTGCATAACACTTTGCTGGCGAAAGCGGACCTCGGTCTTTGAGGGATGAACATTCACGTCAACTTCGCCGCTGGGCAGATCGAGAAACAACAGCACCACCGGAAAAACCGTGGGAGGCAGGATGTTGCGGTAAGCCTCGGTGATGGCGTGCTGGATCAGGCGGTCGCGGATCAGGCGTCCGTTGACGAAGACGTAGATCGAGTTGCGATTGAGTTTCTGGATTTCAGGCTTGGAGACAAACCCGTGTACGCGGAGTTCGCCGAAGGCTGCGGCTTCGTTCTCACTGGTTTCCTCAGCTGCGTTCTCGCAGCCTGACTTTTCGCGGGCGGGGGCGCCCGCGCCACATTCAGGTTCTTTGCGGCGCCAGGGCGGGGGCTGGGGCAGGCCAATGCGCTCGAGCGGCTGCAGGGCCGCTATAGGGATCAACTGGTCGAGAACTTCTTTTCCGAAGACCTGGTACACGCGTTCGCCGTAGCCTGCCACCGGCGGCGCCACCAGCATGGCGTTGGAGGCGGAATGCAGCTCGAAATGCTTGTCCGGATGAGCCAGCGCGTAGTGCGTCACCAGGGATGCGATGTGTGAAAGCTCTGTGGATTCGGCCTTCAGAAATTTCCTTCGGGCCGGAATATTGAAGAACAGATCGCGCACCGCAATGCTGGTTCCCGCGGGTAAGCCGGCTTCTTCCACCTTGAAGATTTTTCCCCCATTGATTTCGATCACCGTGCCCGAGTCTTCGTCTGGGTCACGAGTTTCCAGACGCAAGCGTGAAACCGAGCCGATCGAAGGCAGAGCTTCGCCCCGGAAACCCAGAGTGGAAACGCTAAGCAGGTCTTCTGCGTTTTTGATTTTAGAAGTTGCATGGCGCTCGAACGCCAGTAGCGCGTCGTCGCGGACCATGCCGCAACCGTTGTCGGTGATCTGGATGAGCTTTTTGCCGCCTGCCTCCACCTGAATTCGTATACGCGTCGCTCCCGCATCCAGGGAATTTTCCAGAAGCTCCTTGGCCACAGACGCCGGGCGCTCCACTACTTCGCCGGCGGCGATCTTGTTAGCGACGTTTTCCGAAAGAACGTGGATTCTGCCCATGTTGCCTGTTGAGTTGAGTGTGAATCGCAGTCAGTGTCGCAGATGAAGGGCCGAGGACGCAAAGCACGAAGAGTCGAGTCGCCCGAATCCGGACACTGACGATGGTTTGGCGTACCGGTTGGGAAAATGAATTTGCGGAACTTGTTGAGGGAACCTGCTGGAGAAAACGGGGTTGGAGAAAACGGGGTTGGAGAAAACAGATTGGGAGGGGCTTTGGGGAAGGGCACGAGTTCACTCGTGCCATCGGTCCCGGACTCGGAAGCCGCTTCAGCGGCTGAGGTGCGCTTTGTAGAGCGCGCAACAGCGGACCGCAGCGGCTTGAAGCCGCCCCCAGCGCCGCGCTTCAGCGGCACGACTGAAGTCGTGCCCTTCCCAGAGACGCCCAAAGACGTTAGACGAAAAACGCTAGAGCCGGAACTCGACCGAAAGCGTGGTCTCAACCGCGGCCGGTTCGCCCCGCACCCGGTAAGGGCGGAAGCGCCACCACCGGGCCGCGTCCATGGCAGCGGAGATCAGCCCGTCCGGGCCGCTCAGGGGATGCAGGTTCACAACGGTGCCGTCGGATGCGATCACAGCGTCCAGCGCCACCACGCCCTGCAGATTGGCTTTCCGCGCCGCCTCCGGATACACCGGCTCAACTTTATGAATCAGCAGGCGCTCCATTACCTCGGACGGAACCCGGGCAGCAGGCTGGCGGGCATGCACGTCCGTCCTCTCCGTGCGTGCTTCCAGTTGCCGCCATCCCCGATGCCATTGCCAGGCGGACATCGACGCAACTACCAGCAACATGGCCAGCGTGATCACCTGAAGCCGGCGCAACGCCGGATTCGGCGCACGACGAGCCTGGTTCGACCGGCGCGCCTCCAGACCCGTCGCCCGCAGCCCAGTCTGGTTCAGCGCAGTCTGGCTATGCGTCTTCGCAAAAGCGGAACTCGCCGCCGCGGACTCGATGGTTGCCAGCCCAGGCTCGGTAACACCCGCCCACTGCCGGATCATGACCCGCTGATCGCGGGAGAGTCCCAGAAATTCGAAGCCGCAGCGTAGCTGGTTGTGGTGCCGCACCACCGCTTTTGTCTGCAGCGAATGGCCCACATTGGGTAACTGGAATTCGACCGCGACCCACTCCCCGGTTTGCAGTTCGGCCGCGAGCACGGCCGCCACTCCACCCTCGCCGATGTCGAGCGAACGCCCGGGAATGCTGCTGGCCGAGCCCGAACGCAATACCGTGACATCTACCGGAACCGCGACCGGATAGCGAGGAATGCGGCGACGTACGCCGCTCAAGCCCGATGTAGGGTATCCCGAAGCGCTCATAGTTGCCCGAGTGGGAGCCGCAGGGTCGTGCGGAAGCACGGTCGAGAGCCAGCGGGGAGCGCAGCCGGAAGCAGCTTGACGCCTGCCCTCACCCAGACTCGTTTCACTCCCAGAAAGCGATAGCCCGGAGCCAGGCTCCGGGCCATATCAATTCCTGCCCTGCCCACACGCGGCAGGCATCTGCAGCTTGCGCATCGGCTAGGGCCAGCGTTTGGCGGTATCTTCCCACCCCGCGGCGCGGGCGGCCTGGGGCGCAGCACTGACGGCCGGCTGCGGAATTCGAATCGGCTGCTGGGTGGCAGTCGATGTGGCCAAAGTCGGCTTGTTGTCATTGCCCGCTTCCTTGTCTTCCGACAGAAGAGGAGCCGCCACCCGTAAAGCCTCAACCTCTTTTTCCAGCCGGGACAGTTCCAGCTCTTTCTGTCTCAGAACCTCATAAACATTCTTCATGCGTCAGCACCTGGAAGTCCTCTAGAAATTGGGACAATTAAACCGAACTTTATCAGTTGTCTCGGTTTTGTCAAGATGGAAGACTGATCCGCACCCTGAAGCCAGTGTCGCAACTTGCGCGCAAACCCCTGCAACAGTGTCATATACGCATCACGCCTGGATTTTTTACGGCGTGAAAGTTCTTCAGGAAATTGTGGGTGAGAAATTTTCAAACCACGCCGTTTACCCTCGTGATCTTAACTCTAAAGACATCAACTTCAGAGATACCAAGTTTGGAATTTAATTCTCGTCTGAAAATATGAAAATTCGCAGGGGCCACGTGAGTGCCGACGCGCTCGTCCGCCCTAGCCGAGCAAACGCTCGGCAGTATGTTTTTCCGTGTGATAGACGGACCAATGGAACAGCCGAGCCAAACGAACGCTGGACCAATTGAAAATCGGCGCCAGGAGCGGAACCCAGTCGTATGTGTTCGATTGTGATCCAGGCCGCGACGATTTTACATATCTCTTCTTAACCTTTCATACCCCCCAACGTCTAAGCCAGCAGAAAGACGAACGTTCGCAAGCCCGATGGCGTGAGCCGGACGGAACGGGTGACGGCAAAAGACACAGGGTCACTCTTAAATGGAACTGACGCCCCGGGTCATTGCGTATACAGAATCACGGGGTAGTGCGCCTTTGCGACGGGGCGCCGCAACGCGCACTGTGGGATGGATGGTCGGCTCCAGAGGATGGATCATGGATATCGGGCGTAGTGGTAGTAACGGTAGTGCAAACAAGAACCTTCCTGGCAGTTCGGATCCGCACGTGCATGAAGTCGTGAAGGCTGCTCATGAAGAATTGCGTCAACTGATGCGTCAGCGTGCCGAGGTGATGAAGCGCATCGGCACGGTAAAACAGACCATTGTCGGACTCGCCAACCTGTTTGGCGATGAAGTCCTGAGCGAAGAACTGCTGGAGTTGGTCGACCGCAAGAGCGGCGGCCGCCAACCCGGCTTCACCAAGGCTTGTCGCATGGTGCTGATGGAGGCTTCCTGCCCGCTGGGGGCGCGCGAGGTGTGCGAGAAAATCCAGGCGCGAATGCCGCCCGTGCTGCTGCGCCACAAAGATCCCCTGGCCTCGGTCACCACGGTACTGAACCGGCTGGTGGAATACGGCGAAGCTCGAACCGTGGTGCGGGAAAACGGGCGCAGGGCATGGCAGTGGGTGGCAGATCCGAGCGACAGCGGCTTCGCTCCCGCTCGCGGCAGCGTCCCCTTGTCGGGACTGTGAATGAGACCGTGTAGGGGCGGGTCGGAGCCTGTCCTGACCGTAGCGAAGGAACCCGCCCGGTCGAGCGAAGCTCGACAGTCGTCTTCTTGTGTGGGGCGGGCGCCCTCGCCCGCCAGCCTCGTAGGCGATCCAGAGAGCTGCGCGAGAAATAAGACGGGATCGAGCAGCAAACCGCAGCGGCTGAAGTCGGCCAATTCTTGCCTGATTACCGGCACGACTAAAAGTCGTGCCCTTCCCGAAACCAATTCGTGCGAAGTTTCTAATTCTGAGGAGCAAAAATGCCGAGCTGTGCTCGGCCTGGGGGCGTTCCTTCGCTACTCTCAGGACAGGCTCCGACCCGCCCCCACACAATCTCTGCTCCCTTACACGTCTTTTATCCGGGCAGCAGCATGCCTTTTTCCAGATGCCGGGTCACGTGCGCGTAGGACGCTGCGTGAGGATCGTGCGTCACCATTACGATGGTCTTGTGAAAATCTTCATTCAGGCGCTTCAGGATTTCCAGCACTTCGGTTGCGGAGTGGCTGTCCAGATCGCCGGTAGGCTCGTCTGCGAGCAGCAACGTTGGGTCACTGACGATTGCGCGGGCGATAGCCACGCGTTGTTCCTGTCCGCCGGAGAGCTGTTTGGGCAAATGACCGACGCGTTCTTCGAGTCCAACCAGCTTCAACGCTGTCATCACGTGATCGCGCCGCTGCTGCGCCGAAAGCTTGGTCAGCAGAAGCGGCAGTTCGACGTTTTCGAACGCCGTGAGCACAGGTATCAGGTTGAACGTCTGAAAAACGTAGCCAATATGCTCGTTGCGCCAGCGCGCGGACTGGGCGTCGCTGAAGCGGAAGATGTTCTCACCCAGCACCAGCAACTCGCCGGCGGTCGGCCGGTCGATGGCGGCGATCATGTTCAGCAGCGTGGTCTTGCCTGAGCCCGATGGCCCCATCAGGGCAAGGAACTCGCCGCCCGCGATTTCGATGGAAACATCGTCCAGCGCCTTGACCTCGAAAGCGTCGCGCTTGAAAACCTTGCTGACGTTGCGGGCCTGTACCACCTTGGCCTGAGTGGCGGTATGCGGAAAAGTAGTAGCTGCGCTCATGGCTGTCCTTTGATCTTGATTTTTTCGCCGTCTTTCAATTCTTGCGGCGCCGAGGTGATGACGTCCTCGCCCCCGTTGAGACCTTGCACCACTACACCGCCGCTGCGTTGCGACACAATTTTCACTTCACGCGCCACTGCCTTACCCTCGAATGCCAGGAAGACGATCTTCTTGCCATCGCGATCCTTGATAGCTGGAGTGGGCACAAATACTCCCTGCGGCTGCGATGAACTCGTGTGCTTGGTCTCGTCCGCCAAAAACTTGACGGTGGCATTCATGTCCGGCCGCAGATGAGCGTCGGGATTGAGGATCTGCACCTTCACCTGTACCGTTGCCTTGGCACGGTTCGCCTGGGGAGAGATTTCGGCGATGACGCCATCCCAATGCAGGTCAGGGTAGGCATCCACTGTCACCACGCCCTTCTGCTTGGGACCCAGCCGGGCGAAATCGTCCTGCGCGATGTCGAGTTCCACCTGAAGATCGTTGAGATCGGCAAGAGAAACCACCAAGCCTTGCGGCCCGCCCTCGGCTGTGCTGGCAAATCCCGAAGTCACGAGCTCGCCTTTTTCGGCGGCCCGTTCCAGAATGGTTCCCGTTACCGGGGCGCGGATCAGGGTAGCGTCGAGCAATGACTTGGAGTAAGCCGCCTGACCCTCAGTTTGCTGGAGAGCACCGCGGGCACGCGCGATCTCCTCCTGCCGCGGACCGATCTTGGCCAACTGGAACGCTTTGTCCAGCGAATTGACCCGCTGCTGGTCAGATTCGAACTTCGCGGTGGCGTCATCCAGCGCCTGTTTCGAAAGCACGCCTTCGGTCACCAGGTTGCGAGTGCGATCCAGTGTGATCTTGTCATTGACCAGAGTGGCCCGGGCTTCATCCAGATTGTGCTGCGCCTGCTGAATTTCCTCGGGACGGGATCCGTTCTGCAATTCCTGAAGGTAAGCCCGTGCGTTATCGGCAGCGCCTTGAGCTTGCTCGTACTGGGCGCGAAATTCGTCATCCTCGAGGCGAACCAGGATCTGGCCTTCCTTGACCTTGTCTCCCTTTTCCACGCCGATCCACTTCACCCTGCCTGTCACCTTGGAATTCAGGTTGATCTTGTGGTGGGCCACGATGTAACCGCTAGCAGAGAGAACGACGCCACCGGCATCCATCCCGCCGCTGCTCTGCACCGAGGCGCGCATCACTTCCACCTCCGGAGCATCGTGCGAGAACAGGCGGTAGGACATCGCAACTATTCCCAGGAAAACCAGCAGGCCGATCCCGATAAGGATGTAGCGGCGCGCCCAGACCGGAGGCTCACCCTCGCCGCCAGTGCGCGCGTTGCGATCGATGCGCAGGCTTTGCAGGTCTTCGTGTTTGGCGTCAATAGGCATTTTCTCTTATGTAGCGCCGGCGTCCCGCCCGCCGAGTGCGTTCCTAGTCTCGCAGGGCTGAGAGTATATCCCGGCGCGAGGCGTGCCACGCCGGCGCGAACCCGCCCACCACTCCCATGATCAAAGCAAATATGACCGCCGCCATCACCACAGCCGGTGTCATCTGCAGGCTGAACACGACCTCGCTGAACGTTACCTGATTTTGCGTCCCTGTAGTCATGCCGTTGAACGGGAGCATCAGGATAATGCCCAGCGTGGCGCCCAGCAAAGACAGCAGCAGCGACTCCAGCATGAATGAAGTCAGAATGCTCGGACGCGAAAATCCAATCACGCGCAGGGTGGCAATCTCGCGCCCGCGATACGCGACCGCAGCATACATGGTGTTGGCGGCAGCGAAACAGGAGCCAACAGCCATGATAAAGGCCACGATCCAGCCTACGACCTTGATCGGTCCTCCCGACTTGGTTTGCGAAGCATAGTAGTCGGGTTCGAGCAGCCCATTCAGTTCCAGCCGCTGATCGTCGTTGGCGCGGTTTTTCAGCGCCTCGGCGGACACACTATCGGTCGCCCGCACCAGAACCGAAGAGTAGACCGTGCGTTCAAAATCCGTTACTAATTGATTAATGTCGCCCCAGATTTCGGAATCATGGGCGGTCCCGCTGGCATCGAAGATGCCCACAATCGGCCAGTCGCCTTTGCCGATGTGCACCACGTCGCCGATGTTCGCGCGCTCAAATCGTTTATTGATCGAACTGCTCACCACCACTTCCCGCTGCCCCGGAGTGAACCATCTTCCCTGGGTAATCTTGATCTGCGGCCGCATCTCGATTCCGAGTGGAGTCAGGAAGCGGGTGGTGACATTGGTCTCTCCCGTTCCACCCTTACGTGGCAGCACCACCACCAGGATGTCTTCCCCCGAAACCAGCGGCTCACCTTTGGCATTCTTGGCTATGCCGGGCAGGTCTTTCAGGACCTGCATCGCGTCCCGCGACACTCCACCTGCAGCCAGTTCGGAGTCCGAACCTTTGCGTAGCATCAGCACGTTCAGGGGATCGCCGGTCGTGGCAAAGGCGCGGCCCAAACCCGCCAGCAGAGCCATGATGAAGACCGCAGTGGCCACCGTGAGCGCGATGCCAAGGGCGGTCATGATGGTGAGGCTCTTCCGCAACCGCAGGTTGCGCACGTTATAGCTAACAGGAATCGCCATTAATTTTCCTTCAACATGCCAGCTCAGGATTTCTTTCGTGCACCTTTATGTTTCCGATGTAGCGACGGGCGTCTCGCCCGTGCACGACGAGCCCAGCAATGACGGGCGAGAACACCCGTCGCTCCATCGAGACCGGAAGAATATTCTCACCCGATATGACGCAAGCCGTCCACGATGTTGACCCTGGCCGCGTGATAGGAAGGTATAAAGGAACTGGCGAACCCCACCACTGCGGCGATCAGCAGCGCCACCAGGATGGTGATCGGAGTGACCTTCATCCCCGTAAACATTCCGCCCTGGCTTGCCATTCCAGTCACGATGAAGTAGCACAGCAACGACCCGATCAATCCTCCCACGAGGGAAAGGGAGACCGCCTCGCCGACGAACAATCCCAGAATGCTGTTGCGGGTGAAACCCAGGGTCTTCAATACCGCAACTTCCCGGGTGCGCTCGCGAATCGACATTGCCATGGTGTTTGCCGACACCAGGAGGATGGTGAAGACCACAGCCAGGCAGATGCTCATGATGAACGCCTTGATGTTACCCAGCATCCCGATGAAACCCAGCTGGAAGGCGTGTTCAGTCTCGGTCTTGGTGGGACGGTCGGCGTTGCGAAACTCCTCGTCAATGGCTTGCGCCACCCGGGTTACAGACTCGGGTGAATCGGCCAGCACCGCGTAAAACCCTTCGCTGCCCTTGAGTTTGGGAAAGCCTTCGTCGATGTAGTCTTTGTTGAAGTAAATGGATTGAGTTGGATCCGGCGGCGTGAAGATTCCCCGGATCGTCAACTCAAGATTCACCGGAAAAATCTTGCCCGTAATATTCAGCCGGTCGCCGATCTTCCAGCCAAACTTGTTCGCCAGGCCGACATCCACGATGGCTCCGGCCCGATCTTTCTGCCAGGCCTCGAGTTGGTCGGCGGGTATCTTGAATTCCGGATACACCTTCATGATCTCTTGCGGATCGGTGCCGAACTGGGCAAAGAAGTTGTTTGGCTTGTCGTCCTTATACTGCCCGCCAAACCACTGCTGGTTCACCACTTCCTTCACGCCGGGGATGGCCTGGATTTTCTGCTTGTAGTAGCTGGGCAAATTGAACACCAGCGACACCTTGTGGCGAACGATCAGGCGCAACGCCGACTGTTCGCTTGGCTTGCTGTCATAAAAACTGCGCCAGATGGTGATCAGAAAAGTGAGCAGCAGCAGCGAACCGCCAATGCTGAGCACCGTCAGAATGCTCCGGCGCTTGTTGCGGAAGGCGTTCTTAGTGACAAAACGAGTAAGGGTCATCACAGACTCCGGGAACCTACAGGACGGGAACGGCTGGGACCACTTGCCCAGGCTTCATAGGATAGACGATAAAGTCCGGCCCCGGCAACCATCATCGTCATCCAAAAGTGGCGCAGGCTGGTCCGAGAGCTTCCAGGAGACATACTCGGAAGAGCCTGATACTTGGCCGCTTCGTCTTCCTACATAGCTAAAACGATCCAGGCGCTTAAGAAGTTACGGCCCAAACGCAGAAAATGTTCAAAAACATCGCCTTGCGTTCTGCTTTCTGCCCCGTACAACCTTGAGAACGGTGCCGGGCCCGATTTGCGTGGGTCCGGGTCGGAGCCTGCCCTGAGCCGCAGCGAAGGGACCCGGACGGGCCGCGCTTGCGCGGCTGGCTTTGTTCGGCACCTAACACTGGACCGAGCTGTTGCCGCGAGTTGGAAACTGCCGAGCTGCGCTCGGCCCGGACGGGTCGGAGACCCGTCCCTACACGGTTTGTCGATGTCTTGGCGCAAGGCCTACTTCTTCCGCGCCCCCATGTCGCGAAAGCGTTTCGCTGCATCACTTGGACCGAAGTCCTCCAGCTCGAACAACTGGCGCACCTCAATTTCGGCCGGCGCTCCCTCACCTACGGGATTAGGGAAACGCTTGGTCCACTCGAGCGCCTCTTCCCTAGACTTCACTTGGATGAGAGTGTAGCCGGCGATGAGCTCTTTTGCCTCGGTGAACGGCCCGTCGATTACGGTGCGCTTTCCTCCCGAGTGCTTGATGCGCCAGCCTTTCGAGGTGGGTTGCAGACCGGAGGCATCGAGAAGCACTCCCGCTTTGACCAGTTCCTCGTGGTATGTCGCCATGGTGGCAATCATCTTCTCTTCGGGCATTTTGCCCGCCTCAGTATCCTTGGTTGCCTTGACCACAATCATGAATCGCATCCCTATGTCTCCTTCTACTTGTACGTCGAACCAGGAGCGCAAAATCGACAGGCTCAGGATTTTTTTATTTTGTGGTGTTTTATTGCAACGCCGCTCAAAAGAGGAGCTGAATGCCTTGGCAGTATCATCGGAGTTATTAGCTGTGAGCTTCCCGGTTGCCTGTCCCTACCGAATGCACTAGCATGGCGCACGGTTTCCGATATATCGGGATCGGAGGACTATGGGCGAAACCGCAGCGCACCTCACGCACAAAGCCCTGACCGGTATAGACATTGCCATTATCACGATTTACTTCACCATCATCTTTGGGATCGGCTTTTACTTCGCGCGTAAGGAACGCACCTCGGCGGAATACTTTCTCGCCGGCCGCAATGTGGGCTGGTTCGCCATCGGGGCATCGCTGTTTGTTTCGAACATTTCCACCGAGCATTTCATCGGGCTGGCCGGCTCCGGCGCCAGTTCAGGCCTGGCCGTCGGATCCTTCGAATGGCTGGCCTGTCTGATCCTCCTAGTCCTGGGATGGGTCTTCGTTCCTTTCTATCTCCGCTCCAACGTATTCACCATGCCAGAGTTCCTGGAGCGGCGCTTCAGCCGCGGCTCCGCAATATACCTGGCCAGCATTTCCATCATTGCTTATGTTCTGACCAAGATTTCCGTGCATCTTTGGGCGGCGGCGATCGTGCTAAAGGGAGTTGTGGGCTGGAGCCCGCTGCAGGCGGCGGTGATTCTGGTGGTCGTGACCGGAATTTACACCGTGGCGGGCGGACTGTCAGCCGTGATCTACACCGAGGTCGTCCAGACGCTTGTTCTTTTGACGGGCGCGATCGCGCTCACTCTGATTGGCATGCACCAGGTGGGCGGCTTCGCCGGACTGCGCGCGGCGGTGCCCGCGAGCTACTTTCATATGGTCAAGCCGATGAGCGACCCGGACTTCCCCTGGACCGGCATTTTCTTTGGCGCGCCGATTCTCGGCATCTGGTACTGGTGTACCGACCAGGTGATTGTGCAGCGCGTGCTCTCCGCCCGGGATGAAGGTCACGCCAAGGCGGGAACCATCTTCGCGGGATTTCTCAAGATCCTGCCGGTATTTCTTCTGGTGCTTCCCGGCCTGATTGCATTTGCCCTGTTCCGCGACATGTTCACGATTGGGGCAAATGGGGTGCCGACCAACGGCGACATTGCTCTGCCGACCCTCATCCTCAACCTGCTGCCGACCGGGTTGGTCGGACTAATGATCGCGGCACTGCTGGCGGCGTTGATGGGTGGAATGGCGTCGGTCTTCAACTCGACGTCCACCCTGGTGACGCTGGATTTCTACAAAAAGCTGAAACCGGACGCCAGCGAGAAGCAGCTGGTGTTCATCGGCAGAATGGCGACCGGAGTTATGGTGTTGCTGGGAATCGCGTGGGTGCCGTTCATCACCCGGATCAGCGGCCAACTCTACATTTACCTGCAGAGCGTGCAGGGCTACATCAGCCCTCCCATCGCGGCCTGCTTTATCCTGGGAATTCTGTGGACGCGGCTCAATGCGCAGGGAGCCCTCAGTTCCTTGCTGACCGGGTTTGTGCTGGGCACGGTGCGGTTCGTCCTCGAGTTAGAATATCCCGGCGGGGCGGGTGCGCCGGATTCGATCCGCTGGCTGGTTGCGATGAACTTCCTGCACTATGCCATCGTCATGTTCGCGGTTTGCTCCCTGGTATTGATCGGCGTGAGCCTGGTAACTCCGGCGCCCGACCGCAAAAGGCTGGCTGGACTGACCTTTGCCACGGTGGACGAAAAGATGGACGTCACCCTGCTGCGCGGCATGGACTACAAGCCTGCGGCAGAAACTCCACTGGAACATCGGCTCAATATCATTTTCAGCTTGTTGCTGCTGGCCACCGTGATTGGACTCTGGTTCCATTTCCGCTAGAGGATTGCTTTCCGGCAGTTGATTGGGGATCAAGCAATGGCTCGCATCCGCAGCCTGAGGCCCAACGTCACCCGTGAAGAAGCCACGGAGCAGTTTTCTTCAGGGCTGACGGATATTCTCCACACCACCGTCTCCGGTCCGCTGAAATCGGTGGCTGACTTCTACGTTCCTTTCCAACTTTTTCAGGTTGAAATTATCAATGGCGACAAGCGCGACCTGCGCTTATTCGGACAGGACGCAGTCAACGGCTCACTCGATCTTTACCAATTCGAACAACTCCCGGACCAGCGCGAAGTGATCTGCCTCGAAACTCGTAACTGCTCGCAACCGCTGCTCGACGAAGCCGAGGCGAAAAAAATTGTGGTCACGAAAGTACAGCGGCTACTCTTCAGCACCGGCTTTTTTCGCATGCGCGATTTAAGAATTTCAGCCGAGCCGGTCACGGGAGAAATCTACGTTCCCTACTGGGTGGGATTCCGCGGCCGCGGAAATCAAGTTCACTTTGTCGTCATGGATGCAGTCCGGCGAAAGATGGAAGGGGCGAAGGTAAGGCAGTTGCTGCGGGCATGGCTGACGTCCATCCGGTAGACACATGTGTGTGGATCTGTTTGTGTGGGTCCGGGTCTTCGAGCCGGACAGGCGATGCTCAGCACCGCGGTAATTAGGAGGCCATCAAAACTGCGGCCCTCCGGGGCAGCCTGACCGGGTCAGAGACCCGGTCCCATCCGAGCTCTGACAGTCGCCCATAAGCCAAACAAAACTCAGCCTGTTTCTCGGGTACCTTCGTAACTCCCATCCCGGATTCAAGCGGGATATCCTAGTCGTACTTTTCCCCCAAAGTGACGTCCTGGCGTCTTTCCACCAGACTGTCTGGTTCTCATCTAGAGGGGCTTAGAGAGCAATGGCCAACAAGATCGGACGTTTCGAAATCCTCAGCGAGATCACCCATTCGGAGTTTACCTCCGTCTACAAAGCGGCGGATCCGGAGAGCGGGCAGACGATCGCTTTGAAGACTATCCGGCTGGAAAAACTGGCGGATCAGGCATCTGTGCTGATCGAGCACATCCTGCAGGAAGCCGAAGGCACCAAACCGCTCAGCAGTCACAACATCGCGCAGCTTCTTGGCCTGGAAGAAATCGAGGGCCTGTTCTGCGCCTCCATGGAATATGTGCAGGGCAACAGCATCGGCACCATGCTGGCCCGCAAAGAAGGATTTTCCATCTGGGACCTGCAGGACATCGTGCGCCAGACTTGTCAGGGACTGGACCACGCACACTCGCATCACGTGGTGCACTACAGTCTGGAACCGGCCAAGATCATGGTCACCTGGGACGGTACGGTTAAGGTTTTGAGTTTCGGAATCTCGACCATGGGCGCATTCACCTGCCAGGACCCGGGCAAGCCGTCTGAATCTCTGCACTATGTTTCGCCGGAACAACTGCGCGGGGATCCAGTGGACGGCCGTTCCAACATCTTCAGCCTGGGCGCAATTCTGTACGAGATGGCTACCGAGAACAAAGCCTTCCCGGGCGACGACGCGGACCAGGTACGGCACGCCATCGCTGAGCACCTGCCGGTGTCTCCGATCCAGATCAACAAAAAGATTCATCCCGTGTTGAGTGAGGTAATCATGAAGGCGCTCTGCAAGGCGCCGGAGGATCGCTATCAGAGCGGACAGGATCTGGTTAACGACCTGGAGCGATGCAAGGAAAGCGCGAACAAAGCTGAGGCCAAGAAATCGGCACAGCCGGCGAAGGGATTAAACGTTCCCGCAGCGCCTAAGCCCGCGGCGCCTCCCACGACCGCCCCAGCCGCCAATATTGAAAATGTCGAACCGCCACCACCGGCAAGAGTCAGCGCACAGAGCACGCCGAAGCCGGCGTCACAGGCCAAGGCCGCGGCTGCCGCCGCAGGATCTGAAAGTTCGGGAAGCAGTTTCACTGTAGATTCGCCGAGAGCACCCAAGGTATCTCCCGCAGCGGCCGCTCTCACCTCATACCAGGAACAAGCCAGCGCCGTGGCTGAGCCTGATGCAGCATCCGAGGCTCCAGCACTTAACGTGGACCCGGCCATGCAGGAAGGGGGAAAAGGCGGCCCCAGCGGCCCGAGTTTTTCCGAAATCAGCGAACTGCCGCCACTGAAAGAAACCTACACGCCGCCACCGCCGCCGACTCCGCAGTCCGCGCCCGAACTCGAGGCGCCGGCCGCTTCGTTTATCAGCAGAACGCAGCCGGAGAAGCCCAAGGTGCAGCCGAGGGAGGTGGCCCGGAAAGCGGTCACTGAAATCAAGAAAACGCCGCCCAAGCTATTCGCGTATTCCATCGCCGGCGCTTTGGCGGTGATTCTGCTGGTTGTGGGCACGATTGCGTACCACATTCATTCGGAAAATTCTGCCGATGACACCTCCGGCGAACAGCAGCCGGCCGCAGCAACCCAAACCTCCAGCGGAAGCACCCAGCCGGCGTGGAAATCAGCCCAGCCTCCGGCGGTCGCGCCCGCGCAGGCGCAGCCCGAACATGTGGCGGCCCCTCCCGAACGGGCGCCGGTCTCTGTAACTCCGAAGTACAACAAGAAGAGAACCAAGGCGGCCCCGGCGCCCGCGCCAGTCGCGATCCCGGGACAGCTGACCATCAATTCCACTCCTGAAGGGGCAGCGGTTCATGTGGATGGCCGCACGGACCCAACATGGGTCACGCCCTTCAACCTGCCTGGACTCGCGCCGGGGCAGCATACCGTGATGGTTGCGCGGGCAGGTTACACGCCTGAAACCCGCACCATCGACGTAGCTTCCGGCAGCAAATCTTTTCTTGTAGTCCAGCTGGCGCAACTTACCGCCACCGCCACGGTGAGCAGCGAGCCCGCCGGAGCGCAAATTTTCATCGATGGCAAAGACACCGGCAAACTCACTCCGGCGCAGATTTCGGTAGACAAGCCGGGTTCGCACACGTTCCTGGTCCGCAAGCAAGGCTACCTGGAAGAAACCTCCACTGCGAACCTGCAGGCCGGCCAGGTGTTCCACTTCGCACCCAGCCTCAAAGCACTGGGCTCGACCGACGACATCAAGATCGGCGGGGGGAAACTCAAGCGCTTGTTCGGCGGAGGAGAAACTGCGGGAATGGGTGCGGTGAGCGTCAAGACCCAGCCCAAAGGTGCGCAGGTCGCGGTCAACAGCCGCATCGTCGACAAGTTTTCACCGGTAGATTTCTCGCTCAATCCGGGCACCTACGTGATCGACATCACAATGTCGGGATACAAGCGGGTGCATCGGGTCGTCGAAGTGCAAAAGGGTGGAAAGGTTGCGATCGACGAAACTCTGGAGCGGGAGTAGAGTTCGGCAGTTAATCACTAAGTGAGGAAATAAAAAAGGCTGCCGGATTCGGCAGCCTTTTTCGTTGACTGGGAATCTCTAGAATCCCCAGCCTCGGCCTCTACCTCCCCCTCGATAGTTCGCCTGGTAGCCTGCTTCATAGCCACCGGTGTATTGCGAGCGGTATGCGTTCTTGTCGCCATACTGGCTGTGGTAGCCGTGATCGCGGTTTCCGTACGATCCCCGCGGATTGGGGTTAAACGGCTTGTTCTCGTTCATATCCTCGCGGGCGCGATAGCTGCCGTCGGAGTAGCCGGTGCTGTAAGCGACATTCCCACCGCCGCCGTAGCCACCACCGCCAGGATAGCCGCGTCCAGAGCTAGGATAGCCATAGCCGCCACCAGGGTAGCCATAGCCGCCACTCGGGTAGCCGTAGCCACCGTTGGGGTAACCGTAGCCGCCACTCGGATAGCCGTAGCCGCCGTTAGGATAGCGGTTGTAAACTGGAGCCCTGCCGTAGGCGCCGTCGTTGCGATGTTCACGCTCCCAGCGCTCGTGCTCGCGGATGCGTTCGCGTTCCCGTTCGGCGTCCCGCCAGTGATCGTTGCTGCGATTCGAATCGTTCTTCCAGTGATGATCCGATTCATGGTGACGGTCTGCATGCTTGTCCCAGTCATGATGGTGATCATTGTCCCGGGCCAACGCCAGACCGCTGAACGCCACCGTCATTGCCACTGCCAGCGCCGCCAGCCGCATGCTGTGCATAGTTGCCTCCCACCCGGCCCGCTCGTCTGAAGGACTCTCTTGCCATCGCGCCCGCCCTCCAGCCGTTACCTGGTCCGGTTCTGTGTTGTCGGATGTGGCGCGATTAAGATTGGCTGCTCCGCAAAGATATTTTTCTCTACCTTAAGCGAACCTTAAATCTAAGCCATGCAATCATTTGGCGGTGATAGACTGCTGGCTTTAGGGGCGCCTTAGGGGCGCATCAATGGCGAAAGAGAGGCGGTTCTCATGGCCATCGAACGGGCGGGAGTGGTGGGCGCGGGCACCATGGGCAACGGTATCGCCCATGTTTTCGCGCGCAGCGGATTTCAGGTGCTGTTGTGTGACGTCGAACGGCGATTCCTCGATCGCGCGCTCGAAACCATAGCCAGGAATCTGGATCGCGAGCTGGCCAAGCGCAGGATTACAGCGGAAGACAAGGCTGCCGCTCTGAAACGGATCCTTCCGGTGCTGGAACGCGCACAACTCGCGCCCTGCGATTTCGTCATCGAAGCCGCCCCCGAAGAGTTTGACATCAAGGCGGAAATCTTTCGCGATCTGGACCGCATCTGCCGGCCCGAAATTCTACTGGCGTCCAACACTTCTTCCATTTCGATCACCAAGCTGGCCGCAGTGACGCGGCGCCCGGAGAAAATTATCGGAATGCATTTTTTCAATCCGGTGCCGATAATGAAACTGGTCGAGGTCATTCGGGGGCTGGCTACGGCGCAGGAAACTTTCAACACGGTGCGCGATCTCGCGCTAAAGCTCGACAAGACTCCGGTTGAGGTCAACGACGCGCCCGGCTTCGTTTCCAACCGCGTGCTGATGCCGCTACTCAACGAGGCCATGTTTGCGGTAATGGAAGGCGTGGCCACTCCCGAAGCGGTGGACGAAGTTTTCAAGCTGGGCATGGCCCATCCCATGGGCCCCCTGACCCTGGCGGACTTTATTGGACTCGATGTCTGCCTCGACATCATGCGCGTGCTGCAGGACGGCCTGGGCGATCCCAAGTACCGGCCGTGTCCGCTGTTGATCAAGATGGTCGATGCCGGCTGGCTGGGAAAGAAGAGCGGCCGGGGGTTCTATAAGTATTAGTTGGCGGAAGACGGCGTAGGAACTGAGTAATTGGGAAATTTGGTAATTGAGTAATTTGACGACCCGGCGATATAGGGATTTTCAATTGCTCAATTCCCCCATTCCCCGATTACTCAATTTTTAGAATGGCGTCCATCTTGGAAACATCAGCCGATCGCGGCATCTACATCTTCGGCCTTCTGCTCGGCTTCACTGCCGGAGTTCTTGACGTGAAGTTCGGCGACCTCCTGCTCACCGCCCTGTTCGTGCTGGCAGCGACGATGCTGCTCGGCGTAGTTCGTCCGCAGCGGCCGTGGCGATGGACGCTGCTGGTGGGAGCCATGGTCCCGGTCGTGCAATGCGCGGCCTATTTTCTGTTGACCGAAAAGCCCTATCGCGCGCAAGTCTACGAATCGTTCCTGGGGTTCCTCACGGGAATCGCGGGCGCCTACGGAGGATCGGCGGCGCGCAAAGGCCTGGCTGAGTTGTGGAAGTGATGTGCCAGATGTCAGCTGTCAGCTTTCACTCCCGTCTCATCTTAAGTGCAGCTCAGGATGACAAAAGGCATGCTGAGTGCTGACGGCTGATGGCTGAGAGCTGAACGCTGACAGCTCAGAGCTTCCCTCATCCCAATAGTTACTCGCGTTTCCACAGCCGCAACGAGTATGCTTCGCTCATGGGAGTTTCAGTCTCGGTGCTGGCCAGCGGCAGCCGGGGAAACAGCACAATTGTTTCGAGTTCACGGACCAAAATTCTCGTGGACGCGGGAATCTCCTGCCGCGAGACGTTTAAGCGCATGCGAGCTGCAGGTGATGATCCGCACACTCTTTCCGCCATCTTGATCACGCACGAACACTCGGATCACGTCCGCGGCTTGCATGTTCTGGCAAAGAAGCTCAACATTCCAGTGTTCATCACTCGGGCCACCCACGAAGCTTGGACCGCAGTCATGCACGACTCGCTAGGCGAGCGTCCCATCCTAGAGAGGCGAGAGCCGTTCGAGTCTGGGCGGGAATTTCAGATAGGTGATATCGAGGTGACGCCTTTCGGTATTTCACACGATGCCGTCGACCCGGTGGGGTTCTCTTTCCGCGTAGAAGGAGCAAAGATAGGATACGCGACGGATTTCGGGCGCGTTTTGAATAATATGAAAGATGGGCTGCGCGGCTGTGACGTGTTGATGATTGAGTCGAACCATGACCGCGAGATGCTCAAGATGGGGCCCTACCCTTGGGCAGTCAAGCAGCGCATCATGGACAGGACGGGACATCTGTCCAACGAGGAGCTCGCGCAATTCTTATGCACCGAATATGATGGAAATGCATCATACATAGTGCTGGCGCATCTTTCGGAGGAAAACAACCACCCTGAACGAGCGCGAATCGCTGCGGAAAAGGCCTTAGGCTCGCGCCAGCAGACTCTCTGGGGTAATCGGGTTATGGTGGCCAGACAGTCTGAGCCGATGGAAGCGATCCAGCTGTAGTCCGTATGAGTGATTGCGTCGATCCTATCGTAGGCAAGATTCTGGCCGGCTGGCGGTACGATATATCCGGCATCGCGCCCGAAATGCGCGCGGACTACGAAGAGCATTTTGACGCCTGCGAACGCTGCCGTTCCCGGCAACGCCTGCACCGCACCATCGACCTTTCCCTGATTGCCCTGGCTTCGCTTTCGGCGGCGGTTTTTCTGCTGGCTTTTGGGGTGATCCGACACCTCGGCCCCCGGCACGCCTTCTGGCTGGAGCTGGCAGCGCTGCTTGGATTCGCGCTTTCGGCTCTGATCTGGGTGGCAGTCGCGGTAGCGACACCCGCTCCCATGACCGTGGTAGATGCCGCGAAGGTGGGCGCACGTCGCGTCCATGATCGCCTGCCCGCCGAGATTCGCGAACGCCTGCCCGAAGAATTACGCCTCAAAATTACCGGGTCATAGGCAGGCCCCCACTTTTCGCAAAAGCGGCGATAAATGGGGCACCCGGCTCATCGGTACCCAGGACCATGTAGGGACGGGCGTCCGCGCCCGTCCAGGCCGAGCACAGCTCGGCGGTTTCATTCTGCCTCCCAACGCGATAGGGTATAAGCGCAATGTCCATCAATGATCCAGAAGAACTTGCCGGGATGCGCGCTGCCGGCGCGATTGTTCGCCGCATGCTGGACGCTATGAAGTGGGCAGTGCGTCCCGGCATCAGCACCGCGGAACTGGATGCAGTCGGCGCCGCCGTGATGCGCGAGCATGGCGCACAGTCCGCGCCGCAACTGGTGTACAAGTTCCCCGGAGTCAGCTGTATCAGTCTGAACGACGAGGCCGTGCACGGCATCCCCGGCGAGCGCACGGTTGCGGCGGGCGACCTGGTCAAACTCGATGTCACCATTGAGAAGAACGGATTCATGGCGGACGCCGCCGAGACCGTGGCCGCCGGCGAAATCTCCGAAGAAAGTCAGCGTCTGATGGCCTGCGTCGAGCGGGCTTTCCATAAAGCCATGCTGGTGGCTCGTGCCGGCTTCCGCGTCTTCGAGATAGGACGGGTTGTCGAACGCGAAGTACGCCGCAGCGGCTTCTCGGTAATTCGCGATCTGGGTGGACACGGCATCGGACGCACCATCCACGAAGAGCCCCGCGTTCCTAATTACGCCGACCCGGCCGCCAACCAGATACTGACCGAAGGCCTGGTGATCACCGTGGAACCGATAATCGCGGCCGGATCCGGCCGAGCGGTTGTGGCAACTGATGGCTGGACGGTACGCACCGCAGACCACAGGCCCTCGGCGCACTATGAGCACACCCTGGTCATCACGAAGCGCGAGCCTATCCTGCTGACTGCGAGTTAGTCGTCAGTCTTCACGGAAAACGTCTCCGACAATTGAGAAGCGTATCAATAGCGCAACACCTTAGGGGCGGGCGCCCTCGCTCGCCTGCCCGGACGAGGGCGTCCGCGCCTACGTGGTTCGTCTGACGACAACTGAAGACTGCCTCCCATTACGAAGGTCCATGGCCATGACGTTCTTCGTAGAACCTCGCCGTTATTTTCGCTACAGTTAACTGAGGTTCAAAAAAGAGGCATCAGGAAACAACGGCGCGCAGCTCCGAAGAACTCTCCCCATTCGGGCTCTTACATCCTGACCAAAATAAAAATGGCATCACCCGGCACAGCACCTCTTCATGTCGAGTTCGACCCTTCGTCGAGTTCCGGCGGATCGTCCACTCACGCTTTGCTGGCGGCCATGTTGCGCGCGACCGCGAATGTCAGCGACCTGATCTTCTCTCCGGGACGCCCGCCCCAGGTGGAAGTGTACGGCCAGCTGATTCAAATACAGGGCCCGGGATTGCGCCCGTTCAGCGCCGATGACACCCGGCGGATCGCATCCGACCTGATTGGCAACAATAAACAGGCCATCACAACACTGCGCGAGCAGGGCGCCTGCGATGTCTCCTTTGGCTTGCCGGGAGTGGCACGCTTCCGTGTCAATGTGTTTATCCAGCGCGGCAGCTGTGCCGTGGTCATGCGCGTGATTCCAACCACGATTCCTACATTCTCCGCCCTGGGTTTGCCGCGGCAGTTGCAGGAAATCGCAAGTCTCCGCGAGGGCATCGTCCTGGTGACCGGACCGCGAGGGGCAGGGAAATCCTCCACTCTGGCTACGCTTCTGGATCGGATCAACGAACAACAGACTTGTCACATCATTACCATCGAAGACCCGATCGAGTTTCTGCACAACCACAAGAGAGCCACAATCCATCAGCGGGAACTGCACAGTGACACGCCGAACTTCGCGCTCGCGCTACGCGCTGCCTTGCGGCAGGCACCCAAGGTGATCCTGGTGGGCGAGTTGCGCGACCGCGAAACCATGGAGATGGTTCTGGAGGCCGCCGAAACCGGCCACCTGGTGCTTTCCAGCTTGAACGCACCCAATGTTGCGAAGACTCTGGAGCGGATCGCCAGTGCCTTTCCTCCGACCGAACAACAGTCGTTGCGAGGGCGTTTGTCGAGGACTCTGCGTCACGTGATTTCCCAGCGCCTTATTCCCCGGAAGGACGGTGGCAGGGTAGCCATCATGGAAATCTTTAAAAACACTTCGCGCACCATGAATATTCTGGAATGCGGAGACCCTTCGGGCGAAACCCTGCTCGAAGTGATAAAAGATGGCGCCTCCGAAGGCATGCAGCACTTCGACGCGGAGATCGAGAAGCTGGTGCGAGCCGGAATCGTCGATTTGGAAGCAGCCTTGACCTATGCCAACGACCCCCAGGGACTGCAGCGCGCTGTGAGCCGGTAAACCGCACCTTGCCCTGGCGACCGGTTTTCCACAAGCAACCCATACCTGCTCCAAGCCATCGACTTTGCGGCCTTAAACGGATTTCCCGCTGAATCGCCAGTCGCGATACCATCATCTGACACTGGTATTAGAGGAGAAAACTCATGGCTTTTGAACTACCCCCTTTGCCCTACGACTATTCCGCCCTTGAACCCACCATCGACGCCGCTACCATGAAACTGCACCACGATATGCATCACGCGGCGTATGTGAAGAACCTGAACGCGGCCTTGGAAAAACATCCTAATCTGCAGTCGAAGAGCGCTGAAGATCTGATTCGCGACCTGAACGCTGTGCCCGAGGACATTCGCGGCGCCGTGCGCAACAACGGTGGCGGACACGTAAATCACAGCATGTTCTGGAAGATCATGAAGCCCAAAGGCGGTGGTGATCCGAGCGGCCCCATCGCGGACGCGATCACAAAGGCCTTCGGCAACTTCAAGGATTTTCAGACCAAGTTCAACGATGCCGGAGTCAAACAGTTCGGCAGCGGCTGGGTATGGCTGGCCGGCAAGCGTGGCGGCGAGGTGCAGATTCTCAGCACACCCAACCAGGACAATCCCATCTCCCAGGGCCTGTTTCCCATCTTCGGCAACGACGTCTGGGAACATGCCTACTACCTCAAATACAACAATCGCCGTCCCGAATACCTGGCGGCCTGGTGGAACGTAGTCAACTGGAACGAGATCAACAAGCGCTATGCGAGCCTGAAGTCAGGCCAGCTCGAACCGGCACTGGCCCGGTAGTTTTCATTGCATTGGCACTGTAGCCTCGGCACGGGAAACCGTGCTGGGGCTTTTCTCCGCGCATGCGGCGTCGTGAGTTCAAAGACTTGGTCGGCAAATCTGCCGGGCCGTGCTTGGCAGTTCGCCAAGCTTTCGACTCTGTTCAGGAATGGTTTTGGGGAGGGCACGACTTCAGCCGTGCCGTTAATTGCTGAACCAGTCCGGCTTCAGCCGCTGCGGTTTGCTGTTGCTGTTTTGGATTGCCTGCGTGGCTGGCGGGCGAGGGCACCCGCCCCACACAACCCTTCCCCGTGACCGATTACGCCCCGCTGAGCGATAATACGGGCGATCTTTGACCTGCACCTGCACCGCCCATCCAGAAGGATGGCGTTCAGCCTGGAGGGCAACATGAAAACTTCCTGCCCGCCGATCAAGAGCATCGGACTCTCAATTTCAATCCTGGAAATCGCAATTCTGGCAATTACAATGCTCGCCAACCTCAATGCTGCAGCGCAGTCCGAGCATGGCGCCGCGGCTCCAAGAGATTATTCCTTCACCATCTCGACCACACAGCCCTGGACCGATACCGGCGTCGATCTGCAAACCGGAACCGTTCTGGAGATCTCCGCCAGTCCCGTTGGACAGTCGAGCTGCGATCCGCGAGGATCAGGCAGTCCAGCCGACTCGAATGCCGGCCTTCCCGTGATGTCTGCTTCTCCGGGCGCGTTGATCGCCAGAACTGAAGCTCAAGGCGTGCCAATGCTTGTCGGCGGCAACAAACGCGTCAGCGTCAGTACGCCCGGCCATCTGTTTCTGGGTGTAAATGGACAGACTACGCCGGCCTGCACCGGCAGCTTTGCAGTCAAAGTTCATGTCACGAGCGCAAGCACGCCAGCGGCCGGGGTTGCAGGCAGTGCATTGACGGCCACGGCGTCACCCGCGTCGAATGCCACATCGCCATCCGCCTCGGCGCCCGCAACCGGGACCACCGCCGAAACCAAGCAAGATATCAAGTCGAAGCTGGCCAGCGCCGCACAGGTTTTCATGGCAGGACAATTCGGTAGCGGATCGAGCCCTGCGAGCACTTCCGCCGCACCGACGTCGAGTAACGCGGTCTCCGCGAACACTGCCACCACAGCGACAGCGGCAGCAGCACCGGCGGCGCCGGCACTCAGCGTGTCCACTGCGGCTCTGGACTCAGGTCTGCGGAAAAATATCGATGATCTTCCCCGCCGGGTGAACGACCAGTTCAATAATCAGGGCGACATGGTGAACTTTGTCCTGGTCGGCTCCCAGCAGCAGGTACAGGGTGCGCTTGAGGCGGCCAGCTGGCGCGTGGCCGACACCGACAACAAGGAAGCTGTCCTGAAGGCCGCGCTCGAGACTTACGAGAAAAAGGACTATCTGCAGATGCCGATGAGCCAGCTCTACCTTTTCGGCCGCAAGCAGGATTTCGGTTACGAACTCGCGCAGGCCTATTCGGTGGTGGCCAGCCGTCACCACTTCCGCATCTGGAAAGCGCCCACCACCTGGAACGGCCAACCCTTGTGGGCCGGGGCAGGCACTCACGATATCGGCTTTGAAAAAGACCAGCGTAACGGAAGCGTGACTCACAAAATCGATCCCGCAGTCGACGGCGAGCGCGACAATATCGGACAGACACTGCAACAGGCAGGCAAAGTGAAAACCATGTGGTACTATCTGCCGCCCGATCCGGTGCAGGGAGCGAAAAACGCCACCGGCGGCGGATACCATTCCGACGGGCGCATCCTGGTGATCGTGTTGCAGTAGTGGGAACCGAACGTCAAGCCTCGTACGTCACCGAGATCGCAGGTCGCAACCTCGACCGAGAGTCGCTTCGTTTTTCCGTGCTGGAAAGAGCTTAACCGCCCGGCATCCCCGGCGTATGCCGGGTAACCGGGCGGTTTAGCTGGCTGCCAACCTGCGTCAGAACTGGTGTATCGCCTTATCTCCTCGGAAAATAAGAGCGTGCAGCACGCGCTCATCCTTATCGTTGAGGAGGTACGTCACCTCGTCTCTCGAGGCTTTCGCCTGCAACGGAACCAACGTGCACTTTACGCTTACTTCTGCTGGCTTTCTTCCACCCTTCTGCTCGAAGACCATGATGTGGCTCTCGCCCTGCATGGTGTGCAGCACCTGGTAAGTGCCGCTGGGCAGCAGCGTGCCGCCGACCCAAGTGGGGCTATCAAACTTGATCTGCCGTGCATCGCCGACGCCGAACTGATTCTCGCTGGCGCTAGCCAGCAGGCTCAGCGTCATTACGCATACCCCCAGGACCAACATTATTTTCATGAACCGCATAAGTCCTCCTTGCTTCATGACCGTCGCCCTCCGCGCTGTCAGCGGACCGGCTGGGGCCCGGACTTGGCGGGTCGACGCTACTTGGGGTCGATTTTGATACCGGACTAAATGCTACTGGGGTTGGACCGTGGCCACAGTGACAGGAGTCACTTCTCTCTGTAACTGGAAACACAGCTCTTACAGGGCGTTCGCGACCACCTTCAGAGTTGGCAGGATGGTCAATCAGTGAAATCGATTTAGTTCCTTGAGACCTTGCGGAAGGGGAACAAGCAGCCTAGCCTTCGGCCACAAGCTCGCTGTAGCAGCCCAACGCCACACCCCAGAGGCATGGTTCGGAGGCCAGATTGCGGAGGCCGATCTCCCCGTCACTGTGGCTGCCCGGCATGCCGGTCCATACCACCAGGAACTCGGCCTTTTCCCGATCCAACTGAACTTCCAGGATGTCTCCGGGACGCACCCGGCGGCGCATCCCTTGAATGACCGCCCCGGTGGCACTGAGGTTTTTGACGCTGGCCATTTGCATGAAGGGCAGGTCGTGCGCGTCCACGCCCCAAACCCGAACCGGCAGGTGTGCTGAAACCCGAGGACTGCGGCGACGATCCATCCCACGCTCCTTCGTGCTTGAAGGATGGTATGGTGATCGCGCAGGGAAGAAAACTTACCGGGGTCACCCTCGCCGGGTGCCTCTGGTCATGCAGCTAACACCTTTCTTAACATATAGTTAGATAAATCTAGGCAGGCTCATGGGGCACGTGGTCAGCAGGAGGTTCAATTCCAGTCCGGACGCGAACAGGAACCCGGGCCGCGGGGGTCGCCGCATGCCCCGCAGGCGCCTCCGGATGGCGCTGGCGATGACCTCGCCTTGGCACTGACGGCAAATACTGAAAGCTGTGGCGCCAATGAGTCGCTTTGGCACTTGGGGCATGCCGCCTTCTGCGCCCCATACACCAGGGCTTCAAACTGGTGATTGCAGTCTTTGCAGACGTACTCGAAAATAGGCATTGTTCAACTCCTCCACCGCCGGGCTTCGCCGCCATCACCATTTAAAATCAAGTTATGGAGATTACGCAAACCAAGGCTCCCGGATTTGTCCCGCGACGCGGCCTGAGCGGTGGACACCAGCAGACCCTGGCCAACTTTTTCTTGCCGCGATACGTGGTCCTTCCGCCCGCCGAGTCTCGCCTGATCGAGGTACAGGCCGGCGTCAAAGTCCTGGCTCACTGTCACTGGCAGACAGACCGCGAGAATGCGCTGACAGTGATCCTGGTGCATGGCCTCGAGGGCTCCAGCGATTCCGACTACATGCGGGGGATCGCCGCCAAAGGACTCGCCCTCGGGATGAACGTAGTGCGGATGAATCAGCGCAACTGCGGAGGCACGGACACCCTCGCTCCCACTCTCTACCATTCCGGACGCTCCCAGGACGTCGCCGCAGTAGCAGAAAATCTGATGCAACAGGACCACATCTCCCATTTTGCGTTGGCAGGATTTTCCATGGGTGGAAATCTGGTGCTGAAGTTGGCGGGCGAGTGGGGCCAGGCCGGTCCTCCGGAATTTCGCGCCGTGGCCGCCGTCTGTCCCGCCGTAGACCTCGCGGCCTCTGCCGATGCTTTGCACCTCCTCGGCAACCGGTTATACGAGTATTACTTCCTGTTGAAGCTGAACCACCGGCTGCGCGCCAAGGCCCGCCTGTTCCCCGGTGTGTTTGATACGTCACGCCTGCGCGGCTTAACCAGCCTGCGCGATTTCGACGACAAGATCACGGCATACTATTGCGGATTCACCGGCGCCGACGATTACTATGACCGTGCCGCTGCCACGCACGTCGTCGATCGCATCGCCGTACCGACGTTTATCCTGCACGCGGCTAATGATCCTTTTATTCGCATCCTACCGGAAACTCGCCGCAAGATTCAGAACAACCCGAACATCACTTTCCTCGAGACCACAGATGGCGGGCACTGTTCGTTCCTGGCTAAGACCAACGGCAACGGCGAAGACGGTCATTGGGCCGAAGTCCAGATCGTGGAATTCCTCCGGCAATTCATCTAATCATGCAGGGGCGGGCGCCCCCGCCCGCCCAGCCGGGCAACGCCCGGCAGTTCTTGTTTCCGTGCCAGCGGACAAAGACTCAAGGCGAGCTCCGCTCGCCCGCCCGGACGAGACGTCTGGGCCGACGTGGGTTGTGCTAGCCCGTGCGCCGCGAATACCCTCCTCCTTCCTATACAATCAGCGGCAAATGCTGTTGTTTGTGAAATCTTTTCGGATAGTCGTCGTCCTGCTGGCGCTGGCGCTCCTGCTTCACGCCGAGCCTGTCTCGCAACTGCAGCCGACGGACTACGTCAACGATTTCGCCCACGTTCTTGACGCGACCACCGTCGCGCAACTGGACAACATTTGCCAGCAGATCGACCAGAAGGCGCACGCGCAGATCGCCGTCGTAACCGTAAATTCCCTGGATGGCTCCGATATTGAGAGCTACGCAGTTGCGCTTTTCAAGAAGTGGGGCATCGGCAGCAAGGCGACAGATCACGGAGTCCTCCTTCTTTTTGCCATCCAGGACCACAAGTACCGGATCGAAGTAGGCTACGGCCTGGAGCCGATCTTGCCCGATGGCAAAGTCGGTGGTTTTGGCCGCGAAGCCGTTCCTCAGCTCAAGCAGAACGACTACAACGGCGCGGTTTTGCTGATGACGTCCAGGGTTGCCGCTGTCATCGCTCAAGACGCCGGTATCCAGTTGACTTCCGTTCCACAGTTTTCCTCGCCGCCCCAGGAACGACCGAATGGGAGCCTTTCAGGAAAGCAGTTGCTGGTTCTCGGCATAATTCTCCTGATCGTGCTTCTGACTCCACTGCGCAAGATACTGTTCTGGATGCTCCTGTTTGGCGGGGGAGGCGGCGGGGGATACGGTGGCGGCGGTTACGGCGGCGGTGGAGGCTTTGGCGGCGGAGGTGGTGGGTTCGGAGGCTTTGGCGGCGGCAGTTCCGGGGGCGGCGGCGCCAGTGGCGGATGGTAGGTTTTTCGTAGCGCCGGCGTCCCGCCGGCTGTCCCGAGGGCATCTTTGCCCTCGGCCACAAGGCAGGAGGATTCAAACATGGTGGCAGAAAAACAGCTCAACGAATTTGTCAGCCGGACTCGCCAAGCCGCGGGGGACAACCTGCGGAGCGTGGTTCTTTACGGCTCTGCCGCCAGCGGAGAGTATCAGCCCGAATTCTCCAATCTGAACCTGCTTTGCATTCTGCGCGAAACCTCGTTCGACCAACTCTCCGCCATCGCTCCCGTGGTTGAATGGTGGCACGGCCAAAAAAATCCTGCGCCGCTGGTGATGGCCCAAGAAGAACTGGAGCGCTCCACTGACGTTTTTTCCATCGAGTTGCTCGATATGCGACAGCAGCACCGTGTGCTTTTTGGAGACGACGCGCTGACCGGTCTGCAAATTCCCATGGAGATGCATCGCGCCCAGGTGGAATACGAGCTGCGCGAAAAACTCATCCTGCTGCGGCAACGCCTGCTGCAGGCGGCAAAGAACGACCGCCATCTTTGGGACCTGCTGCTGGGCTCGTTCTCGGCTTTCGCCACCCTGTTCCGCCACGCCCTGATCGCGTTGGGCGACGCTTCGCCCCGATCCAAACGCGAGGCTATTCAAACCCTCGCCACTCGAGTTCAATTCGATCCCTCCGCTTTCCTGCAATTGCTCGACATTCGCGAGCACAAGGCGGACCGCAAACAGTTCGATGTAAGAGACGTATTCAGCCGTTATTTGGCGGCTGTGCAACAGGTGACCGCCGCAGTGGATACAATGCTGGATGTCCCTGGGCAGGGTCTGGCCTGAGCCTTCCCGCGATTTCTGGTTGAGGAGGAAAGTATGAAAGTTCTGATCGTGATTATCATCCTGGCGCTGATTGCGTTTGCCGCCTTCGGACAATATGTCGGAGTCCGCAACACGCTAGTGACCAAGAATGAGGCGGTGAAAGCCTCTTGGTCGCAGGTGGACATCGTGCTGCAACGCCGCGCCGACCTGATCCCCAACCTGGTCGCGACCGTAAAGGGTTACGCGCAGCAGGAGGTGACTGTCTTTGGCGATATCGCCAAGGCCCGCTCGGCTTTGCTCTCCGCCGGAACTCCGTCCGACAAGATTGCCGCCAACCAGCAACTGGACAGCGCTCTCGGCCGCCTGCTGGCAATCGTGGAGAATTATCCGCAGTTGAAGTCGAACGAAAATTTCCTGCGCTTGCAGGATGAACTAGCCGGCACCGAAAACCGCATCGCGGTCGAACGCAAGCGGTACAACGACACCCTGCAGGACTACAACACCTACATCCAGAAATTCCCCAACAACATTTACGCCGGCTGGGCAGGCTTCAAGCCCAACGAGGCGTACTTCGCCGCGTCGGAGGGGTCGCGCGCGGTGCCGACCGTAAACTTCGCGCCGCCTGCCACGACTCCGCAGGCCGCGCCTCAGCCCGCACCCGCACACTAGCGTGCAAGCTGATTTTGGGGTCGAACTCGGGGCCGAAGATGACACGTTGGAACTGCCTTGGGCCGCCGCCGGTGGCGGCCCGAGGTATTTTGATCTAAAGCGTCAGCCGGACCTTCTCTTCGAAGTCGAAGAAGCGCAGCGCGTGCCGGCACTTCGTGAGTTTCTGGTTGCGACAAATTCGCCCGGCGGCTTTCTTGAAACCGCCAAGTGTGACGCCTGGTCAAGCACTGAGATCAATCCTGAAGAAAATGTCTTCGGCGCCGCCTGCAAGTTCGGCTCTTACGTTGACCTCTTGTTCTCTGATTCAGACTCGCGCTTTTCTTTTCCGGAACACGAGAAACTCGTCAAACAGGTAACGCAACTGCTGAAGCGCGTGCCCGAAATCCCAGCGGCCGCCGAATTGATCATCCGGCGTTGCTTTTATCACCTAGGGGATGCGGTTCGGGACGGCTTCTACATCACGCTCTATCTTTTTGGATACGGCGACGACGAACCTGAAGCCCGGCAGCGCTGGGCCATCGCATTGAAGCTGGTGGAGAATGCAATCCGGCAAGTGGACGGACAGATCAAAAGACTTTAACCGCAGAGGACGCTGAGAAAACACCGGGTACGCAAAGAAACTCGCACGAGACTCTCTTTGCGATCTCCGGGTTTTCCCTGCGATCTTTGCGGTTAACATTTTTGGACGTACATCAACTAGCCGCCACGGTCCGCCGAACCAGCAAATCCCCGCGCCCCTTCAACCAGGTACGCAACACCGACAGCAACAGCATCGCAAGAACAATTACCAGCAGCCCTAGCGACGCCGTCGGAATACTCACCGCATGCTTGGGCAGAATGGAAAGCCGCCCGTACACGAACTCAATGTGCACCCAGTAGACCAGCAGAGAAGTCTGCCCCAACTGGATCAGCGGGCTGAAGCCCCACTGTCCCGCCCCCCAGCGGCACCATGCCCAAGCCGCTGCCAGAATCATCAGCAGCATACCTACGCGCATCATGAAGAAATTAGGACTCGTGTGCCAGTAGTCATAGACTGGATAGATCTGCACCGGCCTGGCATCCAGCCACCGCGAAAAATAGATGAGCCCCACTCCAGCCCCGCCCGCAATCGCAATCACCGCGGCATCGCGCTTGCGCGCCCAATCTCCCAGCAGAACAAACCCAACCGCCAACCCTGCAAAAGCGAACGCTGTCCAGGGAAAGATCGGAAACAGCCACGCCTGCGGCTGGCCGAGATTGTGCACGCCGTCCACATAGGATTCCAGCGGCCAGGGCAACGATTGCGGACGCCATGTGGTCCAGAGCAGCGGCGTCAGCAGCGAAATCAGCAGGGCGACTCCGCCAGCGGTCGCCCTCAGAGCCGCCCGCATGGGCTTCAATAGAAGCACGATCCAGCACACTAACCCCATCAGCATCATGGAAACGCCAATCGTATTCAGGATGTCCACTCGCAACAGGTCGCTCCACGGAGCCCATCCCCAGGCAATGAGATATTCCTGCAGCCGGAACAGAAAACCCAGGCCCAGAATTTCCGCGCCCCGGCGTATGGTCGTGCGGGCAATCTGACCTGGCGGCAGACCTTTTTGTCTCAGCTTGTCGATAACCAAAGCGAATGAAACTCCGGCCAGAAAAAGAAATAACGGCGCTGGTAACGTTCCGCCGAGTTGTGACCACATGAAAAACGTGCTCTTTCGCGCCTCGGGGCTCAACCAGGAATCGTAGCAATGCGTCTGAAACATCAGGACGCAGGCCAGGCCGCGCATCCAGTCAATGTAGGCGAGTCGAGATGTGGTGGGAGGAGACAACGCGGAAGTATAAACGCATTCGATGCAAGTGTGGCGCGGGCGCCCCCGCCCGCGAAAGGTGAGCCCCAAAGTCGAAGGCCAAAGTCAAAAGCCGCGGGCGAGGGCCCCTTCGACTTTGCTCAGGGCAGATCCGCGCCACACTCGCTACGGCACGTTGACTGTGACCGTCGCCATGCTGCGCCCGTACTGGTTCGTGGCGTAAAGAGTGTAGGTGGTGGTTTGACCCGGACTGACCGTCACGCTGCTGCCCCGCACTGCACCGATCTGCGGAGACACGATAGCGTAAGCAGTGTTGCTGACGTTCCACGACAGAGTCACGCTGCTGCCTGCGCCGCTCGAAGCCGTGGCGGTAAAGCTGGCAATACCCGGCGCCGAGCCCTGCGGCACATTCGAAGCCACGTAGATGGGATTCATCTGTACAACTTCAAAGGCTGAGGCCGGCACCTGCGAAAGGTTGTGCAAGTCGTTGTTGTCCCAACGACTGTCAGGTGCGCCGCTGATGTACATGGCGCTGCCATTGTCCGCCATGATCAGACCATACTTCTTCATCGCAGACAGAATGACCTGCACGTTGGTGGAGAAGCCGGAAATATCGTAACCCGCCTTGAGCCGCAGGCGCATGCCCATGGGCGGCGCACTTGAACTGCTTGAGTTCGAGGCCCAATGGGTCGCGGGCAAGACCATCGCCGCCCGGCTCTGCGGCAGGGTGAAGCGGATGGCGTGCTGAATCTGTCCGGCGGCCACTTCGTCGTAGCGCACCAAGCCGGGAAAAATCGGCAAACCGGCCGCATCCGCGGAAGTCCATGTCCACGGCCGTTGTTCGTCGCCCAGCAAATCCCAAACTGCCGCCGACGCGGCATTCCAGGTTCCGTCAGTGTTCGGGTAAGAGCTGTACAGCTCGTAGAGGAAGCAATTGCCGATGTCGAGCACCAGCACGTGGCGATCTCCGTTGCCGGGGTTGGGATCTCCCTCGATCGACGCGTTGCCCGGAATCGGCATGGGGCCGGGATCGCTCTCGTCGCCATACGCGGTGAAATTGATGCTCACCGGCGACTGTGTTCCGTCCACTACCGCGTAAGGGATTCCGATATTCGAACCCTGATACTCTCCCGATCCAAAATCGGCATGCATTCCGATAGTCGGACCGATGAAGTTGATGATCGCCGCCGAGTTCGCATCCACCGGAGCGCTTGAAATATCTGTGTTCCAGAGATTGTCGCTGGCAAACGGACGGAAGCCGTTGAGACTCGCGCCCTGCCCCGTGCTCATCGCACTGCATGCGCTCTGGCTGTTGCCGCCCGAGCCAGAACCGCTGCCGGATCCACTGCCGCTGCCCGAACCGCTCCCGCTGCCCGAGCCGCTTCCGCCAGCCGACATGGTCGTTGTACTGGAAGCAAGGCCTCCGCCGCAGTTCGCGCACGAGAGCGCCAGTGCCAGCACGCCAGTGGCGGCCAGCCATTTCTTTGAGGAAAACTTCATGAGTCTATTTTCACAGGAAACAGCCGCGAAACTAAGTGATGTCAGGCCCATAGCTCGCGGAAAACGGGACATGTACCATCAGCATCTGGCTGACAGGCCAGATCTCGGAAGCTCCGACCACCGCGTAATTTCTCCGCGCGAGCCTTGCCTGAACCAAGCCCTTGCGTAAGATAGTGAGGCATTTTCCCAGGTCCGTTCCGCATCGGAACGGGATAGCCATCTTGCGGAGTTCATGATGCGCAGACCTCTTTCTCTCCTGCTGTTCTTCTTGCTGTTTCTTTCCCTTCTTGGTTGGACGCAATCCGATCCCGCCCAGCAGTCGCCGAACGAAGAGTCACACCAATCCCAATCCGCGCCCTCAGAAGCTCGACCAGAAGAGGCTCGACCAAAGTCGCGCCCCCGGATTGGCGTGGCGCTGGAGGGCGGCGGAGCGCTTGGCCTGGCGCACATCGGAGTCCTGCAATGGTTTGAAGACCACCATATTCCGGTGGACTACATTGCCGGAACCAGCATGGGCGGCCTGGTGGCGGGGCTGTATGCGTCGGGTAAGAGTCCAGCCGAACTGCAGGCGCTGGTCCAGGCCCAGAGCTGGAATACCATCATCGGCGGCGACATTCCTTACGAGGATTTGTCTTTCCGGCGCAAGGAAGACCTTACCGCCTACCCCAATTCCATTCGCCTCGGACTCAAGCACGGACTCTCCCTGCCCTCAGGCTTGAACACCGGTCACCTGATCACGCTGCTGATCGACCGTGAGACTTTGCCCTACTCGGAAGTGAACACCTTCGCCGAACTTCCCATTCCCTTCCGCTGTGTGGCCACGGATCTGGTGAGTGGCAAGGAGATTATTTTTCACGACGGACAGCTTGCCGAAGCGCTGCGCGCGACGATGTCCATACCCGCTATTTTTTCTCCGGTCCGCGACGGTGAAAAGGTGTACGTCGATGGCGGTCTGGTGGGAAACCTGCCCACGGACGTGGTCCGCCAGATGGGCGCCGACATTGTCATCGGAGTGCATCTGGAAGTCGCGCCGGTAAAAGCCTCTGAGATCACTTCGCTGGTGAGCGTGCTCGGGCGATCGATCGATGTCGTCATTCGCGACAATGAAATTCGTGGGCTGGCCGGCGCCGATCTCGTAGTGAAGGTTGATCTGCACGAGTTCAATTCGATGGACTACGAGAAATCCGGGACCATCATCGACATCGGCAAGAATGCGGCCGTTGAAAAGGCCACGGTGCTGACGCCCTATTCCCTGGATGATGCGGCCTGGCGTGAATATCTGGAACAGCGCGATGCGCGCAAGCGAACCCAGGTCGCCGTGCCCCAGTATGTAAGGGTGGAGGGCGTGGATCAGGAAGCGCAAACCAACATCGAACGCTTTTTGAAACCGCTGGTGGGCAAGCCTGTGGACACCAAAAGGCTCGACCACCTGCTCACGCGACTCGCCGGAATCGGCAAGTTCAGCCGCGTAGGCTACCGGATGGAACGCATCAACGGCAAGGACGGATTGGTCTTCACCGTCCACGAAAAAGACTATGCCCCACCGATTCTCCAGTTGGGCTTCGAGGTCGACGGTTCCGAACTCGGTGACGTGAACTTTACCCAGGCCGCCCGGTTCACATTCATGGATGTCGCCGGCTACCGTTCGGAATGGCGTGTCGACGCTCTCTTCGGCAACACCTATGGACTCCAGACCGAGCTGTACAAGCCATGGAACGCGATCAGCAAATGGTTCGTCGCACCTCGCGCCAGTGCCAGCGAGAACTCATTCAAGATTTATAACCGGAATAATCCGCGGGCCGACTACCGTTTGCGCAGGGTCAGCATTGGCGCCGACTTCGGGTACGGATTCAGCCGCTTTACTGAAGTCCGCGCCGGATATGAATTTGGATACCTCGACGCCGCCCTTCGCCTCGGAACTCCCGAGTTTCTTTCTGTGAGCGGAAGGACCGGCAACGGACGGCTAAGATTTCTCACCGATTACACCGACGATCCCGTGATCCCGCGGCGAGGCTATCGCGTGGAAACCAACTTCCGGATCTTCGATCACTACCCCAACGCGCTGGAGACGTTCCCGGCCCTGGACACGCGTTTCGGCTACTTCCGGCCTATCATCAAACCCGCGTCTTTATTCGTCATCGGAGAGGGCGGATCGACCTTCGGCAAAGGCGAGTCGGGCGTTCCGCTGTATTTCTTGGGCGGACCTTTGCGACTCAGCGCCTACGGACTCAACGAGCTCTTTGGCGACCAGTTCTACCTGCTACATACCGGCTACCTGCATGACATCTTCACCCTGCCGCCCTTTGCCGGGAAAAAAGTCTATGCCATCGGGATGTACGAATTCGGCAAAATGTACGGCATCCCCACCGAAACCAAATTTCCAAATGACGTTGCCGCCGGAGTCGTCGCGGAAACCGCGGTGGGGCCGCTTTTCCTCGGCGGCAGCCTGGGCGACAGCGGCCACCGCAAACTGTTCTTCCAGTTGGGACGGGTTTTCTAGCGCAAGCGAATTCGTACGGATCACACGCTCGCGGTAGAATTTAGAAGCTGGAAACAGATTGTCCGTTTTTCAGCAACTGCCAGAAACGGGCGCGTAGCTCAAACGGATAGAGCATCGGATTTCTAATCCGACGGTTGCAGGTTCAATTCCTGCCGCGCCTACCAGATTTTCAATTCCTGACTTTTGGCAGCCGGTGCTCGCAGGTGGTGTTGAGGCAGGAGTCGGGCAGCAGCAATCTCTCGACAGGCTTTCCGCCGAGGATGTGGGACTCGATAATTTCGTCCACGTCGGCGAGTGTGACTCCGCCGTACCAGACCGCATCCGGATAGACGACCATATTCGGGCCATGTTCGCACTGGTCGAGGCATCCGGACTGGTTGGCTCGAACTTTTCCTTTCAGTCCGCGCGCCGCCAGCTTTTCTTTGAATGATTTCTGTAATTCCGCCTGGCCCAGGGGATCGCAGCAGGGGCGCGGGGCTCCGGGCGGGCGCTGGTTGCCGCAAATGAAGATATGTTTTTCAAACTTGGGCATAGGGAAAATGTATCGGATTTGGGGGTTTCGTGCTGGCTGACTCTTTGAAATGTTCAGCCGCGAGTGGATGACATCGTTTGTGGTTGAGAGGCACCGTAGCGCCGGCATCTTGCCGGCTGTCTCGAGGGCGTCTCGCCTTCGGCGCGGCGGTCGGGACGCCCGCCGGACGGCGGCGCTACTGCGTGCTACTTCAATCCCTCCACCAGATACAGATCGCAAAGCGTTCGAATATATCCGTAGACGTATCCTTTGGCGTCGGCGGTCATTATGACGCCGTTGATGGTATCGATTCCCGCCGCGTCCGCTGGATTTAGCTCTTTCCACGGCTTTCTCTGTCCGCTGGCGATGTCGACCTGGACCACCTGCGTTGGAATCTGGCCGTACTGAAATACGTACAAGGTGCGCCCGTCCGACGACCAGCCGGTGGGCGCTTCGCCCGGCTGCACGCCGGGAACCAGACGTGGCTCGCCCCCGTCAATCGGATAGATGTAGAGCTTATGATCGGGACCGACAGCCGCCACCTGTTCGCCATTCGGAGAAAGAACGAATGTGGAATTGATTCCCTCCGGGCTGAAGGCGCGTGGTTTGCCTTCTTCTATCGACTGCACGTAGAGACGCAGGCCGTGCCCCGGTTCATTTCCTGAAAAGACCAGCCGCTTCCCGTCAGGCATCCAGCGGACCCGGACGTGGTTGATCGAATCCTGGCCCAGAGGCTTCGCATCGCCTACACCCGTAGGCAACAGGTACATAGGAGCGGGCGAAGTATTAGGCCGGGCCACAGCCCATTTGCCGTCAGGCGAGAGCGCAACTCCGGTGCCTTCGCCGAGCCGAACTGCTGGGGAGCCATCGGTGTTGCGCACATAAACCGCGTATTTTGGCCCGCCGCCTTCTCCTGCCTCGGAAAAAAGTACGCTCTTGCCGTCGGCGGACAAGTCGCCGGGAGTCGACCAATCCAGCCAGGACAAATCCCGCTCCTTGGTTTCCCCGGGGGCGAGTCCGACGATTCCGGCGCGGTCGATGCCACGAGTCAGCAGTACATTGCCCTCTTTGCCGACATCCAGCAGAGTAAGCTCTCCTGGGACGCGTGCCAGAATTCTGACCTTTCCCGAAAGATCGACGGCATAGAGAGAACGGTCGCCACCGGTCCGGGTGGCGGTAAACCAGATCTCGTCCCCGGCGGCCGACCAGGCCAGTCCCTGAATGCTGTCCCATCCGCTGGAAAGGGCCGTCTTTTTTCCGGCGAGATCGACGATCGCAACCGAACCGCCATCGTCGCGATGCTGAGGATGATCCAGAAATGCAACCAGGTCACCCTTGGGCGCGACGCGCAGATGGCCGATCCATCCATCCGACTCATAAAGGACTTTGCCGGGCGGAAATTCAAGCCGCTTCCGTCCAGCCACATCATGAGCGATGGCGAGAGTGGACCCGTCCGGAGACCAGTCCGCGAACTCGACATTCTCCAGCAGCTCGCGTGGAGCGCCTCCACCCAGGGGCACGCGCGCCAGCGTGCCGGAATAAAGAAAACCCTCGCTGGGCCGGCTCTTGAGCGCCAGAGCCATCTCTCCGGTGGATGAGATCGCGAGGACATCGGCTCCCGGCGGATCCATTTCACGCGACTGGGGACTTTCCGGACGCGTACTGAATAACGCCAGGGGCTTGCCTTCCCAGGCGGCGCTGTAAATCACGGTTTTGCCGTCCGGAGTGAATCGCGCCGAGCGCACAATCCCGCGCCGGAACGCCAGCGGATGATACGTGGGGAGGATGGTCTGCACAGGGCGCTTGAACAGGAACATTCCGGCGAGGGCACCCACGATCAGCGCAACTGCTGAGGCCAATCCAGCGGCAAGAAAAATGCCCTTGCGGGAAGCCCCACGATCCTTCCCTGGCTCAGGGCCTGGCTCGCGGACCGTGGTGGGCAGCGGTACTTGCGCTGAACCGGAGGACGCGGAAACGATGTTATGGGCTCGCGATGAATCCAGGCTGCGCTTGATTCGTTTCAGATCGCCGCGCAACTCGGCGGCGGTTTGATAGCGCAGCTCGCGGTCCTTGTCCAGGGATTTGGAAATCACTTCCACCAGCTTCGCGGGAAGCTTGGGATTCAAAGTCGACGCCTCAGCCGGATTGCGGTTCAGGATCGCCTCAAAGACCACGCCTGCGCTGCTTCCAGAGAACGCAAGTTCGCCGGTCGCCATCTCGTAGAGGACGGCGCCGAAAGCGAACAGGTCGGTGCGCGAGTCAATCTCTTCGGCGCGAACCTGTTCGGGAGACATGTAGGCTACCGTTCCCACGGTTGAACCGGGGCTGGTCATCATCTCGTGATGGGTGGCGGTTCGCAGGCCGGAACCGTCGGGGCCGGCGACCGCGTCGGGCGCCAGCTTGGCCAGTCCGAAATCCAGTAGCTTGGCTTGTCCTCGTTTGGTGACGAAGATGTTTGCCGGCTTGATATCGCGGTGAATGATCGCACGGGAGTGAGCGGCGTCCAGAGCGTCCGCAATTTCGATGGCCAGGTTCAGCAGCACCTCGGTGTCCAGGGGGCGCCCGGAGATGCGGTGCTTGAGCGTCTGCCCATCCAGAAATTCCATGACGATAAACGCCTGGCCGTCCTGCTCGTCGATTTCGTGGATGGTGCAGATGTTGGGATGGTTGAGGGCAGAAGCAGATCGAGCTTCCCGCCGGAAGCGCTCCAGCGCCTGATGATTCTTGGCTACGTCGTCAGGAAGGAATTTGAGGGCGACAAAGCGGCCCAGCTTGGTGTCCTCGGCCTTGTAGACCACGCCCATGCCGCCACCGCCGAGCTTTTCAACAACGCGGTAGTGAGAGATGGTCTGGCCGATCATGGACAGGGCGATACCGGAAGTGATGCAGCCGCAATCTTAGGCGGGATTCGCAAACAGGTCAAACCAGGCGCCAGCACAGCCCACGTAGGGGCGGGTGTCCCACCCGCCCGGCGGAGCGAAGCTCCGCAGTCTTGAATGTCAGGATTTTAAAGATAACGATATTCATGGTTATCGCGGGGGAAACTGGCCAGCCGAGAGCTTGCCCTGAGCGAAATCGAAGGGACGTCTGGGCCTACGTGGTTCTTGGTGAGATGGAAGTCGGAGGGGACTAGTCTTTCAGCGGGACCATGTTCTTCTGGCCCTGGCAGAAGGTGGCGACCCGCTGCAGACCGCCTTCCGGCTGCGGCATCACCCTGACCGGGCCGTAGCAATACACGGCGTGACCGCTTTCCGCAAAGTACCAGCGGCCGCCCTTGCGGGCAGGCTTCTGCGCGACGACGCGATCCAAAGGCGGCTTCGGGGCAGGAACCCGGTAAACTCCCTGAAGAGAAACAGACAACAGGATGGTCGCGAACATTCTCATGCGGAAAAACCTGGGCTTACGAAACCTGGCTTGCCAAAACCTGGGCTTGCAAAACCTGAAACTGCGAAATCTGGGCCTGTAAAACCTGTGCTTTAAAACCTGGGACTTTAAAACCTCGCCTGCGTAACCTAGATGGAGACCAGGGCGCGGCGTTCATCCGATTCGTCAGAAGCGTCTCGCGGCGGCTTCTGCGGAAGAGGTTTCCGAACCTTGCCGGTACCGTGGCTCTTGGTTTCGGCCTGCGGCGTAACCGGGCTTTGCACCTGTGGGCTCTGCGGCATCGCTGCACCCTTTTTCGCCCGGGCCTCAGCCTGCTTTTTCTGGATTGCCATTCCTTTTAGGTTGCTCAACTGAACGCTGTCGTTGAACAGCACCTGAATCAGGCCCTTTTGAGAGTCGATGGTTCTCCCCTGCTCGACCACCAGCATGGTCAACAGCCCGTACGAAACCACGAACAAAACTGTGAGCACCGGAAGAAGCGTGCGCCTGGGCTTGATGGCAACGTTATCGCCAGTCAGGTTCCACAAAATGGCACCCCGATCTATGTCCCGCGAACAGCCGGGCATAGTAGGGAATGCAGCTTGTACGCCAACGATCCCGAGTCCTTTAAGGCACTCCAGGAAAGGAACTTAGGGGCGTTCAGGGGACCAGGTGACAGGTCCGCAAATGCAAGTTGCTGCACTTTATTGGTAACCATGATGTGTTACCAGCGGTAACTCACGTTGCTTGAGCAAAAGCCGCGTCCGGCAAGGGTTTCGTGGAATTGAACGAGGAAAACTCGCCTTGCATGCCGATACCGCTGGCACGCCTGATTTTTTTCGCCTGGACTCAACCGCTGGGGGCGGTCTCGCATCTCAAACAGCGCGCACTTTGCCTCACCAGGTTTGCTCGCTTTACCTCAGTAGTTTGGCCCCGTGGGCTGTGGTAGCTTGCGAGACACTTCCGAAACAATACGCGGAAGTATCAAAATCTCACGTGAGGCCTGGCAGTCCCCGTGTGCCTAGTGCCAGACCCAATGCCAGACCAAAGAAGGATGCAATCATGAAAGAGTTCGCAAGCTGGATTTGCTTGATGATGCTGGTCACGTTCGCAGCCGCTCAGCAGGAAAACCCTCCCGTGGAACCCATGGATCAGACCCCGATCTTCCGGGTCAACGTGGTTTCCCGCACCACCAAGGCAGTCAACTACCGTCACCGCGGAGGCTCTACGACCGTCGACATAAAGGGAACCGACCTCATGCCGGACATCAAAGGCAAGGCGAAGGTGGATAGCAAGGCGGGACGCTTGCAAGTCAACGTCGAACTTTCAAAAATGGGACCGGCGAGTAAATTCGGTCCGCAATATTTGACCTACGTGCTGTGGGCGATCACGCCGGAAGGCCGGGCCAACAACCTCGGCGAAATTGTTCCCGACTCCTCCGGAAAAAGCAGTGTTGACGTCACCACCGACCTGCAGGCGTTTGGGCTGATCGTGACCGCGGAACCGTATTTTTCCGTGACCCGTCCCAGCAACGAAGTAGTCGCGGAGAATATCATCCGGCAGGAGACCAAGGGCTTTGAGGAACCCATCGATGCCAAGTTCGATATGCTCGAAGGCGGCCAGTACACTATTGACGTGCCCGCCCAGCAGCTCCCTTCGGCGACCGCTGCTCCGAAAACACCGCTTACCCTGCTCGAAGCGCGCAATGCTGTAGCGATTGCGAAAGCCGCGGGTGCAGCCAAATACGCACCTGACAGCTTGCAGAAGGCGGAAGATTATCTGGCTCGCGCCGAAGATTATCTGCGGCGCAAGCAGGGCATCACTCCGGTCGGCACAGCCGCTCGCGGCGCCACTCAAATGGCCGAAGATGCGCGCGTCCTGACTCTGCGGCGCAAAGAGCAGGAACGGATCGCCAACGAAAAGCAGGCCATGCAGGACAAACAGCGAAAGGCTGAAGCCGAAGCGCAAGCCTCCGCATTAGCCGAAGCCCAGGCTAAGGCCCAGGCGGAAGAGGATGCCCGCAAGCGGGCGCAGGCCGAGGCTGCTCAAGCCTCAGCTCAGGCGCAACAGGCACAAGCCGATGCGGCTGCGGCAGCAGCGCTGGCGGAGCAGCAACGAGCGCAAGCGGAAGCCGAAAAGCAGCGCATGGCCGCAGAGGAAGCGATTCGCCAGAAAGAAGAACAGCGGCAGCGTCTGCTCAATCAACTCAACCAGGTTCTCGAAACCAAGGACACACCCCGTGGGCTGGTCGTGAGCATGCCCGACGTGCTCTTTGACTCCGGCAGCTACACCTTGAAACCTGCCGCCCGGGAGCGCCTGGCCAGGATTTCAGGCATCGTTCTGGCCTACCCTGATCTGCGTCTGGAGATTGAAGGTCACACCGACAGCATTGGCAGCGACTCCTACAACCAGACATTGTCGGAAAAGCGGGCCGCGTCGGTGCGCGACTACCTGGTTGACAACGGGGTTTCGATCAACAACGTAATAGCGCGTGGCTTGGGTAAAGGTGATCCGGTCGCTGATAACAGCACCGCCAAGGGCCGGCAACTGAATCGCCGGGTGGAAATGATTGTTTCCGGCGACGTGATCGGAACCCAGATCACGCCTGGAGCAACCACGCCGCCGGCACCGCCACAGTAAAGTCAACAAAGACGGGCGGGGACGCCCGTCTCTCCCTTTTTTATTTATCGTGACTGCGGGTACCCCGTCCTCGTCTCTCCGTTCTTTGGAGAGACAGGGCGGGCGCGTTCTCATCAGGCGTTTCTCACCACACCCGGCACGCCTTGACCGGCATCATCGGCTGCCCCACCTTGCAGCCGAAAGCGTGACCGAACTCTGGCATGTTTTGCACCACGCCATTCGCCCGGAATTGGCGCGGCGAGTGAGGGTCGGTCTGCACTTGCAGCCGGAGTTGTTCGGGGCGGGTGGCGCCGCACCAGCTCTGTCCGTGACCCAGAAAGAATTGCTGGATCGGTGTATAGCCGTCCTGCTTCTTCGTCAGGTCGATGTTCTTTCTCTTGGCATCGGCCAGCAAGGCGATGTAGGCCAAACGCAGGCCGCCATTGTCGGCCGTGTTCTCACCTAAAGTCAGCTTGCCGTTTACCTTGACGTCATCCACCGCAACAAAGTTGCCGTACTCCTTCACCTCGCACTCGGCTTTCTCGTCGAACTTTTTCCCGTCCTCGGCCGTCCACCAGTCGGCAAGGTTTCCGTTGGCATCGAATTGACGTCCCTCGTCGTCGAATCCGTGGGTAAGTTCGTGCCCTACGACGCCTCCGATGTGGCCATAGTTCGACGCGTCAGAAGCGTGGCTGTCGTAAAGCGGTGGCTGAAGAATGCCCGCCGGGAAGTTGATGTCATTCATGCTGGGGTTGTAGTAGGCATCAACCGTCGCGGGTGTGATCAGCCACTCGCCGCGGTCGACGGGCTTGCCGATCTTGGCCAACTGGCGCCGGCTCTCAAATTCCGTGGCGCGCAGCGCGTTCCCGAAAGCATCGTCGCGCGCGACCGTGAGGCTGGAATAATCCCGCCAACGGTCGGGATACCCGATCTTGTCAGCTACCGCGTGCAGTTTTTCCCGGGCACGAACTTTGGTAGCGGCACTCATCCAGTCCAGCGTGTCGATATCCTGATCCATCGCCGCTTCGATATCCTTCACCATTTGCTGGGTCGCCTGTTTATTCGCGGGAGGAAATTCCTGGCTCACATAGACTTCGCTTAGAGCCTCGCCCAATCCCGTATCGGTTGCCTGCACGCAGCGCTTCCAGCGGGCTTTCTGCTCGGGCTGGCCGCGCAGCTTGCGGCCGTAGAAGTCAAAGTCTTCGTCATCGAAAGCCTTGGGAAGGGCATAGCCCGGGATTGAGGTAAGCATTTGCCAACGCAGATATGTCTTGATCGTCTCCATATCAGTGGAGGCAAGCAGGGCATTCAGCCCTTTGAGAAAGTCGGGATTGGTGACGTTGATTTCGGTGACCGGAGGAGCACCGGAGGCGGCCAGGAAACGATCCCAGGCAATCGCCGGAGCCAGTGTTGCCAACTCGGTCACCGGCATCAGGTGGTAGACCTTGTTGGGGTCGCGCCGTGACGTGATGTCCATGGAAACCTTGGCCAGCGCGGTTTCCAGCTGCATGATGGCCTGCGCGTCGCTGGCCGCTTTGGCTTCTGGCTCGCCCATCAGCTTCAGCATGTTGGTGATGTGCTGCACATATTGGGCCCGGGTTTTCTCGGCTGCTTCTCCGGTGCGGAAATAGTAATCGCGTTCGGGCAGGCCAAGACCACCCTGGTCCACGACCGTAATCTGTTTCCTGGCATCCTTGAAATCCTGCTGTTCGCCGAAGCCGAGAAAAGCATTCACGCCGATCAGTTGATAGTAGGCAAGGAGTTCGGGCAACTCGTCATTGCTCTTGAGCGCAGTAATGCGATCAAGTTGCGGCTGCAGCGGCTTCAATCCCTTCTGATTGATGGCGTCCACGTCCATGCATGCAGCATAGGTATCGCCGATCTTCTGCTCATTTGGACTGCGACCGGCGCCACCTGCGGCCGCCTTCTCCAGCATGGTGTGCAGAACATTCTGGGTGTACTCGACGATCATGGCTCCGGTTCCGAAGGACGAACGGTCGTTTGGAATGGGATACAGCTTGCTGAAATTCCCGCACGCGTACCGGAAGAAATCCACGCACGGATCAGCGGTCGTATCGATCAGGCGCTTGTCCAGGCCTGGCAGGAGCGCGTAGGTTTTTTCCGAACTGGTGGCCCCCGGAGTAGCCGTCTGCGCTCTTGACGTGATGCACAGCGCCGATACGAACATCAGCACAATTGCCAAGCTCGTCGCGATCCGTCTCATCGTCGTTCTCCTCTTCGATGGAGTGTGCTTCTCCTCAACCCAGTACCGTCCTCGGCGCTAATCGACTTCGCGGAAACCGCGGGTGGCAGTCGTAGCCGAAGCGCTTTGCCTCTGCTGCTGATTCGTCCACTGGCCTTCGTCCGGCACCTGGATGGTTTCGAGTTTCTTCTTCTTCAGCCCAGCGTTGATTGCGGGCAGTTCTTTGCCGGTAAGCTTGCGGAAATCGCCGGCCACGTCTTCCAGTTCCCGCGCCAGCGCGTCCGTACGTTTCACCTGGTAATCCGTAGGCCGTCCCTCCCAGCCGGTGACGTCTCCATACAGGCTGCCCAGGAGTTCGCGCAACCGTTCTTCGCCGGTGATCATTCCACCTTCTTTGGTGGCCACGATCTTGGAACGCAGCTTGTCCGATTCTTCCGCCAGTTGCTGCAGGCGCGCACGCAAAGCATCTTTCTCGCCGAGTTTCGCCGCCCGTGCGTTGGCGTCATCGCGCACGCCCTGAATCGCCGCTGTCGTGTAGCTCATGTGTTCCAGCAGGTGGTACAGCTTCATGCTCAAATCGAATTGCGCCTTGCGGTCGTCGAGATTGTAGGTGGCACGCGGATCGAGCACAACCTTTAGGTTTCCGGTGTACGTCTGGTCGCCCTTCGTAAGTTTGACGGAGTAGGTTCCAGGCAACACACGCGGACCCTGCGAGGCCGCGAACAGCGCCGCCGCCGCGGGCGGGACCACCGGCGGCTTCAGCCGCATTCCCCACGTCGCCCGGTTGAGTCCGCGATGCTTGCTACCCGCGATGGTGTCCAGCAACTTGCCATCATGATCGAAGATCTCGATCTTGAGATCGCCAAAGATATGCCGCCGCTTCTGGTAGTAGCTAATGAACGCATCGGTAGTGCGGCTGGGGCCGTTGAAAGTTTCATCGCCCTCAGGCCAGCCGCCGTTGGCCTGGAAATATTGGATCGCAGGCGGGCCATCAATCAAAGCAGCATCCTTCTCCATCAGTTCTGGCTTTAGAGCCCGCAACGGCGAGATGTCGTCGATGATCCAGATACCGCGCCCGTGCGTGGCCAGCACCAGGTCAGACTCGCGCAGCTGCACCACGATGTCGCGCACCGCCACATCGGGGAAATCGCTTCCCTTGTATTGGCCCCAGTGCTGCCCGCCGTCGGTCGAAATCCAGAGCCCAAATTCGGTACCGAGAAAAAGCAGATTGGGATCGACGGTGTCTTCCGTGATCACATGGGCATAGCCGCGAACCCCACTCTGCTGCACCGGCAATGTCGTCCAGGTCTTCCCGTAGTCGGTGGTCTTGTAGAGATAAGCCTTGATGTCGCCAAAGGTGTGGCGATCAAACGTTGCATAGGCCGTGCCTTCCGCGAAGCGGCTGGCAGCAACCGTTGACACCCAGGAGAATTTGGGAAGATCGGGAACGTTGCTCACGACGTTCGTCCAGGTCTTGGCACCATCCCGCGTGATCTGCAGATTGCCATCATCAGTGCCGACCCAGATGATCTGGCCATTTTTCGGCGATTCCGAGATGGAATAGATCGAGGTATGCATCTCGGCTGCCGAATTATCGACGGTCACGCCGCCCGACTCCTCCTGCTTCTGTTTTTCGGGATCGTTGGTGGTGAGATCGGGCGAGATCCGCTCCCAGGACTGGCCGTGATCGCGTGAACGAAAAAGAAACTCCGCCCCGATGTAGATAGTGCCCTTTTCGTTGGGGCTCATGTGAATCGGCGTGTTCCAGTTGAAGCGGAGCTTCTTCTCGCCATATTCCGGCAGCGGCTGGATGGGCCGGGTATCGTGGGTGTATCGGTTCACGCGACCAATGGTCCCGCCTTGCGCCTCTGCATAGATGTAGGCGGGATCGGACGGGTCCTCGAACATCCAGAAGCCATCGCCGCTGTACATATTCTCCCAGCGCGAGTTGGTTACACCACCGGGATACGACGAGTCTCCGACCCAGGAGCTGTTGTCCTGCAAGCCGCCGTAGACGTGATAAGGATCGGCATGGTCCACGCTCACGTGATAGAACTGCGAGACTGGAAGATTGAACTGGTGCTTCCAGCGTGTGCCGCCGTCTTCGCTGCGCCAAAGACCGGCGTCATCCGTGGCATACACGATGTTGGGATTGGCCGGGTCGATCCAGACGTCGTGAAAGTCGCCGTGCGCGTTGCTCGATACCACGCTGAAACTGCGCCCGCCATTGACGCTGACCAGCAGCGGACCGTCCGGTTTGAAGATTTTGTTTTCGTCCTTCGGATCGACGATGAGGTTGCCAAAGTAGAAGGGACGCCACACCACGTACAGGCTGGCATCCAGCCGGTTCCAGGTTTTGCCGTCGTCATCGGAACGATAAAGAGCACTTTTTTTTGATTCGATGTTGGCGTACACGACCTGGGGTTTCGAGGGCGCCACGGCAAAGGCGACTCTTCCCCAGGGTTTTTCCGGAAGGCCTTTTGTGTTGCTTTCGTTGAGTTCGGTCCAGTGCTCGCCCCCATCTGTGGACTGGTAGAGCCCGCTGCCCGGGCCGCCGGAGCGGAAGGTCCAACCCTGGCGGCGGAAATCCCACAACGAAGCGAACACGGTTTTCGGTGCCTGTGGACTCGACGCCATCAACCCGCAACCGGTCGATCCGTTAGCCCCACCTAAAACTTTTTTCCACGTCTGCCCTCCGTCTGCGGTCAGGTAAACACCGCGCTCCTGGTTGTCATCCCACAAGTGCCCGGTGGCGCAAACCAGAACGCGATTGCTGTTCTTGGGATCGACCAGGATTTTCGCGATGTGCTCCGAGTCGCGCAACCCCATGTTGGTCCAGTTTTCGCCGCCGTCGGTGGACTTATAAACCCCATCTCCGACGGAAACGCTGTTTCGCACCCACGACTCTCCCGTGCCCACCCAAACGGTTTTGGGATTCGAGGGATCGATCGCGACCGCCCCAATCGACTGCACCGGCTGCCGGTCAAAGACTGGGCGGAAGGTTGTGCCGCCGTTGACCGACTTCCACACGCCTCCGCTGGCCGCTCCGGCGAATACGGTTAATCGGCCTTCGTCACGAGCCGCGTCCACCGCAGCGATGCGGCCGCTGGTAGCGGCAGAGCCGATGTTGCGGGCGGGCAGGCCGGAGATGGTGGCGGCATCGAACTTGACGGGCTGCTGCCCGTTCAGCGTAGACGGAACAAGAAGTAAGAGGGAACAAAAGAAAGTCAACAGGCGGCAAACAGGGCGTGCGTCGTCTATCATGCTAAGAACGATCCTCTCAGTTGTAGCGCCGGCGTCCCGCCCGCGCGCTTATCAGTCACGAAAATCGTGGTGGAGCAGTTGATCTATTTCGCGGCCGCTTCTTTTTTCGAACCTTCCTTCAGCGAGGCCGGCACCGCAAAATCAGAATCCTGCAGCGATACGTTGGCTTCGATCTTTTCATAGGTCACGCTCTGCCACTGGGTGGGATCATCTTTGGGCCCGCCGTTCACCGAAAAGGGAAACATCACGCCCGCCACAGGTTTGTAGGAGCCGAGGTCGGTAACGCTGTCCCGCACCGCGCCGCGGATGAATTCACGCCGCTCAGTACGTATTTCCAGGAAGGTATCGGGATCGAGATAGTAGTAAATGATGTCGCCGTCTTTCAGAGTAACCTTCAGGCGCAGCGCGTCGTCGCCGTCGACAACGTCGTGGCCCAGATATTCGACCTGGTTGCCCTTTTCCTTGTAATCCACCAGTGGCCCGTCGAAGTCAGAGTCGATCAGCAGATCGCGCACGTCGTCTTCGCCCATCAACTGCGGATCCTTGCGTCCCCCGAACGGCCGGACTTGCCAGCCGGTCGAGCCGTCGTAGGCCTGCACCTGGATCATTCCCTGAAGCGTAAAGGTTTCGCGCACCAGGTTGGGGCGCTTGTTTTCCTGCCCCACGGCAGCGGTGAAGCCGCCTCCCCCATCCAACTTGCCGGTCAGGCGCAAGGTTTTGATGGATTTGATTTTCTCCATCCCGCCTTTGGCCTCGATGTTTTTCTGGACCAGTTCTTCGGCAGTCTGAGAAGAAGCCGCCAGACTCAAGGCAA
>CAZGSU010000068.1:0-7000 GCA_964528615.1 uncultured Acidobacteriaceae bacterium | reverse complement strand
CAAAGGGCGCGGGATTCCCACTTTCCCACCGCCTCGGCGGCTGCGGGAGATTAACCAAAACCGGACATTTCACTTGCTATGAAAAGCGGACATTTTAATTTGCTACGAACAGCTACTGGATCAAATGGGGTGCGCGACTTTAAAGTTGGGCCCCTGCCCGGCGCGCCTCCCAATAGTCCTCGAATCTGCCACTCAGCTGACAGCACCGGAGGGCGATAATGGCATTGGCTCCGCGCACCGTCCAGAACATACCAGACTGTTTCAGCCGGCCCAACACAGTCTTGCAGCCGGCCTCGATTACTCCAGAACCCACGAATAGCCCCTGCGTGCGAAACTCGGGATAGCGCATGCGTTCTTTGTTACTTTCGAAGTAGTTGGCGTCGGTGCGGATCTCTTCCGCCAGTTCGACATGAGCAGCTGCCCCAGAGCGCAGGGCACGGACTAAAGCCTCAATCTTCCCCTCGTCGAGTTTGTCTTTCTTCACCATTACCCAGCGTCTCTGGGCGGAGGTATCGTTGGGATAGAGTTTGGCAGATAAATCCCACAGGTGCTGGCGGGCGTGATAGAGATCAACGATTTGGATGGCGCCGGGAAAATGCAGATCCGCCTGATTCCAGATCCATTCGGCTCCGTCCCCCAATATCACTTGCTTTTCCGCACGTGCCCAGCCCCGCCGCCAGGCTTCAGCATACAGCCGGCGACCGAATTCCTCGCAGCTCTCGATTGCGCCCACATAGCTGGTGGAAGCTTCATCCCTTACGGGATAGCCTTCTTCATCGACTTTGGTCTGCGTAAATACGCAGCCCAGCTTGGCCTCCCGCGTGTGCGCCGCTTGGCCATCCTGTTTTCCAGCACGCCCTTCCGTTTCCTTGCGAACTATGGGAATGCCTGTGCCGTCCATCTCCACATAGAGAACAGGAATGCGACCGACCATCGGAATCGGCAACTCCAACTGCAGGGCTCGTTTGCGCTCCTGCTGCTGCCGCCGTTCGATATCTTCTCCGATGGCTTCGGCCGTGCGCTCGACCGCTTTGGTGGGGACCGCCAGACCGGCTAGGAGCTTCATCTGCTCTCGGCCCCGATCGAAGGCAGCTTCATGGCCCACGGCGGCCATCATCCGGCGCACGCCAGGGGAGAGTTCCGTGTCCTCGATGTCGAGATCGACATCCACTGGAAACTGACCTTGGTGGCAATGCTCACACAGATAATAGGGGCGTAGGCATTGGGCTTCGCCGACGGCGGTCAGCACGGGCTTGGAACGTAATCCGAAATATTTTGCTCGGTGGCCGCAGGGACAGGGCAAATGCCGCTCGTGCGGGGCGGGAGGATCGAACTGCAGCAGCTGGGTCAAAGCGGCCGCCCCGGCTTGGTGCATGGCGGAACGAACCGCCATCTCGACGGCTTCTAAGTCCAAGCCACCGGTCTTTTGCCGCTGCCAGAAGATGCGCGCGAGCAAGTGCTCTACTTCGCGGCTGATTTCCTTTTGGAGTGTCTCCGCCGTTTTTTTTTAACCGGCGTGGCTTCCTCGGTCATGACGGGACGTAGGCGGCAGATCTTCTGGTTGACCTCGATCAATTGCTGCGCCAGAGTTTGAAAGCGGCGAAATTCAGCAATTTCCTTTTCAGCTTTGCGTAGCGCACTGGGAGAAGACAGGGTCTGAGTAACTGTTTTGCCTGCGATTTTCTGGGTGAGTCGTCGCTGGGGGAGGTGTCCGGGGTCATTGGGTTGAGCGCAATGGCAATTGGCCTTGCCACAGCGTCGGTTGACGGAGGAAATGGAACCGGGCTGAAAATCACTGAGCTGCGAGAGTTCCTGCAAGAGATGGCTACGGCTGCCGAGCAGTTCGGGCAGGGAGTTGGACATAAGGAGCTCCAGGCAATGATATAGGCGGCATCATGCTGAACGTATCCTATACGTTTAGACAAAGGCTACAAAAAAGGAACCTGCCGAATCCTGATTTATACGTCGCGCACCCAGAGGATTCTTGTGAGGAAGCCCGGCGACCGGCCCATTTGCGAAGCAGAGTACTTATCTGGGCAACGGGTCAGGCATGGTCGCGAGCGCATACCCCATCACAGCCATCGCAGTCGCATTCTCCCGCAGCTCCTGGGGGACAATCTTGTCCAGCGTGTCGGCGGCGGTGTGGTGATAGTTGAAATAGATGCGGCCATCCTGCATCACGCCAAGAGCAGGCACGCCCAGCTTGGCTAGGGGTTCGATGTCCGCTTCCGGACTATCGCTGCTTAACTGAATCAGATTTGCCCCAAAAACCTGGAGAACATCGAGCACGGGTTGTAGGCGCGGCGCGGCCTCCGGGTTGACCTTGGCCCGGAATCCCAGGGGATGAGAGGCTCCCAGGTCACTTTCAAGTGCAGCAACGTGATTGCCGATTTCGGCTGCGTGAGCGCGGGCGTATTCCGCATGGCCGCGGCCCAGGTTTTCCTCATCGATCCACGCGATCACTCTCAGGGTGCGCCTGGGGTGCAGGTGCAGTTGCTGCATAAGCTGGGCGGTTTCCATGGCGACGGCCACGCCCGCGGCATCGTCGATGGCGCCGGTTCCCAGGTCCCAGGAGTCGAGGTGTCCAGAGACAATCACAATCTGTTCAGGATGTTCCGAGCCTTTCAGGTCGCCTATGACGTTGTAGGTGTTGACTTCTTCCGCGGTCTGAGAGGTCAAGATGACATGCATGCGGACTAGGCCCTGGGCGGCAAGATGGGCGATCAGGTCTGCATCTTCAGCGGTGACAGCTCCGGCTGGAATATCGGCTGCCCGGCTTCCTCCGGTATGCGGCAGACGATAGTCCGCCCCGCCCACAGACCTGACCAGCGACCCGACTGCACCTAATGCAGCAGCGCGTTTCGCACCCAACGCGCGGTAGATGACGGCTTCTTCGTAGGCCTCGCCGGCAAAACCCGCTGCGGCCTTCTGTTCGTCAAAGGGATAATTGAAGAGCACGATCTTGCCCGCCACGTTCTGCCTGCCCAGGCGATCAAGCTCGGCAAAGTTGTTCGCCACTACGACCTCTGCCGTGATTCCCTCTGGTGGCGTGGGATGGTTTCCGCCTAACGCAGTAAGCACAATCTTCTGCGCGGTTCCAGGCGCCTGCCCGGGATACTCAACTAATTCGGCGGTTTCCGCTCCGCGAATCCAGTGGCGGGCCTGCACCGGTTCCAGATGCACGTCCAGCCCGAGCTTCCGCATTTCGCTGGCAACGTATTCGATCGCGGCCTGAGCCTGGGGGGATCCCACCGGGCGCGGACCGATATTCTGGGTGAGATGCTCTACCTGGCGAAAGGCGTAGTCGTCGGACAGTCCGGCGTCGCGGATCGCCGTCAGTTCCTGAATCAGCGCGGGCGAAAGCGGGATCTCCGCCGCTTTCTCCGGGCGATCGTAATCGGATCTTGAAGGAGTAGTTGGTTTCTGTCCGAACAGCGTTTCCGGGATCAGGGCTAGAAAGGCTAGAAAAAAGAGAAGCAAGCTTAGGTTTCGCATGCGAACCTAAAGCTTACCTCAATCCGGAAGCTTACTGCGAGCCCCCAAGCTTCTAGCTCTTGAACTTCGTAGCGCCGGTGTACCTTCGCTGCGCTCAGGGCAGGCTAGCCGGCTGTCCTGCGGGCGTCCCCCCGCAGGGTACCAACAGCGAGATGGCCAGATAGCAAGTGTCAGCCTTAGGCCAGCTAATTTTGCGACGGCGCCTCGGCATGATCGATGACGAGAATCTGCGCGGGGCCCGGTTGCGATTTCAGTTCCAGCCCGAGTTGTTCCTGAAGCGCGGTAAAAAGCGAAGGCCCGGAAGATTCGGGCGCCGACGTGTTGTCAATCTCGTGCTGACCGCTTGGCAGCCCCTTGAACATCGCAAGCTGGCTCTCATCCGGCGCCCAGTGCAGCGTGAAATCATAGTTACCCGTGAGCGCGGTCTTATCGAGAACCGTACGGTTCAGTTGCCGTGACAACAACCCGGCGAGATCCGTCATGCCAAGCCCTTGCGCGGTCAGGAGACCTTTTGCCATGTCCATGTGCATCACTCCCGGGCGTCCAAGGCCATCCGGGCCTTTGATTCCGTTGGGGTAAGTGTCGCCCGGTTTTGCCTGCTGAAGCCTGGGGCCGTCCTCCGCCACTACCAGCGCATACTGTTGAAGCTCTTTGGTTTCAAGGTGAAGTTTCAGCTGGAAGCGATCCGCCAGTAACGTCCGAAGGGTGGTTTGCATCGCAAGTTTTCCTTGATCCGGGCTGAGCTTCTGTGGCTCATCAGGTACGGATTTGGCGCTTTTCACCTCGATATCGTATTTTTCGGAATTAACCCAGTCCGGCGCGCCGAAGATCTGATTGTCTTGCACCCCGTACGCCTCCCGAATGAGAGTCTGAAGAGTAACGCCTTCCGCTTCGAACCCGTCGGGCGAAAACATTAACTTGAGCCTCGTCACCGTGCCGTCAGACTTGGTTGGTTTGATCGAAACGACCTCGTAAGCCGGCGTAACGGAGGCGGCGCTCCCGGTCAGCGACTGGGCCCGGCTTGGGGTTGAGTTAAGCAGCCCGAACACAACCGGCAGTGCAATGGCCAGCAATCCAGCCGCGCTCAACAGCAGCTTTCTCGTGAAATCAAGTTTGCGTGCTATTCGTTCGCTCATGATATGGACAATCCTTTTCTTGAGATCGGCGCCAGTCACGCCCGACACGCAAGCCAGCGGGGATCCCACACAGAATTCGCACACCTTCAAAATGCTCTCGGCGTAGACCTGCCGTTCACCGCCCAGCTCCAGAACTGCTTCGTCGCAGGCGCGTTCGCGTTCCTCGATCAGCCGCGCTCCCAGCCACCAAACCAAGGGGTGAAACCAGAAGACGGCTTCGACCAGCATATGAATCGCAGCGGCCAGATTGTCGCGACGACGCACGTGCCACAGCTCGTGAGCGAGGATGGCCTTTAGGTGCGCATCTTCGAGGCGCTCAGAGATCCCTTCCGGCCATAGCAAGACGGGCCGTGTTATGCCGAAGATCCCCGGTTCAAGAGAATCCCGCGACAATAACATCTCAATCCGATTGCAATTTCCTCCAGTACTCTCGAGGTGACGCAACACTTCCACTTCGCGTCCGTCCTGCAGGGGCTGCGCTTTCTGCATGGCCGCAGAAATGCGGCGCCAGCGCGCGTACCACATAAGAAGAACCACCACGAATCCGCAGAGCCAACTCGCCGCCAGAAGGGCTGAGAGCAGATGGATCCGACTCCCGGAGGCGGTCGCGGAAGAGCCGTCAGCAATCAAAGACATGGTGGGTTGTGCAAACGGCCGGCTAACCTCCTCGATGGCAACGTACAAGCCGTTCTTCGTTGGGGCGGGGCCTCGCGCCCACGTCAGATAGCCGCCAACTCCGACCAGCAGCGAAAAAGGAACCAGGAATTTCACCGACGCCACCAGCCAAAGCCAATAACGAGCCCGCGCGTGGTTCTTGTGCATGGTCAATGTCAACAGTCCGGCTGCGATGGCGAATAGCGTGGATTGCCATATGTGATTGCCCAACGCCGGCGCGACAGCTTCCCACATCGCGGAGAAATATTTCGGGATCATTGTGATTTGTCCTTTCTCTCCAGCTTGCGGAGAGTTTTCTCGGCTTCCTTTACATCCTCCAGCGTGAGTTTGCCGGATTCAATCAGGTGAGCCATCACGGGCTGCGTACGCCCGCCGAACAGCGCCAGCAGATCGTCGACCAATCTCCGCTGCGCGGCATCGCGGGAGATCGCAGCTTCAAAGATGTGAAAGTTGCCGACCTTCCTGACCCGGCGCACGGCCTTCTTGCCTTCCAGGCGATAGACGGTGGTCTGGATCGTGGTGTAGGCGGGCCTGTCTTTTTCCGGAAAAGCTTCCTGAATCTCGCGAATAGAGGCCTTGCCACGGATCCAAAGCGTCTCCATGATCTGAAGTTCGAGTTTCGTCAATTTGGGCTCGGCCATTGGTTGTCTACTACGGACGTGTGTCAATCTACTACTACTGTAGTTGTAATGCAAGTTATTTTTTCCGGCAGCGCCCGCCTTCGGCAGGGCACATTTCGAGAGAGCGCTGCTGGTTTCGATGGTATGGGCCACTGCGATCGCCAACATGCTCGACCGCCACTTCCTTCACGCCGCAGGATGGTTACTGGCCGGAGCCGTGCTTTCTTCGTTGGGGGTCATCCACGCCTATGATTTGACTGCCGCGGGAATCGTGAACAAGCTGGGAACCTTCGCCGCGCCGGAGTTTGCTCTCAGCTACGCGACGGCTGCGGTATTCCTGGCCGGCTGCCATTTCTATAATCAGCGTTTTCCGTCACCGGCACGGGATTCGGAATCCATCTGAGGAATCCTCGTGACGCCAAAAAATGGCCCCATTGCTGGGGCCACTAGTAAAAGAGGCAAGTTGGAGGGTTGGTTCAGGAATGGCGATGCAGAGCGCCGCTCCGCCAGCCGGAACGGCAACAAGAGAGATGTCGAATACAGAGAGTGAAGGTCATTGCTTGTCAGCGGCCTCTTTTGTTGCTTTGAAACCATGCACTTGCGCAACCAAAGCCACCGAGTTTACCTATTGGCTCGCCGACAAACTGCAAATTATTGAAACATATACGCTTACAGCGAAGCGGACTAGGGGCAGTAAGAAAAAACGAAGGGATGCTTCGGCGGTTGGGATGCAGAATCCTGCACATTCGCTGCACTGCCGTCGGACTTCGGGCGTCAGGCGTCAGACCTCAGGCGTCGGACCTCGAGTCTTAGACATCAGATCGTCCGAGTCTTCGTCGCTTTACGGACTGTCATCCCGAGCAGTCTTGGTTCGCGCATCGTGCGGGCCAAGATTGTCGAGGAACCTGGGTTTGTGCCGGCACGACTGCTATTTCCCGGCGCCGGCAAGAACCCAGATCCCGCCGCTTGCCCTCACCGCGCAAGCGCGGCTCGGGACCGCTCTCGGGATGACAGTTCATTTGGGGGTCTCAGTCTTCGACGACCCACTTCTCCGGAATCCGAATCAATGACGGG
>CAZGSU010000067.1:0-31529 GCA_964528615.1 uncultured Acidobacteriaceae bacterium | reverse complement strand
TCCCGCGCCGTTGGCGTTCCAATTGAACGCATTGGCGCATTTCCTCTTTCGTGTGGGCTGTGAGAAGTCGATTGCAGGCCGGACACGAAATCCCTTCGATGTTGTCGTTGGAATAGGGGCCATCGGGGCCTACGAAGTTCACTTTTACGTTGTGCTCTTCCTGGGGGTTTTTCCTCATGGACCTCCCTTCCTAGAAGCAAGCTTGCGTAATTGGCCCGTGCTTGTCAACGCTATCTTTCTCAGCGAACTTAGGGTACCTGTTGTAACATCGCCATTTCACTCATGGGGGTAGAATCTGAGAATGCGAACAACGCCCTTCTCCGTTTCTGGCAATTCGTTCAGCATCCATGAATGGCGGGGCAGCGGCCCCGCAACCCTGCATGTCCACCGTTCCGATGACGAAGCCTGGCATGTACTGGAAGGCGACCTCACCTTCCGCTATGCTGACCGAACCGAAAACGTTGGCCCCGGAACCACAGTCTTTGTGCCTGCCGGGATGCCACACACCTACACGGCGGGAGCCGGTGCCCGCTATTTGATCGTTCTTACCCCCCGGATAGCAGCTCTGATCTCTGCCCTCCAAGCTAATCGCGATCCGGCCCATCAGCACGACATTTATCGACGATTCGATTCCGAATTGCTTGAGTAGCCTGAGAGTGCCAGGGAGATCGAGGATGGGGCACTCCCACTCATCATAGAACTACCGGCCAATACCACCCGACTGCCTGTCAGCAACAATCATGATGCAGAGGCCACCCAACATCGAGACCGAACGCTTGCTCCTCGTCGCACTCGTGCCGGAAGACATTGAGGTGCTCATCGCGGGTGACTTGGAGCGCGTTTCACTTCTGACTGGTTTCACGTTTCTCCCGGAGGATCCGAAACTGGGCGTCGACTTGTCGTGGCATCTCAGAGCGTTGCAGGCCGATAGCAACCAGCTTTTGTGGCGCATCCGTGTCATCGTCGAACGGTGTTCCAACACGGTCGTGGGATCGATCAACTTGAAGGGGCCACCGAGCCCCGATGGTGACGTGGAGATTGGATGGGGTTTGATCGAAAACGCTCGGAGGAAGGGATACGCCACTGAGGCATCGGCTGCGGTCATCAATTGGGTTGTTCAACAACCCGGCATTAATTCCATCAGCGCCACAATACCCGATGACAACTATCCCTCGCAGCGCCTGGCGGCAAAGCTCGGATTGATTCGCACGGGCGAGAATCGTCGAGACCGTCCTCTTTGGAAGTGCGACCGAGACTTTATTGTGAACACGGCATCCTGATCCAACATCACCGCCGACTGGCCGCACGCACCGTAGGGTGCGCTGGCTTGAAGCGAGCGATAGATCGCCGGAGTCTAAGTCAGCGTCGGACGCGAATTGGTTGTCGGGTCGAGCGGGAAGGAATAATATGTGTTCCGACGATGCGCGTGGGTCACCGAACCGGTCAACGGAACCTGTGCCCAGTCGGGCTCGCCCCCACATATTGTTCTCGGGTGTCTAGGTGTTTCCCACCAGCTAATTGGCAGATTCTTTGGGGAATTGGGACCCTAAATAGGAACTTCACGCGTCTAATTCTCGTAGGTTAGTGTATGCGGCGATTTGTGGACAGCTTCGGCCAGGTGCTGACGGCGATGTGGGCGCACAAACTGCGCTCTTTCCTCACCATGTTCGGAATCGCCTGGGGCGTCGGGTCGCTGCTGCTCCTGATTGGATTAGGTGAGGGTTTTCGCGCGGGAACCGAGAAGAATCTGGCGAGCTTCCTCGGCGAAGATTACATGCAGATCTACAACGGCCGGGTGCCGGCCGTAGGCAGCAGCCAGCTTTCCTCTCGCCAGTACTACCTGAACTATCAGGATTATGTCGACATTCGCAACTCGCGCTACGTGCGCGAAGCCACGCCGGTGATCTACCGCGGCGACCTTCGTCTGGTGAGCGAGTACGGCAGCAGCAACGGCTACGTGGATGGCTCGGAGCCGCAATTCTACGACATTCGACACCAGCCCATCGACCAGGGGCGCTGGCTGAACTGGAACGACGAAAAGCAACGCAACAACGTCTGCGTCATTGGCAAAGAATTCGTGCGCATCCTGTTCCCCGGCCGTCCCGCCCTAGGCGGCAGACTTCTGATCAATGGCGTGCCTTTCCAGGTCGTTGGGACGATGCAAAGCCTCGGCCACGGCAACAACAATGACCAGAACATGCGGTTAGTGATGCCTTATGCCACCATGGCCGTCTATTTCCCGATGCCGGGAGAAGGCAATGCCAAGGCGATCAAATATGTTGCCTACCTCCCCAGCACGCGCAAGCAGCACGAACAAGCCAGAGATGCTGTCCACCGCATCGTGGCCAGAAATCACGGTTTCGATCCCAAAACGCCGGATGCGTTTGACGACATGGACACCATCGCCATCGTCGAAATGGTCGGCAAAATCTCGGACGCCATGGATGGATTTCTGGGAGCCGTCGGCCTGGTGACACTGGCTTTGGGAGCAATGGGGGTCGTGAACATCATGCTGGTCTCGGTGGCGGAGCGCACGCGTGAGATCGGTCTGCGCAAGGCCCTGGGCGCTACCCGGAGAAACATTCTGTTCCAGTTCTTCCTGGAGGGACTGATGCTTACAGCAATCAGCGGCGCCATTGGCGTGGCCGGGGCCTACGCGGTGACCCGGCTCCTCGGACTTGCACCACCTATCGATGGATTCGAATTGCCTCACATCTACCCCACGAGCGCTGCCCTTGCCATGGGAACTCTGGCCGCGGCCGGTATCATCGCGGGCTTGTACCCCGCACGACGGGCAGCGTTGCTCACGCCGGTCGAAGCGCTTCGCCAGGAGTGATTGATGATCCGTGCGAAAGATGTGTTCTCGGAGGCTTACGGCGCGCTTCGGCAAAATCGCCAGCGCACCGCGATCACCATGCTCGGCATGGCATGGGGAATCGCCACCGTGGTCTTGTTGCTGGCCTATGGAACGGGTTTCTCGACTGCCATCGTCAACATCTTCAGGGCCTTTGCCAGCATGCAGTCGGCGGGTATTGTTGGCGGCCGAACCTCGATGCAGGCCGGCGGAAGCAAAGCGGGGGCCGATGTCCGTTTGACCCGGGATGACCTGGACCGCCTCGTGACCAACGTGCCGCAAGTCACGCGAATCGCGCCGGAATCGTTTCTCGAAGCGCGCGTCAGCTACGAAGGCCGTTCTTACACCTGGAATGTTTCGGGCAGCACCCCCGTGATGCCCGACATTCAGAACCTGAAGGTAGATGTCGGCCGTTTCTACAATGCCGAAGACATGCAGTTGCGCGGCCGCGTCTGTGCGTTGGGCTCGGAAGCCAAGGAGAAATTGTTCTCCGGCCGCTACCCCCTGGGAGAGAGGATTCGGATCAACGGCATTCCCTACGAGGTTGTCGGTGTGATGAAAGCGAGGCCGAAGGAAGGCAATGACAACACGATCAACCGCGTTGTCTACATTCCCTTTTCGACCCTGAGCGACTTTCGCGACACACGCTATGTCGACATGATCTGGGTGGATTTTCTGGGCTCCGACTATTATGCGGTGAAGAGGTCGATCCGCAATACACTGGCCGCGGCCCACAATTTTCGTCCTGACGATGAGCGCGCGCTGCGGGTTTTCATCCTGATGGAACAACTCTCGCAATTCGGAATCATCAGCATGGCTTTGCAGGTACTGCTCGCCTTTATCGGCACGTTGACGCTGGGCATCGGCGGCGTGGGTCTTATGAACATCATGCTGGTGAGCGTGACCCAGCGCACGCGCGAGATCGGCGTGGAAAAAGCGGTAGGAGCCCGCCGCTTTGACATTCTCGTGCAGTTCCTGTCGGAGGCTCTGGCCATCACCTTCCTGGGCGGCCTGTTAGGGATTGCGCTTGCCTACCTCGTTTCGTACTCGGCAGGGACCCTCACCTTCTACAGCGCTCTTGCTGAGCACGGCGAGATGGGCGACATTCGCCTCATCATTTCACCCGCCAGCGTGTTGGTTTCGACTGCCATCCTGGCGCTGGTCGGATTGGTCAGCGGCATGATCCCAGCGATACGGGCGTCACGTCTCGATCCAATAGAAGCATTGCGCTACGAATAGCGTTGCGGCCGCAGCCTCACTCAAGTCTATCGGCATAGGCCATAATTAAAGCATCGCCGTCGCAGGCGACAACTGGATTTCACAGGTGCGGTATACTTTCGGGCGCAAGTTCTCTCGCCTTCGAGTTGGCTCCGGAGGAGTGATGTTTCGCAAAATCAAAGCAGCAGTTCCTGCGGCGTGTGCCATTGTTCTCGGCTCAGCTGTTCTTCTAGGTCAAGTTCCCAAGGCTCAGAAGGTAGCGGATGCTGGAGCCTCTTCACTTGCAGATACGGGGACGAGCACTGCCGATAGTTGTGTTGAATGCGAACTGCCAATCGTCCTGCGGCAGACTGTAGAAGCGGGAAAGACCGCTGTGGGAACAAAGGTGGAAGCTCGGCTGGTGATGGCCACGATGATTAAGGGCGGAGTGCTTCCGCGGGGCGCGGTGATTTCGGGCGAGGTAACCCAGTCGGTGGCGAAATCAGGAAATTCGCCGTCGCGGCTTGCGATTCGCATGGATTCGGCACAATGGAAAAATGGCGAAGCAAAATTTAAGGTGTATTTGACGGCGTGGTATTATCCGCCGGCGCCGATGGCGCCTCCGGACCTCTCCTACGGACCGCCGGGCGACAAAAGGAATTGGGGCGGAGTCAGTCCCACCGTCGATACTACCGATCCACCGAACCCGGCTCAGCAGCTGTCGACTCAGCAGGACAATGGTGTGAACGTGGATGCACCAGCATCGGTCACCTCTAAGGGACGGGTTCTAATGAAGAATGTGAATTCAGCGAGCGGCGCAGACGGCTCGGTCGTTCTTGTTTCTTCGCATTCAAACATCAAACTCAACAAGGTGACAACGTATGTCCTCGCAATTAATGAATTGCTTCCTGGTAAATAGTTGGCCGACGGCCCCGGCGTCTTCGGACCTGCGCCGACCGAGCTGACCCTCGACGTTGAGAAGGAAGCTCGGGCGGACATCCAGCCGCTGGTGGACTCGATGTCCACGAACTTGACAACGTTCTCTGGCCACGGAGGAAGGCTGATCTTCTACCGCGGCGACAGCGATCCGTAGTTCTCGCCGCTCGACACGCTCACTTACTACAAGGATATGGCCGCTGCGAACGGCGGCCTCGAAGCAGTATCAAACTGGAGCCAGTTTTATTTTGTTCCCGGGATGAACCACTGTGCCGGCGGCAAGTCTCTTGACCAATTTAATCTGTTAGGTGCAATGGTCAGTTGGGTAGAGAAAGGAGCCGCGCTGGCATCCGTGAGTGCGACCGGCAAAGCGTTCCCCGGGCGGAGCCGCCCGCTTTGCCCTTATGCCAAGCACGCTCATTACAAGGGACAGGGCGACAACGAAGGCGCCAACAACTTCGAGTGCCGTTAAATCACGTACCTGCCAGAGTGAATTTCAGTATGGCCGGTGCGCTTCGGTCATTCCCGTCCAGGTGTCTGTTCTGAAAGGAGCGGCTGGCAACCCTGCTGCGTTGAACAGCGTTGCGGCCGGATTCGACTGCCAGGCATAGCGAACCTCTATCGGGTTCGACACCGAAGGTGATGAGACAACGACTGTGTTGCCTTCGATGTGAGCGTCGGCCCAATACCACTTGTGGTCTTCTCCGGCGATTTCAAACTCTGCTAACTTTTCGCCTTTCACGACCAAGCCGCCGTCGGTGTGTTGGAAGCGCAGCCGAATCGAGCCGGGAAAGCGTTTGACCGAGGCGAGAGTTGGCCCGGAGTAAGGCACCTTCTTACCGTAGTGTTTGGCCAACGCACAGAAGGCTAAGCGCTCGCCAACCGGCTGCTTGTCCTTGGGATGGATATTATCGGGATCGCCGGTGTCGATGGTCACTGCCAGGCATGAATTGCGAACACTTGCGGCGGTGAGCGCCTGCGACTCCCGTGTTTCCGCCCAGGTGTCGTCGGTGGGTGTCTCAGTGCGATGCCGGAAGGCAGGCAGGCTGACAATATAGAAGGGGAAGTTACCCTGGCCGAAAAGCTTTCGCCAGTCTGCAATCATCACCGGGAGGATTTTGCGGTATTGGAATCCGCGATCTGAGTTCTGTTCGCCCTGGTACCACAAGGCTCCCGTAATGGAAAGCGGCGCAATGGGCGCCAGCATGCCCTCGTAAAGCACGGAAGGCATGACGGGCCAGTTCTCGTAGCCGATGGGCAGTTGTTGCGGCGGACGGGCATCGAGACTCAGTTGAGCTTTCCATTTGCCGGCCAGCGGAAGGTTCGTCTTGTCTCCGAGCGTAAGATGCAACTCTTCTGGCTTGCCGAGAAATCCGCCCTGCGGTTTTGTTTTCAAAACACGAATTGTTACCAGGTTCCTTCCCGGCCTCAGCACGCCATCGGGAATGGAATAGACGCGCGGATTCTCGACCCAGGCACTGGCGCCGACTTGCTTCCCGTTGATGTACACGGTATCCATGCGCTCAATCGAACCGAGAAAGATCGACGTGCGTCCCGCCGGAAGCGGATCGGGCAGCACGATCTCTCTCCGGAACCACACCAGCGCCGGAGTATCAGGTACGCCCAATTCGGAGAAACCGCCCGGAATATCGACGGTCTTCCAGGCCGAATCATCCACATCCAGAGCTGCCCAGTTTTCCTTGAGCCCGGTGTCGTACTGGTCATACCAGTGCATCACGTAGTTTCCATACTCAGGCGCCCCCGCCGCGGCCAGTCTCTCCAGTTCTGCTAACGGAATGTCGAAGTCCTTCAGCGGACGAAGCGCCTCGGCGCTCGTCCAGGCCTCGGCGGGAGTTCCACCCAGGGCATCTACGACGAGACCGATCGGAACATGGATCTGCTGGTGGATCTTACGGGCAAAGTAGTACGCGACAGCCGAAACTTGATCTGCTGTCTCGGGCGACACAACTTTCCAGATGCCTTCCGGAATATCCGTATGATGGTACGCGGAGCGAGCTGCAACCGAGAAGAAGCGAATCTGCGGGTAGTTGGCGGCCTTAACTTCCTCTTCCCCATTGCGTGCGCGGCCGAGCCCCACCTGCATATTGGATTGACCGCCACACAGCCAGACATCTCCGACCAGCACATTGTGGAGTTCCAACGTCTGAGCACCTTTGATGTTGAGGGTGTAGGGTCCGCCGGCAGCCGGCGGCTGAATCTTCACCTGCCAGCGGTGGTCAACACCCGCAACCGCGGATGCGTTCTTGCCCGCAATCTCAACCCGGATCTTGTCGCCAGGCTCCGACCAGCCCCAGATGGTATTGACCTTGCCGCGCTGCAACACCATGTTGTCGCCGAAGATCGGGCTGATCAATGGAAGCGACTTCGCTGGAACTCGAGGAGTAGCTTGGGCAGAGGTACCTGGCTGCGATGCATGAAGAAATGCAAACGCAGCGATAAGAATGACAGCGTTCCTGTGAATCATGTGGGAAAGGGCCACTACTGGCAACTTGCCTGAAAGCAAAGATTCTGGCTGAAAAACGGCATCACATGATTCTGGAAGCGATCCGCTACCTTACTTGTGTGAGTGCCGGCATAAACCTCGAAGCTGTTTGCGATTCCATACTTATCTAGAACATCATGCAGTTTGCCGGTATCAACGCGCAAACCGTCCTGGTCCCCCACGTCGATCGCGATTCCCCGATAGCGGCGTAGATTTCCGATGTACTGATCGATGAATGCCAGCGGAGCATTCGCAGTCCATTTGGCAATGACATCCGGCTGGGGCACACCGTCCTTCGTAGGCAAGTCCAGATAGAGCGGAGGATTCTTCGGATCCGGCGACCATGCGGCGGCTGAGGCAAGCTGTGCGCGCGGGAAGAAAGATAGCTTGGCCGAATCTTCGGGCGTTTTCACTGCTTCCAGCGCCTTCTCAATCTCCGGATTCGCCGGTCCACGCGGCGACAAGCAACACGGACTCATGATGTACAAGCTGCCAAACACATCGGAATGCTTCATGCCGATACGGGTCGCGCCATAGCCGCCCATCGAGTGGCCCACCAGGCCGCGGCTCAGCCGATTTGGGGTGGTCCGGTAGTGCGCGTCGATGTAGGCGACTAAATCGTGCGCAACGAACTGCTCGAAATCTCCCGTCGTGACTGAACTCGAATACATGGAACCATTGTGCAGCGTCTTCGAGTCAGGCAGCACCACAATCATCTCTTTTGCGCCCTGGGCGAAAGCCCCTTCGATGGTTTGCGGAACGTGTATCTCGTGGCTCCATTGCTCGGCGCCAATGGAATAACCGTGCAGGGCATATACGACCGCATAGCGCCGGGATTTTTCTTGCGCGTAACTGGGTGGCAAAAACACAAGCACGTCGCGATCGACGGAGTCTCCTTCCAGATTGCCTTCGAGCGCGGTCCCGCGGACTTTGATGTGATCTACGGTCACGGGCTTCGCACCCGGAACGACCGCGGGCACATCGGTCTGCACTTGTGCCACGACCTGATCACGTCCCAGAGCAACAACTATCGCCAACGTCATCAAGCAGAAGGATTTCATATTGATCCTGCGTGTCCTCTTCCGGCGGGTGCTCTCTTCAGGAGTTGCTCCCATCGATCTCGTGGTACATGGAGAAACGTTCATGCAGAATGCTCGACAGAGGAACAAACGCCACGGTTTGATTTTGCGAAACCGCACGGAATGTCAGCCTTCCGCCCGCGGGTTCGAGCCAACTCGCCGGGTCGTTGAGCTTGCCCTTGAAATGCAGCGTGGGTAAAGGTTTTTCATCCTTTGCCGCGGTAAAGTGCCGGTACCACCTCTCCCGCGGTTCTTCTTCGAAGCGTGCGGCCAATACCAGAGGGCCGTACATCGCCGCCTGAAGAGTTTCCTTATCGGGTATGGGGGCTGTGTGCAAGTACATGGGCAGACTCAGTTCGATGCGATCCCCGTTCTTCCAGGGTCCACGCAGAACGAGATAGCTGCTAGGGTCCGCGAAGGCGGAAAGGGCACGTCCATTTACTTTGACGCTGCCGTTCTTCGCCCAGTACGGAACGCGCAGTTTCAGATCAACCTCAACTGGTTTTGCCGCCGAGATCGTGAGAGTGGTCTCTTGCTCTTCGGGGAAGGAGGTCTGCTGTGTAATGCGTATGCCCTTCTCTGTCCAGTTCACATCCGAAGCGACGTAAAGGTTGATGAATATGGAATTGTCATCATGGAAGTAGATCGTGTCCGGGAGTTTGGCAAATTCCTCCGCGCCCGTACCGCTGCAGCACCAGAAGGAGTCGAAGGGCTTGGCAAAGATCTTGGAGTATCCGTTCCCGTGCGGCAGATGATACACGGTGGTACCTGTCTCCGGATCGATCGTTCCCATGCGATGATTGAACAGCACGCGTTCGTAATAGTCCATGTAACTGGCTCGCGGCGACCACGCGTAGAGATGCCGTGTCAGCTTCAGCATGTTATAGACGCAGCAATCCTCTGCTGTGAGCGGGCTGAGCTCGGTCGAGAGCACGCGGGGGTCCGATTGCCAATGCTCGAAATTGCTGGTGCCGCCGGTGCAATAGGAGCGCTCGCTGGTCACTTCGTCCCAGAAATAGTTGGCGACGTTCCAGTAGCGCTTGTCGCCGGTGAGTTCGTATAACCGGGCAGCGGCAATCACCTGTGGGACGTGCGTGTTCACGTGCAGCCCCTTGAGTTCATCGCGGTGCGCGGCGAGCGGATCGAAGAACGCCTTCTTGTCGAAGCGTTGCGCCAGCCTAAGATACTGTTCCTTGCCCGTGATGCCGTAGAGGTTGGCGAGCACCTCGCCCATCCCGCCGTACTCCTCCTGAAGCACCCGCTGCATTTGTGGGTCGCTGAGCGGCTCCGACCAGTTCGATACCCAGCGCGCCATTTTCTCCGCTGTCTGAAGCGCCTGCTCGTTGCCGGCCAAGGTGTACATGTCAAGATGGCCGGCCATGATTTTGTGATAGGTGTAGAACGGAGCCCATACCTTCACTCCATCGCGCAGGCGGTCAAACTCCTCCTGAGGAAACGCGCTGAGGTAGCCGCTCTTGAGTTGGGTCTGGCACTTGGCCAGTTCAGTGACCATCAGATCGCCGTTGTGCTTCAGTTCCTCGTCTCCGGAACTGGCAAAGGCCAGCGCACAAGCTGAAAGGTAGTGTCCGCCAGCGAAGTGTCCCCGCAGTTCGCAATCGGGCTTTTCCCACTCCCCGAGCGGTTCGGCAGAAGATGGCAGGCCGGCGGTCAGGCGGAAGGTGTGCAGCAACCGATCGGGAGGGAGCGTCTTTAAATACTTCCGATTGGCCTCGGCCGCCGCGCTAAATGTTCCCGGCTGGAGCCTCACATTCTTCAGAGGAAAGGGAATCGCTTGCGGCGCGACCATCTCGCGCCCCAGCGCTCTTGGCGTGGCAGCGCTACCGGCGCCGGTGCCCTGGTTCTCAAACGCGAACGCAGGTCGACGAAGAACAGCAGCGGCTCCGGCCGCGGCGGCAGTTGCGACAAATTTACGACGGCTGACTTTCTCCATGACAAATTCCTTCCTCAAACCAAGCGGTCAATCCGGGCAGTGCTTCGCTCCACCTTTCGAATGAGTATCGGGCAGCGTACTATTTCTCGTCTCCTCGTGATTCGCGACAATCCAATGTATGCGCCCGCGAAAACGCCAGCCTTCTTCGTGCTCAGGATTGTTTCGTACCCCGTGATCGAATCTTGCGTTTGGACAAGACACGCCATACGGGTTCGTGGGAACTCAATGTTCAATGTGCCGTCCGCGACTGTGACCTTCACGCCGAGATCACTGGGATAAAGGAGCCTGGGATAAAGGAGTTTGGCCTCGCCGCTCGCCAAAGGTATTTTGGTTATGGCTGGACCGTCGATCCTCCAGACTGCGAGTAAAGTTTGCCGCGGAGAGCGCATACCCAAAGCAACCGGCGTCTTGAAATCGGTAACGTCAGAGGTGCCGAGTGGATAAAACGGCACCGCCGTGGGTATGTGCTTACGGAGCGAATCTTTGTACACCCGAATACCCTCGATTACCTGTGCAGATGCTTCGGGAGTGAGTGAATCGAGACGGCCGCTCTGGTGAATGCGGCACATCATGCTTGTGACCATGTTGAAGCTGGCTTGATCGGCATCCGCCTTCGCCAGCGGGTAAGACCATATCGCGAGTTGTTCGGGCAAAACGGCGGCCGACGCACCGACCAGAATCATCGGAAGCTTCAGATAATCTTCCTGGTCGGTCATGGACTGAATCTGGACACGGCTTAGCATCGCGTAGTCCATGCGTCCGCCTCCGCTGCCGCAGTTTTCAATCACCAGATCAGGGTAACGCTTGAGGACTTCCTCCAACCAGGCCAGGTGCGCGCGGTTATGCTCGAGCAAGCCCTGGCCGAAGCTGTCGGCGCCGGTCTCAGTCCCTTGCAGCGAGTCGACGTTGTAGTCCATCTTGATGTAGCCGACGCCATAATCGTTGACAAGCCTTGCGATCACCTGATCCAGGTAAGTCCGTACCTCCGGATTCCGGAAATCGAGCAAAAAGCGCGAATTCTTCAACACGCGTTTGCCGTGACGCATGAAAAACCAGTCGTCCGGCTTTTGCGCGAGCAGCGACTTGGCTCCGGCAACCTCGGGCTCCAGCCAAAGTCCCGGAACCATTCCAGCCTGCCTGATCTGATCCAGAACAAACTTCAGGCCGTGGGGAAATCGTGTTAACGAAGGCTGCCATGCCCCGATGGTGGGACTCCAATCCTCATGCAGGTCCGCATACCATCCGGCATCGATTACGAAGTATTCGCAACCTGCTCTTGCAGCGGCAGCGATCATCGGTAACTCTTTTGCTTCGGTCGGGTCGCCCCAAAGGCAATTCATGTAGTCGTTGAAAATCACCGGGCATCGTGAATTATCCTTGTGGGGCGTCAGGCACGCGAGCCGACGGTAGTGTGTCAATGCTTCGACGGCGTCGCTGAACCCGCCGCGCACGCATCCGACCGCGACGGGCACAGTCTGGCAGGTTTCCCCAGGTCTCAAATTCTTCCACGCCGCGGCGTGAAGGTCATCGGGTCCCCCAAGATACGCGTAGACGTCGTCGGCGTTGTTATCGCGAGCGGAGACATTGGAAATTTCCCAATACCATGATCCGTTATGTTCAATCTGCCAGAACCAGGTCAGCCCCAGCCGCGTGTTTTCTGCTATGGCCATGGGCAAATACCGTTCCGAGGACCAACTGCCGACGCTTCCTGCCTGCGCTTGCGACCAGCTTGTCCGCTCATTTTCGACAAAGCCCATTTCTGAAGGCCGGAAGGTATGCCACTGTCCCTCAGCCATCCAGCTATTCTGGGCAAGATGAATGCGGAGTTCGCGATCGTATTCCTGCGGAGCTGCAAGTCCGTGAAGCATGGCTGAACTCAGGAATTCGATGCCCGCCGGCGACGCCCCAGTATTCCTGACTCTCGTATAGCGCCGAACTACAGGAACACCAGCAAAGGACTCGTAGAACGATTCCACATCCAGTCGAAGGATTGGGTCGGTATGCGTGCATACCAAGCGCTTACCTGTGGGAGTGGATTCCTCACGTGTGCCGACAAAGATGAGCCGGGCCCCGGGCTGCCCCATGCCGGACTTCATTCCCTGATCGGGAGAATTCTCTCCACTACACTGGAGGGCCACCTCGACGCCAGAGGAATCCCCGGCGCTAGATGTGGAGGCGCCAACCGGAACCATGCGCTTTTGCCGCAGCTTTCCCGCAGTCACCTCAAATGCGACAACCAGGTCGTTGGTTTTCCATTCAAATGTTTTGGATGGAACCTCGGCTAAAGCAAAGCGAGAAACTAAAGGGACAAGAGTGGCGAAGGCTGCAACGCCGCTGGACGCCAGGAATGTTCTGCGATTCATGCGAACTCGTAATTCCCCCGTTTTCAGGTAGCGGTAACTGTATCGCAAGTTCCCCGAATTGTATTCCCAGTGGAGTGGAACCTGTCAACGCCAACTCTGATGAGAGCGGGTTCGGCCTTTTATCTCTGCCTGCGTGGCCGTGATCGCGCATTCATTGCCGGACGCCGCTGGCTGGATTCGCGAACGATCAGTTCCGGTTGCAGCACGACAGTTTCAGGAGCGGGCGGTAGCTTGGAGTTGAGAATCGTCAGCGTGATACGCGCGGCTTCTTCCCCGATCTGCCGGCTGTGCTGGTCAATGCTCGAGAGCCCAACTCGAAGCGAATCGTCGTAGTGAAGATTTCCGCAGCCCACTACGGCGATGTCATCGGGTATGCGCAGTCCTTCCTTCGTAGCGTAGTTGATCGCTGCCATGGCCAGCGGATCATTGAAACAGAAAACACCATCGGGTCGCGCCTTCAGGGCCAATAGTCGGCTCATGGCTTCTGCGCCCCTTTGTCTACTTTCGACATCGCCCTTGGGTTCAGCGATGACGTAATCATCGACAATCTTCATCCCGCTTTCCATCAGCGCCCGCTTATACCCTTGCAGACGGCGGAGTCCCGGGCTGGTTTCCGGTCCGCGGATGTGAGCGATCCGCTTGCAGCCGATGTCGATCAGATGCCGTGTGGCCAGTACTCCAACGGCCTCATCATCTACGCCGACGAAGTTGCTGGAGAGACCGGGCAGCCAGCGATCGATCAGCACATACGGTATTTTTTGGTTCTGAATTCGGAAGAACAAATCGACCGTAGTACGGCAAGAGGCGATGATCAAGGTGTCGAGGCGGCGTGCCAGCAGTTGATTGATTTCCTGCTCCTCAAGCTCGGGATCTTCATCGGACGAAGTCACAATCAGGTAATAGCCACTCTTTCTCAGGACCTCCGAAAGGGCCTTGGCAATTTCAGCGAAGAACGGGTGGAGGAGATCGGGAACCACCAACCCAACCAAATATGAGCGTCCGGTGACCAGGCTGCGTGCCGCCAGGTTCAGCTGGTAGTTAAGCTCTTTCACGCGGGCCAAGACGCGCTTTCGTGTCTCGTCCCCTACGTCAGGATGATTGCGCAGAACCTTGGAAACGGTGATCACGGATACGCCAAGGTCCTTGGCGATGTCCTTCATCCGCACGCTCATAATTGCCCATCAGTATATAGGAGACGCACAGGATTACTCCGGCTTACCGATAACGTTATCGACATTTAGAATTTGACTCTGATGGCGCGATTACTGGAAACTCACCCAGGGTAATTCATGGCCTTGTCTCGTCGGGCTTTTCTCGCGCTTTCTGTGGCTGCTTCAGCGGGACGATTGCTGGCCCAAGGGGTGGCCTCCCGCGGCATCAAGCCAGATGCCAAACCGGCCTCGTCGGGACGCCCATTTGACGCGTATTTCGTCGATGTGGCACGGGAAGCTGGCCTGGTGCAGCCCGTAATCTACGGAAATCCTGACCATAGCGAGTACATTCTCGAAGCCATCGGTTGCGGTTGCGCCTTTATCGACTATGACAACGACGGCTGGATGGACATTTTCCTGCTCACCGGCACCAGGCTGACGGGCGCGCCGCCCGGGACTACGAACCGCCTTTACAAGAACAATCGTGACGGAACCTTTACGGATGTGACCGAAAGGGCGGGATTGCGGGAGGTGGGCTGGGCATCGGCGGTTTGCGTTGGCGACTATAACAACGATGGGTTCGAAGACTTGTTCTGCACTTACTACGGACAGAACAAGCTGTTCCGCAACAACGGGGATGGCACCTTTACCAATGTTACCAAGCATGCCGGTCTGGTAAGCGAGAAGCCGCGTTGGGGGGCAGGATGTACCTTCGTCGACTACAACCGGGACGGGCATCTCGACCTTTTCGTCTCGAACTATCTTGAATTCGATCTCAAGCGCGTTCCCAGACCCGGAGAGAACCGATACTGCACTTGGAAAGGAATTCCGGTGGAGTGCGGCCCTCGCGGACTACCTCTCGGTTACCACACTCTGTATCGCAACAACGGCGATGGGACATTTACCGATATCAGCGGGCCGAGTGGAATTTCGAAGATGCAAGGCAGCTATGGAATGACCGCGGTTTCCGCGGACTTCAACGAAGACGGCTGGGCAGATATCTATGTGGCATGTGATTCGACTCCGAGTCTGTTGCTGATGAATAGCGGGAAGGGGACATTCAGCGAAGAAGGCGTCCTGCGCGGCGTCGCTCTCAGTGAGGATGGCATGGAGCAGGCGGGCATGGGGGTAGGCGTGGGCGACTACGACCTGGATGGGCATCTGGACATTTTCAAAACACATTTTGCAGACGACACCAATGGCCTCTATCACAACAACGGCGCCGGGGAATTTGAAGATGTGACCAGGGCGGCCAAAATCGGGGTGGAAACCAGCTACATCTGCTGGGGCGCAGGCATAGTGGACCTCGACAACGACGGCTGGCCAGATCTGTTTATGACCACGGGCAGCGTTTATCCGCAAATCGAGAAGAAGCTGCCGCAGTTTCGCAGCAAGGGCCCGAGGGTGGTGTTCCGCAATCTGGGCAACGGCAAATTCGAGGAATTGATAGAAGAAGCTGGGCCGGGCATTGCAGAGCCCCATTGCAGTCGCGGGTGCGCGTTCGGGGATTTTGACAATGACGGCGACATTGACATCCTGATCGTCAACCTCAACGAACCACCTTCTCTGCTGCGTAACGATGTGCGAGGGGACAATCATTGGCTGAAGGTCAAATTGATCGGGACCCAATCCAACCGCAGCGCTATAGGAGCCCGGGTGGTGGCCCATTATGGCGGGAAGAAACAGGCGCAGCAGGTGCTGAGCCAGAGCAGCTTCTACTCGGCGAGCGACCCCCGCCTCCACTTTGGACTGGGCACGGCGAAGTTCGTCGACCTTGAAGTTTACTGGCCCAACGGCCTAGTAGAAAAGTTCCCGAACGTTAGCCCAGACCAGTTGGTCGTAGCTAAAGAAGCCTCAGGGCTGATTCCCAGCCCCGGCTGGATGAAGGCCGGATAGTCCGCCCAGGGCCGCGTTGGCCCCAAACCCGCCTGTTTTGACCCATTGACATCGATAACTGTACCGATTATCGTTCCCCTTGCCGTTTGCGCCCACCTCCGGCGAAGGAGCGACGGTGCGGACGGAAGTTCTTGCAGCGGAATGAGGTCTGCGGCATGAAGGTTCGTAACGGGTCAGTCGTGAACGGGGCTGTGGTTGATCCTGCGCTGGTACCCCAAAGAACTCTATACACCGGTGCCAGGGTACCCGCCATCGGCCTGGGTACGTTTGGCTCTGACCATGTCTCGGCAAGCGAGGTGGCGGCTGCTGTGGAAGGCGCCGCCACGGTTGGATACCGTCATTTTGATTGCGCGTCTGTGTATGGCAATGAACCGCAGATTGGATATGCGCTTAAGCAGGTCTGGCGCAGTTCGATTCGGCGCGAACAGGTTTGGATTACCTCCAAGCTGTGGAACGATAAGCACGGAGAAAACGAGGTAATTCGTTCCTGCAAGCAGTCATTGGCGGATTTGAGATTGGACTACCTCGATCTCTACCTGGTGCACTGGCCCTTCCCCAACTTCCACCCGCCCGGTTGTGACGTGACTTCCCGCAGCAAGGATGCGAAACCGTACCTGCACTCCAACTTCATGAAGACCTGGCGCCAGATGGAAGAGTTGGTTGACTTGGGCTTGGTGCGACATATTGGGACTTCGAATATGACGGTCCCCAAACTCAAGCTGGTTTTGCGCGACGCACGCATCAAGCCCGCAGTGAATGAGATGGAACTGCATCCCCACTTTCAGCAACCCGAGTTGTTCGAGTTCGTCCGCTCCAACGGCATGGTTCCGGTGGGCTACTGCCCGATAGGTTCGCCGGGGCGGCCGGACCGGGACCGTACTGCTGAAGATACCGTCCCGACCCAGGATCCGGTGATTGTCAACATCGCAAATCGCCTCGGCGTGCATCCGGCGGTGGTCTGCATCAAGTGGGCTATTCAGCGCGGGCAGGTGCCGATTCCGTTTTCTACGAATCGCAACCACTACCTCAGCAATCTGGAAGCCGCGGTCAGCGGTTCCTTAACGCCAGATGACATGCGTGCAATCAGCACCATTGATCGCAATTGCCGGCTGATCAAAGGCCAGGTCTTTCTCTGGAAAGATGGGCAGTCCTGGGAGGATCTCTGGGACGTCAATGGAGAGATTACTCCCCCGTGACGCCAACCGGCCAATCTGCGTGAGCCACTCATATGCCAACTAGCCAGGAGAATATGCGGGCCGCATATCTGCCCGGCAACGACAAAGTTGAGTTGCGGACACTGCCGGTTCCGTGTCCTGCGCATGGCGAAGTGCTCCTCCGCGTGAAAGCGTCGACCATCTGCGGTTCGGATATCCGCTGCATCTATCACGAGCACCTTGGCAAAGGCCCGGAAGGATATCAAGGCGTAATCGCGGGACATGAGCCAAGCGGCCGGATCGTGGAGGTCGGGACGGGCTGCCGTCGCTTTGCCGTCGGCGACCGCGTGATTGTGTATCACATCTCCGGCTGCGGTGTGTGCAACGATTGCCGCCGCGGCTACATGATTTCCTGCACCAGCGAGAAGTACCGGCGCGCCTACGGCTGGCAACGCGACGGCGGCATGGCCGATTTCATGATCGCGGAAGAGAAAGATTTAATCGCTCTTCCCGACGAGCTTTCCTACGCCGATGGCGCACAGGTCGCCTGTGGCTTTGGGACAGTCTACGAAGCCATCGAGAAAGTCGGGGTCAGCGGCAATCACGCTGTGCTCATCACAGGGCTCGGTCCCGTAGGCCTCGCCGCCGCGGCATTGTGTCGTAAGCTTGGCGCGCAGCAGATCATTGGTATTGATGTCGTGCCCGAGCGCCTGGAACTGGCGCAATCCCTCGGGCTGTGTGATTCAGTCCTTACATCCGGTCCCGACAACCTCGCTGTGATACGAGACTTGACGCACAGTTACGGGGTCGAGCGAGCGTTCGATTGCTCGGCAAACGCCGCCGCCCGAGCGACCGCCATTCGGGCCACGCGCAAGTGGGGAAGAATCGCTTTTGTCGGCGAAGGAGGCACAGTCGAGTTCAATCCTTCTCCAGACATTATTCACGATCAAAAGACCATTTATGGCTCATGGGTGACGTCGACCTGGCTCATGGATGAACTGGTCGAGCGTCTTGTGCGTTGGAAGCTTCATCCCGCCGACATCATTACGCACCGCTTCGGCCTGGAGAAAGCTGCCGACGCCTATGCCCTGATGGCTTCGGGGAAGTGCGGTAAAGTCGCGGTCTGTGCCGACGAGGAGCTGATCTCGAAATGAGCGCAAAATGGGAAGACGTCCTTCAAGACCGGCTGCCTCTTTACGGCCATCGCAATTGGATCGTCATCGCCGATTCGGCGTACCCAGCCCAGTCGAGCGAGGGCGTGGAAACCATCGTCTCCGATGGAGAACAGACGGCTGTGCTCGCCAGGACGTTCGCGCTTCTGGGCGAATCCCGGCACATCAAGCCAACCATATACACCGACCAGGAATTGAACTTCGTTTCAGAGGCCGACGCCCGCGGGGTTACTGCTTACCGGAGGCAACTCGAACAGCTTTTGCAAGGACAGAACGTGCGCGTCCTGCGGCATGAGGAGATTATCTCCAGGCTGGACCGCGTCGGCCAGATGTTCCGTGTACTGCTGATCAAGACCAGCATGTGCATTCCATATACTTCGGTATTTCTTGAACTGGAATGTGGCTACTGGAATGCCGAGGCCGAGAAGCGCCTGCGTGCGGCAATGCGAACCCGTGATAGAAAACGGAAGGTTGCTAAACACGATACACGGCGTTAATTGCCTGGTTCGGCACACGTTCCCCGGAAGAAGCCGGGAACGCATTGCGCTCCTGCAGCGAGAGTACGTCGAGCTTTAAGAAGATTCTGATGTGCTTTGGATCAAGATCAACTATGAGCACCTCCACAAGCGAATCCACCAACCCGGCCCGTTCCAATGAGCGCAACGGCGGCTTATTTCGCACTGCGGAAGGCAGGAATCTGCTGACTCCTTTTGTACTGATTACCTCACTGTTTCTTTTGTGGGGCTTCTGCAACGGGATGATAGACATCCTCAACAAGCACTTCCAGGACACGCTACGGATTAACAAAGAACAGTCAGGCTTAGTGCAGGCAGCGAATTATCTGGCATATTTCCTGATGGCCATCCCCGCTGGCCTGATGGCCAAGAAATTCGGCTATAAAGGCGGCATTCTGATGGGATTGTCATTGATTGCGGCGGGCGCTTTCTGGTTTATTCCGGCGGTCGGCATCGGCACCTATTGGGCATTTCTCCTCGGCTTGTTTGTCATCGCCGCGGGCATGACCTGTCTGGAAACGATCGCCAATCCTTACGCGACGGTACTCGGGCCACCGGAAAGCGGGCCGACGCGCATCAACATCGCGCAGACCACTAACGGCCTGGGCTGGATCCTGGGGCCGATCGTGGGCGGGTATTTTGTTTTTTCTGGCGCTGACGGGGCCAATGCCAATGCCGGTCTTACCACGCCTTACATCGGGATTGGGATATTTGTAGCGTTACTGCTTGTCATTTTTGCTGTCTCGAACATCCCAGACCTACACGCCGAAGATGAAAGTCGTGCAGCGGCCGCCGGAAAAGAACGGACCAAACCCACGGGAGGGCAACAGGCTGGGATCGCCATCGTTTTGGGGGCGGTCTGCGGGCTGCTGTATTTCTTTATTGCTCCGATTCTGGGACTGGTGTGGACCCTGCTGCACATGAACGAGGCATTGTTGCAGCCGGTGAAATACGGATTGCTTATCGTCGCCTATGTGGCTGCCTTCCTGACGGTCTCCAGGAATTGGGACCTTTTCCGGCGCAAGCACTTCACTCTGGGCGTGGCCGCCCAGTTTCTCTATGTGGCGGCACAAACCGGAATTTTCAGTTTCTTCGTCAACTACGTCTTGGAGAATGACCCGGGAGTGACCCGCTTGCAGGCCTCGCGGTGGCTGGGCGCCATCGGATTCGTTTTGTTCATGGTCGGGCGTCTGTGCGGCAGCGCGGTGATCAGCCAGTTCAAGCCGGAGCGCGTGCTCGCGGCCTATTCAGTCATGAATGTCGTGTTGGTTGCGATCGCCATCGGCGGTGGCAAAACTGGAATGTATGCGATGTTCGCTTCGTTCTTCTTTATGTCCATCGGTTTCCCGACCATTTTTGCCCTCGGCATCAGCGGGCTGGGAGAACACACCAAGTTCGGCTCATCGCTGATTGTCATGTCCATCGTCGGCGGAGCTATTAGCCCGCCCTTCATGGGCCGCATCGCCGATCAGCATTCCATGCGCACCGGTTTCGTTGTGCCGCTGATATGTTTTGTGTTTGTAGCTCTCTACGGACTGGTCTGGGCCAGACTCAGCCGGCAAGACGCTTCACCTGCTGTCGAGGGTTAACGCGCTTCAACCCGTCCCGAAGGATGGTGACGGCAATTCCTGGATGAAGGAAAGAACGCCATGTCACGCCATTTTTCATCGCTGACACACTCCCTTCGCAGATTCTCCATTGCTGTGACCGTGTTGTCTGCACTTTCCAGCCTGCACGCTCAGAATGCCACCGCCCCGACCGCATCGGAGGATCCGGCAGTCATTGATCAGATATGGCAGAAAGCGAGCAGTAAATATGATTCCGAGCGCGCGACCCTGCTAAGGGATGTCGACAGCGTCAATGCCCAGGGACCATTCCGGGCGGAGTGGGAGTCGCTGCAGAAGTATGAGACGCCTGAATGGTACAAGGATGCGAAGTTCGGGATTTTTATTCACTGGGGACTCTATTCAGTTCCCGCTTTCGGCAACGAATGGTATCCACGAAACATGTACACGGAGGGGTCTCGAGAATACAAGCACCAGCTTGCGACCTACGGACCGCAGGACAAGTTTGGCTACAAAGACTTCATTCCCATGTTCAAAGCTGAGCACTTCGATCCCGTCGCATGGGCGGAGCTATTCAAAAAAGCGGGCGCGAAATACGTGGTACCCGTGGCCGAGCACCACGATGGCTTTGCCATGTATGACAGCGGTCTGAGCGACTGGACGGTAGTTAAAATGGGACCGCACCGCGACACCACCGGGGAACTGGCAAAAGCGGTTCGGGCGGCAGGTTTGCATTTCGGGTTGTCCTCGCATCGCGTCGAACACAATTTCTTCCTCGGCGTGGGCCGCGCGATCACTTCCGATGTGAATGATCCGCAATACGCCGCATTCTACGGACCGGCCCATAACTGGCTGTCGCCCTGGCTCGATCCCATCGCTAACGATTTCACCTATGTTTCCTCCGCCTGGCCTGACGACTGGTTGGCCCGCGGCGCGGAACTGGTAGAGAAATATCATCCGGATGTCGTGTTCTTTGACTGGTGGATCGGGCAAGCTTCGATTCGCCCCAACCTCACCCGCTTTGCCGCGTACTACTACAACCGTTCCCTGAAATACGGGGATCATGTCGGCGTGATCACCTACAAGGACTATGCCATGCAAGCGCACTCCGCCGTGCTCGATGTGGAGCGCGGGCAACTGGGCGATATTCGTCCTCTTTACTGGCAGACCGATACTTCCGTGAGCAACAAGTCCTGGGGATACATCAAAGATGACACGTTCAAGTCACCGGAATTTATCGTCCATCAACTCGTCGATATCGTCAGCAAGAACGGCAACCTGCTTATGAACATCGGTCCACGCTCGGATGGAACCATACCGGACGAGGTGCAGCAGGTGCTCCTTGAAGTCGGCGGCTGGCTGAATGTCAACGGCGAGGCCATCTATGGTACTCGCCCTTGGCGGACCTATGGCGAAGGCCCAACGAAAGTGTCGACCGGGTCGTTTCACGACGCCGACACGCGGCCCTTCACCGCGCAGGATTTCCGCTTTACGACAAAAGGCAGTGTTCTTTATGTGATTGGACTTGGCTGGCCTGGGAATGGAGAAGCGGTGATCCACTCACTCGCGAAAACGGTCGGGGATGAACCGGTACAAAGCCTGGCCTTGTTGGGTAGCGATGCGGCATTGCATTTCGAGCAGCGTCCGGACGGCCTGCATGTCCAGCTGCCCGCGGGAGATTCGCCTAAATATGCTTACGTGTTGCGTGTGAAATTCGGCGGAGGCGGGAATTAGACGAAGGCTTTGAACGCTACCAGTAATGCACGGCAACCACTGTCGGTGAACTCGGAATGCCATTTACCACATCGGTGTGGAGAACGACTTGTAGGTTCTTCTTGTTCCAATCCTTGGGCGAATTCTTTACAAGATCTGCGATCAGCTGCGGATTGGTGGCGAATTCGCCGGCTGCCCGGGTACCCTCATGGTTGAGTCCCGCGATGGTCACCAGGATACCTCCGGTTTTCGACTCCAGAATGCGCGAAACAATCGCGTAGTCTCCTGCGACGTTCCCCTGAGAGCCCTTCGGCCACCAGGAACGTGAACGGTCAACTCGGTCCTGAATGTGCATCTGAGGACTGTCGCCAGATTCGAAAACGAATCGCAAATTGTCCGTCATGTTAAGGGTCCAACTGTTGTTAAAGGCTCCGATCAGGATTGCGGAGCCCTGCCGCAAATCGCCGAACGAGAGATCATTGCCAAAACGAAGGTCAAATGGGTGCTGGTGCGAGGTGAGCAGGGATGAAATCTGGGCCGTTGTCCAGGCGTCGCCCAGCGTCAAATACGTGTCCTTCAGCGGGAAGAAGTCTGCGCCGGCAAAGTTTTTCAAATCCTCGGGTGGAACCAGCCTCTCGAGGTTTGCGCTCGCATCCTGCTGGGAAGGATGCGTCTTTTTATATTTGTCCAGAGCCTGTCGGGACAGCAGATACACGGAATTGCTGCCTGTGCAAACCAGTACCGGTCTTGGGTTTTCCAGAATCGGGCCCCAGAAAAGATCTAACGAATTCGTGGGGCGGGGTTTGGTCTGAATCAGGGTATAGACGAGCACCACAGCCAGGCAGATGGCGAGAGCCACCAGCGGCCACAATCGCTTTCTCTTAATACGGCGGTCGATCGAAGCCGGCCTTGCGCTCGCGCTCAAGGGAGCGCCTGCTGCCAGGGATGGGATCAGGCTTCCGGAGGCTGGAACTTGAGCTGCAGCAGGCTCTGCGCGATGGAACTGCGCTCGGTATGATCCGGTCGGAATCTCGATCGTCCAGTCACCGGGCCCGCTTTTTCGAGACTGATAGAACTGAGCCAGGCGTTTTCTGACATCGGCCGCCCGAAGGCGCACCACCGGGTCCGCAGCCGTATCGTAGTCCGCGGCCCGCCCGAATACTTCCATCCCGATGATGCGTTCGCGAAGCGATTCGTCCGATCCTGCAAGGCTATGCTCAACCACGAAGCGAAACAGATCCTGGCACTGCCGACTGGTTCGAAACGGGGCGCTCCGAAGGATGTCGTCTACCAGCTCTTGGATTTGAGCGCGAGCCGCCGCCGGCTCTGAGTCAAGAAGCGAGTTTTGGTGTGTAGCCATGAGCAACGAGTGGAAGATATTTCGCTTCAGGCGGGAAAACCAACGGTATTTTACCGCCGAACCTGCCTCAGATCGGCTTTTTATTCCTGTTTGTAATCCATTGTCAACCGAAGAGTTAAACGAAGCCAGAGCCGGTAAGCTACGGTAGTAAGCCTAGACACATCAGGCGATAAAGCATATCCCTTTGTGCCTGCCCTCAGCGTTGGGGGCACGAAATGCCATGTCGCCAGCTTAGAGTGCCGCACGCGGCGCTTTCCGGGGCGGGTACTTCTGCCACGGAAACCTCGATGTAGTCATCAATAGTTGCTCGCGAAGGAGCGTTCCACAGGAAATGGCTTGACAACGTCTAGCAGGTGGTACTAGATTTCCGCAGAAATCGGTACAGTTACCGATACCGCAGTGTAGAGGGATGGGGGTCCCTGTCGATGCCCAAATTTCGGAGTGTTTTCGCATTTCTGTTATTGGCGATTGTCTTGTTTGCCGTCGTCATCGCAGCGCCCTTCGCTTCCAGCCAGACGCTGGCTTCATCGGCCGCGTTGTCAGGTTCCGTCTCCGATCAATCGGGGGCGCGTATACCGAATGCCACTATCACTCTGACCGACTCGGAGAAGGGTATAACGCGCGCCTTTACGACGAAAGACGAAGGCAATTTCTCGTTTGCGCTTCTGCCGGCCGGTACATACACGCTGACAGTGGAGGCCGCAGGCTTCAAGACCTTCAAGCAGCAAGGTATCACGCTGGAGGTCGGCCAATCTGGAAGCCAGGCCGTCACTCTGACGGTAGGGACGGCTGAACAAATCGAAGTGACGGCTGTGGCTCCTTTATTGCAGGTGGACAATGCCAACATCGGCGCTGAAATTTCCACCACGCAGGTCACGGAGTTGCCGCTCAATCTCCGTAACGTGTTCAACTTTGTGGAGTTGAACTCATCGGTCAACAATTTGTCGCAAAGGCAAACCATTTCCTCGGGCGGACAGCAAGGCTCCGCCGACCAGGACGTCTCGTTCTTTAATTTTGGCGGCGGGTACTTTGGAACGACGGCATTTCTCCTGGATGGCGCTTGGGACGCGAGTGAAGGCTGGGGCGGAGTTATTTACGTTCCCTCACCTGACAACGTGCAGGAGTTCAAGGTTCAGCAGAATACGTTCTCGGCGCAATATGGCTGGAGCACGGGAAACGTGATCAACGTTGTGACCAAGTCCGGAGGCAGCCGGTTGCACGGGGACGCGTACGACTATTTGCGCAATGCGGCCCTCGACGCGAACAATTATTTCAATAACCTGAACGGGCTCTCGAAGCCGGTCTCGCATCGCAATCAGTTTGGCGTTGCCTTGGGAGGCCCTGTGTACATCCCGGGCATCTACAAGCAGCGAGACAAGACATTCTTCTTCTTCAATTACGAGGGTCATAGAGACCACAATGCCGGAAACTATGCGGGTACCGTTCCAACTGCAGCTTTCCGCGCGGGAGATTTCTCGGCGCTGTTAGGGCCGCAAATTGGGACCGACGCTCTAGGCAGGCCGATTCTGAGCGGCCAGATTTATGACCCGTTCAGCACTCACGCCGTTGGTGGTGGCTTTATTCGCGACCCTGTCCCGGGCAACAATCTGGCCACCTATATCTCCCCTTTTACGGGTGCGTCGCTCATCAATTCTATTGGCCAAAAGCTGATTAATTTTTATCCCACCCCGCTCAGCATTGCGTTGACGAACAACTGGAGTGCCATCGGCCTTCTGGCGGACTATTCGGACGAGTTCAGCGGCCGCATTGACCATAACTTCAGCGACAAGACCCGGCTCTACGGACGATTTTCCCACAAGAAGGAATACAAAGACGAAGAGGCTGCTTTCTTCGGGGCCAACAATCCTGCGGGTCCGGGACAGAGAAACCCCAATAACCGCTGGAATGTCGCTGTTGGCGTGAGTCAGGTCTTCACTCCCACTTTCACCATGAGCGTAAATCTGGGCGGAATGAAGTGGGTGGAGGGCAATGATGTTCAAAGCAACGGCTTCAAGGCATCGTCCCTTGGGTTGCCGGGTTTCATAGACACGTACTCACCGCAATTCCCCATTGTCAGCCTGACCAACTACCTGCCACAAGGGCCGGTGGCCGGGGCCGGACAGGGCGCATTTCCGCGGTCCGCTGGCAGCGGATCCATTGATTTTGTCAAGGTCCGGAGGGCACACCAATTCTCCTTCGGATATATGGCGGTGGCAACGGACGAAAACGGCGGGCGCTTTCATTTCACGCCGTTTAACTTCGACACGCTGTTCACTGCCGGGCCGGATCCTAAAGCTCCCACGAAGGGAACCGGCGACGCGGCTGCTTCCATGCTGGTCGGTGTACCGGCCAGTGGGAACACTGGTATTGCCATTTCAAACGTAAGCCGCACCTGGTTCCACGGAGTGTATCTGCAGGACGACTGGAAGGCGACGCGAAAACTCACTGTGAATCTTGGCCTTCGCTGGGAAGTCCAGCGCCCGGTAACTGACCGTTATAACCGGCAGGCGTCCTTTAACTACAGCGCAGTCAATCCTATCAGCGCCGCGGTCGGCCAAAATTATCTCGGCGAACTCGTATTCGCCTCGTCCGGCAGCCGAGGGCTGACCAATACAAACTACAAGAACTTCGCCCCCCGAATCGGATTCGCTTATCAAATAATGCCGAAGATCGTGATGCGGGGTGGCTATGGCATTTTCTATCCACCCAGCTATCGCGGGACTGGTCCAGCGCCCGGATTTAGCTCGGATACTCCTTACGTAGCTTCGAACGACGGCGGCTTGACTCCGGCTAGTACCTTGAGCACCGCGTTTTCGGGTGGGCTGGTTCCGGTCAGTGGAAGTTCATTGGGCGGTTTAACCAATGTGGGACAATCCGTAACCGCTGTCTCACGAAACCGCAAGACCTACTATACCCAACAGTGGACGTATGGACTCCAGTTTGCGCCCACATCTAACGACGTCATCGATCTCACATACGTGGGCAACCATGGGGTGCACGTGATTGCGAGCGGCCTCAATTTGAATCAGCTGGATCCCAAGTTCTTTTCGATGGGTAACGCCTTGCTGAATCAAGTCCCCAACCCATTTTTTGGCCACATCACTTCGAGCGGTTGTAGTCTTGATCAGGCGACCGTTCCTCAGGGGCAGCTGCTTCGGCCGTATCCGGAATTCTGCGATATTAACGAAAACCAGGATCCGGCGGGTGGCTCGAATTACAACGCGTTGGACGTGAACTACACGCACCGGGTGTCACAGGGCCTCACGTTGTTGGCGTCCTATACATTCTCGAAGTTCCTCGACAACGTGGGCGGACCCGAAAACTGGGCGTCCGCTTCCGCCAACTTCTCGGAAAATATCCGCAACGTCTACAACCTGGCCGCGGAGAAATCAGTCGATGCGACCGACACTCCTCATAGCTTCGTTCTCAGCTATGTGTATGAGCTTCCGATTGGCAAGGGCAGGAAGTTCGCTCCTGGGGTGAATGGCGTGTTGAATCAAGTCATCGGCGGCTGGCAGACCTCTGGGACCCTGACCTTGAAAGAAGGCTTTCCACTCACGGTTACGGGAAGCAACAACAACAATTTTGGCGTGGGCCAGCACGTGAATGTCATTGGTGACTACCACATCGCAAACCCAGGCCCCAATGCTTGGTTCAACACTGCGGCCTTCACGACTGCCCCGGCCTGGACTCTAGGGAATGCTCCTCGATACTTTTCCGATCTACGCGCACCCAACTACAAAAATTTTGACTTAAGTATTCAAAAGTACTTTCCCATAAAAGAAAGCGTACGGCTCCAATTCCGGCTAGATATGTTTAACGCTTTCAATCACACCAACTTCTACAGCCCGAACACATTCATCGGAGGTGGATTCGGGACCATTACTCAATCATGGACGCCAAGGCTGATGCAGGCAGCTCTCAAGCTTTACTGGTGATACGTGGGGCGAGCAATCAGGGTTGTTGCGGTAATCTGCTGCTGGCTGGTGTCTGTCTCACTGGGGGTCGCATCCCCGCAACAATCCGATCGGTTTGAGTCACTCCTGGCCTCGGCACAAGATGCCCAGGCCAGGAGCGACTTTCAGGCCGCTGCTGACTTCTACCGGCAAGCGGTCGCTCTTCATCCTGAAATTGCGGAACTGCAAGCCAACCTCGGCTTGATGTATTACCAGACGGGCAACGATGAACAGGCAATCGACGTCTTTCATCGTGCCGCCCGCCTGAAGCCGGGTATGTTGGTCCCTCATTTATTTCTTGGACTCGAATACGTAAAGCTGAAGAGGTTCAGCGAGGCGATTCCCCATTTCAAACAGGCCGCACTGGTGAAACCGGGCGACGTGAAAGTTCAGTTTGGCCTGGGACAGGCCTATAGCGGAATGGGAAAGACCCGCCTGGCCAGCGCCGCATACGCCCGAGCCGCTGAGCTGGAACCAGGAAACGCCGACGCCTGGTATCACCTGGGCGTGAGCTACCTGGAGCAGGTCGAAGCCGATGCCCGTGTCCTGCTGAGCCGCCACCGGGACTCAGCCTATGTGGAGATGCTGACCGCGGAAACTTTCGCGGAGCAGCGGGCTTTCATTCAAGCCGAAGAAGCCTATAAAAAGGTGCTGGCCTTTCCCCAGATTCCTGCCGGCGCACATGCCGGTTACGGTTTTGTCCTGCTCTACCGGCACAACCTGGACGGAGCGGAGAGGGAACTGAATGCAGAGTTGGCGGCGAATCCCGGCTCTTTGATAGCGAAACTGGGCGTGGCGCGGCTGCATCTGGAACAGGATGCAGGCCAGAAGGTAGCCAGGGAAATCGGAGAAATATGGAAAACCGATCCTCGTTTTGCGCGGAGCAATGCCTGGCGGTTCAGCGCGGGCCTGGCAGGTCCTCAGCGTGACGAGCTGCTGAGCGCCTTGCGCGCCGCGCAGGCATCGGGTGATATTCCGCCTGAAACTGAAACTCTATTCGTTGATTCATCCCGGGAAAATCTGTTGACCGACGCGGCGAGCTGGGGAACCGGACGCTCGGCCCGAAGCGGCAAAAGCCCTGCCGGCGATGCAGCAAAACTTTACGCGAGAGGCAGTTACGGACAATGCCGGGACGAGCTGGCCTCTCGTCCGCAGCCACTGGCCGTCAAGGACCTGCGGTTGCTGGCTTCGTGCGCTTATCTCACTGGCGATTATTTGAGTGTGCTGAAGGCGTCGGAAAGGCTGGCCCAGAGTCCCGCGTCAGCGACTGAGGGACTCTATTGGGAAACAAAGTCAGCCGGGAATCTGGCCGCACAATCTCTTGCGCGCGCGAGCGCGGCTGACCCCGACTCGCCTAAATTGCATGTGCTCCTGGGAGACATCTATCGTCAGCAGAAGAATGTTCCGGAGGCAGAAAAGGAATATCGCCAGGCTTTAGCGCTGCGCCCGGAGGACACGGGCGCGCTATTCGGCCTGGCCTTGGCTTTGCTGGGAAACAGGCAGACGGATGAGGCTCTGAGCCTGGCGCAAGCGGCGCTGAACAAGCACCCGGACGATCCGGAACTGAATGCTGTGATGGGCGAAATCCTTTGTGCTCGCAATGAGTATGCCGATGCCGAGCCTTTCCTGAAAAAGAGCCTCAATACCAAGCCCGAGTTCGTGTCCCGGGTTCACGCTTTGCTCGGCAATGTATACGCCAAGACGAATCGGACGCAGGAGGCGATCGCAGAGTTGAAGCTGGCGCTGGACAACGATAAGGACGGCAGCCTGCACTATCAGATTGCGCGTCTCTATATGAAGGTGGGAGACCGAGCGTCGGCCAATCAGGCTTTTGAAGTATCACAACGAATTCAGCGAGAAGGGTTGATCCGTGCAACTGTCGCCATGGAGCAAGGCGCGAACGATGCAGAGTCTCAGTGAAAGCCTGCGAGAGTATCGTTCTCGCGCATTTTGACCATGGTTTTCAATACTTTCCCAAAGGCGCGAAAGGAAATCATAAAACCCCATGAACAAAGCGTACAGGATCATTCTGTTCTCGAATATTTTGTTGTTCTCGGCTGCTGCATGGGCCAGTGAACCGCAATTTGCCATCAAGGAATCTCACAAGGATTCGAATGGCGTCACCTTGAAGACCTTGGGCGGAACCATGCGCATCGAGGCCTGTGGCGACAGGATTATCCACGTGGTGGCCAGCCCGACAGAGGAAATTCCCGCTCCCAAGGTGCCGGTGGTTCCGCAACCGTGCCGGGCCGACAACGTGGTGGTCAAGATTGGAAAGAAGGATGTCACGCTCTCGACTGCGGGGGTAACGGCCTTTGTCAATGCGACGACGGGCGCGGTAAGGTTCCTCTCCAGGGACGGAAAGACTGTACTGGCTGAACCCGAGGATGGCGGCAAGTCCTTCAACGTGCCATCGCTCGCTGAGATGAAGACCTGGCAGATCCAGCAGACCTTTCTATCGCCTGCCGATGAGTTTCAGTACGGCCTCGGACAGCATCAGGAAGGTATTTTCAATGTTCGCGGGGTTCCCATCCGCCTGCACCAAGCGAACACCAACATTTCTGTACCGGTCCTGCTATCAAGCAAAGGCTACGGCCTGCTCTGGAACAACCCATCCCTGACCGACTTTAATCCCGCAGATCAGGAGATTGCGATCGATCCGGCAACCGGCAAGGGAAAGTTCAGTACGGGAGCGAAGGGGAGCTACGGCTTCCTGCTGGCCAGCGACAACAAGGATCAGCTGGTGGTGGATGTGGACGGGAAGCACGTGATTGATTTGGTGAACATGTGGACACCCAGTTCGGCATCGGGTGTGGTGAATCTTGAGGCGAACAAGGAGTATGAAGTGTCCGCCAAGGGAGGCCCGGGAGGCCTTCAATTGTCCGCGCGCCCGCCGGAAGACACGACCACTTTCCGCTCCGAGGTGGGGCAGGCCATTGATTACTACTTCTTCTATGGTCCGGCATTGAATCAGGTCATCGCGGACTACCGCCAGCTCACGGGCGAAACGCCTATGTTCCCCAAGTGGGTGTATGGATACTGGCAGTGCCGGGAACGCTATCACACCCAGAAAGAGATCCTGGACGTTGGAACTGAATTCCGCACGCGCAAGCTTCCCGTGGACGCCTTGGTCCAGGATTGGCAGTACTGGGGCAAGTATGGCTGGAACGCCATGAAGTTTGACGAGACCAACTACCCTGATCCCAAGGCGATGATGGACCAATTCCATGCCATGGATGAGCATGTACCGATTTCGGTATGGTCAAGATTCGGCGAGGATACGGATATCTACAAGCGTATGAGCGCGAAGTCCTTGCTGATTCGGGGAACTCCCTGGATGGACTTCTTCAATCCCGAGGGACAAAAAACGTTCTGGGCGGAACTCAAGACAGGTATCTTCGACTACGGCCTGGATGGCTGGTGGATGGACGCGTCCGAGCCGGAGTTCGATATCCTCAAGGGCCACCAGACGTTTCTGGGCAGCGGCGAGTCGGTGCGCAATGCCTATCCTTTGTATGTCACCAAAGCAATCTACGAAGGACAGCGTTCAACCACTGACCGCAAACGCGTGGTGATCTTTACCCGTTCCGCCTATACCGGGCAACAGAGAAACGCGGCGATCTCGTGGTCTGGAGACATCTCGGCGAACTGGATTACGTTCCAGCGCCAGATCCCAGCGGGCCTGAACTTCAGTATGGCTGGGATGCCCTATTGGACGACCGACGGCGGTGGGTTCTTCCGGCCGAAAGACCAGTATACGAATGAGGCTTACCATGAATTGCTGACTCGCTGGTTCCAGTACGCCGCATTCTGCCCCATCTTCCGTGTACACGGATGGATTTCGAATGCCGAGATCTGGAACTATGGACCCAAATTTCTGGACGTCGCCACCCAGTACGATGAGCTGCGCTATCATCTGCTGCCTTACATTTACTCCGCCGCCTGGGGTGTCACCAGCAAAGGTGAAACCCTGATGCGGGCTTTGCCACTGGAGTTCTCCTCGGATCCAGGATCGCGCGCGATTTCCGACCAGTTCATGTTTGGTCCCGCTTTGCTGGTCAATCCTGTAACCACGGAGGGAGCGACGCAGCGGCAGGTTTATCTTCCTGCCGGCAACAACTGGATTGATTTCTGGACCGGCAAGCACGCGAACGGCGGGCAGAG
>CAZGSU010000066.1:0-53490 GCA_964528615.1 uncultured Acidobacteriaceae bacterium | reverse complement strand
GGACCGCCGGAAATTTCTTGCGCTGGGTCAACGTTTGTCTTTGCTATGTAGGCTGTTATTTAGACGTAAACCAATTCTCGATTTCGACCACGATCAAGTCGCTCTGGGTTTCCCGTACTCAGTGTTGTAGTGCAGTTTGATTACGCCACAGGTCCCCTGATCCTTTGAATAGACTACGCAGGTATCAAACGGGCGGGAATACACGTGGAGGCTCACCGCGCGCTGGTTGAATTCGCGCGGATTGTAGACCCGGTGAACCGGTTCCAGGGGGTCTACGGCGCAGGGCTGGCGCGGATTCATTTCGATCGTCTCCGCGGTTTCGAGCTGGCAGGTGCCGTCTTCCAGATTCTGCGAAATTACATGGAAGTTCTCCACCCGCAGCCGACCGATCGGAACCGCCATCCAGCAATTCTGCTCGCGGTGATTGTGAATCGAGCTTGTCTGGCCGACTTCCCAGCAGATGGCGACCAGCTCGTAGAGGGGAGTCTTGTCGATGAGGTTACGCGTGTAGTGTTGCCGGTCCCAGGTCAGGTAAGGCGTCAGAGTGTCCGATGCGACCGGTGTGGCCTGCAGGAACCGGATGATCCGTCCGACGTGGTGGAAAGCGGGCTCGGGAAATTTCTTCAGCTCGGTTACAAACTCCTGGATCGGAACCGGCTTGGTTTTCGTGTCCATGCTTATCCGACGGTTAGTATAGCGCTGTTCTTGCGCGCGGTTGCTTGTATGAGAGTCAAAAGCTTTAACCGCAGAGGACGCAAAGTCTAACCCTAAAGGACGCAGGGAAAAGCCTTACTCCAAGAACATGCAGTCGCCGTAGGAATAAAATCTGTAGCGCTCTTGTACTGCATGTCGGTAGGCTTCGAGCACTCGTTCCTTGCCGCCGAAGGCGCATACCAGCATCAGCAGCGTGGATTGCGGCAAGTGGAAGTTCGTAAGCAGTGTTCTCACCACGCGAAAATTGTACTCCGGGTAAATCGGGTAAATAAATATGTCGGCTTGACCACTCCCCGCTTGCGGCCGGCCAGTTGGAGACTTTCGGGCTGCGTCTTCGAGTGTCCTGACCGTAGTGGTGCCGACGGCCACGATTCGTCGTCCGGAGTCCAGACCACGATTGATGCTCGCCGCGGCTTCGACCGAGATTGAGTAAGGCTCGCGGTGCAGCTTGTGGTCTTCCACGCGATCTTCCCGGACTGGCTGGAATGTTCCCAGTCCTACGTGCAGGGTGATTTCCGCAGTCTCAATATTCCGCTTCTTCAAACGCTCCAGAATCTCGGGGGTGAAATGCAGACCCGCCGTTGGTGCCGCCGCCGAGCCTCTTTCCCGCGCATAGATGGTCTGGTAGCGCTCCCGGTCAGCCGGCTGGTCCGGGCGGTCAATGTACGGAGGCAACGGCACGTGCCCGATACGCTCGACTTCCCCGAAGAAATCCTTCACGGGAAGGAACCGGATGCGGCGTTCTCCGAAGCTGCCGCGGGCGATGACCTCCGCCTGCAGTTCGTCTCCTTCGCCGAAAAACAATCGCTCGCCCACGCCAATTTTTCGTCCGGGGCGCACCAGGCATTCCCATTCATTCGGGTCCTGCGCGAGCTGGCCGGTCAGCAAAACTTCGATGGTGCCGCGCAAAAAATTGCGGGAGGCTGGATTCCCGGCGCTGAGAGGCTGCGATTTTGTTCCGCTCCGTCTGCCGTAAAGCCGTGCCGGAAAGACCCGCGTGTTGTTGAACACGACCAAGTCTTCGGGTTTGAGTAAGTCAGGGAAATCACAAAACTGGCGGTCGAAGAGTTCGCCGGAGCGGCGCTTCAGGTGGAGCAGCCGCGACGCTGCCCGGTCGGAAAGGGGATCCTGGGCGATGAGCTCTTCAGGGAGTGAATAATTGAAATCGGAGACCAGCACGGAGCTCAATTATAGGATCTCGCCCTGACCAGCAACCACGTAGGGTGGGTGCCCTCACCCCCAGCCGGGCAACGCCCCGCAGTTTCGTTCGGGGAAAGCAGGAGCCAGGCGAGCGTTACTCGCCCGCCCGGACGGGGGCGTCCGGGCCTACGCGGGCCGCGTTTTCAAAATGTAATAGTGTGTAAAAGCATTTGTAACCCCTAACCACCTGGGTTACCATACCCGGCATCGAGCCGGGTATGCACCTCCACCCCTCCCGAAACGATGCCCAGCGAACGTCAATATCGGCGCGAAATTGTCCTCTTTGGCAGGTCGTTGCACGAGCGCGGTTACGTGGCGGCCATGGATGGCAATCTCTCAGTGCGGCTTGACGATCGACATATCCTGGCTACTCCCACGTCCATGTGCAAAGGCATGATGAAGCCTTCGGACCTGGTCATCGTGGATATGGAAGGTCGCCGCGTCTCCGGCCGTCGCGATGTTTCCAGCGAAATCGCCATGCACCTCTTAATTTACCGGCTTCGGCCCGATGTCCACGGGGTGGTGCATGCGCATCCGCCCACCGCCACGGGTTTTGCTGCCGCCGGGATGGCGCTGAACCAGCCGTTGGTTTGCGAGGTCGTGATCGGGCTGGGTTCGATACCGCTGGCCAAGTACGGCACCCCGGGTACACCCGAGCTCACCGACGCCCTGGCGCCCCTGGTCCCGCAGTATGACGCTCTGCTCATGTCGAATCACGGCGTAGTCGCCTACGGCGCCGACCTCCATTATGCGTACATGAAAATGGAGACAGTCGAGCACTTTGCCCAGATTGCCCTGGTCACCCATCTCCTTGGACGCCAGCAACCGCTGGGCGGCGAAGAACTGGAAAAACTGATAGCCGCCCGCAGCAAGTATCAGGGCTCGCGATCGGCTGCCCCGTTACCTTTGGCTGTTCCCTGCGCCAACGAACCGCGACCCCCCCGCCGCGTGACCTCCCGGCATCGATAATATGTCTGTGTGGCACGGGCGCCCTCGCCCGCGGCCTTTGATCGATCAGTTCGTTATTCGCCATTTTTCTCAGAATGAAAGACCAGGTAAGCTGCCGGCTTTTCGAGCGAGGGCGCCCGCGCCACAAGAGCACACTTACTCTCCGCCGATTCTGAAACGGACTCCGGCCCGGACGTTTGCTCCCGGCGCCGGGTATCCCACAACCTCCTGATAGGCCTTGTCGAAAGCATTCTCGAGATTCACGTATGCCGTGATCCGGAAAGTCAGCGCGTACCATCCACCCAGATCGACGCGAGCATAGCCGGCGGCGTGATCGATGCCGTAGCCCAGAAAGTCAGAATCCGCCCGTCTTCCGATGAAACTGCCGCCGAGGTTCGCTCCCCAACGCCCGCTCAAGTAGGTGAGCAGCAGACTTCCTGCGTGCTTCGGACGCCGGATCAGGGGTTGTCCGGGTTCCAGTAGCGGATCGAAGGCAAAAGGTTGTTCCAGAATCTGGGTTGAAGTGTAGGTATAGGACCCGTCGAACGAAAGCTTCGACAGCGGCCGTCCGTGAAATTCCAGCTCTGCTCCGTGCCCCAAAGCTTCATTGACATTTACGTACTGCCCGCACGCAGTGCTGGGCGGAGGGCAGGTGGCACCGGTGATGAAGTTGAAATCGATCTTGTCGCGAAACAGGCCGTTGAAGTACGTGCCCGTCAGCGAGTAATTCTGGGAAAATTTCTGTTCGAACCCCGCTTCGAATGATCGCACCCGCTCCGGGTTAAGCGCGTTGTTTGGAATCACAGGGAAACCGCCGCCGTTTCCGAAAGACTGGGCGAAAGTCGGTTCCTTGATGCCGGTGGCGTAGGAAAAGCGGAGACGTGTGCCGGAAAAGAACTGTCCTCCGCGGAGAGCTGTGAAGCTCAAGGCAACTCTGGGGACGACCCGGTTTCCAAAACTGCCGTTGTGGACATAACGCGCTCCGGCCACGACCGAGAGGCGTCCCAGGGTCAGGGTCTGTTGTCCGTAAACGGCATGGCTCAGGCGCACGCCGTGGCTCAACGAATCGGGAAGGCTTCCAGTGGTTCCGTTTTCATCTTCGAACTCGTACCCTACCGTGGTGTGCGCCCAACTGCGTTCGGTGTAGTCGCCCTGATAGTCAAAGCCCGCGCGGTTGATGTTGGTGATGGCGTGGAAAGGAGTGTCGATGGGGTCGCCGAACGGATCGACGCGGCCGGGCTGATCTACCGGTTGGATATTGGTGCGATCCAGTTTGTACTCGAAACCGGTGAAGGTGTGCTGCCAGCGTGAAAGCCCGGCGATGGTGAGTTCCGCGCTGGCCAGCAGATTATTCTGCCGGGCACGCTGGTCGAGATCCGGCGGCAGGATGGGATCTCCATTGAAATTCCACTCGCCTTGCACCCCGGTGACACTGTTGGAGTGGCGGGCTCGCACCCGCAGCGCAGCCCAGTCTGTGAGTTTCACTCCGACGTTTCCGCCCTGCAGCGAGTTCGAGTAATCGTCGTTGGGGCCTTGGCCCATAGTGTTGAACTGGTCGGCGAACAGGTTGTAGTCGACGCGGCCATTCGCTCCGGCCAGGGTGGCATAACCGTTCGCGGTCCCCAGATTTCCGCCGTCCGAGCCAAAACGGAGTTCTGGGACGGTAGTGTTGCCGGTCCGGGTAAAAACCCGGACAACACTGGTCATTGCGTCAGAGCCGTAAAGCGTGCTCTGGGCTCCGCGCACGAACTCGAGACGGTCCGCCCCTTCGAGCGGAAGCACACCGAAGTCGAAAGTTCCGCCCGGATCGTTGACCGGAACGTCGTCCACAATGACCTTGTTGTAAGTGGAATCGCCGCCGCGCACGAACAGCGAGGAGAGACCGCCGCGTTGTCCGGCCGTGCTCACGATCGCGCCGGGAAGGAACTGCAGGGCATCGTCGGCTGCCACCGGTCGCATGACTTCGAGTTGTCCGGCGTTGAGGCTTTCTACGTCAGCGCCAGCTTCGTTGTTGGGCACGAGGGTTCGAGTCGCGCTTACCGTGACTGTTTCCGTGGCCGGCGCCAGGCGAAGTCTGACGGTAATTGGTTCAGACTCGAATACTGAAATGTCAGCGTTCTGTGTAGCAAATCCGGCAGCGAGTACGCGGGCGCGGTACGGCGGAGAATCGAGTCCGCGAAATAAGGCCAGCCCATCGGCCGATGTAGTTTGGATAGCTGCGGGAGTCGAGCTGTCTCCGGGGAACAGCTCCACTTGTGCACCCATCACCGCGACGGATTGAGGATCAACAACCTTGATTTTAAGTTCTGTGGCTGAGGCTGCCGCCACCAGCAAAGTAAAACCCGCGAGAATACGAAAGAACCGCATGCACTCCTCCTTTGTCACGCGAAGGGGGTTGGTGTGGACGGTTCGCGCCGGTCTCCTGGCTTCGCGAGTAAGGGCGCCTTTTTCGGCGTCCGACGAAGACAACCGGCCTTCCCGGGTTTTCCCCAGTGACCGGTTGCGATTTCCTCGCTTACAGTTGCGCGGCAGCGCGGGATTCTCACCCGCTTCCCTTCTCGTCAGGTTGACGAGGATGCGCGAACCAAAGAAGTTGGGAAAGAACGAAACTGAATGGTTGAGAAAATCTACTCGCCCGGGAGGTGGAAGTCAATCGCCACCGAAGCCTGGGTGACGCCGGCGCCCTCGCCCGCGGCTTTTCGCCCTTCCCGCCGGTTCGCCGTCTTAATTTCTGAAATAAGAACCGAATAGTGCCGGCTTTTCGCGGGCGGGGGCGCCCGCGCCACACAACGCTTCGTCAGACCACCTTCGCACCTGTTCTGGAATCCAAGCCGCGATGCCTAAATCTGCTGTGAAGCACGACGAGGAACTGGGCGCTGAGACTCGGCGGCTTACGGCTCGCGAAATTTTTCATAACGTCGCCGAAGATGCACGCGAAGAACTCAAGCGGTCTCCCAAGAAACTGGCTTTCTCCGGACTTGCCGGCGGTCTGACGCTGGGTCTCACCGGGCTCACCGTTGCCGCCGTCCGGGCCCTGATCGGCAGAGGTGGCTGGCAAGACCTGGTTTCCTATCTGGCCTATCCCGTCGGATTCATCGCGGTGATCATCGGACGCGCCCAGCTTTTTACCGAGAACACTTTGTATCCCGTGATTCTCGTACTCGACGAGCGCCGCTATCTTCTGCAAACCCTGCGGCTGTGGGGTGTGGTTTTCGCGTCGAACGTGGCCGGAGCTATGTTTTTCGCCTTGCTGGCCATCAAGTCGGGCGCGCTCCAGCCTGGAATCGCCAGCCAGCTTGTCGACATGGGAACCGAGGCTGTCCAAGGTTCGGCCTCCCACATTTTCTGGAGTGGAGTGATCGGCGGATGGCTCATCGCACTGGTCGCGTGGGTCGTAACCGCGAGTCAATGGACTATCGGGCAGCTTGCCATGGTTTGGTTCCTCACTTTCATCGTGGGCGTAGGCAAGTTTTCCCACTGCATCGTGACCAGCGGAGAAATTATTTCGGCCGCCCTGGCGGGTACGGTGAGCCTGGGAGCATATCTTCAGTGGCTGCTGGTGGCTACGTCAGGAAACATCGTTGGCGGCGTAGTGATTGTCAGCGTGCTGAACTATGGCCAAGTAAGGGAGATTTGAAACCACGTAGGCCCGGACGCCCCCGGCTGGGCGGGTGAGGGCACCCGCCCCTACGCGTGCGCTGGTGGGAATCTGCCGTCACAGCGTATGCAGATAAGCCAGCAAATCCTGGACTTGATTTTGCGACATTACCTGGCCGAAGCCCGGCATCATGTTGCGTCCGGACTGGATGAGTTCGCCTACGCGTTCGTCGTTGGCCGGCAACCCGCTTTGAGGCAAGAACTGCTTCTTGAAAACTCCTTTCAAGCTTCGGCCTTTCTTATCGCGTGACGAGTAGGGCTCATGGCAGCGATCGCAGTATTGATCGTAGAGTCGCCGCCCGGCGGCTTGTTGTGGGTTCAATCCCAACTCCGCATCGCTCTTGCGTCGCTGGACGTCGCATCCGCAAAAGAGAACTGTGGCGCACAGCGACAGAACAATTCCGCGCGGGCGCAGTGATCGGTGACGACGGAGAAAGCAGCGAGCTGATCCCATTCATTCCTCGAAAGAGAAATCCGCGACCAATCCTGTGAAGCGGCGAGCGGAAGTACAATAGTAGAGCACTGCCATGCCCACCCCCGTCAAACGCATTATGGTCAAGCGGGTCTACGAGAAGCCCGGGCGTGGGGATGGCCACCGTGTACTGGTGGACCGCCTGTGGCCTCGCGGAGTCAGCAAGAGCCAGGCGGCGCTGGATGCCTGGCTTCGGGACCTGGCGCCATCGGATGAACTGCGCCACTGGTTTCACGCCCGGCCCGATCACTGGATTGCTTTCCGCAAACGTTACCTGAGAGAACTGGCATTGCCCCAGGCGGCCGAGCCCCTTGCCGAACTTTACCGGCTGGCCGGCAAGAGAAAAAATCTTACGCTCTTGTTCGCTTCCAAAAATCAGCAGCACAACAACGCCGTGGTGCTGAAAGACCTGCTGGAAGGAATGCGCAAGCCGCCCACCGGCACCGGTCCGGGAGCGGTACGGTCGATGCGTGACCGGCAGGCCAAGCGCATGCCCCGGTAGATTTGGTTTTGTGGGCTTGTGTGGGCGGGCGAGTCGCCCGCGCGGCAGGGCCTGTCGTGCAAGATCGATCGCGCAAGGTTGATCATGCATGGTCGATCATGCAAGATCGGTAGTGACCGGCTACTTTAGATTTGCGGGCTCGGTACCGCGTGGGCGAGTCGCCCGCGACCACACAAACCCACACAGCCCTTTACTTCTTTGCCCCGTCGTCGAGGATCGCTCCCACCAGGTTGTCGATGGTCTCGTTGATGCGTTTATCGGGCAAGTTGAAATTGTTCGACAGGATGGAAAACGCGATCTGTTCTCCACGATTGGTGGTGGCATAGCCGGATAGGGTCTTGACCCCGCCCAGGGAGCCTGTTTTCGCATGCAACCGGCCCTGTACATCCCCGCTCTTGAAACGATCGGATAGAGAACCATCCGTGCCAGCCAACGGCAAGGTATCGCGAAAACTCGGGCCCCACGTCTGAGAATCGGCGTAGAGCAACAGCTGTACGACGGTGTGTGGCGTAACCAGATTTTGCCGGGAGAGTCCGGAGCCGTCGTAAAACGCGTACTGGTCGCTGGGAATTCCGGCCTGGTTCAGAAACCCGCGCAACACTTCAAGTCCGCCTTCGACAGTGCCAGCCGTCCCCCGTTCCCGGCCCAGCAGGCGCAGCAGAATCTCCGCATGCAGATTCTGGCTGACTTTGTTGATGACCCGGACATCCTCAATCAGCGGTTTGGACTGGTAGCTGGCCAGCACCAGAGGCTGGTTCTGCAACTGGCGAGACGGCTCGTCTCCGCCGCGCGCCGCCGCGGAAGCTGTGACCGTCAGAGTCGAGAGACTTGACAGTTCGGTGTGCCGCGTCTTCTGCCGGCCGTACACGGCGATGCCGCGCACCTCCAGCAACCGGCGGAAGAGACCGGCGGCGAACTCCGCCGGATCTTCGATGGCCAGGGCCTCGTTGGCTCCAGCATCGTCGAGCGGCATGTTTCCCCACAGCGTGAGTACGGTGGCTCCCGGTTCGCGATTGATGAAGATTTTGCGGCCGGTGCCGGCAGGCGTGGTGATGATGCGATTGTCGATCCGATAGTAGTCGGCGAATGGTGTGATGCTGACGAACGCCCGATCCCCGGCGCGATCCGCGGGCAGGATGTTTACGAAAATCACATTGTCGTTGATGGTGAGCGCGGAAACTGGCGCGCCATCGGCCCAGACCAGGTCATCCTGGCTCCAGCCTTCACCGTAACGCTCGAAGGCGAAGTATGAGTCGTCTGCAATGATGTCGCCGTCCACGTACTTCACACCCTTTTGCGCCAGCGTGTCGGCCAGTTGCTCGAGCACCCGAATGGGATGGTCGTTGCGTTGTGTGCGCAGCGCGTAAGGCAGTTCGCGTCCCGAAAGATTGGGATCGCCGCGGCCCACCAACACCAGGTCACCGGTGAGACGCCCGTGAGTGTCGAGTGTGCCGTTAGTTTCGACTGTAGTCCGGAAGCTGTAATCCGGACCGATCAGCGCAAGAGCCGCGGCGGTGGTGAATAACTTGGTGTTGGACGCGGGCGTGAACAGCCGGTCAGCATCCCGGGCGTACAGCACTCTGCGGGTGGAAACGGAGGATACTTCGATGCCCCAGAAGCCGCGTGCCAGGTCGGCAGGCTCGAGAATTGTCGCAATACGTTTGTCGAGCGACTTATGCGAGGCAGCGTGCAGTTGCGTCAGCAGCAACAGGCACAAGGCGATCCGCGGAAAGAGGCGCGTACGGCGCATGCAAACTAATTGTACATCCCAGACTGGGTGGGACTTCGCATGTTTGTCTGTAAGGATCTGTGGGACGGGTCCGCCCCACGCATTCGAACGGTTAGAATCCTTATCCATGCGGCCGGTCTTCGAGTGGCAAATCGGTTCCCGCGCATTGCAACTGGGGAAACGCACGCTGATCATGGGCGTGGTGAACGTCACCCCAGATTCTTTTTCCGACGGGGGCATGAATTTCGACCGCGATCGCGCGGTCGAGTATGCGCTCAAACTGTTGCAGGAAGGCGCCGACATCATCGACGTGGGCGGTGAATCTACGCGGCCGGGAGCGAAAGTGTCCGGGACGGGGGCTGCGGTCACCGATGGCGTCACCGAAAAAGAAGAACTGGATCGCGTGATTCCGGTGATCATGGGCGTGAAGAAGAAGAATCCCAAAGCAACCGTTTCTGTTGATACCTATAAATCCGGCGTGGCCCGCCGGGCGGTTGAAGCCGGTGCCGAGATTGTCAATGACGTCAGCGGATTTCTCTGGGATCCGAAAATGGCTAAGACCCTGGCCGAGTTGAAGTGTGGAGCCGTGCTTATGCACATGCGTGGGCGTCCCCAGGAATGGCGAACGCTGCCTCCGGTGTCAGACATTGTGACCCTGGCAAAGCGAGAACTCAGGGAGCACAGCGACGCCGCCGTGCTGGCAGGGATGAAACGGGAGCGGATGGTACTTGACCCCGGCTTTGGCTTCGGGAAGAACCACGAAGAAAACTATCCGCTGTTGAGGCGCTTCGAGGAATTTCACCAGCTCAGGTTCCCGATACTGGTTGGCATATCGCGCAAATCCTTCATCGGACGCGCCCTGGCGCGTGACGGGAAGGATGCCCCGGTAACCGATCGGCTCTACGGAACTCTGGCTGCCGAAACTGTGGCGATCATGAAGGGTGCTCATATCGTCCGTACGCATGACGTACGCGCGTGCGCGGATGCGGTCCGAATTGCCGATTTAGCGGCAGGCTGATCGCGCTATAACAGACTACCTAGGGGCGGGCGCCCTCGCCTGCCCAGCCGAGCAAAGCTCGGCAGCTCGCGTTCGAAACGAGCCGCAGATTTCTGGATTCGCTACGGTGGGCGGGACGCCCACCGTACAGCCGGCGGGCTTGCCGGCTCTACGGAGAAGCGGCTTCGTGAATAGGTTCAGGCAGGTAAGGCGATCTCGGCGAATTTCCGGATAATTTCCGACTCCAGCTTCCTGTTCCACGCCATTCCAATGTCCCATTCCGCATAGCTGCTGTGGACGGGCGCGAACTTGACCCCGCTGACATGCATCGCGCGCGCGGCCCTGGGCACAAGCGATACGCCGATACCGGCACTCACCAGGTTGAGAATGGTGAACATGTCGTTCGGCTCATAGACGATTCGCGGAGTGAAACCCGAGCGATCGCACAAGCTGATGCAGTGGTCGTGGTAGGTGGCAGAAACTCCGCGGTCGATCAGAATGAATGGTTGTTCCTGGATGCCTTTCATAGTCAACGGACCGGTAAACTTCTTCGAGGTGGCGATGGTCAGGCGCTCGGTCAGAGCCTTGCGGACTTCCAGCAGCGGATGCTTTACCGGCAGGCGCACGAATCCGACATCGAGGCGCCCCGCGATCAGGGCCTCGATCTGGCTGAGCGTGGACATGTCGGCGATTTCAATCTCAATTCCCGGGCGGGCCTCGTGGAATCTGAGCAGCGCGCGGGGAACCAAACTGTGCACGGTGGACATTCCCACGCCGAGGCGCAGCTTGCCCATCTCGCCGCTGGTGGCTCCGCGCACAGCCTCAAAGGCCAGATCGATGTCGCGAACGATTCTGCGGGCTTCTTTGTGAAACAAGGTTCCGGCCGGAGTGAGCGCAACCCCGCGCCGGTTGCGGACCAGCAGCGGACCGCCAATCTTGTCTTCCAGCCCTTTGACCCGCTTGCTCAACGCGGGCTGGGATACATGGAGACGGCCCGCGGCCCGTCCGAAATGCAGCTGTTCGGCGAGAACGACGAAAGAGATAAGCTCCCGGGTTTCGAGTTCCATAAACAAAAGTTATCACAGGATTTCGAACATTTCATTGGACGAATCACCACGGCGGGCGATCTACTATAAGTGAGGTATCGGCGATGTCTCTGACGGCCTACATAGGAACCGTGGCTGCTTTTTGCACGACCGTAGCATTCGTTCCGCAGATTGTGAAGTTGCGCAAGCAGGGCGGCGAGGACCTGTCGTATGAGATGCTGTTTCTGTATCTGACCGGCGTGCTGTTGTGGCTGGCCTACGGCATTCGAGCTCATGCCGTGGCGGTGATCTGGGCCAACGCTCTGGCAGGGTTGATGGTGCTGATATCCATTGTGCTGAAGGCGAACCCGCCGGCGAAGCAACTCAATCTGGGGTCGCGAAATCTGGGGTCGCGAAATCTGGGGTCGCGAAATCTGGGGTCACGAAATCTGGGGTCACGAAATATGGAGTCGCGTAGCGCCAGATCGCGCCGGCTTCGCATCGCCGTAGATATGGACGAGGTCATCGCCGACAGTTTCAGCAAGCATCTCAGGCTGTATAACCAGCAGGCAGGCGCGAACCTGACCAAGGAAGATGTTTCGAGAAGAGGATTGGGTGCAGTCATTCCCCATGATCGCCGCGACCAGTTCGCCGCGATCCCCCACCGAGAAGGATTCTTCAACGACCTTGACGTGATCGAGGGCAGCCAGGAAGCGCTCCTGGAGTTGTCACGGCATCACGACATCTTTATCGCCAGCGCCGCTATGGACGTGCCCACTTCGTTCAACGCCAAGTACAAGTGGTTGCAAAAACACTTTGCCTTCATCCCGACCAGCCGGATCGTGTTTTGCGGGGACAAGAACATCGTCGACGCCGATATCCTGGTGGACGACCGCTCGCGTCACTTTGCGGATTTTCGTGGGACCGGCATTCTCTTTACCGCTCCCCATAATGCCGGTGAGACCGCAGAATTGCGCGCGAACAACTGGAATGATGTGCTGCGGATTCTGAAGGGTGAACCATCCGAAGTTGCCGCCGGGGAGCCGCTGGCTAGAACGCTTTCGATGAATCCAGCAGGATAGTCACAGGCCCGTTATTGACCAGCTCCACTTGCATCATCTCCTGAAAGTTTCCGGTCTCGCAGCGCAGGCCCGCCACCCGGATGCGGGCGACGAAATATTCATAGAGCGTGCGCGCTTTTTCGGGCGGAGCAGCGGCGTCGAACGACGGCCGCTTGCCGCGCCGGACGTCGCCATAAAGCGTGAACTGCGAGACTACCAGCACGCTTCCCTGAACTTCGCCAACCGCCCGATTCATCTTGCCGCTGTCGTCCTCAAAGATTCGCAACCCAGCGATTTTGTCGGCCAGATAGTCGGCATCGGCTTCGCGGTCTTCATGGCCGACCCCGAGCAGGACCAGGAGGCCGCGCCCGATCTCACCGGCGACGCGCTCGCCGGCCACACTATCGCCGACTGTGACGCGAGCCCGGGTCACTCGTTGCACTACGGCGCGCATGGCTTATTTCGTCGATTCCGGCAGCAGGGTTTCCTGGCCGGCCACTGCCAGCCAGCGGTGGTCGCGGTAAACGTAGACGTCGGTAAAGCGGACTCGAGCGATCGTGTTTCCCTGCGCGTCGACTAACGTTGCCAGTCCGCGAATGTAGCCGAATTCTCCGATCACGTGCGGATCGAGCTCGCTCAAAATATTCTTGCCCGGACGACGGTGCGGAACCTGAGCGAGGGTTTCAGCTCGGTCGTGAAGTTTTCCGTTAGGGTCGGCATCCTGAAATTCTTCCGCGAGAAGGCATCCGACAGCATCAGCGTCGTGCACTTCGAGCGCCTTGGCCCAGCTTTGCTCGAGTTGAATGAGGGCGTTGGCATCTTTTGGCTGAGTGGGGCAGGCGCCAGCGGCGGGGAGCGCGAAGAATGCTAGCGTTGCCAGACATAACAGATTTTTCATGTTGTGTTGTTTCTGATATTCCAGGAAACAATACATGATACAGCGCGTGAATGAAGACCAGGCAGTGCACGCCAGATCCCTCGCGGTCTGAAGGCCACTCGGGATGACGCATTGTGATGGAGAGTGCGCGCCAAAGTCCGCCGTGAGTTCCTGCGACCCGAATCAATCCCCACTTCGCTGGTGTCCCCCCACTTCGCTGGTTGACGCTTCTGGTGTTCACTCATAGAATCCCGGGTTCTGTGTTTCTCGAAATTCGAGCGCGGAGTGAATCGATGCGTCGAGTTGCGTTGTTGATTGTGGGTGTGATTCTCGGACTGTTCTCCCCTCGGTTATCAGCTCAACAGACGGCCGCGCCTCCCTCTCATAATGATGTCCTGATCAAGAACGCCGTCGTCATGACCGTTACGCACGGCAACATTCAGAATGGCAGCGTCTATATCAAGGACGGCAAGATCGCCGCGGTGGGCAAGGACGTAAGCGCGCCGTCCACCGCAACCGTGATCGACGCCGGCGGCAAGTATCTGACGCCCGGCATCATCGATTCCCACTCCCACATCGCACTCGACGACGACGTGAACGAAGCCACCAGCCCGGTCACGCCGCAGATGATGATGATCGACGCCTTCGATTATCAGGACAAGGCGATCTATCGTGGACTGGCCGGCGGCGTCACCACTTCTCTTCTGCTGCACGGGTCAGCCAACATGATTGGCGGCCAGGCAGTTGTCATCAAACATAAGTACGGGGCCAGCCGCGATGCCATGTTGTTTCCCGGAGCGCCGCGTTCCATCAAATTTGCCAGCGGAGAGAATCCCAAACGCGTGTATGGACAAAGGGACCAACTGCCCTCGACCCGAATGGGGAATTTTGCGGTGCAGCGCGCGGCGCTGGTCGAGGCGCAGGATTACATGCGCGACTGGGACTACTACGACGCCAAAGTCAAAGCCGGCGATAAGGATGCCAAGCCTCCCAAGCACGATCTGAAGCTGGAGGCGCTGGCCGATGTCTTGCGCGGCAAGCTGCTGGTGCAGATCCATTGCTATCGCGCCGACGAACTGCTCACCGAGATGGCGATGGCGAAAGAATTCGGCTACAAGGTGCGCGCTTTCCACCATGCGCTGGAGGCTTACAAGGTCGCTGACGAACTCGCCGCCCAAGGCGTAGCCATCGCGACTTTTTCCGATTGGTGGGGCTACAAGCAGGAGGCCTGGGACGCGATTCCGTGGAATGCGGTGATCTCGATGCGCAAGGGCGTTCGGGTAGCGATCAAGAGCGATTCGGAAGATTTCGCCCGCCGCCTGAACCAGGAGGCCGCAAAGACTATGCGTTACGGCGGCGCGACGGAGGAAGAGGCCCTCAAGATGATTACGATCAATCCGGCGTGGATCATCGGCGTGGATGATCGCGTGGGATCGATCGAGCCGGGGAAGGACGCAGACCTGGTGATCTGGGATGGCTATCCTCTCTCCAGCTTTGGCGTGCCGGACAGAGTCTTGATTGACGGTGATGTTTATTTTGACCGCTCACTGCCGGGCTTCGGCATGCCGCATTACCGGGAGGGAGAGTGATGGGAACTCAGTCGTCAGTCGTTCTTCAGTCGTCAGGTTCCGTCGTTGGTCGTTGGCCGTTGGTTCTTGGCCAAATTCTTCTCATTTTGATTGTGGGCTTCGTTCCGGCTTCAGCCGCCGCTCAGCAGAAAACTTTTGCGCTCAGCGGCGGCAAGCTGCTTACCGTGTCTCATGGGGTGATTGAGAACGGCGTGCTGGTGATGACTGCGGGCAAGATCACTGCTTTGGGAGCGGCGGGTGCGGTTGCAATTCCGAACGACGCGACCGTCATCGACGTAACTGGCATGACGGTGTATCCGGGGCTCATCGATTCCGAGAGCTACCTCGGCTTAACCGAGATTTCTGCCGAGCGGAGCACCAATGACCTTATCGAAAGCAGCGACGAGATCATGCCGCACATGCATGTGTACGACGCTTTTCACGCCGAGTCGGAATTGATTCCAGTGGCACGGCTGAATGGGATCACCAACGCTATTGTGGCGCCGCAGAGTCAGGACACGCTGCCCGGCCAGGATGCGTTCGTCCAGTTGGACGGCAAGTCGGCGAATGACATGCTGCTGGTGCGCGACATCGCTTTGCCGCTGAACTTCACCGGCGAGCAGCGGCGCAACGAGTCCTGGGAAAAGAGGAAGTTCCCCGAGACCCGCATGGGGCTGGCGGCGCAGCTGCGGCAGGCGTTTCTCGATGCCCAGGACTATGCGGATCGCTGGGCCGACTACGAAAACAAGAAGTCCGCTGCGACCGCGAAACCCAATGACAAGGGCAAGGACAGGGATGAGAAAGACAAGAAGGGTCCGCCCTCGCCGCCGAAACACGATCTGAAACTCGAGGCCTTGCTGCCTTATCTGCAAGGCAAGAAGCCGGTCGTGTTGGCAGCACAGGAACCCAGCGACCTGGAAACGGCGGTGGGCCTGGCGCGGCAATTCAAGTTGAAGTTCGTGCTCAATCACGTCAGCCACTCGCAGCCGGTACTGGACTACGTGGCCAGCCTGAAGGTACCGGTGATCGTCGGGCCCATCTACGAGGATCCCAAGAACTATGAACGTTACGACGCGGTGTACAGCTTGCCCAGCGAGCTGTACAAGCGTGGCGTCAAAATCGCGTTCGCTTCCTACGACGCTCATGCGGTGCGCAACCTGCCGTACGCCGCGGGCTATGCGACTGCGTTTGGTCTGCCCCACGACGAAGCGCTGAAAGGGATTACGCTGAATCCGGCGGAAATCTGGGGAGTGGCCGACCGGCTCGGTTCGCTTGATGTTGGCAAGACGGCGAATGTTGTGGTGGCCGATGGGGATCCGCTTGATGTTAAGACGGACGTGAAGCGGGTTTTTATTGAAGGACAGGAAGTGCCGATGACCAGCCGGCAGACCGAGCTACGCGACCGCTATTCGAAGAAATAGATGGTGGGCAATGCTGCATTGAAACTGCCGAGCTTTGCTCGGCCTGGACGGCCGAGGGCGGCCGTCCCCACATGTTCCGCCTGGCGTTTGACCGTGTGCACTGCTGGCAGTAGGATTCCTTCAGGGCAATCTTGGCTGGTAAAGCCGGTTCTGCCCGACAGCACTCTTCCTTTACAGCAATTCGTGTGGGCCAGTACACTACTGATTCCCGTTCAAATCCAGGAGGTTGGACTCTTATGGCTGGTGAAGAGAAAAAAGAAATTGTGGAGAAAGTGAAACAGATCATTTCCGAGCAGTTGGGAGTAGACGAGAACGAAGTCACCCCCAGCGCGTCATTCGTGGATGATTTGGGCGCGGATTCACTGGACCAGGTGGAACTGGTGATGGCCCTGGAAGAGCACTTCGGGGTGGAAATCCCGGACGAGGATGCGGAGAAGCTTCGCACCGTGCAGGATGCCATCGGTTACATCGACAAGCATGCAAAAGTAAGCAAGTAGAAGCTTCCGCCGAGACTTGTTTTTTTACTCTGCCAGGTCGCTGGGTTGTCCCCGCGCCAGCCGGCCGGAGTTGACAGCGGTACGCGCAGACGCCTGTACGGACAAGAGAGGGCACGCGAGGAGATCTCATGGCCGCCGTTGACGACAAAGTGAAGCAGATCATCGTGGAGCAGCTGGGTGTGGACGAAGGCGAAGTCACTTCGAACGCCTCGTTCGTGGACGACCTGGGAGCCGACTCGCTCGACACCGTGGAGCTGGTGATGGCATTCGAAGAGGCCTTCGAGATCGAGATTCCCGATGAGGATGCCGAGAAAATTCGTACCGTTCAGGACGCGGTGGATTATATCGGCAAGCACGCGAAAGGCGGGAAGTAGTTGGGACGTAGGGTCGTAGTCACTGGAATCGGCCTCATCTGCGGAGTGGGCAACACCACGGAAGAGGTGTGGAAAAAACTGCTCGCCGGCAAGAGCGGGGTGGCCCGCATCACCCAGTTCGACGCTTCCCAGTTTGCCTGCCAGATTGCCGCTGAAGTCAAGAATTTCGATCCCCTGAATTTCATCGAAAAGAAAGAACTGAAAAAAATGGGGCGTTTCATCCACCTGGCCCTGGCCGCAGCGGATGAGGCGATGAAAGCTTCGGGCTTACAGGTTACGCCCGAGATTTCCGAGCGCGTGGGAGTACACATCGGATCCGGAATCGGCGGATTCGACGTGATCGAGCGCGAGCACATCAGCCTGCTGAATGGCGGGCCGCGCAAAATCTCTCCGTTTTTTATTCCGGCCGCGATCGTCAACCTGGCGGCCGGGCATGTGAGCATCCGCTACAAGGCCAGGGGACCGAACGAAGCCACGTGTACGGCTTGCACCTCGAGTGCCCACTCCATCGGTGACGCTTACAAGATCATCTCCCGTTGTGACGCGGACGCGATGATTGCGGGCGGCACTGAAGCCGCGATCACTCCCATGGGAGTTGGCGGGTTCGCCGCCATGCGTGCTCTTTCCACCAGAAACGACGATCCCGAGAAAGCCAGCCGTCCCTGGGATTCGGGACGCGACGGCTTTGTGATTGGTGAGGGTGCCGGCATCGTGGTGCTGGAGGAGTTGGAGTTTGCCCGGCGGCGTGGGGCGCACATCGTGGCCGAAGTTGTCGGCTACGGCATGAGCGGCGACGCTTACCACATCACTCAACCGGCGGAAAATGGCGACGGCGCGTACCGCGTCATGCTGAACACCATGAATGACGCCAAAGTGCAGCCACAACAGGTGCAGTACATCAATGCCCACGGTACTTCCACCGACATTGGCGACAAGTTGGAGACCGTCGCCATCAAGCGGGCTTTCGGCGATCACGCCTACAAGCTGGCCGTGAGTTCCACCAAGTCCATGACCGGCCATCTTCTGGGCGGAGCCGGCGGGTTGGAAGCGGGAATTACCTTGCTGGCACTGCGCGACCAGATCCTGCCACCCACCATCAATCTGGAGGACCCCGAACCCGACTGCGATCTGGATTACGTTCCCAACCAGGCGCGCAAAGCCGAGGTGGAATACGCCATGTCGAATTCGTTCGGTTTCGGCGGTACCAACGGCGCGTTGCTCTTCCGGCGCTGGGAAGTGTAGACGTACTTCGCATCTCTGAGGCCTCCAACGACAAACTGAGGAATCTGTGACCGCGAAATCCGGCAAACCGATGATGATTTTGGTGGCCGGCCCCTACCGCTCAGGCACGAATGACGATCCGGCCTTGATCCGGAAGAACGTTCAAGTAATGGAATCTTACGCGCTGCCTATCTTCCGCGCAGGGCATATCCCTATTCTCGGTGAGTGGCTGGCTCTTCCCTTGGTTGAGTTGGCGGGATCGCGAAAGATCGGCGACGAGACCTTCAACGAGATCTTCCATCCCATCGCGACTCGACTTCTGGCGAAGTGCGATGCGGTCGTTCGGGTCGGAGGACCCTCGACCGGTGCTGATGCAATGGTCCATGTCGGCCGGAGCCTGGGCTTGAAGATCTACAACGACCCCGCAGAGATTCCGCAAGCGGAATGACCGCTCGTTGAGCAGAGACGGTGTAAACTCTCCTCGCCTGCGAAGTCGAACGAGAAATGCCAACCCGAGTGAAGAGCGCCATTTTTCTTCTTGCAGGATTCCTGATCCTGCCGGGATCTCTTGCTGCTGCCCAGGGCTCCCCGGAGCAGCCCCGCCCACCCGACGGAGGAACGCGCGAGGTTCTGGTCAGTATTTTTATCCCGTCTCTGGCAAACGCACCGTTCAGTGCCACGGTGGCCACGGAATCGGTTCGGCAATTAGCTGACGGCTCCAGAATCACCTTGGTGAACCGCAGAGCCATCGCGCGTGACACTGCCGGCCGCATCTTTCAGGAGCGCCGGTTGCTGGTGCCGGATGATGGAAAGCACGAGTCGATCGTCACGCAGATTGAGATTAGTGACCCGGTTTCGCACCAGCTCTACATTTGCGTGCCCAGAGAGCGGGTATGCCAGGTGGAGTTCTTTTCTGCTCCCCAGTTTGTGCCTCCTGCAGTGGGCTCCGCTTCTGCGAAGCAGCCCCGCTCTCCGGGTCGGGAGGATCTGGGCAAACAGTTCGTTGGAGGCCTGGAAACTTTGGGCATACGGGAGACAAACGTGATCGAGGCCGGCGCCATCGGCAACGACAGTCCAATCACGGTCAGCCGGGAGTACTGGTATTCGCCTCAGCTGGGCGTCAATCTCATCAGCAAGCTGCAGGATCCACGAATCGGCACGCAAGACTTTGAAGTGCAGGACATTACCTTCGGCGAGCCTGATAAGAGGCTCTTCGCTGTGCCTTCCGGCTCGCAGATTATCGACCTCCGAGGGACCCCTCCCGCACCCATTTCTGACTCCTCCAAGTGACCATTCTGACGGGGCCTTTTAAGAATCTTCCGCCGCTTACTTTCGACTCCAAGCCCGGTTACTTCTGGATGAGCTAACTCCCATAGAACTCTAGATTTGCGATCCAAAATGGGACATCGGCAGTGTATTCCGGTAATGAGACCTTGGTACCCGGACATTGGCCTTTTACGCCTTTGCCAAGCTCTGCAATGCAGGCCAGAATGTAAGGTCAAGGCATTCCCCAAGGCCATGCAAAAATCGTCAGGAACTGTACTCGCGGCTCCTCCTCGTAGTCGAAAAGCCACCGCCAGGGTTGCCCTGGTCGACATCAAGGAACCCACTCGCTCTCTATTGTCCGACTGTTTCAAGCAGTTTGGGATCGAAGCCGTGGTCATGACCGGCAACGTGATCCCGCGCATTCAGAAAGAGAAGTTTGAAGCCTGCGTGTTGCAGTTGATACCGGAGTCCGGCACAGTGATGGAGGCGGTGCGTACTTCGCCTTCCAACAACCGGGTGGTGGTCTACGGCCTGGGCGGCAGCGCGCAAGAGGCCATGAAATTCTCCCACTACGGCGTCAACGCCGTTTTCCAGGAGCCGCTGGAACGTCCGGCGGCACTGAAACTGGTGCGAGCCACGCAGATGCTGGTTTTGCACGAGTTTCGCCGCTACGTGCGCATACCGATCATCACCGAAATCTCCATGGTCTCGGCGGACAGTCGTCGCTTTACTGCCACCAGCATGGAGATCAGCACCGGAGGCATGTCCGTGAAGAGCGGCGAAGAGGTCTCCCTCGGCATGGCGCTCGAGGTCTCGTTCGCATTGTTGACCCTGCCTCGCATCTGGCTCCGGGCGCAGGTCAGCTGGATCAAGCCTGACAAGACATTCGGGGTTCGCTTCGACGCCAAAGACGAACGCCGGATGCGAATCAAAGAATGGATCGAAGCCTACCTGGAAAGCTGAGTCGTTTTCAGGTCCCCGTGGCCATTTCTGCTTTACACCTTTTCGCGGGCGAGGGCGCCCGTGTCACACTGCCCCGGATTTAGCTGCCAACCGCGGTTGCATGTAAAATCAGAGCAGGTATGGCAGCCGCTTCCGAACTCGTGCAGATCGCGCTCGGCCCGCCGATCCGGCAACCCAAGCCGGAGTGGCTCCGGGCCAAAGCTCCAGCGGGCGAGAACTTCCACAATCTAAAGAAATTGGCCCGCGGCCTGGGATTGCACACGGTGTGCGAGTCGGCGCAGTGTCCTAACATCGGGGAGTGCTGGAACCATCGCACTGCCACGTTCATGCTGCTGGGCGACATCTGCACCCGGCGTTGCGGTTTTTGCGCGGTGCCCAAGGGCCGGCCGGCCGCGATCGACTGGGACGAACCACGCCGGGTTGCGGAGGCGGTCGCCACGCTTGGATTGAAGCACACGGTGGTGACCAGCGTGAATCGCGATGATGACAACCTGGGCGGAGCCCGGATTTTCGCCGAAACCATCCGCCAGATTCGCGAGCTGTCACCAGATTGCCGGGTTGAAGTCCTGATCCCGGACTTCCAGGGGCTCGACGACGCGCTCAAGATTGTGGTCGATGCGCAGCCTGATGTCCTGAACCACAATACCGAGAGCGTGCCCCGGTTGTATCGTGTGGTGCGTTCCGGCGCGCGTTACGAGCGGACTTTGCGGCTGCTGGAAATTGCCAAGACCATGGCTCCTTCGATGGTGACCAAGTCCGGTGTAATGGTCGGCCTGGGCGAAACCATGGCCGAACTGGTGGAAGTTTTCCGCGATCTGGGTTCACGGGGCGTGGATATTCTTACGGTTGGACAATACCTGCGGCCCTCGCGCGACCATCTTCCGATCTACCGCTTTTACACGCCTGATGAGTTCCAGTATTTGAAAGAGGAAGCGTTGCGGTTCGGCTTCCGCCACGTGGAATCGGGGCCGATGGTGCGTTCCAGCTATCATGCACACGAGCAAGCGGAATCGACTGCGGCACCGCGACTGGTGTGAGCGTTCTGGGGGGATCTTCTAGATAAGAAAAACTGCCGAGCTTCGCTCGGCCTGGACGGGTCGGAGACCCGTCCCTACACTTGGACGGGCGGGACGCCCGTCTCTCCATTGTCGTTTAAAACACTTTGAAGTGGATGGTCAGGTACTTCTTGGGATTTTCCCGAATGGATTTAACCAATGACCGGGTTTCGATCAGCATCTGGTCGGCATCGGTAAACAAGGCCGGATCGCGAAGCAGTTTACCTGCGGTGCCTTCACCCGCTTCCAGGCGAGTCGTGATGTCGGACAGCTTGTCCATGGTGTTCTGCAGTTTGCGGGCGAATTCCTCGTCTTTCGTCAGTTTTCCAATTGCACCCTTGCCCGCGTTGATGTCGTCGGTCAGCTTCTTCACGTTGGCGATAGTGTCGTTGGCAGTGTTATAGAGCGCGGGGTCCTTGAGGAATTTCCCGGCGCTTCCTTTGCCCGCGTTAAGGTCGTCAATCACAGTGTTCAACTTGTCCACGGTGCCATTTACCTTTTGGTACAGCTCCTCGTCAGAAAACAGCTTGCCTAGCGTGCCCTTGCCCTGCGCGACCTCATTCACCAGGCCCTGGAATTCATTCACCGTCGAATTCAGCCGGTTGTACAAAGTGGGATCGTAGATCAGCATGCCGACCGAACCCTGGCCGCTCTCGACGAAAGCCACGATGCGGTCGAGACGTTTTAGCAGCGCGTCCATATTCTGCAGCGTGCTCTGTCCGGAACGCACCATGTCGGAAAAGTCGGGGACATCGCGGCTGGGCAGCACGTCGCCATCCCGGGCTTGTGGCGCCTTGGATTGCGAACTGTCTATGTCGATGTAGGTCTCACCCAGCACGCCTGCAGTGGAGAGCAGGGTCAGGGAATCCCTGCGCAGGTTAAACAGGTAAGCAGTATTCACCTTCATGGTCACTTCGACCGGAGTGAGCCGTTTGCCTGCATCCTCCACTACCCGGATATTGGTCACGTTGCCGATGTCTACTCCTGCCAAACGCACCGGTGCGCCGACCCGCAGGCCGTTGGCGTTATCGAAATAGGTTCGCAGAATAATCTTGTGGGAAAACAGGCCGCCGGTCCCGCTCATGAGGAATATCAGAATGCCAAGGGTGATGCTGGCGACCAGCACCGTGAGCCCGACCTTCAGTTGAGACCACTTCAACTGCTTTTGGCTAGGCACGCATTCTCCCGAGCAAGCTCATTCTCCGTGACACAGCCCTGCAGATTTGAAGAATCATAGCAGACCACGCAGCCAGCTTCACGCTTCGGGGGTTGCGGCGATGGTGCATTCTGATGTTCGTGGGATGTGCTCTTCTTGGCGTCCTTTGCGTATACTCTGCGATCTTTGCGGTTAAAGTCTCTAAACCTTTAACCGCAAAGGTCGCTGAGAAGACCGCGAGGACGCAGAGAAAAGCACCTTAAGGAATGGGGCTCTGGCTTGGACGCAGGGTTGCCGCCAACCCGAGCGCCAGCAGATAGGCTGCGGCGCCGCAGGCCAGGGTCACGTTCAATCCAAACTGGATGGCGATGATGATGGCGATCACCGAGCCCAGAACGCTCGAAGCCGCATTCATCGCCCAGGCCCATTCCACCAGATTCCCACCAGTCTCACTCCCTCCAGGTCCGGGGAATTCCGGCACGGGACTGCCCGCCAAGGCACGCAAACCGGTTGGGAAGGGCATTCCCATGGCGAGTCCCAGCGGAACCAGTACCGCGGCACACACCACCAGCTTGGCCGCGAAAGGCAAGCCAACCAGCCGGTTCAGCAGGCTGGGCAGGATGGCGACATAGAGCACCAGTGCGGCCGTGATCAGCAGCAAGGGGAGCCAGATGCGGCCGGTTTCCGGCAGCCACCTGCGGGAAACCATGCTGCCCGCTCCGCTCGATAGCAAAAGCAGGAACACGACGACGGTAAGTGCATACGTAGGATGGCCGAGGAAGAGGACGAAGCGCTGAATGAACGCGATCTCAACCAGAATGTATCCCAGTCCTACGGCAATGAAGTAAAGCAGCCGGAGCGGGCGTTGTTGCTGCCCCCGGGCTCGCATCATCAGGGGAACGACCAGAAACGCCAGCACTGCCAGGAGCGAGATGATCAGGACCATCCCCAGCACGGCCACCCCCAGATTATTTTTCCAGTCGATTCCGCGCTGCAGAGCTTCCGGGTGCAGGATCTGGCCGGGTTTCAGGGTGAAGAAGAAAAAGGGAGCGTTGTCGGTCACGGGCGATACATCGTACGGATAGTGCGCCGCAAATCTTTGCGGATCGTTCAGTTGAATCAGCTGGGTAAAAGAATTCGCATTTGCCGGATAGTGTTCCTCCTGCCCACTCGCCACCGTATGGGGATCGGAGGGGACATAAAATGAAAACAGCCTGGAATGCGCCGCGATATCTTCCCGTACCAGGTTCTGCTCCTCCAGGGTGAAGGGCGTTCGCTTGGCCAGCACTACGACCGGGATTCCGTCGGCGTCGAGCCGTCCTTCGGCAACCACGATAAAATTGTTGCGCGTGTCGGCGACTCCCAACTCATGCAGCGCCTGCATCGCGACCGAGACCACGCGTAAAGCCTCGCGAGGCTGCTGAAACTCCCAGCGCGTGATGGCGATCATCCCGTCCGGCTTCAGGTGCTCGAAATATTCCCGGAAAGCTTCGACGGTGTACAGGCTGTTCTCGCTCAAGGCAAAGGCGCCGGCGGAGGTGGAGGCCCAGGTATCGACCAACGTCATTTGCAGAACATCGAATTGCCGCCTGGCGTTGCGCACGAACGACCGGCCGTCGGTGACGTGGATGTGCACCTCGGGCTGCTCATAGAGATGGTAGGTGTAGTCCGCGTAGCGGCCGCGCATGATGGTGTTGGCAATGATGGGATTGATTTCGATTCCGGTGACGTTCGGACTGCCGGTGGCCACGGCGCGCAAAACATCCACCCCACCGCCTGGGCCGATGATGGCGAATTCGCCATGCGGGCGCAACACATTGGCCAGCGCCGGCGGCGCTGACATCAGATTCTTCTCCCATCCTCCCTGCCAATGTTTGGGATCGACATTCATCAGGTATGTCGATGCATCGGCATCGATCACGATTGCCCTGCCGGGGCCCTGGCGATCCACTTCCACGCGCGAGATCGCATTCCAGCGCGCGAATTCAACCCAGGCGGAGTCCCGGAAGCCTCCCTTGGCATAAACGATATCGAGCAGCTTGCCCGAATGGTTGGCTGCAATCAGCACCAGCAGGAAGAGCGCCCTGCCGGCTGCAGATTTGCGCGCCCGGCTCTCCACCGCCCAAACCGTGCCGGCGACTCCAATACATGCGCCGGTAAAGAGCACGGTGTTGGGGCCGCCCAGCCAGTTGAGCAGCGGGACAATGGCCAGACAGGCCAATGCGCCTCCCGCCAGATCGGCGGCGTAGAGCCGCGAGACATGCGTCGCCTGGCGCGCGAAAACCACGGAGAATTGCAGCCCGGTGATAAAGAAGGGCACGGCGGAAGCGATGTAAATGGCGCTGAGGCGGAGGAAATTCGCTTTCGAGATATCCAGCGAGACCGGAATACGCAGCACAATCACCAGGACCACGGGCACAATCAGCGCATTGATTGAGCACAAACGCCCCACCAGCGCCTGGGTCTCGAAACGCGCCAGTTGGCTTTTTCGAAGGTGTGCGAACACGCCTCCGGCGCCGAGTCCGAGCAGGGCAATCGAAATCGCGAGAAATGCAAAATGGTAGAAGAGCACCACCGAGAACAGCCGGGTCAGCGCCAGCTCAAGCAGCAGGGCGGCAAAGCTGCACAGGGCCATGCCCGCCAGCACGGCGCGATTCGGGGCTTGAGCAGCGCTGCTGGTTGGAGTCAGGAGAGACGTCTCGCTCATCTTGAAGAGTTCTTACGGATCGCGTCAGGATAACAGAAGCACAAGCGCAACTTTCCTCAGCTCTCCAGCTTGACTCCCCAGCTTAACTCTCTAGAATCACCTGCGCGATCGCCTGCTCCGCCGTGTGCGAAAGCGAAAGCGCAACGTGAGCCGCGCCGAGCCGAGCCGCGAATTCGGCTGCCTTGCCGTGGAAGGTGAGAGTTGGCCTTCCCTCGGGCTGGCGAGACACTTCGATGTCACGCCAGCGCACGCCATGATTCCAGCCGGTACCGAGCGCTTTCATGGCGGCTTCCTTGGCGGCGAAGCGCGCGGCGTAGCGCTCTACCCGGTTCGCTTTGGAATCGCAGTACTGAATCTCGCCCGCGGTGAACACGCGGTGCAGGAAGCGCTCGCCGTGACGCGCAAGGGCTTGCGCGATGCGCGGAACCTCCGCGATGTCGATTCCGGTGCCGACGATCATGAGGCATAACGTTAGCATCTGACAGAGTGACACTGCCACTGCACACGTGGGGACAGCCGCCCCGGCTGTCCGGGCGAGCAGTGCTCGCCAGAGATCTTCTTCGGGTGTAAGTCGACAGAATTCGGTGACTCTCAGCCGAATCGTTTCCGGACAAATTAAAAATTGCGGAGCTTCGCTCCGCCGGACAGCCGAGGGTGGCTGTCCCCACGTGGTTTGTGGTCAGACCTGGGTTGTGCGGGCGTAGCGGATTTCTAGGGCAATCGCGGAAATTAGCGCAATCAGCGCTGCGATTGCGGCTGCAGGGAACGCGAAATGCCGGTACGTGATGGCCATATCGGGATGGACGCCACGCAGCCACGCGCTGATCACGACGCCGAGAATCCCCAGCAGCAGACAAACCGCGAAAGACAACAGCGTCAGCAAGAATGTCACCAGCAGCACACGCAGCGGGATCCAGAACCACCGAAGCTTCGTCGAAGGCGCCCTGGCAGCAGACATTTCTTTGGATTGTAGCGGTTCGCAGTTTTCGGTTGTCAGTTCCCGGTTTTGCGCTAGAAGCGATCGGTTGCTGGTTCCTCCCGTCGGGTGCGCTAAAATACCTCTCATGTCACAAGTTGCACCTCCGATTACACGCCCCCCGGCGGAGGTCGTGCGCCAGACCCCCGTCTCACAAGCTCCGAATGGAATTTGCTACGCTGCTTCGGGCGAGATCACTGTCCCTGAAGCCGACTTGCAGCGCATGGTGGCTGCTGTGCCTGATTCCGCCGCTGCCGCCCTGCGACGCAAGGCCTACTACTTTGTCCCGCTAACTGTGAACCAGGGCGACGAGACGGTGATCGCCGACCGCTATGACGTTGCCCTGAGCGACAACGCTGTGTGCCATCGCAATCTCGATCTCGGCGACTCGCAGTGCGTCTTCATTTCCACCCGGCTCATGGACGACAAATTCTCTGTGGCCTTTGAGTTCTACATCAATGTAGGACACGCGGTGGTCGAGAAAGCCGGCGTCTCCCAGGCCTTTTCCGATCTGGCGTGGAAACAGGTTCAGGCAGGAGCGCGCGGGGAGACTTCACTGGACGCGTGGGAGTCGCGCAAGTTGGCGGCGGGCCCGGGTCTGGACACGGAGAAGTACAAGAACGAATATTTCGCGGCCAGCTTCTCCGACGCCATCTCTATTTACCTGCTTTCTCTGTTCATCGATGTGGATTACTACGATTTACGGGAGCGCGATTATCCGCTGTTGGCGCCCGCGCAGATGGCGGAGCGGTTGAAGAAAGTAGCGGAACTGTTTCCGCCGAATCCCGGATTCGAGTTCACGATTTACTACAAGAGAAGGACGTAAGAACCTGGCTACGGAACCCTCTTCGGTGTGGTTAGAATCGTCTTTTCATGTCCGTCACCGTTCGATCCTTCGCCAAGATTAATCTCGGTTTGAGCATTGGAGCTCTACGGAGCGACGGCTTCCATGACCTGCGCACCGTCTATCAGACGATCGCTTTGCATGACATCATGCACGTGCAGGTAGGCCGTGGCACGGGCATTGAGATTCGCTGCGACGACCCGCGCGTTCCCACCGACGCGACGAATACCTGCTACCGCATTGCGGAATGGGCCATGGCTGCTCTGCGGGCCCGCGGACGCGTGACCATCACGATCGAGAAGCGTTTGCCGGTGCAGGGCGGGCTGGGTGCGGGGTCGGGGAATGCGGTTGCTGCTTTGATTGGCCTGGAACGTGTCCTGAAGAAAAGGCTGCCGGGGGCGGAAAGGCTGCGACTCGCCTCTGACGTGGGATCGGATCTGCCGCTGTTTCTGGTAGGCGGAACGGTTCTGGGCGTGGGCCACGGGGAAGAGGTCTATCCGTTACCGGACCTGGCGCCCACGGTTTGTGTGGTGGCAACGCCGGAGATCGGGGTCTCGACCCCCAAAGCGTTCGCGGATTGGGATGCGATGACTGCGACCTTCCGGAGCGAGACAGGAGACCCCGGGAGACCCGCGACACGCGAGACCGCGGCATTCGAGTCTGGGGCACTCGGTCAGGGGATCCGCGACCGGGAAAGGCACGGCCGAGGGGGGCACCGCCGGGAAGGGCACGACCGGGAAGGGCACGACTTCAGTCGTGCCGATAGTCCCGAGAGTGGGGCGGCTTTAGCCGCTGGGGGAACTGCCGAGCTTCGCTCGGCCCGGACGGCCGAGGACGGCCGTCCCCACGTGGATCGTGCCGAACCCGGCGCCAAATTGACGCCTACACCACCCTCCGATAGAATGAGTGAGTTCGGCCGCATGATTTCTGCGTGGCTGAGTGGTCAACCCTTATCCGGTGTCCCTGTGAGTCAAGGCAGGGGCCGGGCCGAGACCTCGCTTCTCGACCTTGTCCGTACCGGGATCGAAAACGACTTCGAACAGGTCGTCTTTCCTAAGTATCCCGAGTTGTGCGAGGTCAAGCGTGTGCTCCAGAAGGCAGCGGCGTTTTATGCCTCGCTTTCAGGCTCCGGTTCCGCGATCTATGGGCTCTTTGCAACGCAGGCGGCAGGCCAGAAAGCGGTGGCCAGGTTGCGGCGGGATGGCGTCCCGGCAGTGGTCACCAAGACGATGACCCGGCAGCAGTACTGGAAGAAGATTTCAGATTGAAGATTTTGGATTGCAGATTGCGTAATTTGTGGCCCAAGGCCGGCCTTTAACTCTACAATCTGAAATCGCGAAATCTGCAATTGAAACACTGGGCCGTCGACTAATGGTAGGTCAAGTGCCTTTGGAGCACTTTGTCTAGGTTCGAATCCTAGCGGCCCAGCCAGAAAACCAGCTCTTAGCCATTAGCTTTTAGCTCTTAGCTGGACCTGAGAGCTGGACAGCGGTGGATTCGAGCTAAAGGCTAAGAGCTAATTGCTAAAGGCTGCTTCTATGGCAACTCTTGCGACAGCGACGGAAAAGAAGGCCCAGATGAACGCGGACGAGAAACCTGAGCGCAAGCCCCAGCGCAGCCGGGTGGACGACAAGTTCAAGATCTTCTGCGGCACGGCTAACGAACCGCTGTGCGACGAAGTCTGCGCTTTTCTCGGACTGACGCGCGGGCAGGCGCTGGTCACGCGCTTTAGTGACGGCGAGGCCTACGTCCAGATCCAGGAGAACGTGCGCGGCGCGGATGTGTTCGTGGTGCAGCCGACCTGCCATTCGGTGGACCAGCATTTGATGGAGTTGCTGTTGATGATTGACGCGCTCAAGCGGGCGTCGGCGCGGCGCATCACGTCGGTGATTCCGTACTTCGGCTATGCCCGGCAAGATCGCAAGGACAAGCCGCGGGTACCGATTTCCGCCAAACTGGTGGCCGACCTGCTGACCACGGCGGGCGCCGACCGGGCGTTGATCGTGGATTTGCACGCGCCGCAGTTGCAGGGATTTTTTAATATTCCAGTGGACCACCTGTTCGCGTCGCCGGTGCTGGTGGACCACTTCAAGCGACTGAATTTGCCCAACTTGACCGTGGTTTCCCCCGATGCCGGGGGCGTGGAGCGGGCCCGGTTTTTCGCCAAGAAAATGGATTCCGCCCTGGCCATCGTCGACAAACGCCGTTCTGAGATGAACGTGGCGGAAGTCATGAACGTCATCGGCGATGTGAAAGGCCGCACTTGCCTGATCATCGACGATTTGATCGATACGGCGGGGACCCTGGTGAAGACCGCCGCCGCGCTCATGGAAAATGGTGCCAGCCAGGTCTACGCCTGCTGTTCGCACCCGGTTCTTTCCGGGCCGGCGGTACAGAATATTTCGCAGTCCTGCATCACCGAAGTTATCGTCACCAACACCATCCCGCTGAGCGAAGCCGCGAAGCGGGAGCCGAAAATCAAAGTGCTTACCATCGCTGGTTTGATCGGACGCGCGATCCAGTCGATTCACGAAGAGACGTCCGTCAGCAGATTGTTCTTATAGGAATCAAAATTTATGGCAACGGCAACTGAAAGCAGCGTTTTAGAAGCACAACCGCGGACCTCGGGCAACAAGAACGTAGCTCGCCGCGTGCGTATGGGCGGCAAGATTCCCGGCGTGCTCTACGGGGCCGGCAAGCAATCCCTGCCGGTGACCCTCGATCCGCGCCAGGTCAACCGTATTCTGAATTCCGCGACCGGACACAACACCATCTTCGATCTGGCTGTCGAGGGCGGCGAACGCACCAAGGCCATGATCGTCGACTGGCAGTATGAGCCTATCAAGAGCTCGTTGCTGCACATCGATCTGAAGCGCATCGCCATGGACCAGAAGCTCAAGGTCAGTGTGCCTATCATGCTCAAGGGAGAAGCCGCCGGAGTGAAGCAGCAGGGCGGCATCCTGGAGCAGATTCTGCGCGAGGTGGAAGTGGAGTGCTTGCCTGGCGACATTCCGAGCGCCATCGAAGCCGACGTCAGCGAACTGGTATTCGGCAAGGTGCTGCGCGTTTCCGACCTGAAACGCGACGACAAGATCGAGTTCATCACCGAGGCCAACCAGCCCATAGCCCACATCACCACGGTAAAGGAAGAAGTGGCCCCGGCCGCCGATGCGGTCGCCGCGGAGGCTGCTGCCGCTCCAGCCGAACCCGAAGTCATCAAGAAGGGCAAGCAGGAGGTCGAGGGAGAAGAAGGTGCCGAGGCTGCTCCGGAGAAACCGGAGAAGCCCGAAAAGGAAAAGAAAGAGAAGAAATAGCTGGGCGGTAGCAAGAACTGTGTGGGGACGGGCGCCCCCGCCCGTCCAGGTCGAGCGCAACTCGACAGTGTTGCCAAGGAAAATTGATCAGGCGTGAAACTGATTGTCGGGTTGGGCAATCCGGGCATCGAGTACCAGTTCACGCCGCACAACCTGGGCTTCCTCGTCATTGACCGTATCGCCAACGATTGTGGCGTGGAAGTGAGAAATCGCCAGTGTCGCGCGCTTACAGCCCGGGCGGAAATTGGCGGCGAGCAGGTTTTGCTGGCCAAGCCTGAGACGTTCGTGAACCTGAGTGGCATGGCGGTTCGTGAGCTGGCAGCCAAGCATGAAATCAGGCTCGAAACCGACCTGATTGTGATTTACGACGAACTAGATTTGCCGCTGGGTACGATTCGCATCCGCCAGCGGGGCAGTTCGGCGGGCCACAATGGCATGAAGTCGCTCATTGCGGCGCTGGGCACGCAGGAATTTCTGCGCATCCGGCTGGGCATTGCGCCTACTCGCAAAGTTGCGGACGGCGTAAAGTTTGTACTGACGCCGTTTCGCAAGTCGCAACTGAAGGCGCTCGATGAGGTTCTCGACAATGCTGCCGAAGCGGTGAACGTAATTTTGAAAGAAGGTCCGGCGGCGGCGATGAGCCGCTTCAACCGGAAGGCCGAGAAAGAGGCAGAGTAGCCACGGATTTACACGGATTCGATGCTGAAACGTGTTGATCCGTGAGAATCCGTGGCGGATAAAAGAGATGGAGAGAGTATGAATCGCACTTATGAACTGATGTTTATCGTCCGCCCCGACATGGTGGAAGAGGAGCAGGACAAACTGATTTCCACACTGGAAACCGCCGTGACGTCTTCGGGCGGCAACGTGAAAAGCGTGGAGAAAATGGGCAAGCGCCGCCTGGCATACATGGTCCGCAGGTTTCACGATGGCATTTACGTGCTGCTGACCGTAGAAGGCGGTGGCGGGCTGATTCACGAGCTGGAGCGCCGCTTGCGCGTAACTGAACCGGTGATCAAGTTCATCACCGTGCGCATCGACGAGGAGCAGAAGCGCCTGGACAAGATCAAGGCCATCCGCGACGCCAAGCGCAAGACCCCGCCCCCATCCCCGGTCCCGGAAGCCGGTGGAGAGACGGCAGAAGTCACAGCTTAGCTGGTCGTTGGTCCTTGGCCGTTGGTCGTTGGCTTCTGACGACGAACACGTGATTCAAATGGCCAACGACCAAAGACCAAGGACCAACGACAGATTCTAAGGAGCATCATGGCTGAAGAGATTAGAGCGACAACAGCAGCAAGTTCTGGTGGGGAGCGACCGGCGGGCGGAGATCGGCCATCCGGGGGAGACCGTCCCTCGTTTGGAGACCGGCCCGATCGGGGAGAGCGCCGTCCTCCACGTCCCGGCGGGCCTGGTGGCCGCGAAGGCGGGCGCAAATATTTTCGCCGCAAGAAAGTCTGCAAGTTCTGCGTGGAGAAAATTGAGGCCATCAACTACAAAGACGTCCGGCTGCTCGCCCAGTTCGTAGCCGAGAGCGGCAAGATCGTTCCGCGGCGCCTGACCGGCGTGTGCACGCCGCACCAGCGGCGCTTGTCGTCTGCCATCAAGCAGGCACGCAACATCGCACTGCTGCCGTTCGCCGGGCGCGCGTCATAGGAAACCTGGCCACGAAGAATCCGGCCACGGATTTACACGGATCTTCACGGATGTTTTTTTCTGATCTTGATCCGGGAAATCTGTTGTAAATCCGTGGCGAACGAATTTTCTTACAGGAGTCATCCATGGAAGTCATTCTGAAGGAAGATGTGCCCAAGCTGGGCTCGCGTGGCGACGTGGTAAAAGTCGCCGAGGGTTTTGGACGCAACTATCTGCTGCCGCACAAGCTGGCCATCGAAGCCTCCAAAGGCAACAAGGCGGTGATCGAGCAGATGAAGGCTGCGGCCGTCCGCCGTTCGGCCAAAGAGAAGACCAGCGCTGAGGCCCTGGCCAAGCAGTTCGAAGGGGTGTCGGTGTCGTTCGCGCGCCGCTCCGGCGAACACGATCAGCTATTTGGCTCAGTCACCTCCGGTGACATCGCCGACGCACTGGCGAAGAAAGGCTTCGACGTGGACCGACGGAAGATTCAGCTCCACGAGCCACTCAAGACCGTCGGAGAATTCACGGTGCCGATCAAACTGCATAAAGACGTGACCACGCACCTGAAAGTTGTGATCGAAAAGGAAGCGGTGGAGTAATCGAAGGTCCGTGTGTTCTGCTCGCGTGGGGCGGGCGCCCGCGCCCCCCGCGTTTTATTTTGGATTTTAAATTTATTGCCTCAGAACGGGTCCCAAAATCAAAGTCAAAAACGGCGGGCGAGGGCGCCCGCCCCACACAGACAGGTCCGTCCTGTAAGTCCTGCCTTTGGTGTGTCGTGCGGAGCACGAATCCTGCCAAACTCCTATAATCCATGCTCACGGTTCTTTTGCTGCCACGTCCATAGCTATGCAACCGGGAAGAACGGCAGGGCACCCGGTTTAGTCGAGGACAACAGAGATGCCGGCCGATGCGTGGGCAGTACCATTGGCAGTTGGTGGGCGTTCCCCTCGGGATGCGAGTCTCGGCCAGATGGAACGAAGCAACGAATCCCAGGACCCCCTCGCACGGGGCCACATGGCTGGGCATAGTCCAGGCCGTATCGACGACACGTTGCTGGTCCGCGAGGCGCAGCGCGGCAATCGCGCCGCCTTCGAGGAGCTGGTGCGGCACTACGACCAGGCGGTGCTGCGGCTGGCCATGCATCTCACCGGCTCGGAGCACGAAGCCCAAGACATTTATCAGGATGCATTTCTGAAGGCGTACAAAAGCGTAGGCAATTTTCGCTTTGAGTGTTCCTTCTACACCTGGATTTATCGCATCGTGACCAATCTATGTCTGGACCACCTGCGGAAAAGGCAGGTCCGGAAGGAAGACGCTCCGGTCGCGGTCGATTCGCAAGGCGAAACTTACGATGTTCTCGCCCAGGTGGCGGACGGGCGGGCGGGCGCCAATCCGGAGCGCGACTTGATGCGCCGCGAGTTGGGAACGCGCATCAATCACGCGCTGGACAAACTCACGCCCCGCGAGCGTATGGTTTTCGAGTTGAAGCACTACCAGGGGCTGAAGTTGCGGACCGTAGGCGAGATATTGAATACGACCGAAGAAACGGCAAAGAATACATTATTCCGGGCCACCCAGAAGTTGCGTGGCTCGCTGGCAGACCTGCGATGAAGAAGGTTTATGGAGAGACGGGCGTCCCGCCCGTCAAAGCCGCCCGCAGGGCGGCAGGTAAGGCAGGCGGATACAAAATGCAGAAGCAACAGCAAAAGCAGGGGCGGCGGGCGGGAGCGCCCGCCCCACACTTCCCCCACGAGGGGGTGCAACTATGAAATGCGAGTGGGTACAAGAAAATATTCTGCTGCACATCTATAACGAGCTGCCCGACGACGCTCGTTACGAACTCGAGCAACACGTGGCCCGCTGCGCCGATTGCGCGGCTGAGTTGAAAGCCACCCGCCAGTTCCACGCCACCATCTCCCGCTTCCCGGTAGACGAACCCACCCCTAATCTGGTCGCAGCATCCCGGATGCGTCTTCAGGAAGCGCTCGAAAACACGGAGCAGGGCGGCTTCTGGCAACGCCTCGTATTCGATCCCGGCGCATGGCTGCGCCCCATCAAGCTGGCTCCCGCGCTTGCGGCGGCGATCTTTATCGTGGGTTTTGCCGGCGGAATCGGGGCCACATATCAAATGATGAACGGCCGGAACTCCGTAGAACCCACGATTGCGACTCCCACAGAATCTTCCATCACCGGTATTCGCTCCGTTTCGCAACAGCCTGGCTCCTCTCAGATCAGCATCAAGTACGACACCGTATCTACGCTGGAGGCGCAAGGCTCGCTCAATGACCAGCGCATCCAGCAACTGCTGTTGTTTGCGACCCGTAACAACTACAACTCGGGCGTGCGCATGGATTCGGTTGACCTGCTGACCCAGACACCAAATGATACCCGGGTGCGCGAAGCGCTTCTGTATGCCTTGCGCTATGACTCCAATCCCGGTGTACGGCTGAAAGCGATCGAGGGTCTGGGTTCCTACGTAAAAGATGACGTACGGGTGCGTGATGCGGTGCTCGAAGCGTTGATGAACGATGCCAATCCCGGTTTACGAACCCAGGCGTTGCATCTGCTCGAACCGGTACGCGCCGATAGCAGTGTGCGGGTGGTGTTGCAGAAGCTGGCGGATAAGGATCCCAATCCCTACATCCAGTCGCAGGCCCGTAATGTGTTGGCGCAGACGTCTGGGATCGATTGAGATTTGATTGGGTGAAATCCGAACGTAAAAAAGTGATTTCGGAGGTTGAAGGTTGAAAAAGGTTCCCAAAATCGTTGCGGCCTTGCTGCTGTTCCTGCCGTTGGCGGTGGCGCAAGAAGCCCGCTCAGATGAACAAGTTCGTGTTTCCCAGGAAAACGGAAAGTGGACACGTCACATCACCGGATCTCTCGCAGCAGCCAGAAATCTGCGGGTAAAAGTGGATTCGGGCTCAGTCCGCGTCGCCGGCGGATCGCAGTCCACCATCGATTATTCCATCAGCAATCATTCCTATGCTTCGTCGGAGGAAAAAGCTCGCCGCGAATTCGACGGCTATAAAATCAGCGCTTATGTCCGCGGGGACACGGCCTGGGTGGTGGGCGAATGGCAGGGAAACAAGCCCCGCCGGTCTTCCAGTGAATTTGTACTTAATGTCCCGCGAAGTATCGAGTCGGTGAAAGTCGAAAGCGACGGCGGCGATCTCACCGCCACCGGCATCGCCGGCCGGGTGGAGGGCGAGAGTGGCGGCGGCAGCCTTCACCTGGACGATATCGGTGGCGCAATTAACGCCGAAACCGGCGGCGGCAGCATCGAGGTGGGCACGGTCGGCGGCGATCTGAGCGTGCGCACCGGCGGCGGCAGCATCAAGGTAGTTTCTGCGAAGGGAAAGATCAATGCCGAAACCGGCGGCGGCAGCGTAGTGGTGGCCTCCTGCCAGTTGGGTGCAGTGCTCGAAACCGGCGGCGGTAGCATCGAGGTACAACGTTGTGCCGGGCCTTTGAGGGTCACAACCGGCGGTGGCGGCATTGACCTCGGCGACATTGCCGGGCCTGCAGAGATCGAAACCGGCGGAGGAAGTATCCGTTTGACTTCGGCCACCGGGGCGGTGCGAGCCGAGACCGGCGGCGGCAGCATCACCCTGAACGGCGTGCCCACGGCTCGGGCAGAAACCGGTGCGGGCGGAATTGTTGCGAAATTTGTTTCTGGCACGGAGCGCACTGATTCGGTGCTTGAGACCTCCGCGGGAGACATCACGGTATATCTGGCGCCGAACCTGGCGATGACGATTCGGGCCTCCATCGAACTGGCCAACGGTCATCGCATTCGCTCCGACTTCTCCGAGATTCGGGTCAGTACTGAAGGCGGCGAGTGGGGCCCCGGCAGCGCCACCGCCGAAGGGAATTTGAATGGCGGCGGCCCGGTTCTGAAAGTACGGACCACTACCGGCGACATCAGTTTTCTCCGGGCCAGTCGCTGACGAGCTTTCGATCAGGGAGGGACGCACATGCGCAACTCGATTCTCAGAATATCGATTGTGGCGTTGTTCGTGGCGGTCGCATACGGAGCCCAGATGTCTTCGCACGAACCCTTCAGCGAGACGTTCGGCTTCTCCAGTGAGGACTTTGGGGGGGGATCTTACCTGGGCGTGGACACCCGCGACATTACCGCGGACCGCCTGGGCGAACTGAAATTGAAGGAAGAGCACGGCGTGGAAGTGACCCTGGTCGATCAGGACGCGCCCGCCGGCAAGGCAGGCGTGAAAGAGCACGACGTGATTCTCAGTCTCAATGGAAACCAGGTGGAAAGTGTCGAGCAGTTGCGTCGCATGATCCACGAAATCCCGCCGGGACGCCAGGTGACGCTGGGGATCAGCCGGGATGGGCAGCCCCTGACCGTGAAAGCGCAACTCGCCGACCGAAAGAAGACTTTCGCCATGGGATCCCCGGGCAAGGCCTTCACATTCGCCATGCCGGCCATGCCCGAGATGCCCACAACACGCGTCACTCCGTTTATGCCGGAGATGGATATACCCGTATCGATTGTGGTGGTGCACTCCTCCGGGCGGAGCGGCCTGATGGTCGAAAACCTCACTCCCCAGCTGGGAGATTTTTTCGGGGCGAAGAACGGCCAGGGAGTTCTGGTGCGGTCGGTGGAAAAAGGCAGTCTGGCTGAAAAATCAGGGTTCCGCGCCGGGGACGTGATTGTGAAGGTCAACGGTGAGTCCATCCATGACAGCGGGGATTTCACCCATGCCATGCACGGCCGCAAGAGTTCTGCCGTGACCGTCAGCATCATTCGCGAAAAGAAGGAACAGAACCTGACTTTGAGCCTGCCGGAGCGGAACCAATCGCAAATCCTGGATGAGAGCTTTGACCTTCCCGAAGTCGATGATGCCGCAACCGTGATCGACCTGAGCGAAACTCAATCCGAGATTGCGCGGGTGAGGCCGGAACTGGAGCGTACGGTCCGCGAACTCAGGCGCGTAAGGCCAAGCCTGGAGGAAGCAGCGCAAGAGCTGCGCGACCATCAGAAGGAATTGCAGCAGGAAATGCGCGAATTGGAACAGGAGCTGCGCGACCAGAAAATCCAGATGCAGGAGCAGCTGGAACAAAAAGTCTGGCAGCCCGAAGCTGATATCTAAGCTGGTTCGATCGAGATGTGGGTGGAGCAGGGCTAAAGCCCTGCTCCACCCTGAGCTTCATTTCCTCAGCCTTGGATCCGAGTCCGTAGTGCTCTAGAGCCCGACTCCGTGCCTCCGGCTGCGATCTACTTCGCAAGCCACCCGGACGCAATTTCTTCCAGCCTGTTTCGCGGCGTATAGGCCGGAGTCGGCTGCCTGGACGAGTTCATCGCGAGTGGTGCCATGATCGGGGTAGGTCGCGGTCCCGGCGCTGATGGTGACCGAGCGCGGCACTCCGGGAAATTGCCAGGTTTCCACCAGCTTTCGCAGCTTCTCGGCCACACCCATGGCGTGTTTCAGGCTGGTCTGCGAGAGCAGGATGGCGAATTCCTCGCCGCCATAACGGCAGACCACATCGATTTTCCGCAATTGCTGATAGAAAAGCGATGACACCTGGCGCAATACTTCGTCTCCCAGCAGGTGTCCAAATTCATCGTTCAGGCGTTTGAACTGATCGATGTCCACCATGATCACGGCCATTCCCGAGTCGAACCGGCGGGCGCGCTCAACTTCCTCTTCGATCCGCAGTTCGAAGAAACGACGATTGAATATTCCGGTCAGGCCGTCCAGATACGCCAGTTGCTTGACGCGCTCGACGTAATGGGCATTCTGGGTTGCGGTGGCGCAGATGTCGGCGACGGATTCCAGCGACTGAATGTCGCTGGTGCTGAAGTAACCGGGCCGGGCGCTGTCGAGCACCATTACTCCCAGGGTTTGCCCGAACGAAACCAGCGGAATGCACATGTGCGAGCCTGTTTCCAGATAGATACCGATATAATCCGGGTCCGACGTGACGTCATTCTCTATCAGCGTCTTGGATTCGCGCAGGGCTCGCCCCCACAGACCCGCGCCCGCCGGTAACCGCTCCCCATCCGCCAGGCGCAGCGTCAGTGTGCCGTGGTGAGCGCGCAGTATCAGGTCCTCGTCTTCTTTCAGCAGCACTGAAACGTGAGACACCTGAAAGGCTTTCTGAATCTTTTCGCAGGCCTTCGACAGCAGGTTTTTCACATCCAGTACGACGGTGGTTTCGCGCGCGATGGCGTTGATCGCCTCTAACTGCAGCGCGCGCCGGCGTTCCAGGGAATACAGCCGGGCATTCTGCAGCGCCATGGAGGCCTGGGTGGAAAACAAAGTCAGCAGGTCAACCGTGTCCCGATCGAAGTGATTCGGGTTTTCGCTCTGGCAATCGAGGACTCCCACCATTTCGTCGCGGACCATGAGCGGGATGGCCAGCTCGGAACGGTTCTTTTTGCCCCAGGGGACGTAGCGAGTGTCGTTGGCGAAGTCCGGCACGTACAAAGGCCGCTTCTCCTTGGCGGCCGCCCCAATCAGCCCGGTCCCAATCGTGACCCGGACGTCGTCAAATCCCGGATCGCCGCCAATCTGCGATCGAGTACATAACTGGCTAGTCTCCTTATCCAGCAATAGGATAGCGACGTTTTGCAGGTGGAAATAGTCCCGCGCGATAAGAAGGATGCGCTGCAGCACTTCGTCCAGATCGAAAGTGGACAGCACCGCCTGGCTGGCGTCGTAAAGGATGGCGATTTTTTGCATGTGGCCAGCAGGATTGTAACCCTCCGTATGGGGGCTTACCGAGGTTCCGAAAGTAACGCGACTGGCTTCTGGCTGCTGACGACTAAGCTTCTAGCTTCTGGGGAGGTCTCAAGCCATCCACCCATTGTCATTGGAACTTCTGGTCAGAAGCCTCAAGCCATCCACACAGCTCTTAAAAAAAGCCTCTCGCGTCTAGCCTCTGGCCACTAGCTTCTTACTTTTGGTATGCACTCACCCGAGACTTACCGTTTTCCTAACTTCGATTGGGTCCTTCGTCGGCTCACGGCTTTCACGATTCCCCAGGCGACCAGGCAAAAACAGCAATCCAGCACCAACCCCAGATCGATCTGAAAGGGCACATGGCGTGCCAGCGGCGGCAAGGAGGGCAACAGCAGGAAGTAAGCAGCATTCCCCGCCAGGACCGCCACCAGGGCCTCAACGAAATTAGTCACCGCTGATTTAGACACCGTATCTAGCAGTTGGCTACAGCGTCTAGAGTCTAGCTTCTAGCTCCCGGCTCACAAGCCAGAAGCTAGAGGCGAGAAGCTACACCGCTGTCGCCAACCGCCAATTGCCAAATGGCTTCTCCTGCTACCATCCCCAAAGATGCTGGAACTGACCACCTCGGTGCAATACGTCAAGGGCATCGGCCCTCGCCTGGCTGAGGTGTTGGCTGCCAAGGGGATCCGTACTGTCGACGATCTGGTCCATTACTTGCCATTTCGCTATGAAGACCGCCTGAACCCCCGTGGGATATCCGAACTGCGGGCGGGAGAAATGGCCACCGTCATTGCCGAGGTACGCACCTCGGGCCTGTTCCGCACTCGCCGCATGCCCATTTTTCAGATGACGGCGGGCCAGGGCCGGAACCGCATCAAGTGCACCTGGTTCAACGCCACTTACCTGCGCGACCGCTTCAAGCCCGGACAGCTCGTGGCTCTCTACGGGAAGGTAGAAGCGGACCACTACGGCGGCGAACTGCAACTGATGCAACCGCAATTTGAAATTTTGGGCGACGCTTCCGAGGACGCCGAAGGCGGAGATCAGAAAGCCGCCTCTTCGCTCGAAGTCGGCAGGATTGTCCCCATTTACGAATCTGCCGGTCAGGGCCGCCTGACTCCGCGCTGGTTCCGGCGCATCATCCACAACGTTCTGGAGAATCTTCCTCCGCAGCTTCCCGACCCAATCCCGGCTGCCGTGCGCCGCCATCTGGGCCTGATTCCTCCGCGTGAGGCGATGAGGAAAGTGCACTGGCCCGACCCCGGCGAAAGCTTCCAGGACCTGCAAGCCTCGCGCACCCCGGCGCATCTCCGCCTGATCTTTGAGGAGCTCTTTTTTCTGGAGCTGGGTCTTGAGCTCAAGCGGAGGCAGCAGAAGGCGCAAACCGGCATCGGCTTTACTCTGGATTCGCGCGTCCGCGAGGCCATCAAGAAGATTCTGCCCTTCCATCCCACAGCGGCCCAAAAACGCGTCCTCAAAGAAATCGCTTCTGACATGGAGAAACCCTTCCCAATGCGGCGTCTGCTGCAAGGCGACGTCGGTTCGGGGAAGACGATCGTGGCCTTTGAGGCGGCCATCATCGCCATCGAAAACGGATACCAGGTCGCGCTCATGGCGCCAACCGAAATTCTCGCCCAGCAACATTATTTTTCCGCCCGCCGCATTCTGGAGAACGCCGGCTACCGGGTGATATTGCTGACCGGCTCGCTCGAAGAAGACCGCAAGCGTGAAATTCGCCGCCACGTCGCCCAGGGCAATGCCCAGCTCGTGATCGGAACCCACGCCCTGATCGAACAAAAGGTCGAGTTCGCCAGACTGGGCCTGGTGATCGTCGACGAGCAACACCGCTTTGGAGTGATGCAACGCTTCAAGCTGATGAAGAAATCTGGCGATGGAAGCACCAGTGATCGTGTAGGGGTGGGTTCGGAGCCTGCCCCGAGCGGAGCGAAGGGACTCGCCCAGGCCGAGCCAAGCCCGGCAGTCCCCGGCGAGCCCGACGTTCTGGTCATGACCGCCACTCCCATCCCGCGCACGCTCGCCCTTACCCTGTATGGCGACCTCGACATCAGCATCCTCGACGAAATGCCGCCCGGTCGCACTCCAATCGTGACGCGCCGGGTTTCCGATGACCGCGCCGACGAGGTCTGGCAATTCGTGCGTAAGCAGATCGCCGCCGGACATCAGGCTTATGTTGTCTATCCCGTCATCGAAGAGAACGAGGAAACCGCACTCAAGGCCGCCACCAAAATGTTCCAGGAGTTGAGCAAGAAGACCTTTTCCGACCTGCGAGTCGGCTTGTTGCACGGCCGTCTCGAGCCTGATCAGAAAGAAGACGTCATGCGGCAGTTCCAGAAAGGCGAGATGGACGTTCTGGTCTCCACGACGGTGATCGAAGTCGGGGTCGACGTTGCCAATGCTACCGTGATGGTGGTCGAACACGCGGAGCGCTTTGGGCTGTCGCAACTGCACCAGCTTCGCGGACGCATCGGCCGCGGTGGAGCGAAATCTTTTTGTGTCCTTATGACTGGAGGGAAGATTTCCGAGGATGGGGAACGCCGCCTCGACGCGATGGTCCGCACCACCGACGGCTTCCAGATCGCCGAACTCGATCTCGAACTACGAGGGCCGGGCGAGTTCTTCGGTACCCGCCAGGCCGGAATGCCGAACTTTCAGGTAGCCAACCTGATACGCGACCGCCAGCTGCTGGAAGCCGCCAAACGGGAGGCCGCCGCAGTGCTGGCCGGTCCCAGCGAAGAAGTCTCAAAAGAAGACATCGATCGTGCCATCCGCCACATGCGATCGCATTGGCAAAAAACCTATGGATTGGTAGAGGTGGGATAGGTCTTACCTGTGTGGGTCGGACGCCGCCCACGGCTTTTGTTGGTTTTGAACCCTGGACGGATCCTAGGCTGTTTTCGAAACTCAGCGGTTGTCCTCCCCCAAAATACAAGCAACCATCCAGGCCCCGGGCCTTGCGCGGGCGGAATTGCCGGTTGACAACCACGCCGTAAATCCGGATTCTGTTTCCCGCCGTATTTGAGATGGGCCCTACAAATCACATACCTGCTGATTAAGGAGAAGATCCACCATGCCAAGAACTTTTCGGCATTCCCTGTTGGTGGCGCTACTGCTGGGCTTCATCCCGGCCAGCGCATTGCACATTCTCGCCCTTCCACCCCTTCCAGCCGCGCCTCAGGCTGCCGCAGCACAAGACACACTCTACAAGCGTCTGGGCGGCTATGATGCGCTGGCCGCCGTGACCGACGATTTCATCGGCCGCCTTGCCACCGACCCCAAAGAGGGGCGCTTTTTCGTAGGACTGAGCACCGATTCCAAGATTCGCGTCCGGCAGCATGTCGTGGACTTTCTTTGTGTAGCCACGGGCGGTCCCTGCAAATACACCGGACGCGACATGGAGACGGCGCACACCGGCCTGAATATTACCGAAGAGGACTGGACAATCTCGGTCAAAGCCCTGACCGATACATTGAATAAGTTCAAGGTGCCAGCCCGTGAACAGGGAGAAGTGATCAGCGCAATCGCCGGTCTGAAGAGCAAGATCGTGGGGCGATAGCGTGCGTAACAAGGATTGGGAAGGGCACGGATTTCAGCCGTGCCCTTTGCCCGGTGCCGGTGTTAAAACCACGAACTGGCTGGGGCGGACTGCCGCTGTAGGGACGGATCTCAGACCCATCCAGGCGGAGCGCATGCTCGGCAGTTCTTCCCGTTTCCTCTCGCCTATCCCTTGCACCAACGTCGTTTTGGTTTCCCGCGCGCTGGATGGGATAATCGTCAACGGTGCCGGCCTCTTCCAAAACCGATCTCTACCGCAAGCTTCCCTCTATCGATGACTTGCTGCAAAGCCGCGACTTGGCCGCGATCGTTTCCAGCGAAGGCAAGGCTGCCGTTACCGACGCTGCCCGCCGGGTGTTGGTTCTCCTGCGAGCCGAAATTGCTTCCGCGCGATTGGACGCAAGCGGCGTTGACCTTGCGCTCTCCGGTATCTTCAGCGCCATCGAGCGGCAACTTCGCCAATCGCTGAGTTTTTCGCTCCGGCCGGTTATCAATGCGACCGGCGTGATCCTGCATACTAATCTGGGGCGGGCGCCGCTGGCGGTTTCCGCGTTGGAGCATGTTCGCGACGCTTCCTCCGGATATTCAAACCTGGAGTTCGATATGGAGACCGGTGAGCGGGGTCAGCGGGATGTGCATGTGGACCGGCTATTCCGCAAGCTCTTGAATCAAGGACATGCGGGCGAGGGCAGCCGCGCCACATCTGATATTTCCACCATTGTAGTCAACAACAACGCAGCCGCGGTTCTGCTGGCCTTAGACACGTTGGCCGAGGGTGGGGAAGTCATCGTCTCGCGCGGAGAGCTGGTCGAGATCGGGGGATCGTTTCGCATTCCGGACGTCATGGCGAAATCCAACGCAACCTTGCGCGAGGTAGGGACTACGAATCGTACCCGGCTGGCCGACTACGAGCGAGCCATCAATGAGAAGACGCGGCTGTTGCTGCGCGTCCACCGCTCCAATTTTGAGATTACCGGATTCACCGAGCAGCCAGGCATCCACAAACTCAGTTCGCTGGCGCGCGAGCGGCACATTCCCCTGATGGAGGACCTGGGCAGCGGCGCACTCTTCGATCTTAATTCCGTTGGCGTGAGTGGAGAACCGAGTGTGCTCGATAGCCTGCAGGCGGGCGTCGATGTGGTCAGCTATAGCGGGGACAAACTGCTGGGCGGGCCCCAGGCAGGCATACTTAGCGGCCGCAGCGATCTGATTGCCCGCTTGCGCGCCAACTCCCTATTTCGTGCCCTGCGCGTGGACAAACTGACTTATGCAGCGCTTGAAACTACTCTGCTGGCTTATGTGAAGCGCGACTACGATGCGATTCCCGCGCTGCGCATGATGCACCTGTCCAAAGACGAAATCGGCAAACGCGCGGAAGCCGTAGCCGCGAAAACGCGATCGTCGAAAATGGCTGTGGAGGTGGTTGACGGCGAATCCGTGATCGGCGGCGGCGCAGCTCCCTCGGCGGTGTTGCCCACTCGTCTGCTCGCGGTAAGTTGCGCGGGCCTAAGCGCAGACGAACTATCCGCGCGCTTGCGGTTCTCCGACCTACCGATCATCGCGCGAGTGGAAGAAGGTCGTGTACTACTGGATCTGAGAACCGTTTTTCCTGACCAGGACCAGCGCGTGATTGCGGCGCTCGACCAATTAGCTCGGTGACCATGTGGATTTGAGACTGCAGAGTTTAGATTGTAGATTTCAGATTCTAGATTGCAGATTTAACGACCATCAGTTCAGGGGCGAGCAATCCGAGGATCAATAATCTTCAATCTACATCTGAAATCTACAATCTGAAATCTGTAGCCCAACAATCTCCGATCTTCAATCTTTCAGTGACCACCCTCTTCACCATCGGCCATTCCACCCGCACTTTCGCCGAACTGGCTGAAGTGCTGGGCGCGCATTCTATCGCGACCCTCGTTGATATTCGCTCTTTCCCTATGTCGAGACGCCTGCCCCACTTCAACCGTGAATCACTCGAGAAGACTCTTCCCGAGGCTGGGATCCGCTATGTCTGGATGAAAGAACTTGGCGGGCGGCGCAAGAAAATTCGTGATGATTCACCCAACATCGCGCTGCGAAGCCCCAGTTTTCGCAATTACGCTGATTACATGCTGACCCCAGAATTTCAACTTGGCATTTCGCAGCTTATTGAATTGGCCGCACAATCACGAACCGCCTACATGTGTGCCGAACGGGTCTATTTCCACTGCCACCGCATGCTGGTGTCAGACTGGCTGACCGCCCATGCACATCTGGTGCTTCACATCGACGGAATTGGGCCGGCAGAGCCTCACAAACTGCTACCAGAGGCGCGCCTGATTGATGGCGAGCTGATCTATCGTGGCGACCGCCTGTTTTAGGGTCGATATAGCAACGAGTTACTTGCCCCTTTCTTGGCTGGGACGGGCGGGACGCCCGTCGCTACATCGGACTCCTGAGGCGCTACAATAAATTTCATGCCGCCGCGTATCGCTATCCCCGTTCCCCACTCCGGTGATCCTGAGTATGCCGAGCGGGCCTTGCCGCAATACTTGCACGCCATCGAGATGGCCGGTGGAGAGCCGGTACGAATTCCGTTGGACCGCTCTCCGGCGGAAGTCATGAAGCTGATCGAGCGTTGCGATGCGGTAGTGCTGCCGGGCAGCAAGGCCGACGTGGATCCGGCGAAATACGATGCGCCCAGGGATCCAAACACTGCCCCAGCTGATCCCAAGCGCGATACCGTCGATGAACTTCTGCTGCAGGATGCCTACAACATGCGCAAGCCCGTACTCGGGATTTGTTACGGCTTGCAGATACTCAACGTGTATCGCAGCGGAACCCTGCTGCAGCACATTGAATCGACGGTCAATCACGAGGCGGGGAAGACCGTACCGATCGCGCACACCGTCGAGGTAGATGCAAAATCGAGTCTCGGAGAGATCGTGGCCGCGGGCGCCAAGACCGAAAGAGACAAGCTTTCCGTGGAGGTCAATTCCAGCCATCACCAGGCGGCTGAAGTCGCTGGAGACGGACTTCGCATTGTGGCCCGTTGTCCGAAGGATGGAATCGTCGAGGCCCTGGAAGGAACTTCCCCCGACCATTTCGTACTGGCAGTGCAATGGCATCCCGAACGTTCGGTGGAGGGTGACGAGGCCTCGCGGGCTATTTTTCACGCTCTGGTCGAAGCGGCGCGGGCCAGACATGGCAAGCTGGTTGGAGAGTTTGAGACGCTGTGACGGATGTTTTCTGCTTTCACCGGAAAGATTATTTTCTGCTTTTTCCGGCTCCCGCGCGCCGGGTCGTTTTCTTATTTTTCGCCAGGGCGACTTTCTCCAGCAGTACTACGGCGTGTGCAATCGCAGCGTTGTCGGTTCCCATGCCCTCGGGGGTCTTGGCCTTCACCCCCACGCAGTCCTCTGGGATTCCCAGGAGTCCGGCAACGCGCGCGCGAATAGCGGCCGCGTGCGGACCAATCTTGGGCTCAGCCAGAATAAGGGTCGAATCCACATTGACCACGGCGTATCCAGCCGCGCCAACGCGGTTCAGCGCTTCCGCCAAGAACAGCGTGGAGTCCGCACCCTTCCAGCGCGGGTCGGAGGGAGAGAAGAGCGAACCGATGTCGGGAGCCGCGACCGCGCCCAGCAAGGCGTCGGTGATGGCATGCAGAAGCACGTCACCGTCGGAGTGGCCGCCCAGGCCTTTCGAGTGCGGCAAGGCGACGCCGCCAATCATGAGCGGAATACCGCGTTTGAATTCGTGAGAGTCCCAGCCGTAGCCAATCTTCATGCGGAAACCTTGGCCACGGATTCGCACGGATTTTCACGGATTTTCTTTCTTACATTGTCGAACAGGAGCCGGCGAAAGTGAGGGCGGGCACCAAAGTTCAGCAGCAGACCAATCTCGATCTGGGTCGACTTCAGATAGTGAAGCAATTGGGCTTCGTGGGCTGCTTCTAGAGCACGCGCACTCTTTACTTCGAGTAAGACCGATGCTGACACGAGCATATCTGCGCGGAACTGGCCAATGTTCTTACCATGAAACCACACGGGCACCGGCACTTGTTGCTCAACGGTCAATCCCGCCTCGCAAAGAGCGATTGCAAGCGCCTCTTCGTAGACCGATTCCAGGAAACCATAGCCGAGTTCGTTGTAAACATCGTAGAAGACGCCAATGATTCTCTCTGTCAATTCGGCGTGCTTTAATCCGACAGGTCCGCTGCTCATGCATGAAGTGTACAAGTTCAAAAGGGTTTATCCGTGGAATCCGTGAAAATCCGTGGCCGCTTTACCGTTTCAGGAAGAACTCCGCCAGTTCCATGTCTGCCGGAGTGGTGATCTTGATGTTTCGCGGCGAACCCATGACCACCGCCACCGGATGTCCGGAACGTTCCACCAGAGACGCTTCGTCGGTACCCAGAAATCCGTCCGCCGTAGCTTCGTCGAACGCCTTCTTGAGCACACTATAGCGAAAACCCTGCGGGGTTTGTGCCATAACCACGCGCTCGCGGGGCACGGTTGCAGTGACGAGGGCGCCCTCGGACGTGCGCTCAACCTGCTTGACCGTATCCATGGCGGGCATTCCGGCGATGGCGGCGCCATATTTCCGGGCGGCCTCGATCACATCGTGGATGATTTCCCCGGTCACGAAGGGGCGAACCGCGTCATGAACCAGCACAAGGTCATCCGGTGTGGCAGCAACCTTCGCCATGGCATGAGCGACCGACTGCTGGCGGTGTTCACCTCCTTCCACCAGTTCGATCTTCTTCCGCGGAAGATCCGAGGCCTCTTTCTCCAGGCGAGCTCGAAAGCCCTCAATCTCGTTGGCACGCAGCGCGAGGTAGATTTCCGAGACCTCGGCGTGCGCAGCAAACTTGCGCAGCGTATGAATGAGAATCGGTGTGCCGCCCAGTTCGAAGAACTGCTTGGACCCTGCGGGCTTCTTGCCCGTGGCATCGGAAGCGGGCGCCATGCGCGTCCCCAAGCCAGCCGCCGGAATGATGACCACAACCTTCATGCGGCCTGTAAGTATACGGGCTGGGAGGGGAGGGTTCAAATGTCCTGGCTCGCACGGGCCCTTTTCTGTACAGTCTGCGCCCCCGGGCTCCATTCGGAAGCGACGCGAAGGAGGAGAGATGAACTTTCTTGACTGCGTTGTTCCAGTTTGGCATTGGCTCCGATCATGGACAACGACCGAGCATATTTACCAGGCATGCGCAGCTTCTGCCGCAATTGGGGCGGCCGTCACCTACTGGCGGAACTCGGTCATCGAGCGCGCTCGCCGGGATATCAAGCCTCTACTCAAAGTTTTATGAGCAGGAAGACTTGAAGGGGGTTCGCGAGATTCTGGATTCCGAATTGCCTACTTCTGCAGAGATTCAGAAACTGGTTGCAGAGCAGGAAGCCAGGTTCACTGACTACTTGAACTTTTTTGAGTTTATGGCTTATCTCAACGAATGCCGTCAACTCTCCGACAAAGACGTGCGAGCTTTGTTCCATTATTACCTGCATGCTATGTGGAAGCATGAAGCTGTGCGAAAATACATACTGGGCGATAAGAACGGATACGATTACCTGAGGAAGCTCTTGCCCAAACGCAAGCTATGAGTCCTCATCTTTTTGTCTACGGGACCCTGGAACCGGCCCATGCCCCGGCTGAAATCGCCGCTGCGGTTCGACGCCTGCGACGGATCGGAACAGGCTCGGTTCGGGGCAGGCTCTACGATCTGGGAGAGTATCCCGGAGCCGTGGTGAGCCGGACATCGCCGTCTGTGATCAAGGGCAAGGTATTTGAACTTCCGGAAGACCAGCAGATTCTCTCCTCCATCGATTCTTACGAAGGATTTGATCCGGATCATCCTCAAGGCAGCCTTTTTATCCGAAAGAGGTGGCCGGTGACGCTGGCGGACGGAAGCCGGATGATGTGCTGGATCTACACCTACAATCGCAAGCCCGCGGATGCTCGACTTATTGCAAGTGGCTCGTACAGCCCCAGGAACGGTTCACGCAAGCGCCGGAGTGCGTCTGGGCGTTCCCGTTCGGCCGCTCGGCGCTAAAAGCCCGAGTACCTTATTATCCCTTCGGCGGCTCCCACAACTCGAAGCGATTTCCATCCGGATCCATGATCCAGGCGAAGCGCCCGTAATCATAATCTTCCCGGTGCGGATCGATTTGGACACCTTCTTTTTTCGGTGCCTCCAGCAGAGCATCCAGATCGTCGACGCGATAGTTGATCATAAACGGCGAGCTGCTGGGGTCGGAGTACTTTGTGTTGCGCGGAAAGATCGACCACACGGTCATGCCTTTTTTGTCGGCGTCTTCAGCATCGCGCCACTCGGAAGCTGCACCTGTGCCGTCAGGCACCCGATTGATTCCGAGACGTTGCTCGTATCACTGGTAGAGTCCGTCGGGATCGTCTGACTTGGAGAAAATGCCACCCACGCCGGTGACTCGCGTCTTCATGATTGTCGCCGCCTCCTAAGGTGTTTACCGTAGGCCATTTTTCCCGATTCGAGAATTTTTTGCCAGGGGGAATGGGCTGAGCCTTGTATCACTACCAAAGGGTGTTATTCCGTGGCCGCGTAAACCTCGCCCCTGGTGCAACCAGAGCTCATGGGTCAGGCAACTAAGGGACCGTGCTGATCGGCCCTCGAAATGCTACACCAGGAGAGGCCAGTCTTGGGGGCAACAATGAAGAAACCGCCTGTTTCCTGGTTGGCGCTCATTACGTTCTGTGTGCTGACGACGTTTTTGACCGCGCTCGGTTTTGGCTTCCTGTTCGTAGGTGGCTCCGTAGTGTTCGCCGTGGCCCAGGCTCCGCACGTTTCCGATGACACCAAGCCGGTCATCGCAGCCCAGACGGATGCCGCCGCTTCCCAAGCCTCGCAATTGTCTACGGCGAAAGTTAACAGCGCGCCATCCGGCAGGATTTTCTCCGGAATGATCACTGACTCCCGTTGTGGCGCCCGCCACCCCATGAATTCGGGAAAGACATCCGCAGAATGTGCCCGCGCATGTGCGCGTGAAGGCTCGATCTATGTTTTGGTGGATGGCGAAGTGGTTCGTGCGTTGGAAGGCGATCCATACTTGCTCGGGAGATTGGCCGGCGAGCGCGTAGAAATTGTGGGCATGCTCGAGGGAAACACTATAAGAGTCGAGTCGGTCGCGTCGCGCTAACAGGTGATGACGCCCACTCACCGGTCAGGCTTCGTCAACAAGGCCGCCTATTCCGCTGGTCGCTCCACCATTATCGGCTGTGCTTTCTTGACCTCTCCGCTTGGCGGCCCGGAGACGGCCGATATCGACGGCGCGGCCGGTACGGCGTTGACCGCCGGCCGCGATTCGTGGCGGCTCCCATTGCGCTCGTCCCATTTTCCAAAAATCATTTTTCCCGCCGTGGTTTGCAGCACTGAAGTCACTGAAATGTCGATGGTCTTGCCGATCATCTTCCTGGCATTGTCCACCACCACCATGGTTCCATCGTCGAGATAGGCCACCCCCTGGTTGTATTCCTTGCCTTCTTTGAGGATGAAGACCTTCATGGTTTCCCCAGGCAGCACAATGGGCTTCAGCGAGTTGGCCAGCTCATTGATGTTCAGTACGGCCACTCCCTGCAGTTGCGCGACTTTATTCAGGTTGAAGTCGTTGGTGATGATTTTGCCCTCGTACAGCTTGGCCAGTTCGATCAGCTTCAGATCCACCTCGCGAACCGCGGGAAAGTCGTCTTCCACGATTTGGATCTGCAAGGAAGCAACTTTTTGCAGGCGTTGCAAAATGTCGAGACCGCGGCGTCCCCGGTTCCGCTTCAGCGAGTCCGCGGAATCGGCGACCAGCTGCAATTCGCGGAGCACGAACTGCGGCGTCACGATGATGCCGTCGAGAAAGCCGGTCTCGGCGATGTCTGCGATCCGGCCATCGATGATCACGCTGGTATCCAGTATTTTGTAGCTTTTCTTGCCCTGCTTCTCGCCTCCGAAGATGCCTCCCAGCGCCGCCAGGTTGAGGAGGTCGCCTTTGTTGGCTCCGACAATCAGGCCGACATAGGCCATCAGCATCATTACCAGAATCTGCAGGAAACCCTGGGTGCGTCCCGGAGAGACGCTGTTTCGAATCACCAGGGCGAAAAGGTAGGCGCCGAAGATTCCGAGGATGCTTCCGATTGCCGCGCCGATCAAGCGCTTCAGGCTGATCAGGCGGAGCCGCCACTCGAACAGGACGATGGCCAGGCCAATGATCGCGCCTACTCCAGCGTCCAGATTTGCCGGCAGGCCGAAAGGATCAATCAGGTAACAAGTAACAGTAATAATGACAACAAATAAAAAACGTACCAGAACCAAGTCCACCGACGGACCTCCCCGGAACCTGTCTGGCGGATGCGCGCCGCATAGAAAGTTCCGCACTGGTTGCCCGGTGCTGCCTGGAAATCGGTACCAGTGATCTGTTAAACGGAGCCTATGAATTGGAAGATAAAAAAGCTCCGAACTCCCCATTCAGACCGCCAGAACGGGGAACCCCAACCATGTTAGGGAAAGTATATACCTGCCGCCAAATGTGGTGCGGACGCGGGTGGTAGGCTTGGACTTCGCCGCCGCCGATTCCCCAAACGGGATGGGTCACAAGGAAGCAGTCGAATGCTCGCCTGAAGGCGTGCTTCTGGCATCTGGCCGGAGGCCCAAAGCCATCCGCTTTTATTGTCATCTCGGGCCGCCGTCCCGAGCCGCTTTTGCGTGGTGAGGTCAAGAGAGGCATCCGCGTGTGTTCGCCGGCGACGAAAAGAACCCAGGTCCCTCGATAATCGTCTTCGCGCGGTGCGCGGAGAACGATTGCTCGGGATGACAGCTCTTATAGAAAAAGCTGCTGGCTTCTCACTCCGCCCAGCGTAAATGAATACTGAGTGAAGCAGGCCATCCAGCTTTTTACCCGCCTCTACGAGCCCACAGTTGCCTGATGCACGCGCCCCAGCCGGCTCCCGACGAAACGTATCGACTCCATGATGACGCTGATGATGTTCGCGACCGCGCCAACGATCACCCCCAGGTGAGCCCAGTAATTGATGTTCTTGGCCAGAGCTTGCAGTTGCGGCCGGTTCGCGTCTGCAGCTACGAACAGATCGGGTGCGTTGATAAGAAAATAGAGGACGATCAGGCCGAGTGCGCTCATGACCAGGCGTGCGACCTGTCCACCCTGAGTCCAGCGCGGCCAAATCACTCGCGACGCCGTCAATCCGAAATCGACGATCACGATGACTACGATTAGAGGGTAAATCGTCTGCCATACCGGGCCAAACCTGAGAAAGGCTATGCCCGGCCCGAGGATGAGGTACTGGTAGTGCAGCCCGGCCAGCCACCAGACCCCGAATCCAGTCTGCACCATCAGTTGCGCAATCAACTCGAACTGAGATTTGCGGGGGCCTTCCTTCATCAGCGGCGGCAGCTTGCGCGGGTCCCAGCAATCCTTCACCTGGAGCCGAGCGCCGAAGAACTCCAGGGCGGAGAAGACCAGCGTGACCCAGGCAAATGTCATCAGCGCGACGCCGGGATAGCGGAACAGGACAGCGATACTCTCGCTGAATGTTTTCCCCGCTGCCGCGGTCGCCAGGCTCGCGGCTGCCAGAACCACGAAAGCCAGGCCCAGGGCGGTTTTCAACACTTTCCAGTAAATGGGAAACACAGTCGCTCCAATCATGTGCTGCTGCTTGCGATAACGGCTGGCCAGATGCATCGGGCTGCCGAGTCGCTTCAGCAACTCCGCCTGCTCGTCTTGGCTCAGGGAACGTCCGAGCCCCGCCTCTTTCTCCTCGATCTGCGAGAGGATGCTGTCGCGGAGTTCCTTGATGATGTCGTCCCGCTGCGCCGCCGGCAGGGCAAATTTTACTGCCTGTAAATACCGATCAATCATTTCCATATCCTGCTCCTCAAGAACGCGAATTTCGCGAGATCTCGTTCTCCGGGCCTAAAGAATCCCGTCCAATGATGCGTTGATGCTCTTCCACTCCGCGGCCAGTTGTTTCAGAATCAGCTTGCCGTCGGCCGACAGACGGTAGAACCGCTTGTTGCGCTTGTCCTCTTCGCGCCACTCGCTGACCAGCAACCCCTGGCTTTCCAGCCGGCGAAGCAGCGGGTACAGCGTGCCTTCATCGATTTCCATACCCTGGTCGGAGAGGGCTTTGCGCAGGGTGTAGCCGTAGCGCTCGGTGCGCAGTTCGGCCAGAACCGCCAGAATCAGGCAGCCGCGCCTCAGCTCCAGTCGCAGGTTCTCCAGCACTTCGTTGTTCATCGGGGCTTCTACCGTGTGCGGCATAGTGTATGGCATACACTGTATGGCGCACAGTATAAGAAGTCAAGCATTATTTTCAGGGCTGGAGAAAAGCCAATCGGGCGGGCCAAGATGTAACCATGCATTGGGTTACACTTTTCCCCATGAAAGCCCTTGTCATCAGCCGCTTAGGCGGTCCCGAAGTGCTCGAGGTCAGTCAGGTCCCGGATCCGGTGCTCACTCCCGGGCAGGAATTGGTAGCAGGCGAGGCCGGCGGGATCAATTTCGCCGACATCATGAGCGCGCAAGGCGGCTATCCCGGGACGCCGAAACCGCCGCTGGTAGCGGGGCGCGAATTTTGCGGCATTCGCCGCAGCGACGGTCAGCGGGTCATGGGCTACGCACAGTGGGGAGCGTTCGCCGAGCACATCGCCGCTACTACTGCGTTGCTATGGCCCGTGCCGCAGCAATGGAGCGTCGAAGAAGGCGCCGCCTTCCCGGTGAATTATTTCACCGCCTACTTCGCCTACTGGAAAGCCGGGCTGTTGGTGAAATCCTCGGTCCCGAAATACGTGCGTCCTCCCGAGGACCTCGACGATCTGCTGACTTCCATTGGTACGGAAAGAATTGCCACGCGGGGAAGACCGCGAGTCCTTATCCACGCCGTGGCCGGAGGCGTGGGAACTGCCGCAGTGCAGATTGGAAAGCTGCTGGGAGTGGAAATGTACGGCACGTCTTCCTCGGAAGAAAAACTAGTGCGGGTGAAAGCGCTGGGGCTGCAGCACGGAATCAACTACAAGCA
>CAZGSU010000065.1:0-25295 GCA_964528615.1 uncultured Acidobacteriaceae bacterium | reverse complement strand
TTGACCATGCCCATCGTGCCGTACTTGCGCGCATCGGCCAGAAACCCGTCGATGTTTTCAAAGGTCCGGATGAAGTCCGGCATAACTTCATCCCAACACCAGATGCCTGGGGCAAACACTTCCGGCACTTTCTCCCGAGCGAACGGGGCCACAAAACCGCTGTAGTCCGTCTGGACATGATAGTGCCACGGCACCGCAATCACGTCCTTGGGCAATTGCGCGAACAGCTCCGGGTACTTAACAAAGATGCGGGCGCCGCTATTCACATCGGCCCAGAACATCGGGCGTTTGCCAAACTGCCGCACGAGCGCAGTAATGCTCTTCAACTGCTCGATGTACAGCTTGCCGGGCTCTACGCCCCCGGCCGCTTGGCTGCCGGCTTTCTCCAATTCCCACGGCTCGTCCATGCCGACGTGAAACCATGGACTGGGAAACAGCGCCGTCAACTGCTCCACCCAATCATGCAACAGGCTCTGGACCCGCGGACTGCGGGGATTGATCTCGCCTCCATGCGGCAGCGCGGCCAGATCCGCGTACCGCTCCACCCGAAAAACGTCATGCAGATGACCGTAGAGTTCGAGGCAAGGAACGATGTCGACGTGTCTCTCCCTCGCGTAATCAATGATGCGCCGGATCTGCGACTCGCTGTAACGCGCTCCAGGATTGATGAGCGGATAGCCGCGCAGCTCGATGCTCGCTTCAGAGTAAAGATAGTACTGGTTGGCTTTCCAGCGGGCCAGAAAACTAATTTGCCGCTTGATTTCGTCTTCCGTAGGCAGCGGCCCGTGGCTGGTGTCCATCATGAAGCCGCGGTAGGCGAGCGCCGGCCAGTCCTGAATGTCCACCACGGGCAGAAATTTCTCTCCCGCGCTTTCTTCCACTAACTGGCGGATGGTCTGAACTGCGTAATATAAGCCGGCTGAAGATCGCGCATGGATTTCGGCGGTCTTATCAGTAATGTGTACGGTGTACGATTCCCTGGAATCCGGCCCTGGACGATCATCCGGGCCAGGCATCGCATCCACGCCGCCCGTGCGGTTGAACACGATTCCACCAATCGCGGTTCCGCTGGTTGCTACCGTCACGGGTTCGGCGATGATCTCTGCCAGCGCGGTCGCCAGCTCGTTTGCGGCGAAGCGGTCTTCTGGCGCCGGACTGGATCCGAAAGAAATCGCAATTCCCTTGAGCGCGAGTCTCCCAGTACCGTATCGAATCTGTTGCGGCTGCGGCATCAGCGGGTTGTGAGCGGCCCGCAAAGGCGCCATCAGGAGAAACGGCAAGGCAAGGAGGCGGGGAATCATGGGAATGCCTATCGTACGCCAGCGACAAATAGCGCACAATCACGATGTCACAGCTTTGCCCTGCGCCATCCAATAGGCTGAACATCTTTTGAACCATGAAATCCCGACACGGCCCTCGGCAGCCCCACCTTCGGTCAGGTGTTCAATCTCGGACCGGGCTTTGCGCCCAAACGGACACAGATTGTGGCGCACTTTGAATTCTGAGCGCTAAGGGCCCGCCGCCATTTAACGCGCCACGCGTGCCAGGCTTTTCTCCGTGGCTTGAATCAGCGCGTCTTGAGGGAATAGCGATTTTGCTGTCTGAATCACCTGGCGGGCTTGGGCCGCCTTGCCTGCCTGCCAGAAGCTGACGCTGATCTGCGCCAGCGTCTCGGGCGCCGAGCGGAACGCGCCGATACCCATTTTTTCGTAGAGCGCCGTTACGCGATCGTATTTGTGGCTGTTGAAATACAGGCCGACGAGCATCTGACTGGCGAAGTTGTTGGAAGGATTCTGGTCGATAGCCTGCGTCATATACTCCGAGGCCTTCTCTGGATCCTGCTGCGCCATCGACTCGAGCGCGCGGATGTAGGCTGCCACGCCGCCCTTCGCGGAGGCCCGAAAGTTCGAGAGGAAAATCAGGCGGTCATTGCCCGGTTCCTGCGTGAGGCGGAACGGAACGTTCGACGATGCCAGAACTTCGCTCGAACCCCCGGCGCGAAGGTTCACGACCATCCGGTAATCGCCCTCTGCCATGCCGGTAACGGGAATGGTCTTGGCCTTTAAGAGTCTTCCCTTTTGAAATTCTTTCGAAGAGATGGACTCATTGATGGTGTGGCGCTGTTCGCGTAGCTGCGTGTGCGCGATGACATATTCCATCGTGTAGTCGCGCGTGTCGCCGTCAGGGATCTGAATCTGGTACAGCAACCGCAGCGGCTGACCTTCGGGGAATCGTCGCTCAACAACCGGAACGAACTGGACACCGTAATACTCAAAGGGGACGCCTTCATCAGGCTGGGCGACTTGGTGAACGGCGGAAACCAGTAGTGGCCCGCTCAAAGCCAATACATTCGGGGCGGCCACCGTGATTTTCCGCTGCCCTTCATAAATCTTGCCCGCCTGGCGCTGGGTTAACTGAACCTTCAGGTTGTATTTTCCCGGAACAATAGGAATGCGGCTGGCCGCGCGAAAGGGGAGGAACTTCCTTTCGCTACTTTTGCCCTCAAACGCTGCGTACCCGCGCTCTTCCGAATCATCCACGATCAGGTCGCCGGCCTCGTTCGTCAGTTGGAAGCCGGTAGTGACGATCAGGTCGCGCCCGTTCGGATCGGCTCGGCCCAGTTTCTCATCCCTGACCCAGATGCCGTAGTCCAGCCAGCTCTGGCCCTGCCCATCGCACAAGACCATCGTGCTCAGCTCCAGGGCGTCTTCCTGATTTAGCAAGACGTACGAAGTAACCAGTGCACGGTCGGCCCGCAACTGGCGGATCCTCTTCACATGGAATGGGTCGTTGGCCAGATTCTGGATTTTGCTGATCAGCATTTCGCCGCTCATGTTCACGGTGTAGTTCTGGGTGTCGATAGGATCGTTGGGAATGAGCGAGAACGCGGCATGGGCGATGTCGCCCCCCAGCGGCTGCAGGAATTTGTAGACGTCCCGATTGCTATTGAACTGGGTGCCTCTCACCAGCTTCATCGGCCCGTCGATGATGGGATGATAAAAACATACTCACCAATGTCTTCGGGGATAAAAAACAAAACGTAAAAGAAAGGCGGGAGCGAAGTTTCTCCCGTGTTGTTTTCGTAAAACCACAACTCGAGTGGATAAATCTGACCGTAGCCAGTGAAGTTAACCTTAGACACCGGTTTGCCGAACTCGATATAGGTGCGCCCCATGTCCGTCATCCAGCCGGGCGTGTTGGAGTGGCGCCCGAAGGTTTGATTGGCGTACTGCAACCGCCGGTACTGTTCTTCCTTGAAGAGATTCTGCTTCGACCCACGTACAGGGTTGCGGACTTCCCAGAAGTCGTCGATGAAGCGGTCACGATCAGCGTCGCCTGCGAGCTGAAGAAAAGCTTTGCGCTCCTCGTCGGTGATGATGTAGACCACTTCTTCCTCGAGCCAGTGCTTGTACCGTTCCGGTAGAGGAATCTTGGTTTTTGTGGCGCCCTGCGCTATGAGACACGCTGCCAGCAAGGCGGCAAAACATGGGCGAAGAAGACTCACGCTCTTATTATTGTTTCATGCAAAACAAAAGGGCAGCGCGAGCGTCGCCCTACAGGTGTGGCAAGGCCGGATATGACCGGACATGTCCGGCCCGATTTCTAAAACTCGAAGCGCGCCGAAAGCTGCGCCACGAAGGGCGACTGGTAGGCGTTGGCCGGGGTAAAGATGCCGAATGGCTTATGGTAATCCGGGTCGGGAGTCCCCGGGGCCAGTTCGAGATTCTGATCCAGGTAGAGAGCCCGCGCCTGGTTGAACAGGTTGAACATGTTGATGCCAAATTTCAGCCGTTTTTGCTCGCCTAGCTTAACGGTGTAGTCGACATGAAGATCGAGCGGGAACGTCGCCGGCGTCCGGCCCTTTGTGCCGCGCCCGCCAGTCGGAATCTCGCCCGCGTTCTGGTATGCCGTGTGCGCATCGAAAGCGCTGAGCGGGGTGCCGGACTGAGCGATCCACGTTGCGCCAAAGTTGAACCCCTTCCATTCATAGTTGCTGAAGAACTTGAACTGATTCGTGCGGTCGGTGGGCAGAATGCCGATCTTGTACTGGTCGGCAAGACGGCCGTCCGTATTCGTGAAATCGAACATGGAGCTGATGTTAGGGTCGCTTTGGCCGTTATCGTTACGGAAGTTCCCTTCGTAGTTGCCCACCAGCTTGGCCAACCGGTAGCTTGCATAAAGCTGGAACCCACGGCTGAACCGCTTGCTGAAAACTAGTTCCGCAGCCTTGTAAATCCTCGTGGGATTGGGGAAGCCGTCCGGTTTCCCGTCGGGTCCCAGGGCACCGCTATTATTGGTGTATCCGCCGGTGCAGTCCGGCCCGGAAGCGCACACCACCGGGTTTTGGAAATCGTCCGACTTAGCTGAAGGATTCGCCACCACGTAGTTGAGTTGCACCCCGGCTAGCGCCTGTGTGACGTTGATGCCCGAAGTGTCCTCCAGAACACGGCGCAGGTGACGGTATACAAAGCGTGAGCTGACGGTCATGCCACCCTTGAACTCGTGTTCATAACCGCCGACGACCTCGTCTTGAAATTGCGAGCGTGTTCCTGGATAAACATTTTCCGCAAACAAGGGGCTGCCCAGAAGATCGGGTTGATTGCCACCCTGAGCCACGGGGATGTAAGCAGACGCAGAAGTATCCGGCGCATTGCCCGGACCGGTGTCTTTCCAGTATCCGTTGTTCGCGCTGGTCTCGAATGAGAACGATCGCACGGCGATATCGAGCGGGATCTTTTCATAGAACCGGCCCCAGTTGGCGAAGAACTTGGATTTACGGTTGCCGGTGGGGTCGACGATCACGCCGATGCGTGGCGCCCAATTGTGCGAGAAGACATAGCGGAAGGCGTTGCCCGTCTCCGCCTGTTGCTCGAAGCGGAGCCCCGGCTTGATGGTGAGGCGGCGGCCGATGGTCCAACTGTCCTCGATGAAACCGGCGTGATACCGGGTTGACGTCACCACGACGGGCTTCGAGTAGTTGCCGCGAACATTTTCCAATACGATGGGTGAGGTTGGATCATTGGGGTTCGCATGCTGGCGCTGGAATACGCCGCCATATTGCGTTTGTCCCGCAGCGATGCCGAATTCCGGAAGATTCGGAAGCTGAAACGCCGGGCCGTTGTAACCGTACTTGTCGTCGTAAGACACGTCCTCGAACTGGTATCCGTAATCCACTGTGTGACCACCCAGGAAGCTGAACAAGTGAGAGCTAGTGGCGGAAAGCTCGTTCACTTTCGACTCGGTGCCTTCGAGGAAACCAACGCCGTTATAGGTTCGCTGGGGTTAGTATTTCCCGGCTCCTCCGAGGAAGTGATGTCGATGACTTGAATTCCGTTGAATTTGGGGGTCTCCTGGAAGTGGTTGTAGTAGTTGCTGTAATTCACTGAAAGAATCCACTTGGGCGTAAGAGTGCCGTTGTAGCGGCCGGTCCAAGTGCGCGATCCGTAATTCAGGCTGCTGGTCTGAAGGTTATCGTCACTGGCTAGCTAACCCAGACGGGTGTAGCCCATGGGGACTGTGCTGGGATCGCCGAAAACCGAACCTTCGAAGGAGTGATTCGGGGATAAATTGTAGTTGATTTTCCCTTGATAATTCAGCGTCCTGGTATCCACGCTAATCGTTCCCAACTTGCTGTTGCCGAACGCCGCCGGCGCCGAGCGAAAGTTGTGAACGTATTGGGGATTGAATCCCCCGTACCAGAAGAGCTTGTCCTTCTTGATGTAGCCGCCGAGGTTGCCCCCGAAGTCATACTTAGAGTCGCCGCTTATGTAAACTCCCTGGTTCTGCAGGAGGGGATTGGCGTCTTTCGCGTCGACCGCCATTCCCTTGGGAGCAAAATACCCATAGAACGAGCCATGGTAAGTATTCCCGCCGCTCTTGGTCAGAATGTTGATCACGCCCCCCAACGCCTGGCCGTACTCGGCCTCAAAACCACCCGTCTTGACCTGTACTTCCTGAATGAAATCGAAATTGACGCCATTGCCCAATGACCCGCACACGCGGCTGAACGTGCCGAATCCGCCAAAGCGGCAGCACGGCATCCCGGTCGGCGTCACGCTCCCCCGCCGGGCGACGATTGAATACAAAGGGACACAGCACGACGCTGCCATCCAAACCGTCGACGTTTTCAAGGAAAAACGGCAGACGACACACGGCATTGAGATGAACTTCCGGGATTCGTGGAAATACAACGTGGCGGGCTATGAATTGGCGAAGATCCTGGAACTCAACATGGTGCCTCCTTATGTGGAACGGTCGGTAAATGGGCAGAAAGCCTCGCTTTCCTGGTGGGTCAACGACTCGATGACCGATGCCGACCGCATCAAGCAGAAACTCGATCCTCCTGATCTGGAGAGCTGGAACCAGCAGATGCTGGCAGCCGAGGTTTTTCACCAACTGATCTGCGATACCGACGCCAACCGCACCAACCTACTGATTACAAAGGGCTGGCAGATCTGGATGATCGACTCCACCCGAGCGTTTCGCACCAATAAGAATCTGCAGGAACCTAAGAATCTGGTGCGATGCGACCGGAAACTGCTGGCGAAGATCCGGACGCTGGATAAAGATGTCTTGAAGGACAAGCTGTCGCGGTGGCTGACGGGCTTGGAAATCGATGGCTTGGCCGCCCGGGCGCACAAAATGGCGGAATTGTTCGACAAACAGACGGCCGCAAAGGGCGAAGCGGTGGTGCTGTACGATTTTCCGAGAACTTCGCAACCTTGCGGAACCGGGCTATAAACTTTCCCCTTGACATTCTACCCAAGCAAGCTTAGTCTTGAGTCGAATGTCTACCGAAGAGCTTAAAACCAAGATCGAGTTGTTGCAGGGCACGCTGGATATGCTCATTCTGCGGACCCTTCTGTTTGGTCCCGCGCACGGCCACGCTATCGCACACGCGATCGAGCGCGGCTCGGAGGATGTGCTGCAGGTAGAGCATGGTTCGCTCTATCCGGCGCTGCACCGGCTGGTCAAGCAAGGCCTGATTTCCGCCAAAGAAGGAACGTCTGAAAACAACCGCCGCGCCAAGTACTACAGCCTGACGCCAAAGGGACGGAATAAGCTTACCGCCGAAAACTCGAAATGGGAGCGTCTGACGCAAGCCATCGCTCGCATCATGCGCCCGCTGGAAGAGGAAGGTCAGCCATGAAGTTTCGCGATCGCCGTGAAGAAAGCCTCGATGGAGAAATCCACGACTACATAGAGCGTGAAACCCGAGACAACATTGCGGCAGGAATGCTGCCCGATGAAGCCCGTCACGCGGCTGCCCGCAAGTTCGGACCGGTTCTCAACATCAAAGAGGATACCCGCGCTGTGTGGGGCTGGGGCTGGCTCGAGCGCCTGGGGCAGGACCTCCGCTACGGCCGCCGCATGCTCGCGAAGAATCCCGGATTCACCGCGGTCGCGGTGATTTCGATCGCGATCGGAGTCGGCGCTAACTGCGCGACATTTAGCTTTGGGGACGCCCTTCTGCTTCGCCCGTTGACGGTCTTACGTCCGAGCGAAGTGGTCACCGTGGGAACATCCGAATCGCTTGCAGGCTTCAGCTCGCTCATCGCGTCGTACCGCGACTATGTGGACTTCGGGGATCAGAGCAAAAGCTTTGATGGACTGGTAGCGTTTAATGGTTCTACTTTCGGATTCGCAATCGGGCGTGACGCTCTGCCGCAAATGAAATTCGGCTCGATGGTCACCGGCAACTTCTTCCACGTTATGGGAGTGGAACCGGAACTGGGCCGCGCCTTCCGTCCCGAAGAGGACCGGGTGGCTGGCCGGGACGCCGTCGTGGTGCTGGGCCACGAACTCTGGGAACGCGATTTTGCGGCCGATCGCTCCGTCCTCGGCAGGAGGGTACGCATCAACGGCATCGAATTTACGGTCATTGGCGTCGCGCCCGAGCGGTTTACGGGAATGAATCAATTTCTGCAAACCGGATTCTACGTCCCCATGATGATGTGGCCGCGGCTCACGAATGCCACCAAGGACAACCCGCTCGAAGCGCGCGGCAATCGCAGTCTGAACATCAAAGGCCGCCTGAAACCGGGCGTGACCATGGCTCAGGCGCAGACCGAGTTGGCGGCCATCGCCAGGAATCTCGAGCGCGCCTATCCGGATACCAACCGCAACCGAGGCGTTGCTGTGCGCACGGAGCTGGAGTCCAGGATCCAGCGGTCGCCACCGGATGCGGAGTTGGTCGCCATGATCAGCGTGCTGGCAATGGCCGTGCTGCTGGTAGCCTGCGCCAATGTCGCGGGCCTGCTTACCAGCCGGGCCCCCGCCCGCGCACGGGAAATTGCTTTGCGTTTGGCCATTGGGGCCGGACGGCGCAGGCTGATCCGGCAGTTGCTCACCGAAAGTGTGCTGCTCGCCATAGCGGGAGGCATCGCGGGCTTGGGACTTGGGTATGCCGGCGTCCTCTTCTTCCGTAAACTTCAAATTCCAACGGACCTGCCGCTAAGCCTGTCCATAGAGCTGAACCAGCGGGCGCTCCTTTTCAGTCTCGCCGTTGCCATGGCGAGCGCGGTATTGTTCGGCCTCGCTCCGGCGATCCAAACTACTCGCACGGATTTGGTAAGTGCGCTGAGATCCAGCACCTCGGATAATCCAGGTCGGCGGCGTCTCTGGGGCCGAAATCTTCTGGTGGCGGGACAGGTGGCGATTTCGCTGGTCCTGTTGACCGTTGCGACCATCCTGTATCGCGGCTTTCAGCATGAATTGGGGCAAGGCGCGGGTTTCCGAACGGATCATTTGCTGATGATGAGTTTCGATCCATCGCTGGTACACTACAGCGAATCGCAGACAGAGCAGTTCCTCCGGCAGGTTGTCGAGCGGGCGCGGTCCACCACCGGCGTCAAATCGGCCGCCCTGACGTTCTCTGTCCCCTTCGGCAACGACCAGGACGGGGCAACCGTCCTGCCGGAAGGCTTCCAGTTTCCCGCGGGCAAGGAGAACGTCAACGTCTTCGCAAACACCGTGGACGCAAACTACTTTGACACGGCGGGCATCCGCATTCTCCGTGGCCGCGGTTTCCGTTTGACAGATGCCGCCGGTTCTCCACGAGTCGCCGTGGTAAACGAGGAGTTCGCGAAACACTACTGGCCGGGTAAGGATCCGATCGGCAAGCGTTTCCGGCTGGATGACAAGAATGGGCCATGGGTGGAGATCGTGGGTGTGGCAAAGATTGTCAAGTACCTCTGGATCGCTGAGCCGCCAACCGAATTTCTCTATCTTCCGCTGAGCCAGCATCCGCAACGGCAAATGACATTGCTGGCCGAATCCTACGGCGACCCATCCAGCCTGACGGCGCCTCTCCGCGAGGTAATCCATGGCCTGGATGCCAACCAGCCCATCTTTAATATCCGCACCATGGAAGAGTTCTACCGGATGCGCGCAGTGAACACGCCGAACATGATCATTCAAACCGTCGGAGGATTGGGTGTAATGGGGCTCGTACTTGCGATCGTAGGGCTCTACGGCTTAGTAGCGTACGCTGCCAGCAGGCGGACTCGCGAAATCGGAATCCGCATGGCGATTGGCGCCCAACGGAATACCATGCTGAACATGGTAATGCGGCAAGGGCTCATCCTCGCGCTCGCCGGAATCGGCGCCGGCCTGGTGGCCAGCTTTGGCGCCGAGCGGGTCCTGAATTCTATGTTTGGCGGCAGCAGCAACGAAAACGACTTCGTTACCTATCTGCTGGTAGTCCCGGCGCTGCTCGCCGTGACTATGCTGGCGGCCTATATCCCGGCTCGCCGGGCTTCACGGGTAGACCCGATGCGGGCGCTGCGGTACGAGTAACCGGCGCGATGCGCCGGGCGATGCTGCGCATCGCGGATGGGGGGACGCAGAGATGGGGAGACGCGGCGAGTGTTGGACATGCCCTACCGAATCACGGGGCCGCTCGACATCCCCAGCAGCCGACGAACCTTGCGGTACACCTTTCGAGTTAACCTGTAGAGCATCCGTGCCCAGGCCAAACGGTTCAGCTCGCGATTGAGTTCTTCTGCCAAGGCCCGTTGCTCGGCTAGCTCCTTGTCGAGCCGCAGAGCCCAGGCCGTGCGCTCCTCGAGTTCCTTGTCGAGCCTGAGAGCCCAGGCTGTGCGCTCTTCCACCTCCTTGGTAAGCTCCTTTGCAACCGCCATCCGCTGTTGGACCCGATCCTCGGCTTCACGCAGCCTGCGGCAGGCTATCTCAAGCTCATCTTGCGGGCTATGCGGCCATGAGCGCCATTCGTAGGGCGGCTTCTGCGTCTGCGCGCGCGGCGCCAGTTCAGTGTCGTGAGTGGGTCGCACACAGAATTCCGGACCGAGCGGTTCGTGGAAAAGCGCCGGAGCCTCGGCGTTGTTTCCTACCACCGCCACCATGTGAGTGGGCTTGATGCGGCCGGCGAGCATATCCTGTTCATCCCGTTCGTGCACCCGGTCGATGAATGCCAGATCCCATGGATGCTTCACGTCGAAATTGTGCCCGAACGCACGGTCGGTGAATGGATCGATCACGTTGGCGAATCCCACGAAAAGCTGGAAATGAAAATTCGCGACCAGCAACGGCAGGATATCCTGCGAGCGGATTCCCTCGAAGCTTTCCGTGGAACAATCCCAGTTCTCGTACAGCTCCTCGTAGCGGTTGAGGAGGGAATTGAAGCGATAAGACGGCGGCAGCTTTCGCCAGAACTCGTGCACGATATCGAGTGCTTCGGGCCAGCGTAGATGTCCATTGCGCCCGATTATGTCCGAAATAATGAAAGCGCCATGCGGTTTGAGACAGCTCTTGATCTGGCCGAACAGGCCTTCCAGATTCAAGACATGATGCAATGCCTGGTTCGCCACCACGGCGTCGTATTCGTGCGCCGGAGTCCACTGGTTGAAGTCGGTCTCCACCAACTGGATGTGTTCGCCGACTTCCGCGCTGGAAGCGGCGGCGCGCCCCCGTTCCAGCATTACGGGATTCAGTTCCAGACAATCGATCACGAAATCAGACAGGCCTTGAGCCCGGAGATGTGATGCCAGCGCGATTTCCAGATCGCAATTGCCCGCACCGATACTTGCAAATCGCAGAGTCCCTTGCGGCTGCCGCTGCCCCTGTTCCAACAAGTATGTCTTGAACATATCATTCGGAGAACTGAATCCGAACGCCTCCAGCTTCGGACGGATATATTTATTGGACCAATAGTGGAAAATCGGCGGCAGGTCGTGTACTTTTACGCAATCTTCGTAGACACCCTTTTCAGCCGCAATGCGGGCGCGGTAACTCTCGTCCTGGAAATGCTCCGCGGCAGGCATCGGCATGGATACAGTGTAACGCTGGCAATCGCAAGAGGTGACCGGTCGAGCGCGGGTTTTTGAAGTCCAGCGGAGCGCAACCGCTTCTCGGTCAAAAAAAACCGCCGGAGAGCGTCCGCGTGGAAGAGGAGCGCTGTTTGATATACTCGCCACGCCGATGAATCGCCGTGATTTTCTCGAGTACACCGCCGCCATCGCCGCTGCTCCGTTGTTCGCGCAACCCGCCTTCCAGCCGTGGTTCGACAAGCCTATGCGGTGGGCGCAACTCACTTTGGCTGAAAATGATCCGGGCACCTACGACCCTGCCTTCTGGCTGGACTATTTTCGCCGCACGCATTCGGATGCTTCGTGTCTCAGTGCGGGAGGCTGCGTGGCTTATTACCCGACGACAATTCCGTTCCATCATCGCAGCCGTTGGATGGGCGATTCCGATCCTTTCGGTGAACTCGTGGCGGGCTGCCGCAAATTGGGCATGAATGTCATCGCACGCACGGATCCACACGCTACTTACCAGGACGTTCATGACGCTCACCCCGATTGGATCGCCGTCGATGCGGCGGGAAACAAGCGCCGGCACTGGGCTTCTCCGGAGCTTTGGGTCACGTGTGCGTTGGGTCCGTACAATTTCGCATTCATGACGGCGGTGACACGCGAAATCGTCGAGCGCTATCAGGTGGACGGGATATTCAGCAATCGCTGGGAGGGCTCCGGCATGTGCTATTGCGAGCACTGCCAGGTGAACTTCAAGCAAGCCAGCGGATTCGATCTTCCGCGCACTACGAACCCCCAGGATCCGGCGCGGCGAGCTTATATTGTTTGGGAGCAACAGCGCTTGTTCGAGCTCTGGCGGCTTTGGGATGCAACCATTCGCAAAGCGAATCCCAACGCCGCGTTTATTGCGAATGCCGGTGGCGGCGCTTTGAGCTCGCTCGATATGAAAACCATAGGGGAGCTTGCGCCCACTTTATTTGCCGATCGGCAGGCCCGCAGCGGCGTAGCGCCGCCCTGGACCAATGGAAAGAACGGCAAAGAGTATCGCGCCACGCTCGGCCGTAAACCCATCGTGGGAATTTTCAGCGTCGGCGTAGAGGAACCCTACCGCTGGAAGGATTCCGTGCAGAGTCCGGAAGAGATTCGCCTGTGGGTAGTGGATGGGATAGCGAACGGATTGCGGCCGTGGTTTACCAAGTTCTCCGGCGTTTTATACGACGGCCGCTGGCTCAAGCCGGTCGAAGAACTCTATGGCTGGCATTACCGCAATGAACGTTATCTGCGAAATGAGCAACCGCTCGCGCGTGTGGCCATGGTCTACTCGCAGCAGACGGCGACATTTTACGGCGGCGAGCAGGCGAGCGCAAGAGTCGAAGATCACACGCTGGGCTTCTACCAGGCATTGGTTGAGGCCCGCATTCCCTTCGAAATGGTGCACGACCGTTTGTTGGATGCCGGCCACACGGAGCAGTTCCGCACGCTGATTCTTCCGAACATCGCGGCGCTGTCCAGCGGGCAGTGTGCGCAACTGCGGCAATTCGTCGAGCGAGGCGGCAGCCTGGTGGCTACCTACGAGACTTCGCTGTACGACGAATGGGGCGTCCGGCGTGGCGACTTTGGCCTGGCCGATCTGTTCGGGCTGTCCGCCACCGGCCCAGCGGAAGGCCCGCTGAGGAACTCGTACCTGAATATTGAGAAGAACCCGCGCACCGGCGAATATCATCCGCTGCTGGCGGGCCTGGAAGATGCGGGCCGCATCATCAACGGTGTTCACCGTGTGCCGGCGCAACCGCACGAGAGGGGCGGCTACGCACCGCTGACGCTCATCCCGCCCTACCCCGACCTGCCGATGGAGAAAGTGTTTCCGCGCGTGCCCAAAACGGATATCCCCGAAGTGACGGCCAGGCAAATCAGCAAGGGGCGCGTGGTCTTTTTTCCATGGGACATCGATCGAACCTATTGGGAAGTTCTCAGTCCCGATCACGGGAAGCTGTTGCGCAATGCGGTGATGTGGGCAACGGACGAGGAGCCGGTGGTGACGGTGAAAGGTGCGGGTCTTCTCGAGGTCACGGTCTGGGCACAGAAGCAATCCTTGACGGTGCACCTGGTGAACCTGTCAAATCCCATGATGATGAAAGGGCCAGTGCGCGAGATCGTCCCGATTGGATCGCAGAAAGTTCGGCTGCGCCTTCCGTCCGGGAAGAAGCTGGCCGCCGTCAAACTGCTGGTGGCGGGAACGCAAATTGATTTTTCAGAAGCAGCGGGCGCAGTAGAGGTTCAAGTGCCGTCGATCGGTCTGCACGAAGTGGTGGCAATTGACCTGACGTGAAGCCGTCAAGCTGTGGGCTGGTCGAGATGCACAGGGCCGTGGTGAATCACATCGGTGAGTCGACGGTGCCAGGAGACATCGCGCCACATGCCCACGAATTGCGGACCACAGAAATTGCTTGTGGCAATGGCCACCCAGCGGCCGGTAGCGCACGCGGTGCGCGTTCCCAGTTCGCAGAGTTCCTTGATCCAGTCCCACTCGAGCAACGGCCAGTCCTTGTAGTCAACCACGCCCCAGCACTCCGTGGTGACAAGCGGTTTCCTGGTGGCGCGTGACCACTCGGCGATCGTTTGAATACCGGCAATGAGGCCGGCCTTCCAGTGATCCGGATTTGACAGGTAGACCTTCTTCCCCCGTTCGACCAAGTTATCGAAGCCCTTGGTGTCGAAGCGTTCGTAGTCATAGCCGACGTCGTCGTAGAACGTAGTCCACTGGGTCATCCAGATGTGCGCCTCCAAGAAATCGAGCATGGAGACGTCCTGGCGTTTCAGTGTGCCGTACTCGCTGGTAATGGAGAAGGTGAAATCCAAGCTGGGATACGCCGGGCGCACAGCCGCGATGGCGTCGCGCATCCATTGCTGGCCTCGCTGGTTCGCGCGCTCAGTGTTAGCTGGAAGGAACGGCGCCCAATCGGGAAGGGGAAACTCGTTGCACAGGTCGACATATAAAATGTGCTTCATCAGCCCATCCGCCGCGATGCTGTCGAGCGTCGTCTTCCAGACCCGGCCGAGGTCCCCAGGTTCGTGAATCTTCATACGCGTATCGTCCGCATCCTGGCGAAACCAGGTGGACAGTGCAACCCAAAGCCCACGATCTCCGCACTTGCGAATAAATTGATTCAACTCGGGCTGAACGCGCACGCGATTCTTGGCCGGACTGCCCCAAACCTGCTGATTCCATCGAGGAAGCAACTCCCACGTGCGACCGGCCGCGGCGGCGACCAGGTGCGGATACGCGTCGATGCGGACAGCATCGTATCCCCGTTGTTTCAGCTCATCCAGAATCACGTCCCAGTCTTCATACCCCGCGCCGGGCCAGCGCCGCTCCAGCCACGAGAAGTCCCACATGGTGATGGCGAGCGGGCGTTGCAACCTACTCAGTACGCCGCCCTGGGCCAGAGCGCCGCGAGCGGCAGCCGCCGCCAACGCAGCGGTCTTCAGAAACTGCCTGCGCTCCATCATTTGTCGTTCGCCGGAAGAGCGTAGTAGGTGTACGTGCTTGTCCAGGTGAACTCGTTTCCGGGTTCAATGGCGACGGAGACGAACGGTTCCATTGCCAGTACGGCGCGGATGGACCACAGCGATTCGCTGGAAAGCGGACGATCCCCGGTGATCCTCATGCCCACTCCTAGCCGGCTGTTCTCGATGCGAATGTCATTGTCTTTGGGGCTCTGAGTGAACCCTTCGAGAGGCGTCGTGACGATGTCGCGGTTCTGGAGCGTCTTCAGGTAAACGATCTGGTTCCCGCGAATTTCGGCCAGTTCTTTGGTGGGAGGGCGACGCGTCTGAATCTGGAAGGGAACGGTAATGACAATTCCCGGGCCGGGCGGCTGTCCGTCCAGTACAAGGAAATTGTGGTTGTAGACGCGGGTTCGGATGGCACGGCTTCCCGTGTTTTTCAAACTGTGTTCCATCACCATCTCCGGCTTGCCGTCCGTCAGCCGCAGGGTCTTGCGATAGATGTAGGCGTAGCCCGATGCGGCGGCCAAGTCCTGAGTGAACTCGATGGACTCACGATGGTTCTTGATTGTCCGTTTCCCCGAGTCGATGATCTCGTACAGCCGGTAGTTGTCGTACTTGCCTTCATCGGGCCTGCGAAGAGCGCCTACGCCAATCTTGATGAAAGTGGCGCCCGGCTTGGCCTCGTCCCATCCGATGGGTGCGAACTCATCCACCGGACCGGTAATCGCGGTACAAGGACTGGCCACGATGTCCGGGCCACGGTACACGAAATCGTGCACGCTGGGATCGGTTTTCTGAAACCACGGCCCGTAGTAGTCGTGCCCGTTGTACTGCAGGCTGTAGACGACTCCCGACCAATCAAACCGGGTGGCGCGATAGTATCCATTTTTCGCATCGGGCAGGTATATCTTTGCCTGGATCTGGCCGTTGGTGATCTCGGCGTGCGGCAGCTCACCGGCGCAGAGAAGTCCTAAGCCCAGAAACGTCAGGGCAAGAGTCCTTGTCATCATCGATAGATTGCTGCCCCGGCTAAGTCAGCGACCAGCCTTTGCGAAACGTCGGCTTGAGATACTTGTTCGCCTCAGGATTGTTGGTGAACCGCATCTTGGCCGCATCCCATTCGAGCTTACCTTCGATGCGCAAGGCGATCACGCCGAGCAGCATCCACTCGACAAAGGGAACGGCAACATCGAAGTTCGAGCACGCCGGGTCACCTCCCTTGCAGGCCCGAATCCAATCCCGGTAGTGACCGGGAGAGCGTGTGAGCAAGGGCTGCGGGAACTGGTAGTCCTTCATCTTCTCGACCGGAATCAGCCGCGTCTCCTCGCCGTATGTGCCGGTGGTGATCATGGCTTTGTCGCCGATAAAAAGGCTGCCATCGGGAGTGGGCTGTTCGGCATCTGGAGCGTTCTTGACGGCCTGGAACTTCTCAAAATCAAACACGTCGCCGACGAACCCGGTGAAAGGCGGAGGTCCCTCGGAATCGGAGCGGCGCCGGGGAGAAGGCTTATCGGGAAGATCGCCCAGAAGCTCACCCTCGGGGACGCCAGGGATCTTGGGTGTCTCCGTCAACCCGTCATGCCAGAATAGCTTCACCGGCGGCATGGTGCCGCGGGCGGGAAAATCGTAGCGGATCACCGATTTCTTCGGAAACATGAAATCGCTGGGACCTTCCTTGAGAATGCACTCGACGCTGGTGGGAGCACCCAAGCGTAACGCCAGATTCGGCGCGCCAAGAATATGGCACGCCATGTCGCCCAGCGCGCCACACCCGAAATCATAAAAGCCGCGCCAGTTGCCCGGCTGATAGAAGTGACCGCGCAGAGGTGATTTGTAGTCCGGCCCGCCGGAGGTGTAAGGCCGCTCCGCAGCGATGCCGAGCCAGAGGTCCCAGTCGAGCGTTGGCGGAACCGGCTCCGCAGGTGGGATCGCGTTCAGCCCCTGCGGCCAGATGGGACGATCGGTCCAGGCGTGCACTTCGGTCACGTTGCCAATCTCTCCTGCCCAAATCATTTCGGCCGCTTGGCGCGTTCCCTCGTTGGAGTAGCCCTGGTTGCCCATCTGCGTGGCGACCTTGTATTTGTTGGCGGCCTCCAGCAACTGCCGGGCTTCCCACACCGTGCGCGTCAACGGTTTCTGCACGTAGACGTGCTTGCCGCGTTCCATACACCACATGGCCGCAGTGGCGTGCATGAAGTCCGGAATGGTCACGATGACGGCATCGATATTATTGGCCTGCTCGTCGAGCATTCTGCGGAAATCTTTATACTTGGGCGCCTTTTCGTACTCCTTGAACTTTCGCGCGGCGTGTTCCTCGTCCACATCGCAAAGCGCCACGATATTCTCGCTGGCGCATCCGTGGATATCGCTGGACGCTTTGCCTCCGGCGCCGATGGACGCGATATTCAACTTCTCATTGGGTGATTTGTAACCGAGGGTTCGTAGCGAGGGAACGCTCCCGAATCCAGCGATCGGAATTGCGCCCGCCAGCAGCGGCCCGAAAAAGAAATGGCGTCTGGTGCAGTCGTATGCCAAGGAAATACCCCCCCTACATCTTATGACGCCTGTCGTATGAAGTGGTGGCGCGCGAGCGGTTTCAGGGTCTGTAGTAAGAACCGATTTGCTCCGAGTGGGACGCGAGATGCACCTACGCCGCTAAGGTCGTCCGTTCAGCTCCTCATTATCAAGATTCTCCGGGCATTGAAAAGGGTCTCTGATGGAAACCATGCTCATTTCATCATTGGCATGTTTCTTGCGCGAGACGCCGGGAGATATCTGCACGGCACACCTGAACCGGGGAGACGGCGACGGTCTTGAAAGGCTTCTGGAGTAGACCTCGTTCCGAAAAAGCGGCAACCCATCGACTTGTTTTCAAAGATTTAGCTCCGGCCAAGGTCGGCAATTTCTGCCGAACTCAAGGTCCCTCGCAATCTGCCGATAAGGAGCTATGCCCGTCATTATCGTTGCGTTTCTTGTCTTGGCAGGAGTGCCACTAGGCGATGTTGCGCTGCAAGCGGCCAAAACATCGGGAAGCGTGCCCGTTATGGGAGCTTTTACGGCCGCGCCGGCGAAAGTGAGGCCCGGTCAGTCCAGCACGCTGAGCTGGTCCGTGACGGGTGCAACCACCCTGACCATCAATGCGGGCGTAGGCACCGTCACCGGAACATCGGTCACAGTGAAACCATCGATCACGACCTCGTACACTTTGACGGCCAAGAACAGCTTCGGAACAGCCACGGCGAGTGTTACGGTTATGGTGGGAAGCGCGCCGACCATCACCAGTTTTACGGCGTCGCCGGCGACCGTGGCCCCGGGGCAATCCAGCATTCTCCGCTGGACGGTGACCGGCTCGCCCGGCATGATCATCAACCCGGGCGTGGGCCCGGTGACCGGAACGTCGGTGGTAGTGAAACCCTCGAGGACAACTTCCTACATTCTCTCGGCAACGAACTCTTTCGGGTCCATCACGGCCAGCGTCACGGTCACGGTGGGAAGCGCGCCGACCATCACCAGCTTTACAAGGGCTCCGGCGATGGTGACGGCCGGCCAATCCAGCACACTCAGTTGGACGGTGACTGGCGCAACGGGAATGATCATCAGCCCTGGCGTGGGCGCCGTCACGGGTACATCGGTCGTCGTGAAACCTTCGACGACAACCTATTACACCCTGACGGCCACAAACACCTACGGATCCAGCACCGCCGCGGTTACGGTTGTGGTAGGTTGCCCGCCTACCATCACCCACTTTACGGCCACTCCAGCGACCGTGACGGCCGGCCAATCCAGCACGCTCAGTTGGACGGTGACCGGCTCGCCGAGCGTGATCATCAACCCTGGTGTCGGCCTCGTCACCGGGACATCGGTCATAGTGAAGCCCTCGGCGACGACATCTTACACTCTGACAGCCGCGAACTCTTTCGGATCAGCCACCGCAATCGCCACTGCGACGGTGCTGCCGGCAAGCCCGCCGGTTATCAGCAGCTTCTTTGCCAACCCCGCCAATGCGGGTCCCTCTATTAGCGCCACCCTGCATTGGGCCACGAGTGGCGCAACGAGCGTGAGCATCGACAACGGTGTGGGAAGTGTCACCGGAACCAGCATCAACGTCAACCCATCTTCGACCACAACCTATACGTTGACCGCAACCAACGGGGCGGGGAGCACAACAGCGGCGGCGACAGTAAATTACTACCCGCTTGCGAAGGTCAACAGTCAATTGTTTTATTCCGAACATGCCATATATATCATCCCGGCCCCGAACCAAGTAACCTGGACCGGATCCAATAGTTGGGGGAGTGTTTATTCGACCGCGAATGTAAATAGCTATATCAGCACGCTAAAGAACCTTTTCCCAGATGACTATGTATTCGTAGTCTTGGCTGCGAATCAATTGACACCGAACAATGTGCCCAACGTCCAGCCACTTCGGCGCACGGCGGACGGCGTCGGATTGGGCAGCACCGGTGTCGGAGTGCCAAGTATTTGCCGCTATAACCTTGGCGGGGGGACTGTCGTTGACGGGGCGTTCGGCGTGTTGGACCACGAGATCGGCCATAACTGGGGAGTATTCCTGCAACCTTGGCTATCGGATGCTAACGGCCACTGGTTCTCAAACTCAACCGCCACCGGCCAGATGGCAGTCACTTACAGCGATGACGGGTACGTGACCATCAACCAGATTGCGGGAGATCCGGTGAATGGCTTTACCTGGACTGCGGTCAATAACATGACGAAGAACGAAACGGAAACGTTCTCAGGCCAGGACCTATATCTCCAGGGGCTCGCCGCCACGTTCCCAGACCTCTATGTGCTGATTTCGCCCGTTTACAACCCTGATCACACGGTTTCCTATTCTTCCGTGGCGAAATTCGATCAGGCCTGGATGGTGCAGAAGTACGGAGTCCGTAACCCGTCCTACCAAGCCAGCGTCAAGAGACTTCGCGTGGGCTTTATTTATGTAGCCAGAGACCTCAGTGAAATTCAGAGCGTGTACCAGCCCATCGAACGTTCCATCAATCACTTCGTGAACGCGGAGCAGATTGACACCACGAACTTCCGCTTCCAGGTTCCCTTTCTCGTGGATACGCAGTATCGGGCGAGTGTCAACGCGCTCCTGGCCGACTTGGATGGCAATCAGACGCCCACGCTGAGCATCTCCGGTTTGCCTAGCGTGACGTCCAGCGACGGCACCGCGGTAGTTCCGTTTACGGCTTCCGATCTTGATGGGACCACGCCGGCCGTGTCCTGCGTGCCAGCTTCGGCCAACTGCTCTACAAACGGCAACAATGTCATGCTCACGGGACTAGCCTCCGGCACGCACTTCTTCACCATCAAGGCGCAGGACGCCGAGGGCAAGAAGACCTTCGCCCATTTTGTCGTTGATGTCCAGTAACCCCGATGAAAAGGCCAAACGACGAGTTGTTTCCCTTCGCCAGTGCGGGTCAATGGGAATGCCTTCCAAGCTACTACCGGTGGATTTCTACGACGATGCCGGGGTGCAGATGACGCCATCTCCAGTATTCCCTCTGCCTCTCACGCCTCTGTCTAGCCAAACTACGATACTCATAGTGCTGCTCCCGCAGGTAGTTGCGGTAAGCACGGTCTTCTTGCCGGTCATACACATGGTAGTCGTGGCCGTCTCGATCGTAGTAGCGCCTGTAATGGTGATGGTCGTCATCAGCCTTTACGGCCACAACCGGAACAAGCAGGGCAGCACTCACCAGGAACGCAGTCATGTAACGTTTCATCGGATTACTCTCCTCAACGTTCGCACGTCCTCTGAACGCTACCAGACAGATGTCTTGTAGTCTGGTCAAAAGCGCTCACCGTCTTGAAGTGTTCAGGCAGGGAGCAACTTCACCGTCGAACTTTACTTCACCAGCACCGGAATGGTGGTGAGCGCACCCGCCGCTGTGGCTCGGATGCCGAGTGCGCAGATCTGCGTACCCGCCGGAGTATCGAATTCCACCGTGCCACGCTTGCCTGTCACAAACGGGTAGCCGGTGGCCAACATGAATGACGTATGCCCGAGCGCCGCAAGATCGATCGTCGCCGTCCCCAGAGTCGCCCCGGTATCGTCGCGAATGATTACCGGTACGTTCGCAGCCTGACTCGACACATTCGCCAACGCCAGTCCGGTGGCAGCGCCGTTGGTGTAATCGAGGCGAGCACGTACGCGCTCGAATTGCGCGTCTCCAGCGGCACGACGGCCTCCTGTCCGGTAGGTTTGTAGTGAAAGATGGCGAACCCGCTGACGTTTCCGTCAGTTGTCAGTTGGGCCGAACCCACCAGTGCCACAGCGTTAGTTTTTTGGGTTAGGATCACCAATGGTGAGCAATATTGACCAGACATTCAGGGCGCTGAGGGCATATCAATTGGGTTGTTATAGGAGAACACCAAACATGCATCGTTTTCTGCAAGTGGCATTGTTAGGCGCTGCCCTGATGGCGACGGTTGCGACGGTACCCACCGCGTTAAAGGCGGATGACGACCATCCCACGCGATACCACGATAAAGACCACAATGACGACCACGAGTGGAATAACCGTGAAGATCGCGCCTACCAGAAATGGCTGGAAGAGAAGCATCACGCGAAGCGCGAGTTTGCCAAGCTCAAAAACAAGGAGCAGCGGGAATACTGGAAATGGCGTCACGAGCATCCAGATAAGGATTAGCGAAGCCACGACGCATCACCCGGGCCGTCAAAATTGCATGCACCAAAGCCAGATGCAAAATCTGCACCTGGAGTGCGAAATTTGCCGGCCCCGTTCAGTGATGGCGAAGCCCACCCACGTGTTCGTGGGTACCTGTCAATCGTGCAGGACGATGTTCAGCAGCGAGCTGTGAACGTGTAGTCCACCGTTATGTAATCCGCTTTTGTATTCAATGAACCCCATTTTCCGAAACTTGTTCATAAAGAAGCTGACTCTGGAGCGAGTGGTACCAATCATCTCCGCCAGTGTTTCCTGGCTGATCTTAGCGATAACCGGCTCCGGCTTGCCTTCTTTCCCGAAATTAGCCAGCAGCAGAAGCACTCGCGCCAATCGTTTTTCACTGGAATTGAAAAGCTGGTCTACCAGATCCTCCTCGATCCGAATGTTACGGGAGAGCAGGTAGGAGACGAACAGCTCGGAGAAAGTTGGCTCCTCGTGAAGCAAACGGATCATGCTCGATTTCTCCAGCCGCACGATCGAGCACTCTGACATTGCCGTGGCGGTTCCCAGGTACAACGCGCGGCCCGCCAGGCACCCCTCGCCAAGGAAATCACCGACACCCAAAATAGCGATAACCGCTTCCTTGGCGTTGTCGGAAACGACCGTGAGCTTGACCTTGCCTTTTTGAATATAAAAGATGGCGTTCGCCGGGTCGCTTTGCGAGAAGACCACGTCTTTCTTGCTGTATTCCGCAACTCTTCTTCGGTTGCCAACTTTGGTCAGAAACAGCCTGGGATCGAATGGAATTTTCTCTTTCGGTGTCATACGCAACCTCTGAACTGCCAGCGCGCCATCGATTCGGCTTGAAGCAGGAGCCCTGGCAAGGTTTCGGCTTACGGCTTCTTCTGTAAGCACGTTGGTCGCCAAGTGCAGACCGTTGCAACGAATGGCGCACAACGTGCCATGGAGAGTTGGTGGAACTCGCTCGGAGGCATTCGTCGAAGAGCGTTAAGGAGAAAAGCATGTTACTGATTCTTTTGTTGATCGTGCTGCTATTGGCAGTGATCCCAGCGTGGCCGCATAGTCGAAGCTGGGGCTACCGTCCCAGCGGGGTACTGGGCACCGTGCTGCTAGTGGTAATCGTGTTGGCATTGTTGGGGCGCATATAAAGGTGGAGATGCGTTCCTGTCGATCCTGTCGGGCTCGGGCTTTGATCCGGGTGCATCGGACTGGGTGGGAGAAGTGCATTTCTAACAAAGCCTACAAATGCTGTGGCTGTGGGCGGTACGAATACGTTTTGCGTTCTTTGCCCTCTTTGCTCTATTGGTCGTACGTCAGTTTGAAAAGCCTGCGTATAGCTCGAACGATGTCTAACCTGGCTAGTCGCACAGCTCAACAATGACTTCTCTCACCTCGCCGCAGTTCCTGCACGCTCAGCGGCAAGAGTTGCACCAACCTCCGCCAGTTCTGCTGCTAGCATCGGTTTCCAGAGAGTTTTTGCTTTGGTGCCCAATCTGCCTAGAGAAGGAGGACAAGGAGATCAAAGAAGAATGAAACACCTATCGAAAATCGCTTTGGCAGCTTTCGCCGGATGCATCGGCGTTGCCCTGCTACCAAGCCTTCAGGCAGACCAGTGGGACAAGAAAACCGTCCTTACGGTGAATGAGACGATCCAAATGCCGTCCTGCTGCACACCTGACCACACGGTAACGCTGCAGCCGGGGGAATATGTCATGGTGCTGGTGGATTCGCTCTCGGACCGGCACATCGTTCGGGTCTTTGACAAGGATCAACAGCATGTGATCACGACGATCCTGGCTATTCCGAACTATCGTTTGCAGCCAACCGGGAAAACCGTATTCCAATATTGGGAAGTCCCGGCGGGGCAGCCTAGAGCAATGCGCGCCTGGTTCTATCCGGGCGACAACTTCGGGCAAGAGTTTGCCTACCATAAACAAACGGCTGTTGAGATTGCCGCCTATGTGAAGACTCCTGTTCCGGCAATCGAAGTTGACACGAAAGCAGAAGAGGATCTGAAGACAGCCCCGCTTGTGGTTGTCGACGAGAGTGGCAAGACCAGCGAACTGGCAGTGGCAAAGCCGGAGCCGGTGCTACAACCTGAACCCGTTCAGACCGCAGCAGCAGCACCAACCCCCACGCCTGTGGAGCCAGAACAAACGCTGCCGGATACCGCCAGCGCCATGCCGCTACTCGGCCTGATTGGAATCCTTTCACTGGCTGTTTTTGCAGCCCTCGGGATTCGTTCCAGGCGCATCTCATAGGGTGGACGGAGCATTTTGCAACCCGCCGCGGTCTCTGTGAGATAGGCCACGGCGTGGGGCTGAGAGAACAGCCAGAGGAGCAATAAAGCGATGGCGGCCCACGACCGACAGTGGAGAAATGAGACAATGCTGCTAGAGAATGCAACAGGCAGCAATGGTGCGGCAACAGGACTAAGTTTGCAACAGACTTCGGTAGTTTCTCCGGCCAGGGTCCTCGTGATTGAAGACAACAGTTCAGACGTCTTTCTTCTCACACGAGCGCTGAATCAGCAAGATTTTCTGTTTGAATTGACTCACCTCGTGGATGGAGGCCAAGCCCTCGCGTTCATTCACAGGGAAGGCGCCTATAGGGACGCGCCAATTCCAGACCTGATCCTAGTGGACTTGAACCTCTCCAAGTATGACGGCGAAGATATCTTGCGCGAGATCCACGACACGAAGCATCTGGCAGGGATCTTGGTGTGCGCGTGGAGTTCTTCGCAATCCCGACGAGACCGGGCTCGGCTCATGGATCTTGGGGTAACGCAATTCGTCACCAAGCCTGCTGGCCTCGATCAGTTCCTGGGAATTGGCAAACTCATCAAGGATCTGCTGGCCGGGCACACGGCCGCGAAACCGCAGTCACCTTAGGCCGCAGCCGTTCAAGCCACCCAGGCGGCTGGCAGCGATTCCAGAACCTCACCGACTCTACGCACCAATCCGGTTCCCGTAAATGGCTTGGCCACACAACCGAAACCGCGGCTAGCGTCCTCGCTACCCGACATGAAGAGAATCGGTAATTGCGGGGTCCATCGCAGGAGGTGATCGGCTAATTCCAGCCCGTTCATATTCGGCATCACCACGTCGGTTAACAAGAGCGCAACCGAGGACTGGTGCTCTTTGTATAGCTTCATTGCAGTCTCTGCACTTTCGGCTATGAGCACGGCATATCCTTCAAATTCCAGGATGACCTGTACAAGCGTACGAATTGCGCAATCGTCGTCGACGACCAAAATCGTTTGACTTGACTTACCCGGTTCCATAGCAGCCGACTTACGACGGATCCGCCACTGAGTTTACTTCGGACGCAGGCGCAACCTCGACGGTAAATCCGAGGGGTTCCAGGAAGTCGCGAATGACCTGTAAGGCGGCGTGATCGTGACTGTATACCAGTATCGTCTTGCTGGGGAGCGATGACCGATCAGACATGCTCAATCCGCCGATCCCCCGCCAGTCGCCGCGAGCGTGGAATTCCCGCCGGATTTCGTTGGAGTAACCGAAGCAAGTGCCCCATTCACCCTGCCGTTGGCGCCATTCTTCGATGCGTGGATGCGGTTCACTGTCAGCCATTTGGGTGGCCGTCCTCTCCGGCGCGTTTGCTGTTGCGCGATCTTCTGAAGCGCCTCTATGACTGCGTCAACCAAGTCGCGTTGTTCCCGAAGGTCCGTGAGTATCTTCTGAATATCCATATCACTCGACGCTCTAGGATAAATCTGGGTCGAGCAGCTGTCTGTTCAATATTGCTCAGGCCTGTACTTTCTTGAGTGGCGAGGTTCTGCCATGCACCGCTGGCTGCGCTACAATCCAATCAAGCCAAG